>JANNAQ010000033.1:0-43147 GCA_031384515.1 Bacteroidia bacterium
CAATTTTTTCGTGGTAATTACATTCAGGACAAACGTGCAGGTTTTCTTTCAACTTGGTAAGAAGCATAGTGTTTTTGCAATTTGGACATTTATGCCAAACACCTTCGGGCGCTTCTTTTTTTTCGCCAGGATGCGGCAGAAAAACACTTTTAGAGTAAGGCCATTGTTTGATCAGATCCTTGCCTCTTTCCATGGCATTGGCTGTTTGCGCATCAATCGCATATCCTTCGGCCATTTGAATGATGGGAGTTAAAATATCTTTTAAACTCATCGTACCATATTCAGCAAGCATGGTACACAACGCACCTGGTGTGCCGGGAGTAGTTGCAGCAAGCGGCCCGTACTGTGGTGGATATTTCATGCCTTTACTTTTGAAGAACTCAGCAGTTGCACCAGTTGGCGCTACACCCATTCCATTAATGGCAATTACTTTTCCTGTTTTTGGATGATAGATAAGTGCTTGCGTTTCGCCACCCCAACTTAATACATCCCACATGGTACATGTGGCAGCGAGCATAGCACAAGAGGCATCAACTGCATTTCCACCTTTTGTGAAAATCATAGCCCCAGCTGTGGCGGCCATTGGTTTGCCTGTAATGGCCATCCAATTTTTGCCGTGTAACGGTGGTTTTTGTGTACCACCTGGTCGCGCATTAAAAGATTGACTGAAAGCAGTTAGGCTAAGCGATACAGCAATGATGATAAACAGATATTTTTTCATAGTTAGCTCAGGTTCTTCTTCAAATATAGCCATTCCCGAAAAGGATTTTAAGACTTTGTGAGCAGTGGATAAAGACGGTAATTCATTGGTAAAACGAGTGGTAATTTTTACAGTTAAACAATACTATTCGCGCCTATAGTAAGGTATATTTGATTGAACGGGATACTGATACCATGCTAGACAAAATAACAGAGGCCAGTGCCTTTCTAAAAGAAAACGGAATTACAACTCCTGAAATAGGGGTTATTCTCGGGACAGGCCTTGGGACTTTATTTGTAAAACAAATAGAGAATGCTATTGAAATCGATTATCATGACATTCCATACTTCCCGGTTTCTACGGTAGAATTTCATAAGGGAAAATTGATCTATGGGACTATTCATGGCAAAAAAATATTGGCCATGCACGGAAGGTTTCATTACTATGAAGGTTACAACATGCAGCAGATCACACTGCCCGTGCGCGTGATGAAAATGCTTGGTGTAAAAAATCTTTTAGTTTCCAATGCTGCTGGAAATATGAATTTAAAATGGAGAAAAGGAGAGCTCATGTTGATTGATGACCACATCAATCTGCAACCAGACAATCCATTGAGAGGTCAGAATATCGATGAACTTGGCCCCCGTTTTCCCGACATGAGTCAACCATACTCTAAAAAGCTGAATACTCTTCTATTGAAAATTGCCAGCGAGAAGAAAATAAAACTCAATGTGGGCGTATACGTAGCAGTAATGGGCCCAAATCTTGAAACGCGAGCGGAATACAGATTTCTAAATCGAATGGGAGCTGATGCGGTTGGCATGAGTACGGTTCCGGAGATTCTTGTTGCGAATCATATGGGATTGCCTTGCTGCGCCATCTCTGTTCTGACAGATGATTGTGACCCAGATAACCTGCAACCAGTAAATATTGCGGAAATCATTGAAACAGCAAGTAAAGCGGAATCAAAACTTACGGAACTTTATGTTGGGTTGATTGAACGAATTTGAAAATTTTAATTCGATCACCTACATCTGGCTTAAAATTTAAGGGTATATCCAACTCTTATTACTTGAGTTTCGTAGTAGTCGGAGCTGGTATATTTAAAGCCATCACCTACAATTTCCTTTTTAATAACCATTGTATTTAACAGGTCAGTGGCATTTAGGAAAAATTCACCTTTGCCTTTCTGAATCGACTTCTTGATTCCAATGTCCAGCGAAAACCGCCAATCAATTTTTCCTTGTGGAATGATATCGGGAGCTAAGTAAGTTGTCATCACCTGCATTTCAAAACCGTTCGATAAACGGAAGAGGTTGTTCAATTTTGCATTCCATGAAAATATTTCCTGGTCAGCTGCGGTAAAGGTATTGGGAACAGGATATTTATTTTGTACTGTAAAACTATTGATTTGATTATGGTAACCATTTGCACTTAGATTCAACGAAAACCATTTGGCTACCTCCTGAGAGAGCACCAATTCTATGCCTGTATTATAACTCAAATCCGCATTTTGGTAGATAGCATAGATCAAAGGACTTCCTGTAATAATTCGGGCAATCCTAGTAATGGTTCCGTCAATCATACGATGATACGAGGCAGCATAAAAGTTACCTGTTTTCCAACTCGTTCTATACCCTAACTCAAAACTGTTTGTAAACTGTGGTCGAAGGGCTGGATTTCCAACTTTAATAATTTCGGCATCATCGTATTTAGGGAAAATCCGGATGTCTACTTCATTAGGTCTATCAACCCTACGATTATAGAAAAAAGAAACCTTGTTGCGCTCATTGATTTTGTACCCAAATCGAACATTCGGAAATGGCTGGGTATAATCATAGCCATCACTCTTGTAGGTGTTATGATCAGGATTAACTTCATATTGTATACCAACATACTCGATGCGAAGCCCGATTTCAGATTCGAATTTTGGGTTATCAATAACATAGTTTCCGTACAATGCCGGAATTGTTTCCTTATAGGTCGCCCATCCTCCTGCGGTCGAATCAATGGCTGAATTTGTTCCAGGAAAGAATTGCATATTGGTAGGAATGGTCCTTCTTCGAAATTTAATTCCACCTTGCATGCTTCCGTATTTTAAGGGTTGCACATAATCGAGGTTGAAGTCGCCCACGGTTTCATCAGAAAGAAGCTTAAAGGCGTCTTTACTTGTAAAGTCGCGTGTTGTGTTGTCAAAAAAGTATTTTTCATCTTCACGATGGAAGGTATAATTGAATCCGAAGTTCAGTAAATGCCCGGGCTCTTTATATTTATGTTGGAAGGCTGCCGTTGCCATTACTGTAGTTTTTAACTCATCTTCTAGAAATTGCCAGAGGCGCAGGCGTTCAGAAAAATCACCATTGAAAAATACTTCATCTCCGTTATCAATAATTTTTTCAGAGCCAAACACCCCCGACACAGTTAAGGTGTTGAATTCACTAAGATTCCAATCAATGCCAGCTTTTGTGGTGATAAACGTAGTATTTCTGTTTCGTTTTAGTTGCTGATTTATAATAGAGCCATCATCATAATATCGTTCTACGAATTCGTTTTTGTTCAGTGTTTCGGTGTAGAGATAATCTCCCTGAAAGAACGCGTTCACTTTATTACGCCTGTGGTTGAGAGACAGGGAAGGATTTATTTTAGGTGTCATTTGATATTGCGGACGAATGGTTGGGTAGTTTTCCTTCTTTATCCATAAAGCACCTACCCCCGCAGCTAATCCAGCTTTACCAGTAAAGCCTTCCTGTTTGTTTTTCTTGTAAATGATGTTAATAATTCCTGCATTTCCGTTTGCATCATATTTTGCAGAAGGGTTATTGATGATTTCAATTTTCTCTAAAGCCGAAGAGGGAATGTTATCCAAGCCGGTTTGATTTCCGAACCCGGTAAGGGCAGTTTGTTTGCCATCGATTAACACAGTTACCCGGTCGCTGCCCCTTAAGTTAACCTTGCCATCTTGTATCGTAACTCCAGGCAGATTCTGAATAGCTTGTAACACCGAGCCACCACTTTGACTGATGTTGTTGGCCATGTCAAATGTTTTCTTGTCCATTTTGCTCGAGACACCTTCAGTGATACCAACCACCACGACTTCCTTAAGTAGTTCAGAATTTTCTTCCAATTCAATCGTGGCGAGATCCAAAAACGAGGTAAGGTTACCCACATATAGCGGTTGTTTTTTAGTGACGTAGCCAACAAAGGAAAACGCCAGAAAATAATTGCCTGGCTTGATGTTGGCAAGGGTAAACCTGCCTTCTTCATCTGTTACAGTACCTGTGATAAATAAGCTGTCCTTATCTGTTTTCATTACAACATTTACGTAGGCGAAAGTGGTTTTAGTGTTTTTTTCTTTTACTATTCCGGAAATGGTAACGGAATTATTTTGAGCGAACAGTATAGAAGAAACCGAAAGACAAAAAATGAAAATGATTTTAAACGGCATTGCTTGATATTGACTCGTTCAATGGAATTTTGAAGTCGCGGTGTCCTTATGCCTCAAATGTAGTAAACCAGTGGTGAGGCAGACATTGAAATATGAATTATGTCTACTCCTATCTGACGAGACAATGCTGTAGTGGCTACGCGGGATTAGTTTCAAAAGCCAGTGAAGCGTAGTTTGTAGGCAACTGAAGCATTCTTTAGGGTCTGCTAAAGTTGATTTCCCGCAAGCAAGTGCTGATTGGAATGTTGAGTTTAGTACTTTTCTAAACTAAACATCACACGTCCAAACACCTTGCCGCAATGATCCTAGCTTATCAGGGCGTTTTGGTATGAACTCTTGTGCTACAAATCCTTTAAACCCAGTTTTAACTATGGCCTGCATAATGGCAGGATAATATAGCTCTTGTGTTTCGTCAATCTCGTTGCGACCTGGTACACCGCCTGTATGGTAGTGACCAATATATTTTGAATATTTATTGATGGTTGCAATGATATCTCCTTCCATGATTTGCATGTGGTAGATATCATAGAGCAGGTTGAAATTTGAGGAACCTAACTTTTCGCAAAGTTTTACCCCCCATTCTGTATGATCGCATTGGTAGTCTTTATGGTCAACTTTGCTATTGAGAAGTTCCATGCTGACATTGACATTATACTTAGCCGCTACCTTTAAAACAGGCTCCAATCCCTTAGCGCAATTTTCTAATCCTTTTTCCAGGCTTAGCCCGTTGGAATTGCCGCTAAAGCAGATGACTGTTTTTAATCCTGCATCAGCAGCTTTTGGAATATTAGCTGAATAATCTTTCAGTAATTGTTCATGAAGTGATGGATCGTTAAATCCTTTATTAAGACCCAAAGATGAAACATAACCCATGGCACACGTTAGGCCATGTTTATTAACCACTGGCCACTCATCTACTCTTAATAGCTCAACTGATTTTAATCCAATTCCTTTCGCGGCAATCACAAGTTCTTCGAGCGGAAAAGAGCCATAACACCACTGACACACCGAGTGATTAATATTATTTTTAAGATCAGGCGAAAGCATGTTCATACCTTTTGCTAAGTCTGGCAGAGCTAATGCCCCCGCTGTTCCTAAAGCCATTTTCTTTAATGCTTGCTTGCGATTTATATTCATAAAGTTATTGTTAAATCAATACTAGTTACAAATTTCGAATTTGAAAATCAAAGAAGGGAAACTCATTTTCTGTAAACTAAACCATCCTTCATCACAAAATTCACCTTCCTCACATCTGAAATATTTTTAGAAGGGTCGCCTGTTACAATCACAAGATCGGCCTTCAATCCCTCTTTGATAAATCCGACCTGATTGTCTAAATGAAAAGCACGTGCATTTACACTGGTTGCTGATTTTAAAACATCGAAAGGTTTCATTCCATATTCTACCATCAATTCCATTTCAAGCGCATTTTCACCATGAGGAAATACACCAACATCACCACCCATGCCAATAGCAACGCCCGAGGCAATTGCTTCTTTAAAACTTTTCTTTTTGTTGGTAACATTAGCGGGTTCGGGTGATATGCCTTTTTTCCAACCACGATATTGGGTGATCATATCAACCGCTGCAATGGTTGGAATGTAAGTCACATTATGTTCTTTCATCAGTTTTCCAATCTCTATGTCAATGAAATCACCATGTTCAATTGTTTCTGCCCCGGCTAAGACCGCTCGTTTGATGGCTTCTTTAGATTTGGCATGGCAAACCATTACGCGACCACTACTTCTGGTAACCTCATTAATAAGTTTCAATTCGTCAAGCGTAAAGGATGGTTGATCTTCTCCATTTAATCCCCATCTATAGTCTGCATAAATTTTAATGAAGTCGGCACCTTTTCCTATCTGATCCCGTACTACTCTCACTAAATCATTTCCATCCGCAGGCTCTGCACCTAGCATAATTTCCTGGTCGCTATCATAACCTTTTGGACCATAAGAGCCAGTCGAGACAATGGCCCTGCCGGCAACCATCAATCGTGGCCCAGGTATTATTCCTTCATTTATAGCGCGTTTCAATGCCACATCAGAATATCCAGCGCCTTCTGTTCCTAGATCCCGTGCCGTGGTAAAGCCTGCCATCAGCGTGTTTTTTGCATGGACAGTTGCACGTGCTGTTCGATAAGAGTCTGTCTCCTTTAATACTTGAGTATCCCAATCAGTGATATTATAGGGGTATAATAGTAAGTGCGAGTGACCTTCAATCAGACCAGGAGTAAGCGTTGAATTGGGATAATTAATTTGTGTAGCGCCAGTTGGCACTTTAATTTTATCTTTAGATCCAACGGCAACAATTTTATCTCCTTCCACAACTACAGCCCAGTCTTCATGCATGGTTTCCCCATCGAAAACACGATCGGCAGTTAAATAATAACTGGTGGAGGTTTGGGCGTTTGATGAACAAGCGAAAATCAAACAAAAGAAAAGAATGACGGAGCGCATACGATTAGGTTTTAAAAATAAAAGGTATGGAAAAGTATTTAGAAAAAACAAAAGCCCCGTTCAAAATTGAACAGGGCTTCAATTGAACCTTAGATGTACGAATTAAATAGCTTTCAAGGCAGCATCATAATTTGGTTCTTGGCCAATTTGAGGAACGAGTTCTGTATATTTTACTTTGCCAGTTTCATCAATAACCACAACTGATCTTGCAAATAATCCTGCAAAACCACTATCTGTTAAATCAACACCATACGCTTTTCCAAAACCTCGGCTGCGGAAATCAGATAAAGTGATGACTTTGTCAATCCCCTCGGCTGCACAAAAACGCTTTTGTGCCATAGGTAAATCTTTTGAAATGCACAATACAACTGTATTTTCCAGTGATGCAGCTCTTTTGTTGAACTCACGAATGGATGCGGCACATACACCTGTGTCTACGCTAGGAAAAATATTGAGCAGAACTTTTTTTCCGACAAACTGTGTTGAGTTAACATCTTTCATGTCGGTGCCAGTAAGAACAAATTCTGGTGCGGCTAAGCCGATGGCCGGAAGCTCACCAATTGTATGAGCTTCGAAAGTTCCAAGTTTAGTAATTCCCATAACAAATTAATTTTTATAGTTAAACATTTTTTATTCTGAATAGTTAGCGGATTCTGTCAGAATCTCTCACCAATTTCTCATCCCTACGGATAAAGCGAATAGCAAGCCAGTTGCAGGTAACGCCAACAAATGGTATGTAAAGGCCCAATCCGTATTTCCAGCCTGTTGGGTTTGAGTCAATCAGATTATTCGCAAAAAGGATGGCGCATAACATCACACCCATCAAAATAAGGGAATTGAGGGTGCCCATCTTTATTTGAGTAATCCGATCATCATATTTTCGTATTTGCATGATGGCAATAGTAGCAGCAGCCACCATTAATATTGCTGTTGCGCAAAACGGAAAATAAGTGGATGTGCGGGCATCGCCCTCTTGCACAGTGTAATGCAATGGATATAAGGATTTGGTTATGCCTGCTTCGGGATCAAGGGATACCCAAATAGGAAGGAAAAGACTCAGCAACATGGATACAACAACTATTACAAGAAATAAGGTTTGAATTCTTTGCCACATACCACGGTTGATTAAATTGCGCCCAAAAGTAAGAAAACGGAAGTAAGAAGTAAGGATTAACCCGTCTGTTTTGGGCAATTTAAGGTCTTTACTTCATTCAAAATGAGATTTTTTTTCGAGATAACGTATAATGGAATCGAGTACCATGGGTGGCAAAATCAGCCCAACGCTATCAGCGTGCAGCAAGTAGTCGAAGACTGTATGACCAAAGTATTTGGAAAAAAAACCTCAGTAGTGGCTAGTGGAAGGACGGACACAGGCGTTCATTGTGTACAGCAATTTTTTCATGCCGATGTGGATAAGGATTTTGATGAGGCGGCCTGGATCATTAAGTTAAATTCAATTTTGCCGCGGTTCATAGCTATTCGCTCCATAATCCCTGTAAAGCCAGATGCTAATGCGCGCTATGATGCTCTTGAACGATCATATGAATATAGAATTACGTTGGTGAAAGACCCAATACTTGTTGGCAGAGCGCATTATTTCTTTCGTCCGCTTGACATCAAAACAATGAACAAAGCTGCTACGTTACTTGCTGGTGAACATGATTTTCAATGCTTTAGCAAAGTGCATACAGATGTAAATCACTTTATTTGTGAAATTAAGCGAGCGCAGTGGAATCAAAAGGACGACTTGTTGGTTTTTACAATCACAGCAAATCGATTTTTGAGAGGTATGGTACGGGCTATTGTAGGAACGCTGTTGGATGTTGGCTCAGGAAAAATGTCTTTACAGGATTTGCAGGAGATATTGAAAAGTAAAGATCGCAAGAAGGCTGGGGCAAATGTTCCACCCGAGGCATTGTATTTAATAAGTGTAAAATATCCGAAGCATATATTTTTAAAATAAATCTAAGTGTTAGGCCTTGCCCTTAATTGAAGGTGCCATAGGCCGATGAGGTAGACTTCATGGAGAAAGAAAAGGTTAGCAGTGGCAACATCATAGATCTCAAAGTCCTAAAACGGATTTTTCAGTTTGTTGAACCCTATCGTGGTAGATTTTATTTGATCATCGTACTCACCCTGGTTCTTGGTGTATTAACTCCTATTCGTCCCTTTTTAATTCAGTACACATTAGATGAACATGTTCAGTATGGCAATTACTGGAGCATGGTAAATGTGATGTTTTTGATTTTTGGGTTGTTGTTAGTTCAATCGATTTTGCAGTATGTTCATACCTACATTTCTGGAAGAATTGCGCAGTTTGTAATCAGGGATATACGAGTTAAGTTATATGAACATTTAATAAGCCTTCGTTTACGATTTTTTGACAAAACACCCATTGGCCGTTTAGTGACTCGAACCATATCGGATGTTGAGAGTTTGGCAGACGTGTTTAGTGAAGGGCTTGCGGCCATGGCCAGCGACTTGCTTCAAATTGTTTTCATTCTCGCGTTTATGTTTTTTACTGATTGGCGATTGGCTTTGGTTAGTTTGTCTACCATTCCGTTGATGCTGCTTTCAACTTATATATTCAAGGAGAAAATAAAAGTTGCATTCAATGATGTTCGCAATGCGGTATCTAATCTAAACGCATTTGTTCAAGAACACTTGACAGGGATGAGCATGGTTCAGATTTTTGGAAGCCAAAAGAAAGAGTTTGAAAAATTTAAGGAAATCAATAAGGAACATCTTGATTCAAATCTAAAGTCTGTCACCTATTATTCAATCTATTTCCCTGTAGCGGAAATAATTGCAGCCATGGGCATAGGCCTGCTAGTTTGGTACGGAGCCAAAGGGGTAATTAATCAACAAATCACGGGCATTACACTAGGTAAGCTAACAGCATTCATTATGTACATCCAGCTTTTCTTTCGCCCTATCCGAATGATAGCTGATCGGTACAATACCTTACAAATGGGTATTGTCAGTTCATCACGAATCATTAATCTACTAGATGACAAATCTGATGTTATGCCAAATGGAACATTTTCGCCCACAGATATTAAAGGCGAGGTTTCTTTTGATCATGTTTGGTTTGCTTATAATGATGCCGACTATGTTTTGAAGGACATAACTATTAAAATGGAGCCGGGAGAAACTATTGCTATGGTGGGAGCAACTGGTGCCGGTAAGTCATCCATCATAAATCTGCTTAACCGTTTCTATGAAATAAACCGAGGCGTAATACAGGTAGATGGAATTGACATAAGGGAATATGATCTTGTTGCACTTCGCAAAAATATTGGAGTTGTACTTCAGGATGTTTTTCTTTTTTCAGACACGATTCGAAATAACATAACGCTTGGAGATACGAGTGTGACTGAGGAGATGATCCTTCATGCAGCTGATTTAGTGGGGGCCAGAAAATTTATCGAAAAATTACCTGGAGGCCTGGACTATAATGTGATGGAACGGGGCGCGACAATTTCGGTAGGTCAACGGCAGTTGCTCTCTTTTATTCGCGCTATGGTTTACGATCCAGGAATCCTTGTTTTAGATGAAGCCACCTCATCTGTAGACAGCGAAACGGAGGAGATGATCCAAGGCGCCATTGAAAAAATGATGACAGGCCGAACCGCGATTGTAATCGCTCACCGCTTGTCTACTATTCAAAAAGCAGACAAGATTATTGTGCTCGACAAAGGGGAAATCAAGGAAATAGGCTCACATCAACAACTTTTAAAATCGGAGGGGTATTATGCGCAACTTCACAAAATGCAGTTCAAGGAGGTAGTTTGAGTTATTTAGCCAATCCGCTATTTATACTCTATTTACTACCTCTTCAAAAGAGTTATATTTGCTCTGATGCGGGTATCAAAAATATTCTTTTTCCTTATTCTCTCCTTGTTCGCCATTGACCTGACCTTGGCGCAGACAAAGAGTGTCGTAAGTGGCAGATTCAGTGTTCCTAACGTTTCCAAAGGAAAAGCCCGGATCATGTGCCCGATTTTCCATGAGAGTAGATATCCTTACCAAGGCATTGGGCTTAAGTTTGGTGACCCATTCGCCCTTAGTTATAAATTCTATCCAAATAAAAACTGGTCGTTTGCAGCAGATGCAGGCAAAGCGTCTAGTGGGCTGTATAGCAAATATTATCGTTCTGTTTTTAATGAATATAAACCAGACACGCTATCTAAGGGGTCATCTTTGGAATACCTTACTCATAAAGCCAATTCTGATTGGTTGTTGGAGGCAAAATTTCTGTACCAGTGGGATGCCGAAAAAGTTTCTAAAGGGTTGCAACTTTATGCCGGATTGGGATGGCAGTGGCGGGCAACAAGCCTAACTTATGATTATACCTATTCGACCGAACTCCCTGGTGGAGTAGTAGAAAATAAGTTTGGCAAGTTCACCGAGAGGCGAGTTACGTATGGGCCTGTAGTCATTCTTGGATTCGAGTATTCGTATTTCTCACTTCCCATATCAGCCTTTATAGAAATAGAAGGGTATACAGATGTCCTTATAGATCCTGGTTACAAGCGCTTTCAGGGTGGTGTAGGATTGAGGTATGTCTTTTAGGTACCTGATTGAGATTCAATCATTTTGCAATTAAATCAAACCTGTACCAACGACATCTTCTGAGCGTTCGCTTTCATCTGACTGCATTTGTTTTTCAAAGAGGTCTCGGTATGTGCCCGAAAGAGCAAAAAGGCTTTCATGAGTTCCCTCCTCGACCATCACTCCATCGTGCAAAACAATTATCTTATTGGCAAGCTTTGCAGAAGAAACACGATGAGAAATAATGATACTTGTACGGCCGCTCATGATTTTTTTCATGCTGTTAAGAATCGTGTTTTCGGTTTTGGTGTCTACTGCGGAAAGGGCATCATCCAGAAGAAGTATTTTGGGTTCGCGAACAATCGCTCTGGCTATTGATACACGTTGCTTTTGACCTCCAGACAGCGTTATCCCCCGTTCACCTACACGTGTTTGGAACCCTTTTGGGAATGCAGAAATATTTCCATAGACATCGGCATCTTTTGAGGCTTGTGTGATCTTCTCTTCTTCTGGATTTTCAAGACCGAAGGCAATATTGTTATAAATGGTATCGCTGAAAAGAAATACTTCTTGGGGAACAAACCCCATTTGACCTCGTAAGCTGGTAAGATTATAATCTTTGATTGAAACATCATCAATCAATATCTCCCCATGCGTAGCATCATACATGCGGGAGAGCAAATTGGTGACCGAGCTTTTGCCGGATCCGGTTGTGCCAATGATGGCAAGGGAATCACCTGGGTGTATCGTAAAGGAAATATTTTTTAGCGCGTGTATTCCAGTATCCGGATAAACAAAGGAGACATTACGAAATTCAATTTTTCCGGCAATCTCCCGGGATATATTTTTTTCTGAAACAATATCAGTTTTAGTAGTTAAAAATTCATTAATGCGCTTTTGGGATGCCTCTGCCCGCTGCACAAGGCTGGTTGTCCACCCCAGAGAGGTAACAGGCCATGTAAGTAGGTTTACATAGATGATGAACTCAGCAATATTGCCAAACGTAAGCGAGCCATTGATGACCTCTACACTTCCGGCATATACCGTTAGAATTGTGCTCAGCCCAATCAATCCTCCAATCAAAGGAAAAAACAGGGATTGCACCCTAGTAAGCTTTAGAGATTGTCGTTTGTATTCATTACTCTCTTTAGCAAAGTTGGCGACAGATTGTTTTTCGCGCGTAAATGATTTCAAAACTCGGATACCAGAAAATGCTTCTTGTACAAAGGTGCTAAGGCGCGATTGACTTTTCTGAATTTCTTCCGACCGATGCTCAATGATATTGTTCACATAAAAGATACTGATCGATAATATTGGCAATGGCAACAAAGCAAACCAGGTAAGTTTTGCACTTATACTGAACATGATAGGTATCAACATGATAAATAAAGTGATCAGTTGAAGACCGTACATGATCGAAGGTCCCAGGTACATTCTCACACGGCTAACGTCTTCAGAAATACGATTCATTAAATCTCCTGTATTATTTCTGCGATAAAAACTTAATGGCAAGGTCTGATAATGCTCAAATATCTCATTCTTCAGATCGTACTCAATAAGCCGGCTCATCACGATTAAAGTCTGGCGAACAAAGTACAGGAATACACCACGTAACAGGGCCATTACAAGGATGAGAACAGCGTATAAAAGAATTCCTTTTGCGAAGACATCGAAAAAGTTTTGTTGCACTTTTTCGTTTTCAAAAGAACGAAAGACCCTGATATTGTCCACTACCAGATCGATTGAATACCGTACCATCTGAGCGGGTAAGATTTGAAACAAGTTGGAGACCAAAACAAAGACTAACCCAAGAATGAGATGCCACTTGTATTTGAGCAGATATTTATTGAGGTATTTAAGTTCCTTCATGAAATGAATGTTGACGCTAAATTAAAAACGAAGTAACGGCTTTTAAGTTTAAGACACATAGAACTTAGAATGGAGAGTTGAAGCACTACCTGAGTTTTAGATGGGTATCTTTATTGTAAACTCTGAGCCAACTCCATATTCGGTTATAAAATCGATTCTTCCATTTAATTTTTCAACAGCTTCTTTTGCAATAAACAATCCCAGTCCTGAACCGGTGGAGTTAGTAGTACCTCGGTAAAACATTTCAAAGATTTTGCTGGTATAAGGCTCGGCTATTCCTTCACCATTATCACCAATGCGAAGGTGTCTTAGATTGCCTTGCTCCCACGAGGATATTTTTATTTCTTTAGTCACATCCGTCCATCTTCTTTGGTATTTAATTGCATTTGAAAGAAGGTTACTCAGCGCCACTCTGATCAAAAATTTATCGGTTTTAAAAATGGGATCTTTTAAGTCCATTGTAAACTTAATGGAATCGAAATTTTCAAGGTATTTAAGGTTATCTTTAATGTCGTCAATTAACTCTTTTATACTTACATTTTCAAATTGAATTTCTTTTCTGGTAGTTCTGGAGTGGTCTAGAACTTCTCCAACAAAGCTCTCTAGCTTTTGAACGCTTACTTCAATCTGATTAAGGTAGAGGAATTCTCCTTTATCTTTTTCTAATCTACTTATTGTGATCAAACCTTTAATGGATTTCAATGGTGCACTGATATCATGGGACACGCTGTAAACGAAACGATCCATCTCCCGATTTGCGGTTGTAAGTTGTTGATTGGTTTTTTCAATTTGACTTTTTTGCTCAATTAGTTTGGCTTCTGTTTTTCGTAGATCAGTAACTACTCTTCCGATTAGAGCAGAGGCAAAAAACATAGTTCCCATACCAAGGTGAACACTTAATAAGTGTGTTGTAACTACCGAGCCGTGTTTAAGACTCCCGAGATTCAAAAGCGGCAGAATGTAATTGAGGATGAAGATGATAAGGTTGGCTAATATCACGGTATAGAAGCCATTCCGTACAGCCACCATGGCAGCTACAATTCCATATAGGAACCAGTACTTGTCAAAATCTACAAGAAAGCTTAATCCTACGAAGAGAACGGTAATAGTCACAAGCTCTTTTATGCCGATTAATGCCTTCGCAGGCAAATCGATTTCCCGATAATTTACACGTATTAGTTTGAAACTTTTTCCAGATGGCTCCGGCCAAAAAAAGTGTAGCAATGGTATTGATATGGTGAAAATTGTGATGAAGTCCGACAGCCACAGTAATGACGTTCGCTCAATATTGCCGTTAATAAATGAATAGTGATACGTATAAATCGCATTAATAAGGTTTGGAATGACTATACCAAACAACGTAAATCTCAAAAAGGATAACGTGTTTGAGACACCATAGAAACCAGAAGTGAGCTTCTTGCAAAGAAACCAGGAGGCAAATACAACTACTGGTTCGCGGGTTGCTAATAATAATATTCTAGTCCAGTCCCCAAGGGCTTGCCACAAAAGCAGGGTGACAATGGCATTTATGAAAGTTAGTGGCAATACCCTGAGACCAAACCAATGTACCATTACAATGGCAATCGAGGTGGGTAAGTACAATAAAAATGAACTGGTTAGATTTTTTAGGTAGTAAGAAATGAAGGAGCTAATGATTAGAATAATCATTAGTAACGGCCAAGTCCAAATTCCCCAATTGGAATTTGAGTTTAACGGAAATTGTTTCACTCGGTGTTGATGTTTATGAAAGCAAGTTCATAGGGCTTCATTGTGGCAATATTAAGACTAAAATGCCTATTTTTTAATTGATAACTGCCATGTCAGGCATTTCAATGAAACCGTTACCTTTGTTTTTGAGTTATTACTACAGAATCTCACCGTATGTTCAAATTTCTTTTGGTTGTATCCATTATTGGTTATTTACTCTATAAAGTAGGTGGTCTATTCTTTAGGGCCGGTGCCGCTTCTCAGCAAGCCCGCAGGCCACAAGACACAACCTCAAATGTTAATAGCAATCCGGTAAAAGAGAAAAAGGGTGGTGGCATTAAGGGTGGAGAGTATGTGGACTATGAAGAGGTGAAATAGCATACATGGCCACCGTTCATTTTCATAAGTATCAAGCAACAGGCAACGATTTTGTCCTGATTGACAACCGCTCCGGAGCGTATTCTTTTTCAAAGCCTGAGATCGAAAAGATTTGCGATCGCAGATTTGGAATAGGTGCTGATGGCCTTTTATTGATTGAAAAACATCCTACGCTTGATTTTAACCTTATCTACTACAACAGCGATGGGTCTGAAAGTATGTGCGGCAATGGTAGCCGGGCTGCCGTAAAAATGGCTGCATCATTGGGGATGGTCACTGGCAAAACATCATTCAATGCCTATGATGGACTGCATGAAGCTGAACTACTGGCTGATGATGTCGTTCGTTTAAAGATGAATGATGTTAAGGAAGTAAATTTTCTCGGGGAAGATTTTTTTATCAATACTGGTTCTCCTCATTTTATTCGATTTGTCAAGGATTTACACAATGTGAATGTGGTTGAGGAAGGGCGTAAAATCAGATACAGTGAGCGATATAAGCCCAAAGGAACTAACGCGAATTTTGTTGAGTTGAAAGATGGCAACACTGTTTATGTTAGGACTTATGAAAGAGGTGTAGAAAACGAAACCTTGTCGTGTGGAACTGGGGTAACGGCAGCGGCACTTGCATCAAGTTTTAAAGGCTACAGTTCACCAGTTCATATAAAAGTGCCCGGAGGTGAGTTGTCGGTTGAGTTTAAGACAACTCCTATCGGACAGACAGTCGCATTTCATGATATTTTCCTCATTGGCCCTGCCAAAATGGTGTTTGAAGGATACTTGGAACTATAATTGCACCCCCAAAATCTTTATCTTTACGGCCCTTAACTGCACTTAGTCGTTGGTTCTTAGTCTTGAGGTATTCAAGATTGATTAACACAGGGCTTAGGACTAAATACTTACTATAATTTATGTTGAAATTCATCGCAAAAATTTTCGGAAACAAATCAGAGAAAGACATCAAGCTGGTTATGCCATTAGTGGAAGAGACTAAACGTGAAGGCGAAAAATTGCTCTCGATCACAAATGATGATCTAAGAAAAGAAACCTTAGGAATACAAAGCGATATCAATGCTGCTCTTAAGCCGATCGATGATCAAATAGCCGGTCTTCATAAAAAAATCGCTGACGAACCCTCACTTGATCTTACTGAAAAGGAATCGGTCTTTGCAAAGATTGATTCATTAGAAGTAGATCGTAATAAAGAGCTTGAAAAGGTGTTATTAAAAGTTCTTCCTCGAGCCTTTGCCATTGTCCGTGAAACGGCTAGAAGGTTTAAGGAAAATGAGTACCTGGAGGTAAGTGCGCTCGATTTTGATATCAAGTTTTCTGCCAAGCACGAAAACATCAAGGTGGTAGGCGATAAGGCACATTGGTATAACAAATGGATGGCAGCCGGTAATCTTATCACCTGGGATATGGTACACTATGATGTTCAGATCATAGGAGGAATAGAATTGCATCAGGGTAAGATTTCTGAAATGGCAACCGGAGAAGGTAAAACATTAGTGGCCACTTTCCCTATGTTTTTAAATGCGCTTGCCAAAAGAGGTGTACATCTCGTTACGGTAAACAACTACTTAGCAGTGCGCGATAGC
Organism: Bacteroidia bacterium; assembly: GCA_031384515.1. GTDB lineage: Bacteria > Bacteroidota > Bacteroidia > Cytophagales > Cyclobacteriaceae > ELB16-189. The sequence continues at coordinate 16,710 of JANNAQ010000033.1, forward strand.
GAATGGATGGCTCCGCTCTTCCAATTTCATGGATTGACCATTGATTGTATTGATAAGCATGAGCCTAGTTCTGAGGGAAGAAGAAGCGCTTATCAAGCAGACATTACCTATGGCACGAATAATGAATTCGGATTCGACTATCTACGGGACAACATGGCCAGAGACCCTGAGGAGCTTGTTCAACGAGGTCATCATTTCGCTATGGTAGACGAGGTGGATAGTGTGCTCGTAGATGAAGCGCGTACACCTTTGATAATTTCAGGCCCAATACCCCGCGGGGATGAGCATGAATTTTATGACTTAAAGCCTCGGATTTTCAAAGTGGTAGAGGCACAAAAGAAATTGATCAACCAATATTTAAATGACGCCAAGAAATTATTATCCGATGGTATGGATAAAGATGGTGGACTATCCTTGTTCCGTGCTCATCGCGCGATGCCAAAATATAAGCCGTTGATCAAGTTATTGAGCGAAACAGGGATGAAGAATGTTCTTCAAAAGACTGAAAATTATTATTTGCAAGACAATAAGAAAATGATGCCGGAGGCTGACGAACCTCTCTTTTTTGTAATCGATGAAAAAGACAATAGCGTTGACCTGACCGAAAAGGGAATTGATCTGATAACAGGAGCTGGAGAAGATTCTAAGTTTTTCATTCTGCCTGAGATTGGAACAGAACTAAATAAGATTGAGAAGGATGTTACGTTGAATCCCGAAGAGCGACTTTCCAAAAAAGAAAATCTTATTCGCGAATACTCTACTAAGTCTCAGCGCATTCACAGCATAAGTCAACTGTTGAAAGCATATACGTTATTTGAAAAAGATACGGAGTATATTATTGTTGATGGCAAGGTAAAGATCGTAGATGAGCAAACTGGACGTGTATTGGATGGAAGGAGGTACTCCGATGGACTGCATCAGGCCATTGAAGCAAAGGAGAATGTGAAAGTGGAAGATGCTACTCAAACGTACGCCACCATTACGCTGCAAAATTACTTCCGGATGTACCATAAGTTGGCCGGTATGACCGGTACTGCCGTAACGGAAGCAGGTGAACTTTGGGACATCTATAAACTAGATGTGGTAACGATCCCCACCAACAAGCCCATGACTCGTAAGGACATGGAAGATCTTGTGTACAAAACAGTGCGCGAAAAATTTAGCGCTGTTGTAGAAGAAATTGTGAAGCTTACCGGTGAAGGTAGGCCAGTGCTTGTTGGTACTACATCAGTTGAAATATCAGAATTGCTAAGCCGCATGTTGCAGATCAAAAAGATCAAGCACAACGTGCTGAACGCTAAGCAGCACCAACGAGAAGCGGAGATTGTGGCGGAAGCAGGTAAGCCGGGCACGGTAACTATTGCTACCAACATGGCTGGTCGAGGCACAGATATAAAACTTACACCTGAGTCACGGGCTGCTGGAGGCCTTGCGATTATAGGCACAGAACGCCATGAATCGCGAAGAGTTGATAGGCAGTTGCGTGGCCGCTCTGGTCGTCAAGGAGACCCGGGAACTTCACAATTCTATGTTTCTCTGGAAGACAACCTTATGCGTTTATTCATGCCTGAGAGAATCGCGAGGATTATGGACAGACTTGGCTTGAAAGAGGGTGAAGTAATTTCGCATTCAATGGTGACAAGTTCCATCGAACGAGCGCAGAAAAAAGTGGAAGAGAATAACTTTGGCATACGAAAGCGTTTGCTGGAATACGATAACGTAATGAACTCTCAGCGAGAAGTCATTTACAAGCGAAGAAGAAATGCATTATTTGGTGAACGTTTGCAGCTCGATATTCTTACGATGTTGTTTGATACCTGTGAAGATATGGTAGCCAACGCTAAGGCAGGTGAGAACCATGAAGACTTTAAGTTAGATGTACTTCGCGTTTTGGGTTTTGATTTGACTCTGTCAGCGGATGACATAACCAAATTGCAGCAAGGCGAGTTAGCTGAGAAACTATATCATCAGGCGTTGGCTCATTATGATCGAAAAAATAAAATGGTAGCAGAAAAGTCCATGCCGATTGTACGAGATGTTTACAAAACACGAGGAGCTACTATTCAGGAAATATTAGTTCCATTTACTGATGGCACGAAGCAAATTGGTGTGGCCGCAAACTTGCAAGCATGCATAAATACCAACAATGCTGAGTTGATCAAATCGATGGAGAAGATGATTACGTTAGCCATCATTGACCAGCAATGGAAAGAGCACTTGCGCGATATGGATGATTTGAAACAATCTGTGCAAAATGCAGTATACGAGCAGAAAGATCCCCTGTTGATTTATAAATTCGAGGGGTTTGAAGCGTTTAAACGTTTTATCGCGCGTGTCAATGAAGAAACTGTCTCCTTCCTTATGAAAGCTGAAATTCCTCTTCGTGAGCAAGAGCAGGTACAGGAAGCCCGGACTCAGAAGAGAGTGAAGTTGAGTGAGCAAAAGGAAGAATCTCGATCATTACTTCAAGGCGGAGGGCAGCAGGCACAAGCACCACAGCAGCGACCCGTTGAGGAAAAAATTATGCCAGTCAAATCAGAGCGAGTAGCAGGACGGAATGATAAAGTGACAGTTCAATACCCTGACGGGCGCGTATTGAAGGATGTGAAGTACAAAAAAGTAGAAGACGATATTCAATCAGGAAAGTGTATTGTAATTGAAGGATAGGTTTTAAGCTTCTAGCTGTAAGCCGCTAGCTTCGAGCTGATTGGGTGTAAATTTGCTAGAAACTTGTAGCCAGAAGCTATCGGCTAATAAAATATTTGAGATTAATTATGAGGCACAACCTTTCCCTATTTTCATTTCTGCTGATCGCATTTGGGTGTGTTGCGCAAAAATCAAATCCGGGAAAAAAATATAGTGAAGATCTTTCATTGCTCAGACCAAAGTTTGCAGTACTCAAAGATTCAGCCAAGGAACCAGTAACCCAGGATTCTAAGGTGCCATTACCTCCAACTAGAAATGTAAACGAGAAGGTTGATTTTGTGCTCGATAGCATTGACCGACTAAACGGTCTACGGAAGTACATTGAAGGATACACCATCCAGATTTACTCTGGCCAAAATCGTGAAGACGCGAACAACGCTAAAAAGAAAATGGCAGAAGAGGTAATGGAGCTCACCGCCAACCTTCAATATATTCAACCGAAATTCCGGGTGCGCGTTGGTAATTATTTTTCCAAACTCGAGGCGCAGAAAGACCTAATGAGGCTGAAGCCAGTATTTCCCAACGCAATATTGATTCCTGAAAAAATTCCTATCCGATAAGAGTCTACTTCACCCAATAATCAACCACCGTCACTTTATCCAGATGGGGTAATAAAATTTCCACAAAAGCCTTGTGATCGGGGTGAACTAAATAATCATCTCTGTCTTTCTCACTTGAGAAACTTGCGAAAAAACAATGCGTTAATCCTTGGTTAAGATTTTCAGGACTGCTATTAGTTCCCCATTCAAAGTCTTTAATGAGTTTGATTTTACCCTTCAACGCAACAAAAGCATCTTCCACCACTTTTACGTCTTGTGAGGAAGAGGTGTCTTTAAATTTAAAAAGGACAACATGCCGCAGCATTTTTGTTGATGACTTAGATTGAGCTTGAGAAGGAGTAGTCATAGCTAGACTTAAGAAGAGTGTGAGTAGAGTTAAACAAATTTTTTTCATGATGATATTTTTTAGTTAGGAATTGATTTAGTTCTACCAAGTAGAGTTATTTCTACCACTACCTGGTTTTTATTGAATTTTGAATAAAGAAGTTTTATATAATCCTGATTTTGCATGTCATTGGCCAAGTCAAATCCCATTTGAAATTCAGAGTTATCAGCACTCAAGAACTCCATTACATCTCCTGTTCCTCCTGATTTTATCAGGTGCTGGAGAACATCTAATTGAGTTTTTGATGGACTCATCTTAAGTCTTGGATCTTATGTCTTAAGTCTCCTAAGGTGTCTCTGCCCTCAACGAATTAATCCACCCGGCAATTTTTAACGCTTCATCTTTCGGTACTTGAGGCATTGCAGCCATTGGCGTTTCATGCTCTGGCCAGTTTTTCGGCTCAGGTGTATAAATCAATTGTACGATTCGATCATTGCTGTACTTTCGCTTGGCGATATCTGCAAAGGAAGGCCCCACTTGTCTTTTGCTTACTTGATGGCAGGCGGTGCACGTGTTTTTCACTAGAAGCGGTTCAATTTCCGCATAGGTTAATTTTTTATTTGAAGATGAAACTATCTTTGGCTTGGCAGGGGCAACCACTGGTTTGCTTCTCTTCATACTTAATTCGCTTGCAGGGAGTTTGGCCCCTTCAGGTATGTTGTTGAGCGTGTAATACGCAGTATTGTGTAACACAGGAAGGCCATCTTTTGACCGAATGCCCGCTACGTTTATTTCGTGCAGATAAAATTGTTTAAGATTTTCGATCACAACACGAACTTTCATCCCGTCCTCAGAAATTTTTACGCCTTTGATGTTAAGCTTCTCATCATTTGTGGTAGGACTTCCGTATGCCGGATGATACTTATAGATGTAGTTTCTACCAAAGTAAGAATCTAAGTTTTCAGCGGTTGCTTTATCAACAGGGTAGGTGAATTCAATTTCAAAGCCATCTGGCATTGCGCTTACAGTCTTCATTTCCATCGGCACTTTACCTGTCCACATTAATCGCTGCAATCCAGCGGTTGCTGTTCCAGCAGAACCCCAACCTCTATTTGTTAATCCAGCATAGAGGGAACCATCATGGCCCCAATTCATGCGCAACACTCCTGATTGGAAGCCTGCCCTAAAATCAAAAGCAACTCCTTGAAATTCGCCTTTCACTTTTTCCATCACCACGCGCATAATTTTACTTTGGCCTTGGTCGCCAACAAAAACTTGTCCAGTAAATGGCCCAAACTTACCTGCTGTTTCATCACTGATAATTTCGGCATTGGAAATACCCAACACACCGTGCGGCAACCAAATGGCAGGCAAGCGCACCTCTGGAAAATCATTCTTTAATTCATAAAGAAAGTTAGGATCCTTTTCATCCTGAATATTTTCAGGCTTTACGGCTCGACCTTCAAATCTTTCCATTCGTGGATCCACCTTTGCATAAAGTTGTTCAGTTGTGAGTTTGACTGGAGAATTGGGTTGATTGGTCCATTTTAATCCTCCTGGATGTCCTGTAAAGCTTCCCTTAGTTAAATGGAAAATACCACCTGATCCTTGCCAGTCACCTTGGTTATCATCATAAAAGAGTTCACCATTGATCATACCCAGTCCACAAGGTGAACGCATTCCAGTAGCCCATGGCTCCATTGTTCCGTCTTCCTTGATTTTCATTGTCCATCCTCTCCATGGCACACGGCTTTCTCCACGCCACCATTCTTCATTTCCAAATGCAACATTGCCTGTCACAAAGAAACTTCCATCTGGTGCGATCTTAGGACCAAATGAATACTCATGATAATGTCCAGATAAAGGCCATGAATAAATCGTTTCGTAGACATCAGCTATACCATCTCCGTTTTTATCCATCAACTTTGTAAGCTCGCCTCGCTGTGCTACATACAGCGCTTCGTCTTTATAAGTCAAGCCCAATGCTTCGTGCAATCCAGATGCGAACAATTTAAATTGAGGAGCCGATCCATTCTCCATCGTTGGATTTTCAATTGTCCATACATCACCTCTTCTGGTGCTCACAGCAATTCTTCCATCCGGTAAAGTAGCAACCCCTCCAGCCTCTAATAAAACTCCTTCTGGTGCTGGTATCGAAATTATTTTGTAGTAGTCATCTTCCGTTGGCGTTTTGTTAATTTGAGCGGAAGTGCTCAATGCCCCAAGGATCAATAAGCTTGAAGCGAAATAGGTATTGAATATTTTTTTCATGTCTTTACAAATTATTGCTGTTACCAGATAATTGAATATTTAATTGAGCTGTCAATCGTTGTGATCAATTCTTTCTTCCCATTGATTTCACGAATGGTAGGTTGTACACCTGCTCCTATTTTGATATAATATTGCTTGTCATCAATCGCATACAAGCCATCGGGCAAAGTGATGATATCACTTCCCTCAGCAAGTTTGTAGTACAAACCAGGTTTTGCTCCACGATTTTTTAAGGATACCTCGTGAGTGATTGTTCTATTGTTATCATCTGGATAGATCTTGTCTTCGGCTTCCACTCCATTGTATGTGTACATGAACACAGGCCGGCCTGTACCTTCTTCGATGGAGTAACCCTTGCCTTTATAAGGTGTATTACTCACTTGCGTTTCTTGTAACATAATAGGAAACGGTTCACTTGGTGTCGTTAAAAAAGCTAGCGGTTCGTTGTTGAAAAGATACTGTACAGCGCCTTGAGGTTTAAAAGAGCCATCTCCACGATCGTGCCACATAGGAGTTGCGTCAACAAACTTACCATGCCAAGCGCACACCAGATTTCCCGATTTTAGATCGTATACATAATGTGTTCCGCTTGGATCGCCAACACCAATCGTGTGGGTGAGCCGCTGTTTAGTGTCACCTTTAAAATCAAGAAAGGCACGAAGCAATCGAGGTGAGTTTCCTGGCTCGATTAATATAGGGGAAACGGGCTGGTCGGCTGGGGGGTAGGAATTGAAAGAAGTAAGCGTTTTTGGCGTTCCTGTAGTTTGCACCGACAATCCCAGACGTGGCGGCATCCACGATGCATTTTTATAATTGTAAATTTCGAAGGGGTAACTTCCTGCTTTTAGGTTAATCATTCCTTCGTCTGCCCTCCATCCATCACCGCTTTGAAAATTGGTGAGTTGTTGATTGTTTATAATCAACCTTCCGCCTCCGGTGTATGCTAAAATAAATTTATAATCGCCATCATCAGAAACAGTTAAGTTTCCAGTATATATCGATCCATAGTCATTTTCATTTTCTAACACCTCGCATGTTAGCTCCGGAATAGAGCCCGATGCAGTGGGTTTCAAGGAAGCGAAATCTGAAATCACCTTAAAATTGCCATAGTATGTCTTATAGGAGATGTTGGATAGCGATGCCTGAACATCTTTCATTAATCTGTACTTCACATTGCGGATGGCAACAGGACCATGATCACCTTGAATCATCAATGGACCAGTCGCCATTTCGTTGTTTTCAATGGGGCCTCCTGTTGGTAATGGCACTTCAACATTGTCGTGAATCTTTACACCGTTTAATTCCACAGAAATGAATTTTGCATTTGCGATTTTTTCACCCGCTGAATTAAACTTAGGTGCACGGAATTGGATTTTAAATTTTTGCCAAAGTCCTGGAGCTTTGGCTGGGTTGCTAAGTGGAGCCTTGCCCATGTAAATTTTTCCGGGCTCTTTTTCCCAATTTCGGTAAATTCCACCGATGTCCGAATACTTGGGATCTTTTATTCCCCAACTATCAAGCAATTGAACTTCATAGCGACCTTGCAAATAAATGCCAGAGTTTGATCCTTTAGGAACCATAACCTCCAACTCAAGCTCAATGTCACCATGCTCGAAAGCTGAAACCAGATTATCTTTTATGGTTTCATTATTCATATTTAACAAAATGCCTTTGCCCGCGCTAAACGTTACTGCCTTAGGATGTTCGGGAGCAGCCACTTCTTTAGATTTCTTGCTTTTCTTTCCACTTTCAACAGGCGCTTGCACTTGGTGCGCGTGAATGTCGACTGTAGGATTAATGATCACATCGCCTACTATTTGCCAATTCCCTGCCTGTGGCTTAAAAGCGGAGAGATCTTCAAGAGCTAAAGTTTTTGATTCCTGAGCGTAAAGGCTAGTTAAACTAAAGGCCGTTATAAACACAAGAAAACATTGTTTGACATTTGTTTGCATGGTGGTTTAATTAAATAGTTTGCTAATATCAGACGATGGATGCGAATAAAAAAATTTGTTTAGGTCCGACAGCAACCCGCTAAGTGACATGCCCGAAATTGAGAAACGAATTCGATGGATACTTTTGAAGGTTAAAGTGTCGTTCGTAAGAATAGAAGGTTAGTGATTCGAAACATTATCAATACCTTTGCGATAGTTAGTTTAACGAAATGGATCTTCTAAATACCATTAAGTCTTTATCAGAAAAGTACAGTCAGCACGTAGTGGAAGTGCGCAGGCATTTACATGCAAACCCTGAACTTTCATATCAGGAGTTTAATACCGTAAAATTTGTTGCCCGGCAATTGCAATCACTTGGTATTGAGTCCACGGAAATTGCAGGCACTGGCTTAGTGGCAGAGATAAAGGGAAAAAATCCAACCAAGAGAACCATCGCCTTGCGTGCTGATATGGACGCATTGCCAATATCAGAAACGAATAATGTTCCTTACAAATCGAAGACCCCAGGAGTGATGCATGCTTGTGGGCATGATGTTCATACTTCGTCTTTGCTGGGTACAGCTAAAATCCTGAATGAAGTTAGAAATCAATTTGAAGGCACTGTTCGATTTTTGTTTCAGCCGGGTGAAGAAAAAAATCCAGGCGGAGCATCTTATATGATCAGAGACGGAGCATTAGAAAATCCAAGACCCGCTACTATTATTGGCCAGCATGTCTTTCCGTTGCTGCCCGCTGGCAAGATTGGCTTTCGCGAAGGCATGTATATGGCCAGTGCTGATGAGATTTACTTGAAAGTAATTGGTAAAGGTGGGCATGGTGCAGCTCCAGACCTTTGCATCGACCCCATTGTTATTTCTTCACATATTATTATTGCGCTCCAGCAGATCATTAGCCGAAATGCAAACCCAAGGCAGCCAACTGTCTTGACGTTTGGAAATATAATAGGTAAAGGCGCAACAAACATTATTCCAGATGAGGTGAACATTGCAGGTACCTTTCGAGCTATGAATGAGGTATGGAGAGAATCTGGACTCAAGAAGATTAAGAAAATGGCAGAGAGCATAGCAGAAGGTATGGGAGGGAAATGTGAAGTTGAGATATCCAAAGGATATCCCTTTTTAGAAAACAACCCAGAGCTTACCCGAAGAATCAGAGCAGCAGCAGTTGAGTATGTTGGCCAGGAGAATGTAGTGGATATTGACATTACACTTGGCGCTGAAGATTTCGCCTATTACTCTCATGTTATTCCAGCATCGTTCTATCGTTTGGGAACTCGCAATGAGTCCAAGGGAATTACCTCGTATGTTCACACCCCTACATTTGATATTGATGAAGATGCCTTGAAGATTGGGCCTGGTCTTATGGCGTGGATGGCAGTGACAGAATTAGAATCGCAATAATTTGGTCTTAGTATTAAGTCTTTGTTAAATCCTTACTTCTTTCTCATACCTACCTATCTTTGACGAAAGGATGAAAAAATTGCCACCCAAAGAATCTGAGATTATAATCCCGCCTCAGCAAAGTCGTTGGCAAATAATTTTCAAAAATACGGCTTACATATTGGCCGCTCTCTTCATTTTTTTATTTGCACTTGATTTAATGATCTCGTCACTTCAGAATCTTGGAAAGACGGCTGCAGAAACAATATTACTTGCAACATCAAATCCATTTACCGGTCTTTTTATTGGATTGCTGGTAACGGCAATTATCCAAAGCAGCTCCGCCACCACCTCTATGGTAGTAGCACTTGTCGCCTCGGGTTCTATCACCCTCCAGGGTGCCGTTCCTATAATTATGGGAGCAAATGTTGGCACAACCATCACGAGCACTATTGTTTCCTTAGGTTTTATTACCAAGAAAAATGAATTCAGAAGAGCGGTGGCAGCAGGAACGTATCACGATTTTTTTAATATACTCACTGTTATCATTTTGTTTCCCCTTGAGTATTATTTTGGATTCCTATCAGGTCTATCAAGTTCTCTGGCAGCTCTTATGTTCGATCAACCGATTGGGCCGGTAAAAATTAGTTTTTCACTTTTGGGATCAGGGTTTAGTCCGGTTATTGATTTTTTGGTAAATAACATAGGTAATACCTTTCTGCTGGCGTTAATTTCTTTTGCTTTATTGTTTGGTTCTATTCTTTTTTTCAGAAAGGTATTGACCAAACTTCTTGGCTTTGGATCCCAAGACCGATTTCAACAATTCTTCTTTCAACATCCATTGAAATCTTTTGGTTGGGGTTTAATCACAACTGCTGCTATCCGTTCAAGCTCAGTAACAACTTCGTTAGTGGTTCCATTGGTTGCCAAAAAAGTCGTTAAACTTAAAAAGGCCGTGCCCTTTATTTTGGGGGCAAATATTGGCACAACTCTTACAGCATTTATCGCAGCCATATTTAATTCAAATGCCGCCATTAGCATCGCCATTGCTCATTTTCTGTTTAATTTTATTGGTGTCTTGATTTTCTTTCCAATTCCATTTGTGAAGGATATTCCAATAAAGCTCGCGTCTGGGCTTGGGCGACTAACCTTGAAATATAGGCTGGTGGGATTTTTATACGTTATTCTCATGTTTTTCTTTATACCGTTCTCGCTTATTTATTTTAATAAGGATGCCGTTGCAACCAGAGAATTGACTTACGAAAAGCAAAATTTTATAACGCATGAAAAAGAGTATTACAAGATCATAACGAAGACGTACAGGAACCAGTCTGTTTCAAGTTGGTCAATCTATGATGAGCAAAACAGCAGTCAAGACCCAAGCAAGATTATTTCAGTATACAGAAAAAATAATTCCCTCTTTATCAATAAGGAACTGTATGAATTTAATAAGCTTGGCTTCTGCAAAGACGGAGAAGATGAAAACGAAAAATACAGCATGTGTGTCCGTGAGGTTGTTCCAACCTTACACCTTACTCCCAATTTGTCAGTAGATTCTGTTTATGTATTTGAAAAGCAATACTATCAGCCTTCCATCGACTCCTCCACGCACTGGTTTTTTATTAGTGCTGCTCAAAACATACTCGTTAAAAAAGAAACCAGAGATAAGGCTGGCAATATCCTTTTTAAAGAGGAGCTTTTTAACATCACAAAAAAGTAGAATTAGCCGAGATTTGGTCGGTCGGGCACTAACCCACTCCATCATTTATAGTATATTAGAGCCTTGAATTATGGACAAATTAAAGGAAACCATTTTTAAGTTTCTTCGGCTGGATGGTCTATTCAACCATCTTTCTGGATATATAGAAGCTAGAATTGAGCTGCTGAAGATCGAGATAAGAGAAGATGTTGCAAAGTCGCTTGCGCGCGTCATGATTTTTAGCGTGATATTTTTCTTTGGTTTTATGTTTATGCTTTTTTTTAGCATGGGGTTAGCTCATTTTATTAATCAATATTTTAGTGAGCCTTTTATTGGATATTGGATAGTGGCTGGTTTATACCTTGTAGGATTGTTAGTATTCGCGATCTACAGGAAGCGCATTCTTATAAATTTCGAAAAAAAATTATTGGAAGTAATTAAAACCAAAGAAGTTAACTAGCATGGAGTTACTTGAAACACAAGATCCTGAGAAGAAGAGATTAATTGAAACCAGCGATCGACATAAAAGAGAATTAGAGAAGGAGGTAGTAGCAATTTCGGATAAAACAGAGAAGGTTTTAAAGAATGCTCTAGTGATTGGAGGCGCCCTTGCGCTTACTTATTTTACTATACGTCAATTAACCAAAACTAAATCTGCAAGAAAGAAACAAAGGACAGATAAACAGGAAAATGTTGAAGAGGAGGAATTAGTTGCTGAGCCGTCAGCTCCTTCCTTTGTTTCACAAATGGGTGACCGGGTAATCAACCAGGCAACAATGATCCTGCTTGATTTGGCTAAAGATATGTTGATGGAGTATTTGGAATCAAGAAAGCGTAAGAATGAAAATTCTTGATATTTTAAAAGAAAGACACCGCGTAGGTAAAAAATCTATTGCTGTTCTTATTGATCCCGATAAGGCGGAAGATCCGGCTCGCCTCAATCATTTGATAAGCCTGGCGAGTGAAAATTGTATTGATTTTTTCTTTGTGGGTGGAAGCTTAATCACGACAACAAACATGTCGGAGGTTATTAATCAGATCAAGGAGCACGTCAGTATTCCAGTCATACTTTTCCCTGGAAATTCTATGCAACTTGATCCAGGTGCAGACGCTATTTTGTTTTTATCATTAATATCGGGGCGTAATCCAGATTTACTTATTGGTCAGCATGTAATAGCTGCACCCATACTTAAAAATAATAAGATCGAAGTCATGCCTACTGGCTATATGCTCATCAACTCCGGAAAAATTACTTCGGTAGCATACATAAGCAACACTACTCCTATACCTGAAGACAAGTATTCCCTGGCTGCTTGTACCGCTTTAGCTGGAGAGATGTTGGGCTTACAACTTATCTATCTTGATGCGGGAAGTGGCGCAGAGAGGGAAATCAACGCAAAAATGATTAGTGCTGTACGCAAAGCCGTGAACACTCCGTTGATCATAGGAGGAGGGATCAACACATCGGCAAAAGCGATTGCTGCACTTGAGGCAGGTGCCGATATGATTGTGATTGGAAATGCACTGGAGAAAAATCCAGACTTTCTTATTGAAATTTCTGATCGTGTATATGACTGGAATCAAAGTATAGAAGCCCGGAAATAGTCCGCTACGTACTACTAATGTATATTCTCAACATCCTTTTTTATTACGGTGTAATTATTCCTATTTCCCTGTTGCCTTTTCCGGTTCTATACCGGTTATCAGATTCAATGTATTATGTCATCTACTATTTAGTAGGCTATAGGAGAAGGGTTGTCTTTAAAAACATTAAGAACTCGTTTCCGGAAAAGACAACTGCTGAGCAGGCGGAGATTGCTAAAAAATACTATCGACACTTTTGTGATCTGGCGCTTGAGAGCCTGAAGATTTTTACAATCTCAGAGAGCGAAGTACGTGAAAGAATGGTACTTAAAAACCCAGATGTGGTTAATAAGTATTTTGACCAAAAGAAGAGCGTGATTCTCCCAGGTGGTCATTACAATAATTGGGAATTATTTGCAGTGGCTATCGCGTCTGAGATCAAGCACGAAGCTATAGCCATATACAAACCCTTTACCAGTAAATACTTTGACGTAAAGATGCGAAATACGCGTGGGAAGTATGGGCTGCAAATGATATCCACCAAAAAAGTAAAAGATTTTTTTGAGTCAAACAAGAGTAGACTAACTGCAACTGTTTTTGGTTTTGATCAATCACCGCCTTTTGCCGACAAATGCCACTGGATGACTTTTTTGAACCAAGATACAGGTGTACTTTTTGGGGTAGAGAAGTATGCCAAAGAATACGATTATCCAGTTGTCTTTGTAAGAATCAATAAGGAAAAGCGGGGGTATTATAGTTTTGAGTTTGAAGATGTATGCGATCGACCAACTCAAACTGATCATGGTGAAATTACCGAAAAGATTAATCGAATGCTGGAATCAGACATATTAAAAAAGCCAGAATTTTGGCTTTGGAGTCACAAGCGTTGGAAGCACAAGCGACCTGTTTGAAAAGGGTAATCAGTAATCAAGTATTCGGTGATTAGTAACAATAAATTTATCCCTACCGATTACTTGATCACTGATGACCGATTACCTTAGCAATTCCCTTGATATAACCATGCGTTGAATCTCTGAAGTACCCTCATAAATCTGAGTGATCTTAGCATCGCGCATCATACGCTCAACATGAAACTCCTTTACGTATCCGTATCCACCATGAATCTGAACTGCTTCTGTCGTTACCTCTTGAGCAATTCCTGACGCAAATAACTTTGCCATCGCGGCAGCTTTTACAAAATCCTTTTTCTGGTCTTTCAGGTAGGCCGCTTGAAGGATTAGGAGGCGGGCAGCGTCTAGCTTTGTTGCCATATCCGCTAATTTAAATTGTATGGCCTGATGTTCCGAAAGACTCTTGCCGAAGGCTTTTCTCTCCTTCGAATATTTTAAGGCCAATTCGTATGATCCAGATGCAATACCAAGTGCTTGCGATGCAATCCCAATCCTTCCGCCATTTAGTGTTGTCATTGCAAAGGTGAACCCGAACCCATCTTCGCCAATGCGATTTGATTTTGGAACTTTGACATCTGTGAACATTAATGAGTGAGTATCGGATCCTCTAATGCCCATTTTATCTTCCTTCTTGCCAACCACAAATCCCTCTTGACCCCGCTCAAGAATCAAAGCATTGATTCCCTTATGGCGTTTCTCCGGATGCGTCTGTGCAATGACCATGTAAACACTAGCACTACTGCCATTGGTGATCCAGTTTTTAGTGCCATTCACTAAATAGTAATCTCCTTTATCTTCGGCAGTTGTTCGCTGACTAGTCGCATCTGATCCTGCTTCAGGTTCAGATAAACAGAAGGCCCCAATGATTTCTCCGGTAGTAAGTCTTTTAAGATATTTTTCTTTCTGGGCATCGTTGCCAAATTTTTCAAGCCCCCAACACACTAGAGAATTATTTACGGACATCATTACCGCAGCGGAAGCATCAACTTTGGATATTTCTTCCATCGCCAATACATAGGAAATCGTATCCATACCTCCTCCATTGTACTTCGGGTCCGTCATCATGCCCATAAATCCAAGGTTGCCCATTTTTTTTATCAACTCTATTGGAAATTTTTGATGGGTGTCGCGGTCAATTACACCGGGAAGGAGTTCGGTTGTTGCAAAATCACGAGCAGCTTGCTGAACGGCCAAGTGCTCTTCTGTAAGTTGGAAATTCATATACGTATTCTAAATATGCTCAAGAAACAAAAAAAGCCTGAGAAATACCTCAGGCTGTAAAGTTAGACCGTTTGGCCTTAATGATAAATCGTATTTGCTATTATCTTAGTCGCGGTCGCCACCGAGATAAATCATTACGTAGTAGGCCAAGGTTGTTACTACTCCAATGGCAGCAACTACATAGGTCATGGCCGCCCATTTTAATGCATCTTGAGCCATGTCATATTCTGATGGCGTAACAATATTTCTGGTTTTTACCCAAGCTAATGCTCTACGGCTTGCATCAAATTCTACTGGCAGTGTAATTAAAGCAAACACCGCGAACACAGCATAACACACTATGATAATGAGCAACGCTGTTTTCCAAGGCAGGATGCTGGACGCAAAGAAGGCACCAAACATCATGGCCATCATCATAAAGTTTAACACTTTGGCGCTGACATTTTGAATAGGAACCAGGGCAGACCGCAATTGCAACATAGCATATGCATTGGCATGTTGAACGGCATGACCGCACTCATGAGAAGCCACTGCGGTAGCAGCCGCATTTCTTCCGTGATAAACACCCTCACTTAAATTCACTGTTTTATCAACTGGGTTGTAGTGGTCAGTTAGTTGACCCTCAACTGAAATTACTTTAACATCGTTGATCCCATTGTCAGCAAGCATCAACCTTGCAATTTCAGCGCCAGTCAAATCTTTTGTTAAATGCGTTTGTGAATACTCTTTGAATTTGCTCTTCAATTTAGAACTAACCATCCACCCGATTAGCATAAAGAATCCCCCGATAATCAATGCTCCAAAGCCCATAGTTTTTTTGTTTATGTTTTTTTAATTTTTTCTACAATTCTTGAAGTGGAATAACCCGATACAAAGTCAATGGTTTTTACAACTCCACCGCCATGAATAACAACATCTGCGCCAACGATGTTTTCTGCCAAATAGTCACTCCCTTTTACCAACACATCCGGCTTTACTTCTGTAATCAAATTTAAAGGGGTGTCTTCATTAAAAAAAACAACCAGATCTACGAATTGTAAAGCTGCCAGGACTCTGGAACGGCTATTTTGATCTTGAATTGGTCTTTCAGGGTCTTTAAAACGGCTTACCGAATCATCAGAATTAAGCCCTACTATCAGTTTATCTCCTAATGATCTTGCCTTTTCTAAATAGTCGACATGGCCAAGGTGAAGAAGGTCAAAGCAGCCATTGGTAAATACAATTTTGCAGTGCTGAGATTTCCACTTGGCAACCTGGTCTTTTGCTGAAGAGAGATCTTTTATTTTATCTCTGGTTTTCTCCATCGTAGGATAAAGTAACTGATGATTAAAGATACAACACCCGCTACAATCATAAGCAAGGTTTGCCAGGCATGGAATACAAACACAAAAGCTATTGCATCAGGCTTCGGTAAATTATACAACATGACCAAGCCTAACGGAACGATGGTATGATAGGAGCCGGCTCCTCCAGGAAGAGGTACTGTCATGGCAATTGTACCAAGTGCAAAAAGCGTTAGCACGGCACTAAACCCCATCGTACTTGTTTCTGGAAACGCCTTGATAACCGCCCAACTCATCAAGAAGTATAAACCCCAAATAGCTAGAGAATAAAAGATGAAAAGAGGTTTGTTCTTTAATTGAAACACCGCTAACAATCCTTCTTTGAAGCCACCTAGTATTTTTTTTAGTTTTTCATTTTTGCGAAAGCGAAAAAACAAGAAAATTACCCCAGTTACAACTACAACTGTTCCTAAAATAACCCAAGGAGAAACAGAAAATCCATCAGCAGAAACTCCAAGCGAGGAGAGGAAGGTTGTGAGCTTATCCCACTCGGCAATAAATGAAGCAGCTATTAGCAGGAATAAAAATAGGATGTCAACAACTCGTTCAGCCACGACTGTTCCAAAAGAAATTTCTGGTGGAGTATTCTCAAATTTATATAGGTTGTAACACCTCGATACCTCTCCACCACGCGGAACGGCAAGGTTGACCAGATATCCGATTAAGATAGAAAGAAAACTACTGGCGAGGCCAACAGTGAATCCTACAGGTATAAGCAACATCTGCCATCTTATGGCTCGTATTAAATGGCTAGCCATAGCAAAGAAAGCCATTAGCAGCAGATAGCTCTTGTTAGATCTTTCCCAGGTTTGCCAGAGAAAATCAGCTTTGTTACCCTCACCTACATTTAGCCCTCTTAAGGAAACCCAAATAAGCAACGAGGTTATAAAAATGATGATAACATACTGGAGTAAGGATTTCAGGCGGGCTTTCAATGATCAGATTAGTTTATTGTCGGGATCGGGAAACACCAAAGTAGGCTTAAATTTTCTAGCATCCTCGACTTCCATAGAAGCGTATGAAATAATGATAACGATATCGCCTACTTGTGCTTTTCGTGCCGCTGGGCCATTCAAACAAATTGTGCCAGATCCTCGCTCTCCGGTAATGACATAGGTTTCCAGGCGCTCCCCATTATTAATGTTGACAACATGCACTTTTTCACCTTCAATAATATTGGAAGCTTCCATGATCGCCTCATCAATAGTTATACTGCCAACATAATGAAGTTCGGCTTGTGTTATTCTTACCCGGTGAATTTTTGATTTCAAAACCTCAATTCTTATACTCATCAGTCTTCAACAAACATATTATCAATCAGTCTAATCTCACCCACAAAACCAGCAATCAATAATATTGACTGATTTGCCTGCTTAACGTTTTCTATAAGAATTAAGTTTTTGGCATCGGCCAGTGCAATGTATTCAAGCCGGACATTGGCGAGCAAGCACATTTGAAGAATCTTATTATGTATCGCCCTTAAGTCTGCTCCTTTTTTAATTTCAGATTTGGCAAAGTTTAAAACGTTATTAAAAATGAGTGCAGTTTTGCGCTGCTCGTTAGATAACCTAAGATTTCGTGACGACATGGCCAGTCCATCTACTTCGCGCAGGGTTGGGAAACAAACCAATTCAATATTGAATTGTAGTTCTTCCACTAACCGCTCTATTATTTTGAATTGCTGAAAATCTTTTTGCCCGAAGTAGGCTCTTGTAGGATTAACGATGTTAAATAATTTGGAAACAACAAGAGCAACCCCACTGAAATGGCCTGGCCTAAACTCTCCTTCTAACACCTTATCCAATTGGCCAAAGTCAAACGTAATTGTGCTATCGATGGGGTACATCACTTTCTTGTCTGGAAAGAAAAGCACATCACAACTGACTGAGTTTAGTAGTTCGGTGTCTCTTTCAGGTGATCTTGGGTATTTCTCTAGGTCGGATGGGTTATTGAACTGAGTTGGATTGACGAAAATGCTGCAAACGCTAACAGAATTAACTTTTTTGGATGCTTTTACAAGTTCTAAATGACCTTGATGTAAAGCTCCCATAGTTGGAACAAGTCCAATTGATTGCCCGTCATTTCTTTTACTGTGTAAAAAAGCCCTTAACGGCTCAATTTCATGGAAAATAACCATCCAAAGGCATTTTTTGAGGGTCGCAAAGATAGGCCTTATAAATTAAGTACACTTGAATGCGGGGTGAATTTTCCGTACTTTTGTCGCTCGATTTTCCAATCAGGTTAATAAATCCAAGATTATGTCAAAAATCCGTATTCTCTATGTAGCAAGCGAAATCAATCCTTTTTTGCAAACTACAGAGGTAGCCGAATTCGTTCGCAAACTCCCTCAGGCCATGCAAGAAAGAGGGATGGAGATTCGTATTCTGGTGCCTCGTTTTGGGCTTATTAACGAACGCAAGAATAGACTGCATGAGGTGGTAAGGCTTTCAGGGATTAATATTTCGGTTGGTGATGAGGAGAAGCCATTGATTATAAAAGTGGCGTCAATACCAAATGCTAAACTTCAGGTTTATTTTATTGACAACGAAGATTATTTCCATCGTAAACATGTTTTTCATGATAAGGAAAATAAGTTTTACGAGGATAATGATGAGCGTGCTATTTTCTTCTGTAAAGGAGTAATAGAAACTGTTCGCAAATTAGGCTGGGCGCCTGATGTAGTTCATTGCAATGACTGGATTACCAGTTTTATACCGTTGTATTTGAAGACCACGTATAAAAATGATCCCTTATTCAAAAACGCTAAGACTGTTTTCACCATCTATAATAATAGCTTCACTCATAAATTTAAGGGAGACCTGATGGGTAAAGTTAGAATGATGGATATTGAAGATAACATGCTGGGTCACCTGAAGACAGCTGACTTCGAAGGATTCATAAAACTGGGCGCTCAATATGCCGATGTAGTTTCTACCGCTGGGGACAATAAAAAGCTGGAAGGATTAGTTAAGAAGATCAAAGAGAAGAAAATTGAAAACATCGAGAAAGACGACAACTATACAGAATCGTTCTATAACCTGTACAATGAATTGGTGGGGTAGAGGAGTAGGGTTATCATTGCTTTTATTTGTCGTTTTGTTTTCCTGCGAAGAGGACGAAAGCAAAATTGGTATCAAGAGACCAGAACCCAAGTTTAGGGTCACATATGCAGAGGTAAACGTTCCATCTAGCGTTGTTCTCTTCAGGAACATCATCACCTACAATAACCTCAATTCAAACCCGAGCATCGAGGATGGAGATCAACGTCTGTTAATGGGTCAGTACACGGATGATCGGTTCGGCAGGATTAGAACTGAAGCCTACACTCAAATTGGCCCACCGATTACAAATGCGACCATACCAACTTCAGCAGTTTATGACTCTCTTGTATTACAACTGAAAACAGATTTTTACCACTACGGAAGCTCAGCTATCTCGACCCAGCGAATTGAGGTTCATGAATTGTTGGATACAATTAACAACGGTGATTATTTTAACTCAACAACTCTTGCTTATAATCCAAGTGTTATTGGCGCAAAATCTTTTACGGTGAACCCTGCGGAATTCAACCAAGCCATCACAGTCAATAACGATAAAGTAACAACCAACGACAAGATTACTAACTACAGAATGGTATTGGGCGGTAGCCTGGGACGGAATCTTTTTGAAACGGTAAAGAACGATGCGAGCACATCAAATGACTACGTGAAATTTAGTGGATTGTATAAGGGCCTGGCCATTGTTCCCGAATTTAGTTCGGACAAAGTAATCGGCATTAATCCTAGAATCACAGGTGAATTTTCCGCTGTCAACGACACAAAGTTGATACTATACTATACCTATGGAGGAACTCAGAAGTCAATTGATTTCCTTTTGTATCCGCATGTTAACCCGTATTCAGGAACTACCAATCCAATAGTAGGATATTCTTCCATTGTTGGCGACCGCTCAAATACTTCCTTAGTGAGCCTAACCGAGACACATAAAGATTTTTACCCGATTGATGGCACGCGATTGACGGAGTCAGGGGTAGGCATGATTACCAAGCTTGACTTCTCGGAGTATTTCAAATATATGGATACCGTTAAGAACGCTGTTCTGAATTCAGCAGAACTGGTAATAGAGGGAGAGCAAAGCGACTTCTCGTTCCCACCAGAATTTCAACTTAGGGCAATTACTGTCAAGAATTTTTTTCAATCTTATTATCGTGATACTGTCATAAGTGGTACAAGCACCAGGATAATTGATACTGAGACTTTTTCTATTTACCAACCTTCAGGAGCGGCACAGTTTAACACCAATGGCACTATTGATATTAAAGCGGATAATACAGAAGTTGCTTATCCTCGAGTAAATCAATCCTATGAAGTACGCTCCTTTTTAACACAGTTTTTTCAGGTTCAGTATGGCGCACGAAACAGCGCTAAACGTTTGAATTATGTTGCCCTTGTTCCGCGTATTTCACAATTTCATAAAACAGTAAATCGGTGTGTGTTGAAGGACAACATCAAGCTAAAACTGTACTACACCTCTCCAATACCTGAGAAAGAATAAGTATGTGCGGAATTGTTGCATATGTTGGCCATCGTCAGGCTCAAGAAGTAATTATTAAAGGCCTAAAAAGACTTGAATACCGTGGCTACGACAGCACAGGTATTGCCCTGCTTAACAACAGTGGACTGAACATTTACAAAAAGAAAGGAAAAGTTTCCGAACTCGAGGCCTTCACAAAGGGGATGGACTTGAATAGTCATATCGGAATGGGTCATACTCGTTGGGCAACCCATGGCGAGCCCAATGATGAAAATGCTCATCCACATTACTCGTCCACAAAAAAATTAGCCATTATTCACAATGGTATAATTGAAAATTATAGCTCGCTTAAACTGGAGTTGATCAGAAAGGGTCACACTTTTTTGAGTGATACCGACACCGAAGTTTTTATTCACTTTATTGAAGACATTAAAGAAAATGAAAACTGCTCTCTTGATGAAGCCGTTAGATTGGCCCTCACAAAAGTGGTAGGTGCTTACGCGATAGTGGTGATGTCGCTGGAAGATCCAGATCTATTGATAGCCGCACGCAAAGGAAGCCCTTTGGTGCTCGGAGTTGGCAAAGGTGAATTTTTTATGGCCTCCGATGCTACACCAATTATTGAGTATACAAATGAAGTAGTTTACCTAAATGATCAGGAGATAGCCATTATCAAAAATGGAAAGCTTACCATTAAGAATACGGCCAATCTTCCGCTGACACCTTATGTGCAGACTGTTGATCTTGAACTGGAAGCTATTGAGAAAGGTGGTTATGAACACTTCATGATCAAAGAAATTTATGAGCAAGTTCGTTCTATAAAAGACTGCATGAGAGGTAGATTAGATTCTTCTTCGGGTATATTAATCTTAGGAGGCTTGCGAGAGTATTTGAATAAATTGGTCAATGCCGATCGGATTTTGATTGTTGCTTGTGGCACATCATGGCATGCAGGCCTGGTGGCAGAATATTTCTTTGAAGAATTTTGCCGAATACCTGTTGAGGTAGAGTATGCTTCTGAGTTTCGCTACCGCAATCCAGTTATTCGTGAAGGAGATGTAGTGATTGCAATTTCTCAATCTGGCGAAACAGCTGATACACTGGCCGCAATTGATTTAGCTAAATCTAAAGGTGCGATCATCTTTGGAGTTTGTAATGTGGTGGGGTCTTCCATTCCTCGAGCAACTCATGCGGGTGCCTATACACATGCTGGACCCGAGATAGGAGTGGCCAGTACCAAAGCATTTACCGCACAGTTAACGGTGCTTAGTATGATTGCTTTAATTGTCGCTCAAAAAAAAGGCACAATTACAGAGCAAAAATTTCATGAGATGTTGGTGGAGATGGAGAACATTCCAGCCAAAGTAGAGCAGGCACTGAAACTGGATGAGCAGATTCAGGTGATCGCAAAGACCTTTAAAGATGTCCCCAACTTTTTATACTTAGGCCGCGGCTATAATTTTCCTGTGGCATTAGAGGGGGCGTTGAAGCTCAAAGAAATTTCCTACATCCATGCTGAAGGATATCCCGCTGCCGAAATGAAGCATGGACCAATTGCTTTAATTGATGCAGAGATGCCTGTGGTTGTTATCGCTACCAAAGACAGTTCATATGAGAAAATTGTATCGAACATACAGGAAGTAAAAGCCAGAAAAGGTAGAATCATTTCTGTGGTGACGGAAGGAGATGCTGTAATTCCAAAGATGTCCGAGTTTGTAATTGAAGTTCCTTCTACTTTAGAGCAGCTTATGCCGTTAGTAACGGTTATACCGCTTCAACTTCTTTCCTACCACATTGCTGTATTGAGAGGGTGTAACGTGGATCAGCCAAGAAACTTGGCGAAGTCAGTAACGGTGGAATAAACCGTCTTCCTTTAACAAGGGGCAAATTTTATACCTATCGTCCAGTGTATCTTTGTGCACAGCATCTAACACTTCGAATACATTTCTAACACCAATTTTCCGCGCCCATTCAAATGGTCCGTAGGGATAATTGGTGCCGAGCTTCATAGCCAGATCAATGTCTTCGCGGGTAGCAGTTCCCTCTTCCACAGTATAGTAAGCCTCGTTTATGATCATGCAAATAACACGGGGTGTCACTAAACCAACTCTATCTTCAACTATCTGGAATTCGGTATTCAATTTTTTACAGATGTCTTCCAATTTGGATGTGTGATCCTTCTTAAGCAAACTTGTTTCTAATACCGGTCTGTTTAAAAATGTTGTTAGTCCTGCAAAGCCAAACAATGGGCATGAAATATTCTGATTTGTTGATTTGACAATCTTGGTTAAGCTCACCTTTGTAGTATCAAGAAAAGCAATAGCATCTGGATCGTCACTGTAGACTTCCATTTGAGAATGATCTTTGTCAATGCAAAAATCAAAAATCACATCATGTTCCGAAAAAGCCTTTTCTGCTTCGATGTGGTTTGGTTTAAGGATATAAGAATGTGTATCTCCAAATTTTAGACGACACTCCTTAAAATTGCTTTCGTCACCGATGATCAAAATATTCATGAAAGATGATCTTGATTTTTGTGATATTTGATCAAAAGTAACATTCTACCCTTTATGTCAAAAGAAGTCATCTACTCAGCTAGCGCTCCAGAACCTATCGGGCCCTATAGTCAGGCAATCAAAGTCGGAAATACTCTTTTTATGTCTGGCCAGATTGCGATTCAAAAATCTACTGGCGAAATTCTCACGGGTAACATAAGTGAAGAAACCGAACAAGTCATGAAAAATCTGGATGATGTTTTGAAAGCTGCCGGCATGGATTTTTCAAACGTGGTGAAGTGCACCATTTTTCTCAAAAATATGGGCGACTTCCCTAAAGTAAATGAAGTTTATGGTTCACGATTCGCTAGCCAACCTCCTGCCCGCGAAACGGTTGAGGTAAGCGCCTTGCCAAAAGGAGTTAATGTTGAAATTTCCTGTATAGCCGTGAAGTGATTAGCCTGCTTCCATCTCATGATGAAACATTAGTTCTGCCGTTGAGTGCGGAAGAAGTTTTCGCAAAGTTTTCCAGTGTCACACGAAATGATTTAGCCGCTGTTCAAGATAAATCAATTTTATTTTCCGGCTGGGTAAAAGCGGATCGCTTTCGAGTTTCAGTGAAAATAAACCGTCCGAATAATTTTCTGGCTCTTATTACGGGAAGAATTGAATCTACTTCCTCAGGTAGTTTAGTTTTTCTGGAGTATCAACTTTTCCCAACCACGAGATTATTGGTTACATTCTGGCTTCTGTTTACTCTTTTGTTCACGGCTATTGTTAGTTTTCAATTTTCCAGCTACTTCTATTTGTTCAGTGGATTGGCAGTAGGCGTTGGTATCTATTTGATTACATGGTCTAATTTTAAAATTCAACGTAACATCGCAAGGGAGATTCTTCTGAGAATTTTGGAATGATCCATCTAAATCGATTCTAAAGTCATTATAATCCTAGTTACCTTTGCCAACTAGTAAATTCAAATGAGAGACGTACGAGTTCGTTTTGCGCCAAGTCCTACGGGGGCCCTGCACATTGGCGGGGTAAGAACAGCCCTTTATAATTACTTGCTGGCGCGAAAATATAATGGAACAATGATTTTGCGCATTGAGGATACTGATCAAACACGATTTGTTCCAGGAGCTGAAGAATATATTTTGAAATCTCTCGCGTGGGTGGGGATAAAAATAGATGAAGGAGTTGGTAAGGGCGGCCCCCACTCACCTTATCGGCAATCAGAACGTAAACCAACCTATCGCCAATATGCACAGAAGCTTATTGATGAGGGAAATGCTTACTACGCATTTGATACACCACAGGAGTTGGAGGCCACACGCGAGCAACTAAAAGCAAAAGGTATTTCTAATTTTCAGTATGACAGTATCACTCGCTTGCAGATGAAAAACTCCTTGACCTTGCAGTCGGAGGAGGTGAAGGAAAAATTAGAAGCAGACGAAGCGTATGTGATCAGGTTGAAAGTACCTGCCAAAGAAGAAATTAGATTAACTGATTTAATTAGAGGTGAAGTAGTTGTTGACTCTTTCCAGATTGATGACAAAGTACTTATGAAGTCGGATGGAATGCCAACTTATCATTTGGCGAATGTGGTGGATGATTACCTGATGAAAATATCACATGTGATCCGTGGAGAAGAATGGTTGCCTTCCGCGCCATTGCATGTATTGCTGTATAGGTATTTGGGCTGGGAAAGGGAGATGCCTCAATTTGCACATCTTCCTTTGTTATTAAAGCCTGATGGAAATGGTAAGCTTAGCAAGCGTGATGCGGACAAGATGGGCTTCCCGATTTTTCCATTGGATTGGATAGACCCCAACACAAATGAACTTGCTAAAGGGTATAAGGAATCGGGTTATCTACCCGAGGCAATGATCAATTTTCTGGCATTTCTTGGTTGGAACCCTGGAACAACGCAAGAACTTTTTTCGATGGAACAATTGATTGAAGCGTTTACGATTGAAAGGGTTGGCAAGGCGGGAGCGAAGTTTGATATCCTAAAAGCCAAATGGTTTAATGAACAATACCTCAAATCAAAAACAGATGAAAATTTAATTCCTTACTTATTGAATTCTTTAGCACGTGAAAGAATTGATTGCACGAAAGAGAAGGCGTTAAAAATTTGTTCGGTGATGAAAGAGCGGGTAACATTTCCACAAGACTTTTGGTTGAATGGCAAATTCTTTTTTCATGCTCCAACCCAATTTGATGAGCAAGTTGTTTCCAAGAAGTGGAACGAAGACACAGTAAAAGTGCTAACAGCCTATCGCGATGAAATGGATAAACACTCCAGTGTAACTGCCGAGTTGGCAAAATCAACTCTTGAATCTGTTACAACGAATCTTGGAATAGCAGTTGGCAAAATATTGCAAGCACTTCGGGTTTCAATTACAGGCGGTGCTTCAGGCCCTGATTTGATGATGACAATGGAAATCATCGGAAAAGACGAGGTGGTGAACAGACTGAGCTACGCTCTTCATACGATAAAAGTAAAAGTTGGCTAGTATAAATGTATAGAAGTATGTCAAAAAAAGAAGACCGTGCTTCAGGTAAGGTAAGCAAGAAGCAAGGTAAAGCGCGCGTTCACCGCGACCTGGATGGACTGGAAGTTTCAATCAACCAGTTTGGTGAATTGAAAACGAATATGAACATTGAAAAAATCAATGAGTTTCTGGACAAGAATGTGGATGACAAGAAACTGGAAGAGCGCAATGACTACGAAGAAATAAAAAACGGAAAGAAGAAAAAGGAAAAGTAGAAAACCACCATTCCGTACCCGTCATTTGATTTAGCGGAGAATTTGATTGGAGTATAAATTGAAAAACGAGCCTTCAAAGAGAGCTGACTTTAAAGGCACACACTTAAAAAGGGTTCGGGCTTACAGTTGCCTTTTAAAAAATTCCCAGGCTTCTTCATGCACATCAATGTCGTTGGGATAATCATGTTTGCCGCCAATTACTTTTAGCAAAACAACTTCAGGTTTATCTTTCTGCTTATAGGTATATCGCTCAATAGTTTTACCATCGGCTGGGTCTTTATCTACAACAAGTTCTTTAGTCGGTTCACCAGTGTATCCCGCAAGCGAAGCCCAGTATTGAAAAGTGCGATCAGTAGAACGCACATTGCCCATGATAAACGTGCCCGACTGCATCATACCGCCATTGTAAGGATTGAGTGGATCAGCTGTTCCATTCACAATCATAATGGGTATCGGCATCTTTGCTTCGGTGCAATCAAAATTATCAACATCGGGTAAGTTGGCGATAAGCGCTGTTACCGCTCTGAATTTTCCAGGCATGGTCATGGCCAATTTATAGCACATGTGCCCGCCACCCGATGTGCCAATCGCGAAGACTTTTTGATCGTTGATCCCATACGTTGTTTTTGAAATCTTGAATCATGGAATTAAAAAAAGTGATTTCATCAATATTTTCCAGATTGGCCTGAGAG
>JANNAQ010000063.1:0-5291 GCA_031384515.1 Bacteroidia bacterium
AGATGTGCTCACTCACCCGTGTCAACCTGCCTCGATATGTGGTTTCTGTTCGTCAGTACAGATCGTTGCAGTACTGCTTCCTTCAGTTCCCCGATCACTCAGGACAACCTTGCAGCTTGCTAGTGCGCATCAATGCTATGCACACAAGGGACTTGCACCCTTTGGATAATCAAACTAATTTCCCGTCTGGAAAGTAGTTGTGCCATGCTGGGCACACACAATGTGTATAAAACATAGCGGGGTTCGGTGTTGGTTTATAGTTTTAGTTTCTTAATTTCGTTCGGTCATGTGGGACAGGACGCGGCTTCGTAAGCCCCGCTACGTTTCATACACTCACGTTGACAGTAATAGGGCCTGGACAATTTGGTCATCTAACGGGTGACACTTTACTAACGCAAATTCTCCACAGGGACAAGTTAACGGCTTCTGGACAAATTGGACTTTGAAAAAATAAAACGTGGGACGGATTAAAAAATAATACAGCCGACCCTTCGCATTTTTAAGAAGATTCTCACCGAAAATCCCGCGCATTTGGCACATGCCATAGCCGCGCAAACCCACCGCGACACCAAAGCTATGGCAAGAGCCAAATCCCCACCGCGCCCATCTTCCAGTCCATCACAATCTCCACATATCAATCACAAACTTTTCAGCACATCTTTATAAGCTCTTCCAACGGGAATGTTGTTTCCGTTTATCTCAACCATTTCCGAATTAAACGATCGGACTTTATTGATAGCAATGATAAACGATCGGTGAATTCTTTTGAAAAGTGAATCAGGCAATAGATTCTCAATCTCATGGGTGCCCACCTTTGTCAAGTAAGAATTATCAGGTGTTACAATTTTGATATATTCCTTCTGACTTTCAATATATAAGATCTCAGAAAAGTAAATTTTTACTTTTTTAAGTTGAATGTTGACAATGAGATAATTTTTGGTGGCTTCAGTAGTTGCAACTTCTGTCTCCTTTTTAACCTTATTGACTGCTGTCAGGAACCGTTCGAACTCGAAAGGCTTAAGAAGATAATCCACAACGTTTAATTCATAACCCTCCAGTGCGTACTCGTGATATGCAGTTGTCATAATTACTGCAGGAGGGTCGACCAAAGTTTTTAGAAAGGTCACTCCCATTATTTCAGGAAGGTGAATGTCTAAAAACATAAGGTCTATGTTGTGGTCTCTAAGGTGGTCTATCGCAACTATTGCGTCTTCAAACGATCCTTGTAATTCGAGAAACGAAACTCGTGAAATATACCCTTCAAGTACTTGCCTTGCCAGGGGTTCATCTTCAACAACGATGCATTTTACTTTAGACATGGCTTGAAAGATTGATCGTTAACTCGGCAATGAATATTGAATCCTCCTGTTCGGTAACTAACTTAAAAGTTTTATAAAGCAGAGTAAGCCTGCGCCTTAGGTTAGAAAGTCCAATATTGTCTTTTGTTTCCTCATAGTCGGAGGTGGAGTTCCCGTCCCGATAGCTATCCGGAGCTCCCGATACTGATTGGGAAGGGATGGAATTTTTGACAACGAAATGCAATGTTCGTTCGTGAAGAACACACTTCACATCAACAAAGCGTTTCCCTCTGGATATAGAAACACCATGTTTAAAGGCGTTTTCGACAAGTGGCAGTAGCAAAAGCGGAGGCATCATTTCTGAAAGATCCTCGATTTCACAATTGAAATCAATGGAAACATTTTCATTGTAACGTAGTTTTTCCAGGTCAATGTAGTCAGTAAGGATTTTGATTTCTTTGTCAATAGTGATGAATTCGTTACCTGTTTCATAAAGCAGATAGCGAAGGATCTTTGATAATTGCAGGATAGATTCAGATACAAGTTGGGGCTGGTATTGCGATAGCGAATAAATATTGTTCAATGTGTTGAATAGAAAATGCGGATTAATCTGTGATTTTAAGAACAGTAGTTCCGCCTGCTTTTTCTCCAATCGAACTTGTTGCCCTTCGTACTTTAATTGCGTGTAGTCAAAAAAGAGTTTGAATACAGCAAACACAAGAAATGATCCGGGAGTAAAGCGAACCGCAGCGGACAATGCCTCACTCGCATCAGAGAAACTCAGGAATGGGTTGTAGATACTTAACCGGATACCAAGGCTGCGCCAAGCGTATAGTCCAATCGCAAGTACAACCAGGTGAACAATAATGCTTGACAGGATAGCAATAACCCGATGGGTTTTTCTCGAAGTGAAAAAGGGCAATGCGTAATCGAAGTACAGTAAGTTCAGGCCAACAACGTAAATGACTTGCCAAAAATTATTAAGCAAGCTAACCGCAAACTCACCGGGGTTTGACTCCAGATCATTGTACATCCAATGGATCAGGAATCCTACCGTTATGACTAAATATAAAATGAACCGATCCTTATTGAAACGACCTGCCATGTCACTGTTTAAGAAGAATGAAAGGTATCAAAAATCCATGGTTGTTAATGTATTTGAAGTTGACGTCCTAACGTAGTTCGTTGACACCGTACAGTAGTCCATTGACTACCGCTTTACCATAAATCAGAAAGGCCTATTCTTGTTCAACAAGACAAATCTGAACAATATGGAAATGACTCTGAATTCCAACAGCAAAACAGCAAGGCTTGCTGCATCATTGTTTTTCTTTGTGAGTATGCCCCTGGTGTTCTGGGGTCAGATCTATATCTTGTCTAAGATCTTTGTGCCTCAGGATCCCACCACAACCGCTAATAATCTGCTTTCGAATGAATTCTTTTTTCGAATGTCGATCGTCTGCCACCTCGCGGATATATTAGCATTTGTCCTGATGGTGTTGCTGTTCTACCGACTCTTCAGACCGGTGGACAAACATCTGTCGCGGCTCATGCTAGTCCCCGCACTGGCGCAAATGACGATTGTCTTTATCCTTGAAATCTTCCACTATACAGCCCTAATGATTCTTAAAAGCGAGCCACGTCCGACCTTTGATGTCGCCCACCAGCAGGAGGCTGCGTATTTCTTGCTGCGTATGTATAGTTATGGGGGTGGGGTTGGCATGGCTAAGCTCTTCATCGGACTGTGCTTTATTCCTTTTGGGATGTTGGTTATACGGTCCGGGTTCGCACCGCGTGTCATTGGGATTCTGCTGATCATCGGTGGCGTGGGTTATATAGCGGATTGCTGCACGGCTATTCTCCTACAACGAGCTGACTATTTGATGGCACGGCTGTTCTTGCAGTACACTCCACTTACATATATCCTGGCCTTGCTGTGGTTCCTGGTCAAGGGTGTGCGAGTACAGAGGGCAACTGTCTGATCAATAAAGATAGGATTATGATAAAAGAGAAAGGTAGTATTTCAATGGGCACGGCTGCACTGATTGCAGGTCTCCCACTATTTCTACCCACGGCTCCCTATGCAGAGTTTTATGTTTTCGGAAAACTAATCATCTATCATGATGCAGCACAGACGACACAAAACCTCGTGGATCATCCAAAACTTTTTCTCTCCGGCATATTTGCCATGCTTTTCACTTTTACATATGATATAGTGCTGGCGTGGGCTTGTTATATTTTTCTAAGACCGGTGAATCCATGGTTATCCCTACTGGGCGCGTGGATCAGGATCGTCTATGTGGGGCTTGCGATCGTAGCGCTTTTCAACTTTCTATACGCTTTTCACTTGGCAAATTTGCCTGGTATCGAAGAAGCTTATAAACAACAACAAGTGTTGCAACTGGTGAATGCCCGTAGATTCGGCATGCATCTCGCGTATATTATCTTCGGCATTTACCTAATCCTCGGGGGCATACTGATTTACAAAGCTTCTTACATACCGAAAGTACTGGGCGTTCTGATCATGCTTGCGGGTCTATCCTGGATTATGCATGGTTTACAACCTTATTTTTTCGGGGAGTATGATTTATCCTGGATGATGTATTTCTCTGTTGGAGAATTGTTTTTTGGTATTTGGTTGCTGATTAAGGGTACCAGGATTGAAGAATCCGAATTAGTCGATTAATGGAAGACTATGCATCATGCCCGAGATCTGATATTGGATTTAAATATGCATTGCCGGATTAGTGGTCAATTATTCACCCGATACTAAGCACAAACTTTGCAGTATTCCTGCTCTTTTTTGGTGTTGCCGCATTGGAGGCTTTTCAATCACGAAACTGGCTTAAGTGTATTTTCTGGCTGGCCATTGGTATTGTTTTTTTTAGTAGCAGATAATCTCAAAAAGAAAGGTGAATAAGTAAATTTAGAAAATTGACCAGCTGAAATTGATTTTTATGAACATTAAAAATTATTGCTCGATGAAAGAATTACTAACAGAAAAAGTTACTGATTGGAAAGTTGGCGGCCCAATCATTTTTCAAGGCGAGTAACAGGGGCATGCATACAAGTATAAAGAAAGTGTAAACATTTATTTCCTTAAAGCATAAAATATAATTTATGAAAAAAAGTTTGCTCGTAGTTGGGATGGTAATACAAAGCGGCATTTTGGTATTAGCTCAAATAAGTGAATACAGTAAGTTAAATCTGAATATTTATAAAACAAATGCCGTTTTCGTATCCAGAGAATTTTCACATTTGCCACATGTGGAATGTTATATGGCAGTAAACCCCGAAGACGAAATGAATCTTGCAGTCGCCAGTATGGCCGTTACAGAAAAAGGCGAATTGAGCACAGTAGTGTTTATAAGTGTAAACGGAGGGTTAACCTGGAAAAGGACATTGGTTTCAGGTGAAGGTTGCAGTGACCCCTGGATTGCCTTCGGAAAAAATGACCACCTTTTTTTTTCAACATTATGCACAGTGAAGGATGCAAAAATCAGGATTTATCATTCGGCTGATAAGGGATTAACCTGGACAAATCCCTCTCTGATACCAGTTGCAGATACCAATCACCGGTCATTTGATCACCCGTCATTGGCAGTTGATATTTCTACTAATAAAATCTATGTGCTGGCATCACATGTAGTAGTAAGCCCTGCGACAAATGAAACAGGCAATAGGGCGAGGTTTACAATTGCCATAAGCTCTTCCGAAGATAATGGAAGAAACTTTTCAATACCCTTAGTGGTTTCACCAAGCAATTTAAAATATCAGGCTGGTAACGTAGTGGTGCTTCCCGGATCTAAAGCTGTTTTCAGTTTTTTTGATTTTGCCTCACCCGATTGGAACAGTTTGCTTGGTGTTCGAACATTATGGTCGGCATCTTCTGACGGAAATACAATAAGCCGTCCATCTTTCGTAGTTCAATATTCAGATTTCAGGAATCTTACTCATCTGGCTGTTGATATTTCAGGCAAGGAGTTTAATAAC
>JANNAQ010000064.1:0-47318 GCA_031384515.1 Bacteroidia bacterium
GCTTGTGTTGAATCATGCCGAACTCGCTGATGGATTTGCCGAACGCTTTGCGTTCCTGCGAATACTTCAACGAAACTTCCAGAATCTGCTTTGCCCCGCCGACAACGAACGGCCCCAGCTTCAATCGGCCGAGGTTCAAAATATTGAATGCGATGACGTGCCCACGGCCAACTTCGCCCAGCACATTTTCAACCGGCACTTTCACGTTGTCCAGAAAAATAGGCGTCGTGGACGAACCCTTAATACCCATTTTCTTTTCTTCAGCACCGGGATTCACGCCTGGGTAAGTTCGTTCCACAAGAAATGCCGTGAACTTTTCGCCACCCACTTTGGCGAAGATGGTGAAGAAATCGGCACCACCACCATTGGTGATCCACATTTTCTGACCGGTGATCAAATAGTGCTTACCATCAGCCGTCAGTTTTGCTTTGGTCTTACCGCTGTTGGCATCCGAACCTGAATCGGGTTCTGTTAAACAGTAGCTCGCTTTCCACTCACCCGAAGCAAGTTTGGGAATATATTTTTTCTTTTGCTCTTCATTTCCATAATACAAGATGGGCAAGGTACCAATACCTGTGTGCGCAGAGATGGCAACCGCAAATGAATAGCCCGCACCTACTGCCTCTGCCACCAACATCGTTGTATTAAAATCCATTCCGAAGCCGCCTAACTCCTGAGGAACGGATGTCCCTAATAAACCAAGCGCTCCTGCCTTATCCAAAAGGGAAGGCATAAGCTTTGGATCTTTCTGCGAGTCAATCAAATCCAGATGAGGATACACTTCCTGTTTTAAAAAGTCCTTGCACGTTTGTGCGATCATCTTTTGTTCTTCCGTAAATTCTTCTGGAATGAAGATTTCGTGCGCCTGTGTTTCGCGGATTAGGAATTCTCCTCCCTTGATTGCTTTTTTAGTTTGTGTTACTGTACTCATAATTTTTTGATGACATAGGTAGCAAGACGTTAGACATAAGACTCTTGGCGCAGCGTCTTGATCAGGCCAAAGGTCATTTTTTGTATTTCAGAAACTTTTATTGTTAGGTTATCTAGCTTTTCGGCCGAAGGAAAAGTTGAAGCAATCTCATAAACCTCCTTAACGAGTTTCTTAGAAATCTGCCAAACCTTCAACTCTTTAAAATTATGCATAATGGTGTATCAAGTAGTTAGACTTAAGTATCAAGGCCCTGCAAAAGTTGTTTAGCGTCCTGTCTTATGTCTTACTACTTAAGTCTTTCGTCTAATTCAACATTTCATATATCCCTGCCACTCCTTGTCCTCCGCCAACACATGCCGTCACCATACCATATTTTTTATTTTGACGTCTCAATTCATTAAAGAGTTGAACTGACAAGCGAGCGCCTGATGACCCTAGTGGATGCCCAACAGCTATGGCACCTCCGTTTAAGTTTAATTTGCTTCGATCGATGCCGAGCTCCTTCACTACTGCAAGTGATTGCGCTGCAAATGCTTCGTTCAATTCAATCAAATCAATGTCTTGTAATTTTAAGTCAGCTATCTTCAACGCTTTTGGAATAGCGGCAACTGGACCAATCCCCATAATGCGTGGATCAACTCCTGCGGCAGCATAGCTGATCATTCGTGCGATAGGTTTTAAATTCAGTTGCTTTACCATACGCTCAGACATAACCGCCACGAATGCAGCTCCATCTGAAGTCTGAGATGAATTTCCCGCTGTTACTACACCGCCTGTTGCAAATACTGGTTTCAATTTTGATAATCCTTCAACTGTAGTATCTGCACGAATTCCTTCGTCTTTATCAACAATGAATTCGCGGGTTTTCTTTTTCATGTTCTCATCGAGGTACACTTCTTTGACAGTTATCGGAACTACCTCATCCTTAAATTTTCCTGCCTTCCACGCAGCCCCTGCTTTCATGTGCGACTCGTATGCAAATTGATCTTGCTCTTCACGGGTAATCTTAAACTGCTTTGAAACTTCCTCGGCAGTAAGACCCATACTTGTATAATAGGTGGGATTTTCTTTTGCAATCGTATAGTTCAAAGCTGTCTTAAATCCCATAACTGGAACAAGCGACATAGACTCCGTTCCGCCTGCTATGATAATATCTGCCTGACCCGCATGAATGCGCGCACTTGCTATCGCTATCGCCTCCACACCTGATCCACAATATCGGTTGATCACTAAGCCCGGTGCATCAAGACCAAGTGCCATCAATGCGATCATGCGACCCATCTGCATACCTTGTTCTGCTTCGGGCACGGCATTACCCACGATAAGATCATCTACCATTTTACCCTCAAGGCCGGGGATAGATTTTACCAGATGCTTAATTACATCTGAAGCGAGATCATCCGGTCTTGTAAAACGAAAACCTCCTTTTTTTGCTTTGCCTACCGCTGTGCGGAATCCGGCTACGATGAATGCGTCCATATTTCTTTTGTTAGTAATGAGACATAAGTATCAAGTAAGAAGACATAAGTATCAAGTAAGAAGACAAACGATCAGGCATCTTATGTCTTGCTACTTACGTCTAAAAGTCTAATTCCTCAATGGTTTCCCTCCCGTTAATATTGCCTGTATTCTTTCCAAGGTTTTCTTCTCACCTGTTAATGAAACAAACGCTTCTCTTTCTAAATCAAGTAAGTATTGTTCGCTCACTTCCTGTGGAGAAGTCAAATCACCACCACACATAATGTTTGCGATCTTCATGGAGACTTTCATATCATGATCAGAAATGTATGTGCCCATTTTCATTCCGGTAAGGCCCGCCATAAATAAAGCTAACCCTGATCTTCCCTGTACTTTGATATTCTTTGCCTGTTGAGGCATCGTGTATCCTGCATCAGCTAATTCCAACACGGCTAACTTTGCATCTGCAATCTGACGATCTCTATTCATGCTCACCTGGTCGAATGAGCGGAGGATACCCATCTCTCTTGCCTCCTGCGCGGAGGTCGCCACCTTAGCAGTGGCAATATTCATCAATGCATTTTGCAAAGAGTTCAACTCAATATCTCCATCTTCAATACTATCACTAACACGCTTTGTAAATTCTTTAGTTCCACCTCCTCCCGGAATCAGTCCTACGCCAACCTCGACTAATCCGATGTACGTTTCTGCAGCCGCAACTGCACGATCTGCATGCATGGTCATTTCGCAACCTCCACCCAATGTCCTTCCCTGAGGGCAAACCACCACTGGAACAGACGAATAGCGAATGCGCATGACTGAGTTTTGAAAAGCGCGGACCATGAAATCAATCTCATCATAATCCTGCTCGATAGCATAAATGAATACCAATCCAAGGTTTGCCCCTAAAGAAAAGTCTGATCCTTGATGGCCAATCACTAAACCTCTATAATCTTTCTCCGCAAGATCAATCGACTTGTTTAAACCTTCAACCACTGCACTACCAAGTGTATAACTCTTAGAGTGCCAGCTAAAGTCAATCACTCCATCGCCTAGATCCGTTACTTTCGAATCTGCATTTTTCCAAATAACATTTTCACTTTTGTTTTCCAGGATGATAAAGCTCTCTCTGCCCGAAATAGACTTATAAGACTTGCTCGGTATATCGTAATACTTCTTTTGACCGCCTTCAACCTTATAAAAGGATTTGTTGCCTGCAGCCACCATTTCATAGACCCACTGATTGGGTTTATAGCCAGCTGCTTCCATTAACGGCAAACTCTTTTCAAGACCCACGGCATCCCATGTTTCAAATGGGCCGATTTCCCAACCATAACCTGCACTCACCGCATCATCTATTCTATAAAGTTCATCGCTGATTTCTGGAATACGATTCGTAACATATTGAAACAGTCCATAAAATGCATCGCGGTAAAAGTCACCGGCTTTATCTTTGCCCGCCAATAATACTTTGAAACGGTCTTTCAGATTATCAATCGTCTTGGTTGTCTCGAGTGTTGCAAACTTGACTTTCGTTTTTGGCTTGTATTCAAACGTCTTTAAATCGAGCGTATGAATTTCCGTTTCACCTTTTGCATTTTTGGTTTTCTTGTAAAAGCCTTGACCGGTTTTATCACCTAGCCATTTATTCTGTTCTAGCTTGACTACAACATCTGATAGCTTAAAAATCTCACGAGCCTCATCTTTGGGAAGCCCGGCATACAGGTTGTTTGCGACCTTTACCATGGTATCTAAGCCAACCACATCAGATGTTCTGAAGGTTGCCGACTTTGGTCTACCAATAACCGGCCCAGTCAGCTTGTCGATCTCATCCACGTTGAGATCAAATTTATTCATCGAATCGATGACTTTTAGTAAGCCATACATTCCTATACGGTTTCCAATAAAGGCAGGAGTATCTTTACATAGTACGGTTGTCTTGCCTAAATAAAGATCTCCATAGTTCATCAGAAATTTTACAACTTCCTGATCGGTTTTAGCTGTAGGAATGACTTCAAATAATTTTAAATAACGAGGTGGGTTAAAAAAATGGGTGCCCGCAAAATGTTTTTGAAAATCTTCGCTTCGGCCTTCTGCCATCAGATGAATAGGAATACCAGATGTATTCGAAGTAATAAGAGTGCCCGGGGTTCTGTGTTTTTCTACTTCTTCATACACCTTCTTTTTAATGTCAAGATTCTCTACCACTACCTCTATGGTCCAATCGTAGTCTTTAATTTTGGCCATATCATCAGTGAAGTTGCCAAGTTTAACTCTAGTGGAATATTTTTTGCTGAAAAGCGGTGCAGGACTACCTTTAAGAGTTGATTCAAATGCACTATTGACAATCCTGTTTTTCACGGCAGGATGATCAAGTGTAAATCCCTTCTTCTTTTCATCTTCAGTAAGCTCTTTCGGAGCGATATCAAGAAGTAATACATCCACACCAATGTTTGCGAAGTGGCAGGCGATTCGAGAGCCCATGATTCCTGATCCTAATACGGCTACTTTACGGATTTTACGGTTCATAAGTGATTATTCGGTTTTCGTTATATGTTGGTTGTTAGCAGCATTCGATGAACGAACAGCCACTAATGAGCAACGATCTCATTGTAAAACTTTATCGTAAATAATATTCTTTTCAACCAATTGATTTATACTCTGTACAACATCAATAAATACATCTAGCTTTTGGGAAGAAATTTCCTCACGAACTGCTTCATTAAAACGCAATACTGTTTCCCGAGATTTCTCTTTCATCTTTTTGCCTTCTTTCGTAAGCAGGATGCGTACGGAACGCTTGTCTGTTTTGTCTGCTTTACGATAAATCAGTCCTTTCTCCTCCATCGATTTGAGCAAACGGGTAAGGCTTCTTGCCTCCAGCCCCATAAGCGGAGCTATCTTGGTGGCAGGTGTACCTTCTTCAGAATGTATGTTCAAAAGAGCGAAGCCCATGGACATGGTTCCATCATATTTTAATGCTTGTTGATTGTACATTCTTGAGATAGAATGCCAGGCCGCTTTTATGTTGTAATCTACGGTTTCTTCCCTTTTCATCTTTTGCAATCGATAACGAAGATATAGGAAATTTGTTATGCATGCATACTACTTTCGGTTTTTTTTTCTAGCCTTCTGAAGTAGCCTTTGGGCTATTTTCCTAATGTTTTGTGGTAAAGCCTAGAAGCCTGTTCGACCCATTTGTCTCGCTTTATTCGTCCAGGAAAGAATTTGATAGCCTTTGCGATTGGCTTAGAAGAGGTCTCTGTTAACTCACTTATCTGCTTAAATGTATAAATGCCAAGCCTGTTGAGTTTCTCTTCTATGATTGGGCCAATGCCAAAAATTGACTTAAGATCGTCACTCCTGACTTCGTCAATCGGAACAACACCCGCTAAGAATTGATCACTGATGAAATCTGAAAAGATAGGTTCTTTGCGTTCATATCTTCGTTGAGATTGACATTCGTCTAACTCCCTCGTTAATTTTTCATTACTTTCATTCTTTTCTGCAAGCCGTTGTTCCGCTTGGGATAAACGAAACTGCAAGAGATTAACTTCTGAATCCGTTTGCTGAATTTTCGGGCGAAGAATAATCAATTCGTTCTCCAATGAGAACGCTTCATTGATCTTTGCTTTTAATTCTGTTTTGATTTTTTCGTTTAGGAGTGCGTTTTCCAAAAATTCTTCCCGAAGTTGAATAAGTTCATTTTGATTTTTTTCCAACACGCTTTTCTGTTCGTGACTTTTGCCTTCCAGGGATGATTTTTCAGACTGAAGGCTTTGTATTTCCTTATTCTTTTCTTTCAGCACGGTTTCTCGTAATTTCCATGCAATGGTAAAGCCCAACAAAAAGGCCACCAATACCATTAACAGTATTTCTACGATAGCTACCGTGTTTTCGTGAGGGTCAAATTGGGCGGGATTAATGTTTAATCCCTTCACGCTGAACATATACCAGCGGGCGCAGATTACACACCAAGCGAGAAATAATAGAATATAGAGATAAACCGCTCGCATGTCAGATGTCAAATTAAGTGAAATTGTTATCCGTCTGCAACCTTATTATGCTTCATAGCGTCTAATACATAATTCACTTATGTATTGATTTGTTATGCATTCACCAGAACTATTAAAAGGCACACTCCAAACGATTCTGCTCAAGGTATTAAAAGACCACGGGAAAATGTACGGGTATGAAATTTCTCTTCGTGTTAAAGAACTGTCGGAAAATAAACTGCTTCTGACGGAAGGGGCTCTTTACCCAAGCCTTCATAGACTTGAAGCCGATGGCTTGTTAAAAACAGAAACTATGATGATGGGCAAACGGGTAAGAAAATATTATTCGCTTACAACTACTGGCAGGTCTCTCGCTAAAGACAGGGTGGAAGAGTTGGTTGACTTTATTAAAACGATGAGTAATGTATTGCAAGTAAAGCTTGCCTGACATGGCCGAGTTGACAAAAGAACATATTGAGTACGTCATCAAAGACCTAAACTATCGAGGGATAGTGGCTGAAGGTATTGAACAAGAAATCATTGACCATATCTGCTCTGCCACAGAAGCGGAAATGGAAACGGGTAAAAAGTTTATTGAAGCCTATCACGAAGTTTTGAAATCGTTTGGCCATACTAGCGGCCTTCGCGAAATACAAAAACAAACGTTGAAAGTTGAAAATCAAAAAGCGGCCATTATGCTAAAAAATTATCTCACCATCGCCTTCCGCAATCTGCGTAAGCAAGGTTTTTATTCGTTCATCAATATTGGTGGATTGGCCGTGGGCATCGCTGCCTGCTTGATGATTTTCTTGTTTGTTGTCGATGAACTTAGCTACGACACCTACAACAAAAAAGCGGATCGGATTTATCGCGTCAATACAGAAATCAAATTCGGTGGGAATCATTTTAAAATGGCCAACAGTCCAGCGCCAACAGGAAGCACTTTAATGCAAGATTATCCTGAAATAGAAGCCTCTATGCGCTTAGGAAGTTTCGGTTCTTATTTAGTGAAGCCTGAGGGAGAAATTGATAATATCAAGGAAATGAATGTGGGCTTGACGGATAGCACATTCTTTAAGGTCTTCTCAGTAGAGGTTTTAGAGGGAAATCCAACTAATTCATTGAACGAACCTTCGCACATAGCCATTAGCAAACGGATGGCTGATAAATATTTTCCCAACAAAAGCGCGTTGAATCAGATATTGATCTTAGACAATAAATACAATGGAAAAGTATCTGCTGTTTTTAAGGATATCCCCATGGCATCTCACTTTCATTACGATATTCTTTTACCTCTATTGGGGAATTGGCCAGGTGCAAGAGAGGCTCAATCAACTAGCTTCCTCAGCAACAACTTTGTTACCTATCTATTACTGAAAGAAGGAACTGATGCAAAAGCTCTTGAGAAAAAATTTCCGTCATTCATAAAAAAGTATGCAGGACCACAACTACAAACAGCTTTGGGGGCAGAGTTTACTATTGAAAAATATTATGCTGCGGGCAACAAGTTTGAGATTACTCTAATGCCGCTACTTGCTATTCATCTCTATTCTAGTCTCAATTCAGAACTTGAACCGAATAGCAGCATCACATACATTTACTTGCTAGGTACCGTTGCTTTTTTTATTCTAGCCATTGCTTGTATCAATTTCATGAATTTAACAACCGCACGATCTAGCAATCGTGCGAAGGAGGTGGGTGTGCGTAAAGTGATGGGGTCACTGCGGTCACATTTGGTTAGGCAGTTCCTCACCGAATCCATATTGATTACAATGTTCTCCCTTGCGCTGGCTGTAGGTATTGCATCTTTGTTTATGCCTATGTTCAATTATCTTTCATTGAAGCAACTCTCTCTCCCGCTTGGCGACCCTCTATTCTATTTGGCTTTGCTGATTACATCTCTCATAATCGGTATTTTAGCTGGAGTCTATCCTTCTTTTTTTCTATCTGCCTTCAAGCCCGTAAATGTTTTAAAAGGACGTGTGGCACTTGGGATGAAGAGTGGGCTTATCCGCAGCGGACTTGTTGTTTTTCAATTTGTCATTTCTATTTTTCTGATTGTAGGGGCCATCTCCGTGAATCGCCAATTAAGTTACATTCAGAACAAAAAACTCGGCTTTGAAAAAGATCAAGTTCTTGTTGTAAAAGATGCTTACGCGCTGCGACCCAACATTCAATCATTTAAAAATGAAGCCCTAAAAATCAACACCCTCGTGAGTTGTACGATTTCTGGTTTTCTTCCCATAGAAGGTGCCGATGTTTCACGAAACGATAGAGCTTTTTGGAAAGAGGGCGACCAATCAACAAGCGATAATTTAGTCAGTTTGCAAAATTGGCGAGTGGATCACGACTATGTAAAAACAATGGGAATGAAGATTAAAATGGGGCGCTCCTTTTCTCCAGAGTTTCCTTCCGATTCTTCGGCTGTAGTGCTCAATGAAGCTGCCGTACTCCAATTCGGTCTGGGCAGCGATCCCATTGGAAAAAGGATCAGCACCTTTAATGGTAACGGAATAGAGGAGTCGCTTGATCCAAATCAAACAAGATCATGGACGGTAATTGGTGTAGCCGAGGATTTTCATTTTTCATCCATGAAAGAAAGTATATCGCCACTCGGCTTATTTCTTTATCGAAGTGATGGGTTCTTAAGCTTTCGGATCAATGCAAAAGATTCACAAGAAACCATTCAATCTTTAGAAAAATTGTGGAAGAGATTGGCGCCCGGTCAGCCCTTTCAATATTCATTCTTAGATGAAGATTTTGATAGGATGTATGCTTCCGAGCAGCGATTAGGAAAAATCTTTGCTGTTTTCGCAGGACTGGCCATTATCATCGCTTGCCTTGGCTTATTGGCGCTCACGGCTTTTACCGCAGAGCAACGCACTAAAGAAATTGGCATTCGCAAAGTGTTGGGTGCGAGCGTGAGTAGCATTGTGATGTTGCTCTCCAAGGAGTTTGGTAAGTTGATACTTATCGCATTCGTCATCGCTACCCCCATCGCTTGGCTTGGGGTGGATTGGTGGTTGAAAAGTTATACGTACAAAGCAGAGATTGGTGTGATGGTGTACATTCTCGCAGGAGCTTTTGCTTTTGTGATTGCGTGGATTACGATGGGGTATCAATCAATAAGGGCTGCCAGTTCAGATCCAGTAAAGAGTTTGAGGAGTGAGTAGGTATTGGAAATACATGATTGTATCATGAAGTCCTTAATTGAAAAAATGCGAAACAGTGCGGAGTACAAATTTTTTAACTCTTTTTCTTGCGCCCTGCCCGACCTAAGTATTTGAACGAATCGACCAGAAGCACAGTACCCACTGCGCCTGTCACTCCACCTGCGATAAGGAGCCTTTGGCCAAGTTGATCATTCTCTCTCCCCAACATAAGACCTCCAGTTATGACCAGAGAGTAACCAACTGTGGCTACCAAGATTCCTTTTTTGAATTTTTTCTCAGAGGTGGCAAGATTAAGTTCGATGCGACTTACGTCCTCCCGGAGTAACAAAATCTGAGCCTTTAGCTGTTCAACATCAGCGGAAGGTTGTTGTTGCGAGTAACAAGAAATTGAAATAAAAAATAGAATCGAATGAAGTCCCTTTCTCATCATAATTATGTTCCCTTTTACTATTCATCATCTATCGAGCCATCGCTTGAAATCGCTAATTCGCTCCCTGCTTACCGTCAATGAATGTTCGCTTGCATGACCTAATTTAACTTCTAATTGGGTGGTCATCATTCCCTTCACCTCTGCTATTGCGTCTGCACGTACAATGAATTTACGGCTGATTCGAAAAAAATCATCCGGGCTTAGAAGCTTATCAAGTTCCTCCAACGTGTACCCCACTAAGTGTTTTCGATTTTCTTTTTGGGTCACCATATAGGCCTCTTTTCCATCAGCGAAAAAGTAAGCAACCTCTTCTGCTGGCCTGAATTGCAATTTGTTTCCCGCCTTTACAACTATGCGCTGTTTGTAAGAAGAAGGTTTGTTATCGATCAGGTCTCGCAATGATTGAATATGTTGACTTGTTAGTGCCTCTTTCGTTCTTACACGGTTGAATTTATCCATCGCAGCCTCCAATTGTTCCTTTTGGATGGGCTTTAATAAATAATCTATGCTATGCAGCTTGAAGGCCTTGAGTGCATATTGATCGTATGCCGTTGTAAAAATGATCGGAACGTCTGTGGAGATGACGTCAAAAATCTCAAAGCTCTTTCCGTCTGCCAATTGAATATCCAGAAACATTAAATCAATTGATTTACCCGATCGTATGATATTAATGACATCAGAAACAGAATCTGATTGAGCGGCAATAGTAATCGAGGCGTCATAATCGCTGATCATTTTGATCAACCGCTCAGCTGCCAGAGCCTCATCTTCTGCAAGCAGTACGTTCATGCTAATTGTATTTGCAATAATGGTATCTCAACTGTGAATCGAGATGCTGTTCTCTCAATCTTAACGGTCTCATCGCTTAATAACCGATAACGGCTTTGAATGTTTTGCAGTCCCCGATTTGTTGATTCCTCCTTCACGTGCTTCTCTTGCAAATTATTGGTAACAATCATTGTCTCATTTCGTGAGAATAATCGTATTGTAAGGGGGTTATTCTTGGAAATAATATTGTGCTTAATCGCATTTTCAATTAACATTTGCAAGGAGGCCGGTGCCACATAAAATTCTTCCAGATTCGCTTTTATATCTTTTTCAATAATCAGGTTCTCGCCATAGCGCATTTGCAGCAAGTATAAATACGATTCCACAAACAACAATTCTTCGTTAAGCGTAACAACTTTGCGCTCCTGACTATGGAGAAGGTAGCGATACACATT
This sequence comes from Bacteroidia bacterium, assembly GCA_031384515.1. Classification (GTDB taxonomy): domain Bacteria; phylum Bacteroidota; class Bacteroidia; order Cytophagales; family Cyclobacteriaceae; genus ELB16-189. The sequence continues at coordinate 11,211 of JANNAQ010000064.1, forward strand.
TGATACCTGAGCAATAAATTTTACAGATGTATCAGCGTCTTTGTATACCAATGTAGAAAGTACATTGAAACAGTTAAACATAAAGTGTGGGTTGATCTGATTGCGCAATGCTTCAAACTGTGCTTCAATACTAATTTTTTTTAGTTGTACTGCTTCCAGCTGTGCGTTCTTCAACTTATTCATAAAAAATACAATCGCATTTACGCAATGCAGAAATAGATTTACGCGGAAGCCAAAAGCGAGTAATAATTTGACGTGATCATAATCCAATTGAATTGGTATACCTAAGAACACATCCAAGATCAGTAAGGAGAACGCGGAAGCGATCACCACATTTACCATGCTGGCCAGAAAAAGTAAAATCAGCGGGTGAGTTCTGTTTGGATACTTCTTCTGGAATTTGCCCAATTGGGCTTCCGCAAAGCGATTTAGTTCCCATAGAAAAAGAACCACAAGTAACAGCGCCAAAAAAAGAAAAATGCCATTGAACTCGTTGGCCAATAAATTGTCTCCTACTGTAACCTGAATATTAATATAGGAGTAGACAGCCAGGAGAAGAATAAACAGATATCTATACTTTATCGAAAACACGTTAGATTTTAAGGTACTATGTATTAACAATCAAATGAATAAGGTGTTTAAAAAAACAATCCCAAGGTTAAGCACATGGCTCACCTTGGGAAATGCTTCTGAAAATCTATTACTATGGTAACAATACCTTGTCAATTGTGTGAATCACACCATTTGTTCCAAGTACGTTGATCAAACCTGGGGTTGTGGCCAGTATGTTGGCAACTACTCCGCCACTTGTTACCGTTAATGCCGTAGCATTGATGGCAACATTACCATTCAGAGTAGGCACATTGCCAGTTACTAAATCACTAGAAAATACACGGCCAGTTGCTGTTGTAGGGCTGGTTACGATATGCTTTTGCAAAACCGCAACTAATGTAGTTCCACTAACCGTTGCTAAATCTATTCCAGAAGCAACGAACGCTGCATCCGTTGGTGCAAAAAGTGTAATGTTTGCTCCGGCACTACCAGCAACCGCTAGAAGTGCTGATGCTTCTGTGCGGCTCAAAGCCTGCAATAACTTGGTGAATTGTGGTGGGTTTGCCATTGATAAAGCTGTTGCGATCTGAGCGATCGTCTGGGTAGGTGGTAGAAGAGTACGATCAATTACATGTACCACACCATTACTTCCCGTAATATCAATCTGGGATACCTTAGTTGTTCCGTTGAAAACAAGCCCTGTAGCATTGCCAATTCCACGATTACTCAAATAAAGTTTTCCTCCCAATGTTGTGATTTCAGAATTCACTGGTGCCGTATTGGTTGGCAAATTGGCTGCCCGCACCTCACTATTTATCACATGGTAAGTCAATACTGCATCAAGAGTTGCGCGGTTTGGTAGAGTTGTAATACCTGCCGCAATAAAGGCTGCGTTAGTTGGAGCTAGTAATGTCTTCTTAGAGGAACTTAACAACGTTGTTAAAATAGTAGGACTTGCGGCATTAACGGCTGCAATTAGTGTAGTGAAGTTTTTATTAAAATAGGCAGGGGCTACAATTGTTCCAACAATTGGAAGAATGGAGGGATTAACCAAAACAGCATCTACAACGTGGACAACACCATTGGTAGTTAAGACATCAGCTGTAGTAACATTTACTGAAGCATTCAATTTCAAAGGGCTGAGCGTTACTGCTATGTTTTCATTTGCAACGGTGTTTACATTGCCAGCTGTTAACTCCGTTGATTTTACTGTTGCTCCCACAACGTGGTATTGCAAAATCTTCTTGAGCACATCTTCAGGCACATCGTTCAAAGTTGTTTGACCAATGGCAGCAAGCAAATTAGTGAAGGCTTGATTTGAAGGTGCGAAAACGGTAAAGGTTCCAGGTCCACTCAGAGTTGATACTAAATCAGGAAATTTGGTAAGAGCAGAAACTAATGTTGTAAGATCAGAATTTCCCTGTGCCACTTGCACAATGTTTTGTGTTGGTGCCGGAACATCATCATCATCACAACTTACTGAAACTAGACAAAGAGCTAGAAAAAAAACAGCGGCCAAGCTGCGAACTGATAAACGAAATTGGTTTTGGATTTTTTGACTCATAAAGTATTTTGTTTGAAGTCTAAACCGCTGACAGCACATTTTGTAATGCAGTTTTAGAGTGAACCGTCATATCAGAAGAGTGAGTGGCCGTCTTTGGTGACTAAATGGAATACCTGTTGCAACTTGATACGTGTTGAAACAAATCAGAAATTAGTGTCAATCTTTACAATTCCACATGGCAGGAGGGTATGGATTTAATTTCATCCGACTACAAGCAAATGGGATATCTTAAATCAGGTAAAGAGTTATAAAAGCCAGTCGCAACTGGGTGTTAATTCTTCCACTTCAACAATCGCATCTTTGTTAATCTTTCCATAAACATGTGGAAACGATTGTCCGAAAGTAGCCAGTTCAAATTTTAATTCTGCTGTTAACTTGGTCGGATCAATGTGTAGAAGTAACAGTCCATTTTGATTAGAATAATATCTTTTCAATACGCCCGCCACTTGGTTCTTCGTAGAGCAATGTATAAATCCTTCTTGGCTTAACGTTTCGGAAGCATACTCATTTAACAATGAATTCTTATTCCACCAATCTGATGTGGTGACGTGATAAATCAAATTCTATGACCGTTTTTGTTTAGCTCTAGAATAATAGAGGTTCGCTCGCGGGTTTCGTTCAGTGTTTTTTCATCTTTTGATAATGAGAGCCCAAAAGATGGCGCAATTTCTTTCAACTTGTTTTGCCAGGTAACAGACTGACTTTCCTTTTTAAAACACTTAGGTAGAATTGCCAACATAACAGCTACAGCAGTTGAAGCCCCTGGTGAGGCTCCTAGTAATGCAGCTACTGTTCCATCAAAAGAAACCACGATTTCTGTTCCGAATTCTAAAACGCCACCTTCTTTTTTATCTTTCTTTATTACCTGTACGCGTTGCCCTGCTTCTTTCAGTTCCCAGTCTTCCAATTTAGTAAAGGGAATATATTCGCGAAGCGCTTCTAATCTTTGCTGGGGAGTTTGGCGCACCTGATCAATTAGATACTTTGTTAGCGGCATGTTTTTCATACCCGCAAAGAGCATAGGAATTGCATTATCAAACCCTATCGATTTCGGCAAATCGAACAAGGAGCCATTCTTGAGAAACTTGGTGGAGAATCCCGCAAAGGGTCCAAACAAAAGTTCCTTCTTGCCATCGATCATTCGTGTGTCGATATGTGGTACCGACATCGGAGGTGTACCAACAGTTGCCTTGCCATAAACTTTAGCATGATGTTTTTGAATCAATTCTTCATTAAGGCATTTCAACCACAAACCACCCACGGGAAATCCACCATAGCCTTTTCTTTCATCAATCTCAGCTCTCTTTAGTAAATGCAAGGTGGCACCGCCTGCACCTATAAAAACAAATTTCGTGTTTACTTTATCTTTTTCGTTGTTGAGAAGGTTTTTTACAAATACATCCCAACCTCCTTTTCCATCCGGATCGAGATCAAGTGCTTCGACATTGTAGTGTATGGTAACACCTGGCATTTTTTCCAACTGAGTAATCATTCCGCGGGTAAGCGATCCGAAATTTACATCGGTGCCCATTTCCATGCGGGTAGCTGCAATGGGTTGCTTGGTGTCTCTGCCAAGCATCACCAGCGGTGCCCATTTTGCAATTTCTTCACGATCTTCTGTATACGTCATTCCGCTAAAAAGTGGACTGGTTTGAAGTGCTTTGTATCGAGTTTTCAAATAGCTGACGTTCTCTTTTCCCCAAACAAAACTTATGTGTGGGATAGGCGAGATGAATTGAGATGGGCTAGGTAAATACTTCTTTTGAACCAGATAAGCCCAGAATTCCCTTGATACCTCAAAAGACTCTGCAATTTTACTGGCTTTGGAAATTTCCACAGACCCATCTGCTTTTTGAGGGGTATAATTCAATTCGCAAAAAGCTGCATGACCTGTGCCAGCATTATGCCACGCATCTGAACTCTCAGTGCCGGCCTCATCCATTCGTTCGAAAATCTGAATAGTAACTTCCGGGTTAAGTTCTTTAAGAATCATTCCCAGTGTTGCACTCATAATCCCTGCACCCATTAGTACCACATCCGTCTGTTGTAAGAGTGGCTTTATCGACTTTGTCATTTTACTACCGCTGATTTAAGGTCCAATTTAGATCATCATCTATAACCCTGCAAGTAGAGTAAAAAGGAAGTAATCCTATTTTTACGAAGGGCTAAAATTGAGAGTGCTTCATGAGGAAGTAAAAGGAGCGGTGCGAATCTGGAAGGTTTAATTGCTCATTTAATTGACTATTGCTTTCTGTTCAGCAAAGTCTCCACGCAAATTTCTAAAGCGTTTTCTCGCTTCTGCTGCATAAACGCTGCCTGGATATTTATTCAAAAACTCTCGATAAACCTCCATGGCTTTTTCTTTGTCTTTGCGGTGCCGCTCATAAATTTCTCCCTGTAAGAAGTATGCATCATCGGATAAGATATCATCAGGGTATTCGGTAACAATTTTCTGAAGAAGTTCTATCGATTGGGTAAACTCACCCTGCTTCATCTTCAAATTTGCCTCCAGCCAATAGACATCGTCTAATATTTCCTTTACATCCACGGCCTTACCAATCACTGTGCCTGTTCTGAGAACTTCAATTTTTTTGATTGCCTCCTCTGTCTTATTCTGATAAAGCAATAATTCAATACTTGCATATTCTTTAAGGGCGGTACCGGTTGTATCCGACATGGTATTTTCTTTTATCCGCATACTTAAGTCCATTGCATCGTTGGCAATCTCACGAGTGGTGGCTTGTTTTAAAATATCCAAATGTTCTTGTGCTAGTTTAAAGTCTCCTTTGTAATACGAAAGTTTTGCGTTGCGAAGTTTAGCATCGTATCCAACAGGTGTTTCGCGTTGAGTTTTTTCAACCTGCGAGTACAGCAAGGTCGATTCCCAAGGCTCTTCTCTTAATAAGTAAATATCACCGAGTTCTAATTTCGACTTTGATTTCAAATTCATTGCCACCTTTGGGTTCGTAATAAGTTCGTTTAATTTGAGAACAGCGGAGTCTTTTTGATCTAAATAATATGCATATAGAGAAGCTTCATTGAGTAGAGCTTCGTGGGCATTTACATTATCCGGATAGGCGATCACAAAGTTTTGGTATTCCCGGATAAGGTAGTGAACAGAGTCTTTATTGACCGGAAAACTTTTTTTCACTTTGGCTTCACGGGCGCGAATTAATCCGAGACGGGCAGGCAAGTGGTTATCCGTATTTGCAAATTCTTTAACGACATAAGAAAAACTTCGATCAGCGTTCTCGTAATCGTTATTACTCAACGCAACTTGCGCTATTTCCAGCGTTTTTGAATTTTCCTTCCTAAAACGTTTATCGTAGGCTCTTGCTTGAACGTAAGCTCCATAAAAATTTTTCTGCTGTAGATTTACCCAAATCAATAAATCTGTAAAGACTTCCGACCCTGGATTTTGCTGTACCCTTTCATACAAATGTCTTTCCAGAGTTTCTAGTTCGTTCGGCTTACTCAATAATACCTGAAGCAGGTTCTTAACGTAAGTAATGTTAGCTGGTACCTGAGTTACATAAGTAAGGTACTCTTCTACCATTTCATCTTGTTTTCCTTGGAAGCGATAAAAGTTTGCCAATTCCAGTGTGAAAAGTGTGGGGTTTTTGTTCGCCTCCCTGGCTTGCAATAAGGCTATTGTTGAGTATTCTGCGAGGTTATGAACCGCCAGGTAATCAGCTATCGACTTAATGCGGTATATATCATCTCTATTTATTTTTATCAGGTTTCTCAAATATTTATCACCTTTTTGTAAGTCTCCAGACCTAATAAAAACAAAGCCAAGATCGAGTTTATAGTTTAAGTTGTTCGGCTCCTTCTTTACCTGGCGTTCTACATAATCTTCTGAGTCTTTGTACTTACCCAAATCAAGCATTAGATTCAAGTAATTATTATGTATTAAGGGTATATTATCCTGGGATTTTGCAAGGGTCTGGAAAGTTGCGAGGGCCTTTTCCTTTTCACCTTTAATAACATACTGGTTCGCAATTTGAACTTCAGCTAAATTTTGAGCGGTTGAGATCAGAGTAGACGTTATGATTAACAATACACATATTAATGTATTTAAATAAATCTCTTTAAAAATTTTAGAATCGTAATAATGCCTGTTCATATGTTGATAAGTCTTTGCCATGCTAAGATGTGGCTAAGTTGTTTAACGAATTGTATACTAAAAAAGATCATTTTTACTCGAGCGAATATCTTTTTAAAGGTAATTAACAATTCAACAAAAGACCAGTTGAATTTATTGTTGAATAATTTTATGAATAATCTTGTTTGTAGTTTCAAAGTTGTTCACATGCTATCAATTGGCTTTCAGAAATATTCAAGATTTGTCGCCTTTGTAAACGTTGTCCACAAGTTGTTCAGAAATTCAGAAGTAATGGCCCAAGCTCCCAGGAGGCTCTAATTGGAAAGGTGTACTTTCCTTCTTCTGTTTTATAAAAATAGCTAGGTTCAGCGGCAGTGCGTTGGTGGATGTTTTGAGGATCCCATCGGCCATTGTTATTTAGGTCAATGTAAACCATGATTTTGTACTCCTGTGCTGGCAGTAGATTAAAGCTTTGTTTCTTTACGTTCCGTACTTTTCTTATGAGTTTGCCGTCAGTTCCAAGCAACCGGATTTCATAGTTTTTTTGTTGAGTCTTCACTTCTATTAGTAGCGTGCCAGTTGTTGATTCATCTGGAATTGATAACGTGTTGGTTTCTCGTTTGCTAGAATCACTCTCGATCGATTGAATAAAGGTGCTTTCCAATACTAATGAAAGTTGTTTTATGGAATCGGAAGTTGTTTTTTTATCTACAACTTTTTTTATCATCAAAAGCTTTTTGGAACTGTCTACCTTTAATTCTTGTGTTCCAACTTTTAGTTTCATTATTGGCTTGACCTTCTTGATGATTGTATCCTGTTTTGGTTTGATCTCGCTATTTGGCTTCTTTTTCTCCTTATTCTTGTCTGATGCTTTTTCAATCGGCTGTACTGTCGGCAAGTTGTCTGGTGTTAGGTAAATGCTATCTAGATTTAAATACTTGATTGGTTTAGAGAACTTTACTTCTGCTGTGTAGATAAAAGTTTCTGTATCAAAAGCAGTATTCAAGATTGTTGCACTAAACTTTTCTGGCGGAATTTTAGACTCTATTCTTTTAATATAGAATGTACTATCAACTTGGTAGTTCAGGCTGTCTATGGCTTGCAGTTGAACTTGTATACTATCTCCAATTTCCATTTTGTTATATATGTTAATTTCTGTTTGGTCATCGGCAAATGAATGTTCTAATCTCTTCACGCTCTCATTTGTTATCTTGTATGAAGTTAGATACTTGTTAAGACTTATTTTTGTTAGAGAGCCTGTATTACGTATGCTATTGAGTTTTATTGGTCTTGAATCAACCAGGTATATAGAAATAGCAAGTGTGTCTGTGTTTTTTTTTAATTCTATTGGGTCGGGAAGGAAACCAAATTTCTCTGTCTTACTATCAACCTTGGTATTTTTATTCTTATCATCAAAAGCGTATAAAAAGTACCTTCCCGGTTTTAGATTTACTATTTTGAAAAAGCCATTCTTTTTCGTTTTGGTAGAATAGGGAGGGGCATGTTCAAAAATGTTGAATGTGTCTTGTTGGTAAAGGGCTATTGTGATTTTCTCAGGTATCTTTTCTGTTAATGATTGTGTTACCTTTCCCAGAATCGAGAGTGAATCAATAGTTGTCCCTGTGCTAAATGCTAGGCGAAGGTCTTTGGGTGCGTTCCCTTCATTAAGATCTTGCACTCCTTCATTGAAAGATATGTTGTAGGTTGTACTATCCTTCCATCGATTTTTCGATTGAATTAATACTCTGTTTTGTTTAGCAATAATTTGTATGTCTTTACCTGGGTTTGGATTAATAATTATCTCTTCTTTTGGATTGTTTACTTTGACTAATTCATCGAAAGTTAATTCGATCGTTTTCTCGTTAAAGTTAGTTTGGTTTTGTAGTGGTGTTGATTCTTTAAGTTTAGGTGGCGTCTCATCTTTTGGCCCCCCTGTGGGAGTCGTTTGACTTGCGCATCTTACTAGAATAATGCTTGCCACTAGTATTAAAAAAAATCCAAGAAGTTTTTTCATGCGGTTACTATATATACTAGGCTTGAATAGTTTTGGCTTTTTCTTGCTTCGAGATTTGATTGTAGTCCGGTTATAAATGCCTTGACCATACTGGTCAGTAAATTTGCATTTGGATGTTGATATTTTTCGCTTAATAGTGAAACGTAAAAGGAATCTTGTTTCATGGGTGTTGTGTTCAGTAATTTCAACCCATGTTTTATTAGAAGGCTCCTCATAGTTGGCTGGTTAAAATGCCATAAGTGTCGTGGTACATCGTAACCCGCCCAACTGGATTTATACTTTTTGGCATCTAGACTTTCATAGTTTGGCACTGCTATAAGAATTATGCCACCTTCGGCCAAGCAGCCCTTTAATTCTGAGATCTTTTCATTTAGGTCTTCCACATGTTCTAATACATGCCATAAGGTAATTACATCAAATTTTTCTGAAGCTAGTTGATTCAATGACTCAGCAATCGGAAGTTTAGTAAGATTGCTTGCTTTTTGTCTGGCAACTTGTGCTGGCTCAATTCCATTACTTTGCCAATTCGCCAACTGACAAACGTTTAGGAATTCCCCTGTACCACAACCATAGTCAAGAAGGTTTCCGTTGTGTTTATATCGTTTTATGAGATTGAGCTTCCACTTAAGAGTAATTGATCGAACCCTTTTATATATATAGTCTATGAAGTTTTTAGAATTATTTGTGTGTGATATGTAGTTTTCTGATTCGTAATACTGGCTTAACGAATTTGAGTTGGGCCTCGGACTGGTAATCAAAAAATTACATTCAGTACATTTTACCAATGAAAATTCCTCCTTTGATTTTGTGTAGTCGATACACTTGTAGAAGGAATCAAATTTTTTTCCATTACAGATTGGGCAAGCGATTACAGTTTCGAGAGCCATACTAATACTACTTACCTAGATACATTGTTAGAACCGAAACGTCTGCAGGAGAAACACCACTAATTCTAGTTACCTGACCTATGGTTTCTGGTCTTATTTTCTTTAATTTTTCACGAGCTTCTGATGATAGAGCTTTCACCCTATCATAGTCAAAGTCATCCCAGATTTTGTAGTTTTCTAGGCCTTCTATTTTCTCTGCTAACTTTTGTTCGCGGTCGATATAGCTTTCGTACTTTATAAGAATGTCTGCTTGCTCGAGGACATCGTTCGTGTATTTCGACAAATTACGCTCTATGTCGATGTGTAGTTTTTTTAATTCGGGTATCCCAATTTGTGGCCTTCTTAGCAATGACTCCACAGAAACCTTTTCACGAATCATCGAAGTATTTATCTCTGTGAGCTCTAAGTTAATTTGATCCGGATTGACCTTTAAGGTTTTTAATTCATCAATTAATTTTGATAGGTTTTTTTTCTTGAGTAGAACCTTTTCCAATCGATCAACTTTAGCCAATCCGATTTTATGGCCCGTTTCAGTTAACCTTAGATCTGCATTATCTTGTCGTAAGAGAATTCGGTATTCTGCTCTTGAAGTGAACATTCTGTACGGCTCCTGAGTCCCCTTGTTGACCAGATCATCGATTAATACGCCAATATATGCTTCTGACCTTTTGAGAACTAATGGCTCTTTTTCATTTACCTTAAGGTGTGCATTTATACCAGCCATTAATCCCTGGCAGGCTGCCTCTTCATATCCGGTAGTACCATTAATTTGACCAGCAAAATACAGATTATCAATTAGTTGTGTCTCTAAAGTTGTCTTTAATTGCGTAGGTGGAAAGTAGTCGTATTCTATTGCGTATCCTGGCCTAAACATTTTTGCATTTTCGAAGCCTGGTATTTTAGTCAGGGCTCTGTATTGAATGTCCTCAGGAAGAGATGTAGAAAACCCGTTAACATAAATTTCTACAGTGTTCCACCCCTCAGGCTCAACAAATATTTGGTGGCGATCTCGTTCTGAGAATCGGTTAATCTTATCTTCAATAGAAGGGCAGTATCGTGGGCCAAGGCCTTTAATTCTTCCCTGGAACATTGGGGATCGGTCAAATCCTTTTTCTAGTTCATGGTGAACTATTTCATTTGTATAAGTTATCCAGCAGCTGAGTTGTTTTTTCAATGGGTTAGTGTCCGTATAGGAAAACTTGCCTGGGTTTTCATCACCTGGTTGTTCTTCCATTTTTGAGTAATCAAGAGACCGACCATCCACTCTGGGGGGTGTCCCAGTCTTCATTCTACCAGATTCGAATCCAAGCTCAGTCAGTTGCTCGGTTATACCAGTTGCTGATTTTTCTGCGGCCCTTCCTCCACCAAACTGCTTTTCCCCTATGTGTATTTTTCCATTTAGGAATGTTCCGTTCGTAAGAACAACGGATTTACCAGTAATTTCAATTCCTAGAGCAGTCCTAACCCCAACTACCTGGCGTCCTTTGACAACTAGTCCAGAAACCATTTCCTGCCAAAAATCCACGTTTGGTGTCCTTTCTAATGCTAATCTCCATTCTTCTGAAAACAATGCTCTGTCGTTTTGCGACCGTGGACTCCACATTGCTGGTCCTTTTGAACGATTTAACATTCTAAATTGAATCATGGATTTATCAGAAATAATTCCTGAGTATCCTCCCAGAGCGTCTATTTCTCGGACAATCTGACCTTTTGCCACACCACCCATAGCGGGATTGCAAGACATTTGGGCGATTGTGCCCATATTCATTGTAACTAGCAGAACCTTGGACCCCATGTTTGCAGCAGCAGCAGCAGCTTCGCAACCAGCATGTCCTGCCCCAACCACTATTACATCATATTCTGGAAACATAAATTCTGGTGTTTCACGTGGAACGACAATTCAAAAAGACTTGAATTGTTTCACGTGAAACTAAGACAACAAAGATAGGCAAGCTTCCTCTTTTTTGCGCATCGTCAATTTTTGTGCGCGGCTTTTATCTGAAAAGCCCAAAATGTGCAGAACCCCGTGAATTATTACCCGGTGCAACTCATCCTCAAAAGGCTTTTCAAATTTGATTGCGTTTTCTTTAACCCGATCAATACTTATATAGATTTCTCCCTCCACATCCTGGCCCTCAGAATAGTCGAAAGTGATAATATCAGTTAGGGTTTTGTGCTTTAAATAGTCTCTATTGAGACCCAGGAGGTACGAATCAGTGCAAAAAATGTAAGCAAGCGAGGTAAAACCCCTTCCTTCTGATTGGATAACACTCCTTATCCAACCTCTTAATTTTTTCTGATTCTTTGGTTTGAAAGTGATTCCTTCCGATAAAAAATCAATTGAGGGCATCAGTCATTGATATAAAAGCAAAGTTCAACTACTCTTCCTCCCTCTTTAAATTCGACCTCATCGGAGAGATGCTTCATTAAGAATATTCCCCTGCCACCAGGTTTTTCAATATTTTCAGGAGCTGTCGGGTCTGGTAGGCTGTTGTAATCAAATCCAGTTCCTTCATCTTCAATCTTGAATCTTATTAGGTTTTCCTCCAGGGTTAAGGCAAGAGAAACGTTTTTGGTGGAGTCGTTCCTATTGCCATGCCGAATTGCATTATTAACGGCCTCGGTCACCGCAATCATGATGTTACCATAGATATCCTCGTTAAGCTGAAACTTTTCCTTACAGTTATCTATGAAGCTTTCAATCATCCTGATGTTTTCTGAAAGAGATGGAATTTCAATTCGGATGTTCTTCATGGATATAAGTCAACGTTTTAGTCTTGGGTTCCTACTCGTTTGAAGTATTCATTCACCTCTTTCTTGTAGTACGGGTATAGCTTTGGAGGCATAGTCTTCAGCAATTCTACTTCTTTTTCCTTTAATCTTAAATATTCCTCAAATGCTTTGGGTATTTCCTTATTGTAATCCTTGGCCGTTTCCCCCTTCCTTTCCTGATCCTGATTTTGTTCACGCATTGATTTCTCTGTTTCTAGAAGACGAGTTAGGATGTCTTTTTGTCTCCGAATGGTTTGTTCGGTGATCTGCTTGTTAACTAAATCCATTTCAGTTTGTTCCATTTTACCTGGCAAATCATTTCCGGGTATCTTCCCTCTCTCCTTTTTTAGCTTCTCTTGCATCTCTTGAAGGGCTCTTCGAATACGCTCCTGTTCGGCAGCCATTTCTGCTACTTCTTCAGATAACTGCCTGCCAGTCTTTCCGCCATTCTTTAAGTCTTCTATTTTCTTGTTGAGTTTCTCCTGCATTTCACCAAGACTCTGCTCCTTGCTTTTCTTCTTGCCTTTTCCAGACTTGGGCTTTGCATTTTTCATCATGTCCATCATTGCGTCAAAGTGATCATTAAGCATTAGCGCAAGATTATTCATGCTGGTCATTGAAAGCTGCATTTCGGACGAGGCATTTCCTTTCCTTCTTTCCTTTGTATGCTCGACCGTTTTGTCCATGTGATCGTTGAGTTCTCCGACTTCTTTTGTTACAACAGATCCTAGAAATGGGTCTTTCTTTGCAAGTGATAAAAGGCTGTCTTCCAACACTTTAGCATCATCTTTGAGCTTCAACTGAGTCTGAGAAAGCGAAATATATTTTGGATCAGTTTGCTGGATTTGGGCAAACTCTTTCATAAGACTTTCCTCGTCAAACGAAAGTTTTATTAAACCATGAATGATTTGACGCATTGCCTCGAGATTTTGTTCATCCATTTCCATCTCCATTGAGCTTTGCATGCTTTCCATTTGCTGTTGCATTTGCTTCATCTGTTTGAGCGCCTTCTTTTGTGATTCGCTGGATTTTTTAGGCTTATTCTGCTTCAGCGATTCTTTGCTATCCTCTTGGCTTTCGTTTAATTCATTCAACTCTTCCTCTGAGGGGGTATCAGTTTTTTCATTCAACTCTTCGCCCATTTTTTTTAGATCTTCCAAAGATTTCTCAAATTTTTCAATATCCTTTTTTATGCCTTCCTGCTCGTTGGCTAGCTTTTCGTTCTCTGGTATTCCATCCTGCTCGTCCTTGCTTTGATCTGCTGGGTTGTTAGGATCTTGCTTATCACCTTTCTGCTGATTTGATTTTTGGTTATTGGTTTTTTCTCCTGTCAGTTCTTCCGTTTTTTCCAGCAAAGCCTGCTGCTTTTCAGCTTGCTCTTTTATCTCTCCAATCGCTTGTTCTAGTTTGTAATCATATTTGAGTTGCTTGAATAATTCTAAGGTTCTTTCCAATTCTTTTTCCAGATTGATTTCCTTCCTATCCATTTTGTCCATCAACTTTTGAACTTGCTGCATGTCTGAATTTTCCTTCAATAGTCTTTGAAGTTCTTCGAATAATTTTTTTGTTTCAGGGTCAAGCAATTCCTCCATTAGCTTTTTAATCTGCTCCGATTTTTCTCTGATCTTTTCACTTTGTTCAGAAAACGAGTTTTTCTTTTCTTCTAATAATTCATTTTGCTTTTGTAGTTCACTAATCATTTGGTCCAAATTCTGCTTTTGTTCAATCAGTTGTTCTAGCATTTTTTTGTCTTGCCAATCCAAATCTTGTTTGCTTTTCAATTTTTGTTGCGCTTCTTCAATCGACTCTTTTAAGTCTTTAGCCTTTTTTAAACTTTGATCAAACTTTCCTTCGGTGGCCGATTCGGATTTTACAATTTCGGTTTTCAACTCTTCTTCACTTGGCAAAGAGAAAACATAATTTGCCGACTTAGTCGCCTTGCGTCCGTTTACACCATCATTGTCCCACACCTGAAGAAAATAATCGAGTCGATCTCCGGGGGAAAGAACAAGGGAATCGAGTCTCCAGTTGTAGAAAAAACTCTGTTGCAGTTGATTTTTATTAATAGGAATAGAAATCACTTTCCGTTCAGCTGCTAAATTTTTTCCAACAACCTGATACATAAGATCGAGTTGTGTAACTCCATAGTCATCTAAAATTGCTCCTCCTAATATGATACTCTTGAAGAGAACAGAGTCTTTAAGATAGTCTACCGTTATTTCAGGAAAAGCATCTTTAACCACTGCTATGGAATAGGCAATTTTATCCTTGTTCTTACTTTGATCGTTCTCTAACTCAATAGAATATTGATCTGGGTTATTGAAGTTTTTGCCAAATGAAAATAACTGATCATCTATTATTTGCATATTATTTGGAGCCTCTTGTGAGGAGAAACGCATAGATGCCTTCGTGGCGTTAGCCGTTCCGATGTTCCATGTAACTTTTGTCCCTTCGGGCACTTCCAGGTTGCCCGCATTTTTTAGTTCTTCACTTCTTCTTCCTAAGTAACGAGGATACTCAAGACTCACTTTCAACTCTGTTATTTCAGGCCGGTTTGCCAAAGCGATTGTGTAGGCATCAGAAAAAAATCCGGAAGCTTCTATTTGAAAACCTATTTCACTTTGAATTTTTTCAAACAGATAAATAAACTCTCCAGGACCAATACTTTCCATTTTCAGGCGCTGATTCCCAGAAATAATATAAGCAGCTTCTGCTATTGCCTCACCTTTTAATTTTAATTCTAGTGTGAAGTCTTCATTGAAGAAGGCATTAAGATTTTTATTTTGAATCTGGAATTTAAACGGGGCCTCAGGAGAAAACTCCTGTGTAAAATTTACAATTCGCTGGCTGCTTTGAGTTAGTATCCTTGTGTTAATGAAGAGGATCACAACAATTATGCTCGTGGGAATCAAAAGATATTTTAAGTATTGTCCGTTTTCTTTCAAGTCAATAGCTTGATCAAAAGAAATTTTATCAAAGAGTTTTGATTTTTGGTTCACACCAGCTTCTACTAAAGCTGAGCCTGATTGATCAGAAGAAAGCTGGAGTAGATTTAGCAATCGGTCCCCAACGGATGGGAAATAGGATCCAATTAAACGGGCGCTGTCGTTCTGATCCAGACCCTTCTGGTATAGCCACCAAGCAATTGGCTTTTTCAAAAAGCGAAAAATGCAATATGCCACAAGTCCAAAGAATAGAAAGAAAATGGTGAAGCGAGCCCAGGTTCCCAGCCAAAGGTTGTACTCAATAAGAGAAGCAATTAAAAAGTAGAAGAGGATAAGCGATAACGTGAGAAGCCCGCCTTTTATGGAAAGATTGAGGTAGTACTTTCTCCTAAAAGCAGTGAGTTTTTCTCGAACAGATGTAATCTCTCTCCCTACCATTCCTTAGCTTATTGAGTGAGAACGTTTAAATTCATCAATTGGTTTTTACGATCTACTAATATAGGAGAAGATGGAAGTGAAGTCAAAGATTGAAAGAGACTATTAATGGGTTAGAAAATTTTAGTCAGCCAAATGGGGTGTTAACAACGCATGGCTATGATGTTGAATCGGTTTTGTAATACCAGTTGTACTCTTGCTCAAAATATTCAAGCACATGCATTTTTAAGAGCTTTTCCTGTTCTAAAAGGTCGAAGTGAGGGAGCTTTTTCACCATTTTCCAATGTGGCCAACCCTCTTTATCTAAACCTTCCAACGTATAGTAGCCTGAGAGACTCAACACTTTACAAATAGCGATATGTAATAGATCTTGCTTTTCTTCTTTTGAGAATGGCTTAGCGCCCCGGCCAAGCTCCTGAACTCCAATAATAAATAGTAAGCCATTAAGGTCTTTTGGTTTTTTGCCAATAGTTTCCTCAACAAACAAAAGTAATTGGTGCCATTTCCGCTCTAGGTCTAAATCGCGCTTGAACATATAGTGAGAGTGGGTTCAGTTATGTAGTTAGTTCTTCCCAAAATTCGTAGGCTCTCCTGAGATGCGGTATCACGATTGTGCCACCCACCAAAGTGGCCACACCCAATGCTTCATGTACTTCAGCTGTAGTAAAACCGGCCTCCTTACATTTTCCCAGGTGATATTTAACGCAATCATCGCAACGCAAAACCAAGGAGCAAGTCAATCCAATGAGTTCCTTGCTTTTTACAGTCAACGCCCCTTCAGCATATGCATTGGTATCAAGGTTGAAAATTCGTTTGATTATTAAATTATCCCCAGCCAGAATTTTTTCATTCATTTTGCTGCGGTAATCATTAAATTGCTTTACAAGGCTCATAAGAGTAGCATTTATTATACAAAGATGAATTCATTCAATTGCCAAACCAAACAAGGAATTCAATTGTGGGTGCCATTTCAGATTTTATAGCTTTATTTTTCCCTCGGTGTTGCCTGGCGTGCTCAGAGGCTCTTGTTAAAGGAGAAGATATTCTTTGCACACAGTGCCTTTCCGAGCTTCCAAAGACAAATTATCATTGCCAACCCACCAATCCAATTGAGGAAAGGCTATTCGGCAGGATAAATATAAAACATGCATGGGCATTTTTGAAATTCAGGAAAAGCGGAATTGTTCAACACCTTCTACATCAATTGAAATATAATAACCATCCTGAAATTGGCGTGCGAATAGGCATGCTATATGGAAAGGAATTGCGCGAGCATGGTTTTCAAAATCATTTTGATCTTATTGTTCCGGTGCCGCTTTATAACTCTCGAAAAAGAAAGCGGGGATATAATCAAAGTGCCAAGTTTGCAGAAGGGCTAAGTAGTTCCTTAGGAGTACCTTGGGATGAAACTATTTCAATTAGACGAAAGTGGACACCGACACAGACCCGAAAATCGAAGTTAGATCGATGGGAGAATGTAAAAGATGTTTTTGGTGTGATTGATTCAGAAAAAATTCTAAATAAAAGAATCCTGTTGGTTGACGATGTAATTACAACCGGTGCAACCCTTGAAGCCTGCGGTTTACACCTGCTTCAAAATAACTGTGCCGAATTAAGTATAGCATGTATGGCAGAAGCACAATAAAAAAGCCTTCCGTTTTATACAGAAGGCTTTGAATTTCTTTTTTTTAGAGATTACCAGTTGGATCCAGCTCTTATCATCGCACAACGGAAACCAATTGTTGCTGTTGCAGAATCTTCATCAAGGTATCTTCTTGTTCCAGGAGACATCCAGTAAGCAACATCCTTCCAGCTACCACCTTTATATACTCGTGCTCTGTCAGTAATCAATGAAGTGAATCCAGTCGGATCTTTTTCTATGTTGTTGTATTTGCTTTGAGACCCTGTGGCTTCATCTAAGAAACCATCTCTACGTATAGGATTTAAATCATCAAAATCTTGAAACGAAAGAGGACGATAAACATCCATTACCCACTCGCTCACATTTCCTGCCATATTGTACAATCCATAATCATTAGGAGGAAACTCATATATATATGAAGTGATCAAAGCTCCGTCATTCAGGCGTCCTGCAATACCTGCATAGTCACCACGACCACGCTTAAAGTTAGCAAGAAAAAATCCCATTTGGTTTCCAAAAGGATTACGAAGGGCATGACCATCCCAAGGATAAATACGCTGGTGAGTTTGAAGTTCCTCTACCCATTGTGTTCCTAACATTGCTTGTGCAGCATATTCCCATTCTGCTTCAGTGGCTAATCGATATGCTGGTACAACAATTCCTGACTCAAGAGGAATGCGCCCATCTGTTTCTGCATATTCTTCGCCAGCGCCTTTTGCAAGTTCAACGTTAACGGCACGGGTTCTCCAAACTGCATAGTCGTTTGCTTGTTTCCAGCTAACTCCAACAACAGGGAAATAACGGAAACCAGGATATCTTAAATAATGATCAACGTATGGATCGTTAAAGGCAAGCTTGCCTCTCCACACCAATGTATCTGGTAACGCTCTTGAATATACTTCTTGAGAAGAATCTTTTGCCAAGAAGTGCATGTACTCAAGCCAGTGAATGTTGGCGATCTCAGTTTCATCCATATAAAATGAAGCCACAGATACCGTTCTCTCTACGTTGTCACGGGATGACATAACATCTTCCTCAAAGGAACCCATTATGGCTCTGCCCCCTTCAATGAAAACGGTGTTAGGGGCATCGGGTTGTCCTTCAAAAGGACTTACCTGAAAGCCACCTCCATCTTCGTCATTGTAGGCTAATCCAGTGGCGGTACTCATCTGGCCCGGATTTGTGTTTGTAGGTTTGCCACCCTTATTCCCAAAAAGTGAGCAAGAGGAAATGATTAGCGACCCGCCAACCAAAAAAAATAGTCCTTTCAAATGCTTCATTTGTTTCATAGTCTTAGTCAAAGCAACCGCTAATATAAATAGATAATCTAATGTTTTCCAAGGGGTAAGGATTTTATTGATAAATCCTTAGTACAAGTACCGACCAACCGCAGATTTAAACGACAAGTTACCTGAGTTATTGCCGATTCAATTTGGGATTTTCATTCCAACAATGGCTCAACAATCTTGTCAAAAGTAACGAATTAACCTGTTTTGATGGCATTTTTAGAACGGCATATTTTTCTCTTGGTACAATAGTTGTAAAGAACAAGCTATGATTTCCATTGAAGATTTTGAATGTGCAACTTTTGAAAAGAAGTGTGATATTGTTACAACGGGTACCCTTTATCTATCGATGCGCAAGCTAGGTGATTGCAAAGTTTACCTGTATCATACTGACAAATTTTTTATTGAAGTCTATTATTCATCAACCCATAAAAAAGTGCTGATGATTCATGCTTTTGAAAACACAGAAGAATTAATGCCTTATGCCGAAACAGTTTTGCTGACAGATTTAGGCTTATGATTCATTCGTTGAATTATATCCATGGCGATATCTACGCTTGTTATATTTTCTATTGTTAGGATTAGTTTCCCATTGGTGTCCTTCATGCGGCATTGTTTGGGATGCACCTGAACAAAGCTTAGGATATGGCCGAAGACATCGGATTTAAAATACTCTTCTTTGCCAGAGACGAAATAACCTCTTAGCTTTTCATTTTTTAGAGCAATTTTTTCGAAACCAAGACTTTCTCCCAACCACCGAAGGCGCACTGTATTTATAAGCTGTTCAACTGAATTGGGTAGAACTCCAAATCTGTCTTTAAGTGAAAGCGAGAATTTTTCAAGGCCCTCTTCTTCCTTAATATTGTCTAGGCTGGCATATAACTGTAATCGCTCGCTAGTGCTGGTCACATACGTTTCGGGAATAAGAATTTCTAAATCAGTTTCTATTACACAATCCTGAACAATCAGTTTTACTTTTTCAGCGAGCTCAACGGCAAAAAGATCTTTAAATTCTGTTTCTTTTAACTCCTGGATAGCATCATCAAGGATTTTATGATAAGTATCAAACCCAAGATCAGTTATAAAACCCGTTTGCTCTGCGCCCAATAGATTTCCTGCTCCACGAATGTCCAAATCTCGCATGGCTACTTTAAAGCCATCGCCTAGTTCACTAAACTCTTCCAGAGCGGCCAGCCGTTTGCGCGAATCGCCACTTAGAACGGAACTAGGTGGAGTTAGTAAATAGCAAAATGCTTTTTTATTAGACCGCCCAACGCGCCCCCTCATCTGATGTAAGTCGCTTAAGCCAAACATATGAGCATTGTGAATAATGATAGTATTGGCATTCGGAATGTCGAGGCCAGATTCAATAATATTAGTCGAGACTAACACATCATACTCACCATCGATAAATTTGATCATTGCTTTTTCAAGCTTATCTCCGTCCATTTGACCATGTGCAATGCCAATCCGCGAATCAGGAACAAGCCTGAAAATGACATTAGCGATGGCTTCGATATCACTCACTTTGTTGTGAACAAAAAATACTTGGCCCCCTCTGCGAAGCTCATGGCTGACCGCATCGCGAATAATTTCTTCATTGTACGTATGAAGTTCGGTAGTAACTGGCTGACGATTGGGTGGAGGCGTGGATATAACACTTAGGTCACGCGCCCCCATTAGTGAGAAGTGTAATGTTCTGGGAATAGGAGTTGCGGTGAGTGTAAGCACATCCACATTTACTTTAATTTCTTTTAATCGATCTTTTACTTTAACTCCAAACTTCTGCTCCTCATCAACAATAAGTAATCCCAGATCTTTAAAGATGACATCCTTACTAACCACCCGATGTGTGCCAATTAAAATATTAACGTTTCCCAGTTCAGCGTCCTTAATAATTTGTTTGATCTCCTTATCTGTTTTGAACCGGGATACATAATCAATCTTCACCGGAAAATTTCCTAGACGCTCTGAGAACGTGCGATAATGTTGCATCGCCAGTATAGTTGTGGGAACCAAAACCGCAACCTGTTTGCCCTCGCTTGCCGCTTTAAAAGCAGCACGGATGGCAACTTCAGTTTTTCCAAATCCAACATCTCCGCACACGAGGCGATCCATAGGGTGCGCCATTTGCATGTCGCGTTTAACATCTTCAGTTGCCTTGGCTTGATCGGGAGTATCTTCATAGATGAAAGACGATTCAAGCTCGGCTTGTAAAAATCCATCAGCTGCAAAAGCAAAACCTGGAGCTTGTTTGCGTTTGGCATAGAGTTCTATTAGCTCTTTGGCAATGTCTTTTACTTGCCGTTTGGCTTTCGCCTTTTTATTCGCCCACTCATCCGAACCAAGTTTGCTGATGGCTGGTAAGGCACCATCTTTGCCTGAGTATTTTGAAATCTTGTGAAGAGAGTGAATACTCACATAAAGGAGATCATCATCTCTAAATACCAAACGAATCGATTCCTGATCTCGGCCATTCACTTGTTTTTTTTCGAGGCCTGCAAATTTTCCAATGCCGTAATCGATATGAGTTACAAAATCGCCTGGCACCATGGTTTGCAATTCCCGAAATGTCATAGCCTTTGACTTCGAGAATTTTTCTTTCGCCTGATACCGATGAAATCGCTCGAAAATCTGGTGGTCGGTATAGCAATCAATTTTTGATAAATGATCTACAAAACCTTCTCGCAAGGAAAAATCAAGGGACTGAAATTTTATCTGGGGATTAATTTCTTCAAAAACGCCCTGAAGACGCTCAACTTGCCGTGGTTGTTCGGCTGCAATAAAATTTGAATAGCCCTTTACTTGTTGGTCTAGCAGATTGGAAGCCAGCAGCTCGAAGTTTTTACCAAACGAAGGCTGGCCAGAGGATCTAAAATTGTAGGTTTTGGTGGTTGTGAAAAAGAAACGTGAGCCGAACTCCAAGAGTAAAAACGATTTTAACTTTTCAGAGAACGTTTCTTCAGTTTCAAAGAGCTGCTCAGGATGGAGTATAACTTTGGAACCGCTTTCACGAATAATTTTATCAAAGCTTTGTGTTGCCTTGTCAAAGCATTTACGTAGGAGGTCTTTTGTAAGCTGAAAATCTTTTACCCATACGCGGGTAGTGTGGGGAATGAAATCAAAAAATGATTGTCTTTCCTCATGCACCAATCGGGTTTGTACGTTGGGCATTAAGCTTACCGTTTGCACTATTTCAACTGAAAGTTGAGATCCCGGATCGAAGCTGCGAATACTGTCTACTTCATCTCCTGATAGTTCAATTCGGTAAGGGAGTTCATGTGCATAGGAGTATACATCTAAAATTCCGCCCCGTATTGCAAACTGTCCGGCCTCATAGACAAAATCAGTTTTCTCAAAATCATAAGAGTGTAAAAACTCCTCCAGAAATTCCCGGTCAAGCCGCTCACCCACTTTTACCACAAACGTATTTGAGGCCAGAGATTTTTTTGTAATGACCATTTCAGAGAGAGCCTCTGGGTAGGTTACTATGATTTGTGATTCAGGGTGATTGCTGATATGATTTAGAACCTCTGCACGCATGAGGATGTTCGCATTTTCAACCTCATCGTACTCATACAACCGCCTGTAGGACATCGGGAACAGCAGCACTTCTTTTTGACCTAATAAATTTTGAAGATCATTAAGAAAATAGGAAGCTTCTTCTTTGTCGTGAAGGATGATGATGTGGCTTGACTTACTTGTTTTGAAAACAGCAGCCAGTAACACCGCATCCAGACTTCCACATAGACCTTTTACTTGAAGGACTTCTGGTTTAAACACACGAATCCCCTCTGCCAGATTTAGAACCAGGCTATCCGCTTGATAAATTTTTAAAAAATCGTTCGCCCGCAAGACCTTCAAAAAAATCGAGATGCAAAACTAAGTGATTAATCAGATTTATTGGCTGGTTTGAATTATTAGTTTCATCAGAAGTAAAAAAAGGCTATACACTTTACATTCTTAACTTCTACCTTTGAAGCGTATGTACAATGTGCGATTATTGTTTTTGTTTTTAAGTTACGCCTGCTTGCTTTTCCTTGTAGTAGGATTGTTTAAACCATGGGTGATGTTGTGGTGGGAAGACACGCAAACACGAAAGAAGATTTTTCAAGTGTACGGATTGCTGTTGGTCATTTTTTACCTAACCTATTTTCTTTTGGGATACTTCTGAGGAGCGTAGATAGGAGTGATCCTAACCTGAGAAGAAAGAACGGTGCCATTGTGCATCAATAGGTTAAAGCGAATTGAACTATGAAAGCCTGTTATCAGCAATTGAAAATTAATTTTTTAATTTCAATTTAGGGTAAAATTGAGCTGGCAAAATTTCGAAGGAACTAAACAAAACGATAATGAAGAGAACTCTCATTTTTTTGACAATAGCTGTGGCCACTATAGCAATTACAAGGTATCTATTTATGACGCCAGTTGAGCAAAAACAAACTGAAAGCGTAGAAGTACCCGCTAAGATTTTGGTGAACCAATTGCCTGATATAAAACTTGTGGGAATAGATGGCTCTGTACAATATGCAAGAGAACTCACCGGGAAAAATGTTTTGGTTTTGTTTAACACCGACTGTGATCACTGCCAACGAGAAGCGAAGGAAATACGCAACCAGATCAAAGCCTTTGAAAGCTATTCGGTTTGGTTTGTTGCGTCAGATAGTTTTGAAAACTTGAGAGATTTTGCAAAAACGTATGATCTGATGAATCAGCCAAATGTGAGATTCGCCAGAACCGAAGTAATGGAAGTCATTAATAATTTTGGAGCAATCTCTACGCCATCTGTTTATATCTATTCCGATGACCGCCAGTTAAAAAAGTCCATCAATGGAGAAACACCAATTGAAGACATTATTAAGTATTTGTGATTATCCTTCAGGTTAGCAAACCAAGTATGAAAACTTCAATATTGGTTAAGAGCATTAGCGTAATTTTCGCAAATACTCTTCTTTAGACTAGCTGGTGAAATAATCTTTACGCGGTCTCCATACGAAAGCAACTCCATTACAAAATCATAGGTGATGTTGACAGATAACTTTATAATCGTTTCGTCTTCATTGTCTTCCAAGACTTGTTGTGAATGATGAAGAGGGAATGATTTGATGTACTTACCCTGAAAGGCCTCGAATGATAACGTTACCTCTTCGCATTTTCCATCAGTTGGGTTGATGATGCCGAATGAATTTTCAAACAACTTATTCACATTAAAATCTAAAGGCCACTCAAACCGCTTCTTGCCGATTTCCAATTCTGCTATGCGGTCTAATCCAAACGTTTTTGTCTTTTCATCTTTAAGGTCTTTTGCCAGCAAGTACCAACGGCTTTTAAATTCCTTTAGCGCATACGGTTCTACTTCGCGTTTTGAAATTTCGCCTTCATAGTATTTCAGGTAATTGAACCTGATTACGAAATGATTTTTGATACCGTGTAGCAGACCGTAGAAATGATCAGCGCCTTGTGGTTTGCGTTTTTCAAAATGCACAAAATTTTCCAAGTCGTTGGTTAGGTTAAGGGCATTGAACATATCAAAAGCTTCTAGCATGCGACTGGTAATGTCGGGTTTCTGGTCTTCTACAATAAAATAAACTTTGCGGGAAGCATCGTATTGAATGTCGACCCTGAAAATATCCCTTATCTCAGCGATATCGCGCTGAAAGGTGCGCTTGGAAATCGTTAAGTCAACATCCAACAGTTCAGATTCGCGGAGCAGGTAATTGCATATATCCTGAAACGAAGCTGTTCCCCGTTGCAGTTTTTTCAGAATGAGGGAATAGCGCAGGAAGTATTCACGTTTCGACATGGGTGCTTTTTTAATAATGGAATTTACAACAAACTTTTGTGAAGGGGTGAAGGCGCTGGGAATGGTGTATTTTGAAATTCACACGACTAACTACTAAAATATATTTCGTTCCTACGGAGCTTGATTAGAATAATTCTACTCTTCTACGAATATTTCGCCTCTACGAGGCTTTAAAGCCCCATCGTGACGAAATATTGGTAGTAGTAAGAATACAATGAATGTATAGCCCTGTAGGGGCGAAATATTTTTTACTATTAGCAACCAAACAAATTGAAAGCTTCTACCTCCACATCAAAAATTTGCCGATACACTTTGCTCAAATTACTTTCCCACTTCATCTGTTCCGATTTGATAAACCTGGCTTTGGCCATTTCTTTCAATTCAGCAAAAGACCGGTTAACATCGCCCCAACGGCCAATAAGGTAATAGCCGGTTGTGTAGAAATGTGGATGTTGGCCACCAGCATCCAGTACTTTTTGGCGAGTGTTAAAATCTTTTTCTTTTAAGGTTTTAATAACCATTTCCGCCCATTGTCCGGTGCGGCCAATTGCGACAGGGTCGGGATTGGTGTCATCGTACCAGATATTTATTTGACCAAAATAGTTTTCTCTTGTGGATAGACTTATCAATTCAAGTATTTCAAGAGGGATAGGACTGAATGAAAAATTCTCAACCGTCTCCACGGCTGGGCAAAGCGTTTCAAAGACTTTTACGAATTGTGAGTTTAGCCGCAAGAACGGAATAGGCGATTTGTTGGGCTGTGCTACATCTTGCTGGCCTTTCAGTTTCAGTTCTTTAACAAGATTGTGCCAACGCGTTAGGTCGTTGGGTTCGTAGATCAAAGACTTAACATCTTCTTGTAAAAAAGTTTCAACGGTTGTTTCCATGTGCTTTGTTTTTTATCAAAACTACATGGACACCGCGCCAGAGTGTGACGTGTACAAATTCTAAGTCTTTTTTCTAACAGATCTATTTAAATCACTCAAAAGGATGGTGATTTCTGGGGTTGTAAATTTTTCTACGATGTCAACAATCTTTGTGAGGAAGTCATCAGTTTGGCTTTGAGCGTACCAAGCTAAACTATCTGAGGTTCCAAGGGAAAAAAACTTTAAATTCTCAGAAATCAAATAGCTTCCTCTTTCGTCTGATGGGCTTACTATGTCAATTAACCTATTGTAAAGTTCTTTGTGCTCATTTCCTAAAAGCTCTCTCGCTTTGGCAGATTCAAAGTAAGCATCGTTGCACCAAACTGAAATCTTATTCGCCTCGAGGGCAAGGCAGATCGAATTATCTCCAAACTCGTTCAAAAACCAGCGAACATCGTCAATTCCCGGCTTAATAAATTTGCAGCTCCATCCGTCAATTTTCTTTTCCTTAAAATGTGACTCAATTCGCACCTTTAGTAAATTGAACCAATGATATTTGATTTTATCCCTTTGATTACAAAGTTCAATAAACGCTTCCCATTTCTCTTGGGTATCGAAAAGCTTGGCTACATCTTCTATATTCATGGTTCAATTTTTGTCTTTTCCCAATACTCCAAGTACTGAATTATAAATTCTCGTAATCTATGATTCTCTTTATCTAGCTTTTCACAAGAATCCTTTAGCCAGCCAACAATTTGCTCATTAAAACTCCACTTATCAATCCCATCAATTTTCTTCGGTAATTTATCTGAATTTAGATAACTTGGTTTAGTTACAGAATCAAGTGAAAACTGTTTAAATCCATTAGGAGCCAAATAAATGATTTTATAGCAATCGGAATGTTCTGAAATATATTGAATAGGATTTTCCTTATGTCTATTTGGCCAAAATATCATGTTATGCCAATATCTGTATAGTTGATTTGGCTGGTCATCAGCATTATTAGATTTATTTTCATCTATAATTACGCTATGTGGTTTATCACGCCTTAACATAATATCTATGCGACCTTTTTCAGCAGTCACCACCCACTCGTCTTCTTCTGCTGCAGGTAAAAAAATCTCTAAACGTTTAAGAAATAAATTCAGGAAGAGCTTTCCTTGACCATGATCTTCGGTTGGAGTAAGAAGATATGCAATGATATAGCTATGTTTCTTTTCATCAATTGAAAAGAAATTGAGGACATTAAAGTCAATGCTTTTTTTTCTGTTTTGTTCTTTAGCTCTTTTCAATAAAAGTGAGAAGCTGGAGAGCAAATCCTCATTTAATGATAGAAACTTTCCAATATTTCTCTCCGATAAAGCGAGATAATCACTAAATACTTTATTGAGTGCTTCTATTTTGGATTCAATCACATCCTATTTGTTTTCAAAACATTTGCACTTTTTTCTTTGATGCGTAGCTTAAATATCGTTTTTATTCTCCTCCTTCTCAAGCCGGTTTAGAAAATCCTCATCTTCCATGTTAAACAATTTCGGGCAAACTTCTCCTGTGCATGCGATGCCAAT
This sequence comes from Bacteroidia bacterium, assembly GCA_031384515.1. GTDB lineage: Bacteria > Bacteroidota > Bacteroidia > Cytophagales > Cyclobacteriaceae > ELB16-189. The sequence goes on from JANNAQ010000064.1 coordinate 37,650, forward strand.
AATAAGTTGTGTTAACCGGTAATCAGGATTTTGTTTCCATGCTTTTTCCAGTTCGCGCAGTATTAACGGTATTCGTTTGGGATCTCTCATGTTGACTTTATTTTGGTTTTGGGAGTTTGAACTTGTTCCCTACAATGAAGGGAACATAGTTAGGATCGAGGCCAATTGTGGTTTCTTTTAAATCGTAGAATAGATTTTTGCCATTAAGCAACTCTTCCAGTAAAATGCCCCTTAGGATTTTAATGGTGTCGTTAAAATGATAGGCCTGATCATAAGCTAAGTTCTTGCTCTTTTCCAGTAAAAAAGTAATGGTGAGAGCGGTTGGATTATTCTCTTTCAATCCGAAATCAACAACATCTTCCTTAGTGATTGTTTTTAGTTTGAATTTCTCACTTAGCTGAGTAAGGCATTCTTTCAAGGAAGAACGGAATGCGATTTGATCTTCAGCAGATAGTTGCAGATATTCATCCACCGAGAACTCATCATTTAATTCCTTAACGGAAAGAGCAGCCCAGTTCATTGCCTTCGGAAATTTTCGCTTGAGATTTTCCCCATTTCGTTGGCGGTGCTGCGCAACGTTTTTAATTCTTCGTTGGTGTTATGCTGGTCAACCTGGCCACCGAGTGTAAACAAATCGATGAGTGCCCCAATTCCGAATACACCAAATGTGATAATCCAGAGAATGCCGGTTCCAACTTTGCCAAGATAAAAACGGTGAAACCCTAACCAGCCAAAGAAGCTGATGAGCCATAAAAAGTAAGCTGCGCCTTTTGATTTCATTTTTTCTTTTGTTTAAGTGAAATCAAAAATAGAACGCGATTGCGCCAGAGTATGTCGCGCTGTTTTGCCAGTAAAAAATTAGTGTGCTGTTATTCCATACGCGTACCCACTACAACAAATTTCTCGCGCACACCCGAAAAACCAATCAAAAATTTTTCACCGCCATCTTTCAGCCCTGTTTTTTTCTTTAGCTCGTCAGGGCTAAGCGGATAATTCCGGGTAATCACGTTTGCTTTACCTTCTGGAAAGTGTTGCCTGACAACTTTGGCATCGGGTTTAATCAAGGCTTCTATTTCAAAAATCCTTCCTGGGAACTTGGCAATCAAGTTTTCAGATGTATAGAAATGCGTGTGTTGTTGAATTTTCTTTACAGAAAACCGGTGAGCAATAAGTTTAAATGCGCCCGACTTGAGCAAGGCCGCATTTGGCTCATACAGGTAGCGCAATGGATTTGAAAATTCTGTTGTCGAACTCTTTTCCTCTGATAACAGGAAATCAAACGATGTTATATGTTGGTTTGCCGTGTTGCTCAAATTGACGGTTTCAATAACAGGTTCACCTTCAAAGCCCTTACAACATAGAAATAAAACTTCTTTGCACTCATTTTCTACTGCCACAACGAATACTTTTTCAACATGTTTTAATTCTTTGATTCCCTGCAACAGGTCAAGCATGGGAGAAGCCTTTACCAATAACCGGTCGGATTTTTCAAAAATGGTTTCCAGTAAGTGTGTAATGTTTGGTGCGCAATCCGCAAGACGCAAAATCTTTTGATTACCTTTTGTTCTGCGCGATGGATCGATGTAAATTAAATCAAACGTGTCTTTTGTGGAATTAAGAAATTCCTCCGCAGTTGAGTTGTGAAATTGGATTTTTGCTTCTTGCCCCTTGCCCCTTGCTTCTTGCAGAATAGTGAGGTTGTGATTTGTGATTTCAAATAAGTTTTCGTCTGGCTCGATGTAATCAACTTCTCTAAAAAGCGAACTTAGAAAAAAGCTATCTACACCAAAACCTCCAGTAAGGTCAACGGCCTTATCGAAATCACTTTTTATATGTTGCTTTAGTAATTCAACTTTGAACCTAGCGGTTGCCTCGGAAGAGCACTGTTCAACATTTACAGAAGGAGGGTAGATAATATTTTTAGTTGCATACCAGGTGGGGAGTTTTAGTTTTGCTTTTCTTCTACCTGAGATTTGATTAGCCACCAATGGGGCGGGAATACCCTGAATGGCTGTGTGCTTAAGCAATAAATCTTTTTCATCTTCGGCTTCGTGCTCAAAAATGAATTTTTGTACTTGGACTTTCAAGAGTTCTGTGATTGTCACTGTGCGAATTCTAGTTATTCTTCTGATTTATTCTTCAATGACATGAGCAATGAATAAGAACCAGTAAGTGCGATATTCTTATTCAATAAAGTCTCGCCTTCAATAATTTCAACATAACCATTTTCCATGTCACCCGTTTTAACCTCCGTTAGGCTGTAACTCCGTTCGCTTTGTGAAATAAAAATATATTGCTTGTTCTCATAGCGCACTATTGCTTCTTCTGGTAGAGCATAAACTATATTATTTTTTAACTCAATTTCCGCATTCATATACATACCCGGTAGGAGGCTTTTATCATACTTTTCAAAATGGCAGTGAACCTCTGTACTCCTATCGGCAGATAAGTTTTGGCCAATTAGGATAATTTCACATTCATATTTCTTGTTAGGTTGCCCGTTGGTGTAGGCAATTACCTTTTGCCCAATCGAAATTTTTGCCATGTCCTTTTCGAAAAGCGTTAGCGCAAGATGAATATCTGCCGGATTGATTAATTCAAACAGGACTTCACTGGGTTGTGTGTACTTACCAATATTTACATTTACATGTGATACATAACCGGCAATTGGGGAGTGAATATTGATGCTTTTTGAAATCGAATTTTCGTCCAGTTGCTCAGGATTGATGCCAATAAGTTTCAGCCGCTCTGAAAGTGACCTTACATTTATTTTCTCAGTGATATAATCGGATTCTGTCTTTTGAAAAACTTTATCGCTGGTCGACTTACTTTCATTGAGCTCTTTTTGTCGCTGAAATTCATTACTGGTAAAATTCAGTCTTGCCTTTGCCAGCAAAAAATCTTGCTGCAATTGAATGTATTGCTGATCTTCCATGATTGCGATTACCTCGCCCTTGTTGACATGCATGCCAGGTAACAGTTTGGTGTACCGTAGATAGCCACCCATTGGTACACTAACGGAGATCATATTTTGTGGAGGCACATCAATTCGGCCATTAACCTTCAGTAGTCGTGAGATCGATTTCTTTTCAAGATTGCCAAGACGAATACCAGCATTTTTAAATTGCTCTGGCGTAAGCGTAACGATGTTTTCTAGTGACAGGCTATCTTCCGATAAAGACGTTTCATTTTTGGTTGAGCAGGACATAACCAGAAAAACAATACCTATAGCGGACACTAGCTTTACGGCCCAGAGAATTCGACTTAGATAATTTAAAATTGACATTTTCATGTTGAGGGTTGTTATACGTATTTATTTTTCTATGAAATAGTTTAGTTGAATGATGCTTTCATTCAGATTGCTTACAGCATTCAAATATTCAGCCTGAATCGAGATGGCCTGATTAATTAGCATCACCCACTCCAGATAATTTATTCCTCCATTAGCAAATTGTTTAGTGGCCGTTTCAGTGATTAATTTGGCATTTTTCAAACCAATTTGCTCGTAATAATCAACTGACTTTGAGAAATTCTCAGCTTGGTTTTGAGCTTTTTTATATTCTATGTCAAACTGTTGCAAACCCACCAGGTAGTTGGTTTCTCTTACTTTTTCTAACGATTTTGAAGCGTTAATTTTTGCCTTCCGGGAACCATAGAATATAGGAAGGCCAATTCCAACTTGAGCTGATTGAAACCTGGTAGAGCCCGTATAAGTTACATTGTCTGAACCGGTACCCCTCATAGACATATTGGAATAAGCAAAAGTTAGGTCAGGGAGAAATCTGGCCCTCTCTAATTGAGTGTTTTTAAGTGATACCAATTTTTCTTGTTGCAGTAATTGAATGTTAGGGTGGCTTTCAATAAAAACAGTATCCAAAACCTGATTTCTATTCATTTTAAAATCATCATTAGGAATGAACTCGGTGGTTGTATTTAATAGCAGTTGAAACTGTAACTTCAATAAATCCAAATCGGTAGTTAATTGATTAAGCTGAATAGTAATTTGTCCCCGTTGTATTTCTGCGGTTGTTTTTTCTAGAATGTTTGTTTCTCCTGTCTCAAATCGCAAAATAGCTTTACGCAAAAATTCAGTGTAAAGGCTGTCATTCTGTCGAAGAAGCTTTTGCTTTTGCAGCAAATATGATAATGCATTAAAGATCTGAGATACATTTCTCTTCAGATCCAATTCTTTAGCTGTTATGTTTAACACACTGCTTCTCCACTCTTCTTTTAATAATGATTTTTGATTGCTGTAAACCGAAGGAAAGTTTAGATTTTGACTGATGCCGAAACGATTGTCAGAATAGCTACTATTGAACTGTCCATACTCTCCACTTACATTTGCTTGTGATGGGTTTATCGCAGTCTTGATAAGCCGGTGCTGATACTCAGCTTTTAATCGTTCATTTTTGACAAGGAGATTGTTTGCCAATGCCATATCGATAGCTGCTTGTAGTGTAATTGGTTTTTGTGCTGCCGTGTTTTGGGAAGAGAAAATCAAAATAAGGAAAACCAAAATCACAGCAATTGGAGCGGCCATTCTTTTTCTGCCGAATCCCGACTCGAAAAGTATGTAGAGAACAGGAAGAACAAACAACGTTAAAAAAGTGGCAATCAATAATCCACCAATTACAACAGTTGCCAATGGTCGCTGAACTTCAGCTCCAGCTCCATTGCTAAGGGCCATAGGTAGAAAACCAAGTGATGCTACTAATGCGGTCATCAGCACAGGACGAAGGCGCACCTTTGTCCCCGCAACCACAATATTCCTTAGTTCAAGATCACCTGCTGCTTTTAGTCGATTAAATTCTGCAATCAACACAATGCCGTTAAGTACAGCTACTCCAAACAAAGCAATAAACCCAACGCCCGCGCTTATACTAAAAGGCAAACCACGAACGGCAAGAGCAAACACTCCACCAATCGCAGAAAGCGGAATAGCAGAGTAAATGAGTAAACTATGTTTGACAGAATTAAATGCAAAGTATAACATAAGGAATATTAGAATAAGTGAAATGGGAACCGCAACGCTTAATCGTTGTTTGGCAGCATTAAGATTTTCGAAAGCTCCTCCATAGGTTACAAAATAACCTGAAGGAAATTTTATCTGAGTCTCAACTTTATTTTGAAGTTCTGTTACAATTGATTGAACATCGCGCCCGCGCACATTGAACCCTACAATTATTCTGCGCCTTGCGTCTTCACGTTGTATTTGGTTCGGGCCCTCTTTAATTTCCACTTCAGCAAGTTGGTTTAAAGGAACTTGATCTCCTGATAAAGTTGGTATGAGCAGATTTTGCACATCACTAATATTCTTGCGCTGCTCACCCACCATGCGTACAACAAGATCGAACCTTTTTTCATCTTCGTATACTAGTCCTGTGCTTTGTCCGGCAAAAGCGGTGTTGATTATTTTATTAATGTCAGAAATGTTCAACCCATACTGCGCTATTGCTGACCTATTATAATTGATTACAATTTGTGGCAATCCAGCAACTGCTTCCACGTATAGATTTGCGCTTCCCTCAACTGTATTGACGACATGTCCTAGTTTGTTGGCATAGAAAGCCAGAGTATCCAAATTTTCTCCGAAGATTTTACACACCACATCTTGCCTTGCTCCTGTCATTAATTCGTTGAAGCGCATTTGTACCGGATACTGAAAGCTAAACGTTACGCCCGGTATAGCTTCTAACGCCTTTCCCATTTTCTCAGCAAGTTCATTGAATGTGGTAGCGGAAGTCCATTCACTTTTGTCTTTTAAAATGATCATGAGATCACTTGCTTCAATTGGCATAGGGTCGGTAGGAACTTCACCACTTCCCGTTTTGCCAACAACTTTAATTACTTCAGGAAAATTTTTTAATAATATTTTCTCTGCTTTTAATGTTGCCTCTACCGACACATTCAAGTTACTGCCGGTAAGCACTCTTGTATCAACTGCAAAGTCTCCTTCTTCGAGAGCGGGAATAAACTCACCACCCAAAAATGAAAGGGTAATTAAGGCGGCAGCGAATAATAAAACGACAAACGAGACGATCATTTTAGGAAAACCAAGTACTCTTTCTAAAAGAGACTGGTAGTGCTCTTCAATCTTTTCCATGATGTTATCTGAAATATTTTTTTTGTGTTTAAGCTTTTTGCTCAGGAAAACAGAACTCATCATCGGGATGTAGGTGAGGGAAAGAATAAATGCACCAATCAAGGCAAATGCTACTGTTTGAGCCATGGGCTTAAACATTTTTCCTTCAATACCTTGTAAACTAAAGATGGGTAAATAGACAATAAGTATAATGATCTGACCAAAAACCGCACTGTTCATCATCTTTCCTGCCGAATGATTTACTTCATTATCCATTTCACTTTGGGATAGTATGTTTAATGTGTTGAACTTCTTGCTGTGCAACTGGTGCATGACGGCTTCCACAATTATTACGGCACCATCCACAATCAACCCAAAATCCAAAGCTCCTAAACTCATTAAGTTTCCACTTACTCCGAAAAGATTCATCATGATTACAGCAAAAAGCATAGCAAGTGGAATAACAGATGCTACTAAAAGTCCCGCTCTGAAATTTCCAAGAAACAAGACCAGTACAAATACAACGATTAAGGCACCTTCTAGTAAGTTGGTTTCAACTGTGGAGATAGCATTGTTCACCATTTTGGTTCTATCCAGGAATGGCACTATCTCAACACCTTCGGGCAAGATTTTTTTTGTTTGCTCAATTCTCTCTTTGACAGCTTTGATAACTTCACTACTGTTTGCCCCTTTCAACATCATTACAATTGCTCCGGCAACCTCCCCTTCTCCATTATACGTCATGGCGCCATAGCGAATAGCGCTTCCCAACCTTACTTCAGCAACATCTTTTATGAACAATGGTGTTCCGTTTGCCGTATTCTTTACTGCAATGTTGGCAATGTCTGAAAGACTACCGATCAAACCTTCACTTCGTATGTAAAGAACCGTTGATTGTTTTTCGATATATGCGCCACCTGTATTTTGATTGTTGGCTTCGAGCGCAGTGAATACGGTGTTGACTGTCAGACCAAAAGATTTAAGCTTGTTCGGATCAATAGCTATTTCGTACTGCTTTTGTTTCCCACCAAAACTGCTCACATCAGCCACTCCCTGAACACGAAGAAGTTGTCGCCTGACAATCCAATCTTGTATCGTTCGCAGTTCTGTGATGTCGTATCGACTTTCATATCCTTTCTTGGCCTTCACTACATACTGATAAATTTCTCCGAGACCAGTTGTCACCGGAGCCAAGACAGGCACGCCCAAACCCTTTGGAATCTGATCCTTTGCAATTTGGAGTCTTTCAGTTACTTGTTGACGAGCCCAGTACACATCAGTATCGTCATCAAAGACAATGGTCACTAATGATAATCCGAAGCGCGAAAAACTTCTCAGTTCAATAAGTCCGGGAATATTACTGTTTACCTGCTCGATTGGAAAGGTAATGAGCCGCTCAATGTCGGCAGCACCCAAGGACGGAACAGATGTAATGACTAATACCTGATTGTTGGTAATATCAGGTACAGCATCTATCGGAAGTTGAGTGAGGGAATAACTACCCCAAATAATCAAGGCAATTGTAAATAATCCAACTATGAATTTATTATGAATTGAAAAACGAATAATGGCATTCAGCATGACAAATGATGTTTGGATGATAATTTGCCAAGCATAATGCAATTGCAAAATTCAATTGAATAGGCTTGAACAAATCGAAAAGAGAGAAGATATCAATTGGTTTTGTATAATTGGACAAGCTCTAATAGCATTGTCCCGACCAATTGCTTATAGTCAACTTAATTTAGGTGGCTGAAAAATATCGCCAGAAAGAAGTTGAGGCTCGTGTTGCAAATAGAAAGAAGTGTACGAAACGGTAGTCTTTTCTGAGTTCTCGGTTAAAATTATTTTTTGTCCGGGCATCAATACGATTTGAGCAAAGCATGAATGGTGGCAATCTTTAAATGGAAGGCTCATGTCTTGATCATCATGAGCAACATCATTTTCGTAATGCATCACGAGAAATTTCCAGAAGGATAACTCATCAACCATACTTTTGTGCTCCGCATAATGTTCAATGAGCAATGGCAGACGTAGCACTTCACTGAATTCGGTAAACGAAACCAGATAGAAAATTAGAAGAGCTAAAGCTGCAAGACGTTTCATGTCATTCAAAGGTAATGACTCTTTAGACAATCAAGCAAACTTTTTATTTCCGCGCGATAGCAATTTGGATTGGTTCCAGATTAGAACAGACTAAGGTTGGCTCCTTTTCTAAACGTTGTGAGGTTATACGAGGGCATTTCTTTGCCATTGAAATACTTTTTCTTTGACGCACGATAGAGTTGATGAATGGATTCGGCTATGTTTCCATCACCGGACATTCGTCTTCCAATTTGAGAGTCGTTAACTTTTCCTCCATGAAGAGACGCTATCTGGCTCCATACCTTATCGAATCGATCAGGGAAATTTTTGCGCAACCAGTCTTCAAAGATCTTTCCGATTGATCCGTTTAATCGAACTACAGTCATTCCCACAGTTAATGCACCATGTTCTGAAGCAGCTTTTAGGATACTTGGTATTTCATGATGGTTTAATCCTGGAATGATAGGTGCATTCATTACACCAACAGGAATTCCTGCTTTTGAAAGTTCTTCAACTGTTTTCAACCTTTTGGTAGCGCTTGCTGTGCGAGGTTCCATACGTCTTCTCAGGTCTTCGTTGAGTGTGGTAATCGAAATATAAACATGTACAAGGTTGTCTTTGGCAAGGTCTTTCAACAAGTCGATATCTCGCAGGATGAGGCTGTTTTTAGTGATAAGGCCGATTGGATGACGATAGTTAGCCATGACTTTTAACATGGATCGTGTAAGCTCAAACTTTCGTTCTTGTGGTTGATAGCAATCGGTATTGCCACTGAGCATAATTGGGGTAGCGTTCCAGTTTTTACTTAACAAATGTTGCTCCAATAAAGTAGCGGCATTTTTCTTTACGATGATCTTGCTTTCAAAATCCAAACCGGCACTGAAGCCATAATACTCATGTGTGTTGCGGGCGTAGCAATAAATGCATCCGTGCTCACATCCCTGATAAGGATTCATAGAGTACATCATGCTGAGGTCAGGGCTCTCTACTTTGTTGACGATCTTTTTCGGACTTTCCTGAAAGATTTGAGTAGTTGGTGACTCGAGAAGAGGCTCATCAAGTCCCTCAATATGTTCTGTTACATACTGGGATTTGAGGAATTTGTTATGCGTTTTGATTTGGGCACCACGTCCTTTGAAGTATTCCTGATTCATAAGCAAGAATACTAAATATTTTAGTAAAACTTACTTTTCTTTAATATTCTTGCCAAAAAACGCGCTTACGACTGTACTTGGTTAGAAGTTTGGCGTTGAAAAAGCCCTTTTATCAGCGGCCTAAAAAATTCTCGCTACTTAAAAAAAATCCCGTAAATCGCTTGGGGCACTAAAAATTTCAACACAGTTTTACCAATGTACTGACTATGGAAGTAGTTAAAGTCGTTTATTAATACTTCAACTACTTCCTTTGTCATTGTAAGGGTTTATTATTGCCCCTGGCCTGCTGAGAAACCAGCGACTCCATCAAATGTGTAAAGATTTTCTGTTTTAATAATTTCAAAGCCC
>JANNAQ010000028.1:0-56279 GCA_031384515.1 Bacteroidia bacterium
TTTCATCAATCCAACCAACTCTTTGACGATGAATTGCATCAACTGCGGAGGAGAAGTAGTTTCAAATTATTGCCCCGATTGTGGCCAGCCTCAGCCGCCCAAAAAAATCAAGTTTCTCAACTTGTATCACGACTTTCAATCCAGGATTTATGGTTTTGATGGAATGTTCCCAAGGACACTCCGTGATTTAACCCTTCGCCCCGGAATTGTCGCACGCGAATACATCAAAGGAAATCGGGTGAAGTACAATGGTCCGGTAGGTTATTTCTTTTTAATGATAACTTTCTTTCTGTTATTGCTTTCGATCATGGAAGTTTCATTCTACGACTTGATTGTTAAGGCTTCCCAGATTACACCCATTAAAGAGAACTCGGGTTTGGAGAAAGTTATCAAAATGTTGTCTGCGTGGATAACCGATAACATGAAGATTTTTTCTTTTCTGGTCATCCCATTTACAGTCTTGTCATCCAGAATTCTTTTTCGAAAGAGCGGCTTCAATTTATTAGAACACTCCGTGATGATTTTTTACATACAAGGGCACATCTACTGGCTCAGCATACTTTCTTTATTCATTTATAAATTCACGGGTCACAATCCGCTTCGGCAAATTCAACCTTTAGTTGCTCTGGCGTTGTATGGCGTTGGATCATCTCAGCTTTTCGATTATCAAAGTAAAGCCAAAGCGTTCTTTAAAGGAGTTGGTGTGTATATTCTCGGGATGCTCTTCTTCCTTACTTTTCTCCTAATCGTAGGTTGGTTCTACATTTCTTCTCATCCCGAATACTTTGACATGATCCGACCAAGGAATAATTGACCCCTGGTTTATTTCATTAACCCATTCTTAAAAGCATAGCTGGCTGCCTGATACCACGTAATTGCATCTTCTATTAACGCTGAATCATCTTGTGTTTTAGTAAGGGAACCATCCGCAAAGTTGGGCGTGTAGGTATTTACTTTCTGCTGAGGATCTAGTTGCACCATTTTACCATTTTGAATGAAACCAAGATTTTGGTACGTGCTGATGAAAATGCGTTCACGCCCTGGTTCCAGTTTAAAGATATCATATCCATAGAACTTGCTAGTGTACGAGAAATTTAGAAGTCCGAGAAGAGTTGGACCCATATCAATCTGACTCATGAGTCGTTCCATTTTTGCAGGTTGAATATTGGCGGGTGAATAAATGATCATCGGGATGTGGTATTTATTCACCGGTAATTCGGTTTTTCCTGCACTTGATGCGCAATGATCGGCAACAATTACAAATACCGTATTATCAAACCAGGATCTGGTTCTTGCCTCTTTTAAAAACTTATTGATTGAGTAGTCTGTGTACTTAACCGCACCTTCTCGTCCTGTGTGCGATGGAATGTCGATTCGTCCATCGGGATAGGTATAGGGCCGGTGGTTGGAAACTGTCATTACTTGGGCAAACGCAGGTTTTCCTGCGCTAATGGTCTGATCAATTTCTCGCAAGGCTAGTGTGAAAAGATTCTCATCCGCTACCCCCCAGATATTTTCATAGTCAATTTCTTCCGGCTTTAAAGAGCTGCGATCTATAACGTTATAATTATTAGAAGAAAAATAGCCGTTCATGTTATCGAAATAGCCATAGCCACCATAGATGTATTTGCTTTCGTAGCCTTTTTGATTGAATACTTTTCCCAGCGTAAAGAGATTGTCGTTGTTGGGTCTTCGAACAATGCTTTGGCCGGGAGTAGGTGGTACGCAAAGTGACAGTGCTTCAAGTCCACGCACAGTTCGTGTGCCTGTTGCATAAAGATTGGTGAACACAAGGCTGTGCTGCGCCAACGAATCTAAATAAGGTGTAATGTTTTCTGTGTTTCCAAACATTTTCATGAAGTCGGCACTGAAACTTTCTACGCTAATCAGAACTACATTTAACTTTCTCTCCGTTCCTTTATTTGTAATTTTCCTTTCAATACTCAAGGGATCAGAATTTATAAATTCACTTTCTGGCGTTTTAATAAATTCTCGAAGACGTTTAAATGCTTTAGTATTATCAATTTTTGAATAGAACTGCTCATAGTCTAATTCATTATTTAGGTACGCAGAGAATAATTCATATAGCCCATTACCCGAAAGCTCATTAACGTATGCATTTGAGCTAAAGCGGTGAAGTTTGCTGTTCATGGTAAAAAAGGAAATGAACGGAATCAATAGAATGCCTATTGTCCAGACTGTTCTTTTTCTAAACCGCATTGAAGATGTGCTCGCTCCTTTGATATATGGCCTAAGAAAATAGATAATGACAAGAGTCAATAGAAAGATAGCTCCCACGATTAATTCGATCGGGTAGGATTGTCTAATGTTACCGATTACCTCTGTGGTGTAGACCAGGTAGTCAACCGCTATGAAATTGAATCTGCTGTTGAATTCATCCCAAAAGAAAAACTCTGAAACGGCATTAAATAGCAATCCAAAGGTGAAAAGGAAGAAGATACCATAGAGAAGAAACCTATGCCATTTTTTTTGGAACAATTTATCAGGGGTCACCCATAGGTAGAGCATTAATGGGATAATAAAATAACCTGCATTTATCAAGTCGTAAAAAAATCCCAAAGAAAAGATTCCTATGATATTAATGAAGGTAAAGTCAATTCCGGAGAATGACTTTATGATAAGAACGAATCGGGTAAGCAGAGAAATGGCTAAGACCAGACAGGTCAATAACGCTGCTAAACCAAATCGGTTGGAAGCTATTCGTTGGATAGTTGGGTTCATCTCTTTTTTTGGTGTAAAGAGAAAGGGTGGTGCAACTTACAAGAATACTTTCATTTAATTAAGTAAGGATAGATAGTTTTACAACGTATCAGCTACTTTAAGTCTGCCCACCACTTGTTATTTGGAAACGAGTTATTTAACTCAACAACCTCACCAATTAGAGGAGTAGTTACGGTTAACTTTAGTTTTTCAGCTGCTGTAGTTACCCGCTCAGCTGGCTCTTTCCAGGGATGTAATCCAAGCGTAAACTTTGCCCAATGGACTGGCAGCAGGACATTACCACTCAAGTCAACCGCGGCTTGTGCCGTTTCTTCAGGCATCATGTGAATAAATGGCCACTGTTTGTCATATTGCCCGCATTCTAAGATAGATAAATCGAATGGTCCAAATTTTTCTCCTATTGTTTTGAAGGAAGAATCGAATCCGGAATCGCCACCAATAAAAATTTTCTTTGATGGTGTCCTTAAAACATAAGAAGACCAAAGCGTTTGATTTCTTTTAAAACCCCTACCTGAAAAATGACGGGCAGGTGTGGAGATTAATTCAAAGCCAGGGAAAACTTCTTCGGATTCCCACCAATCAAATTCTCTTATTTTAATTGAATCGACTCCCCAGCTTTCAAGGTGAGAACCGACTCCTAAGCCTACGCAGAAAAGTTCTGTCTTTGATTTCAATTGGAGAATGCTATTGTAATCCAAATGATCGTAATGATCATGTGAGATGATCACCATATCAATATCTGGAAAGTCTGAAATGGAGTAAGGTGAGTTGATAGCATAATTTTTTGAACCAATAAACTGAAACGGTGACGCTCGTTCACTAAACACTGGATCAACAAGTATATTTTTGCCTTCTATTTTGATAAGATAAGAAGAGTGTCCAAACCAGATGATAATTGGCTCAGTTTCTACAAGTGCTTTTAAATCTGTTTTTACGGAAGGTAAGATAGTAGTTGGTTCACGATCAACGCCTTTGCCAAAAAACTCAAGCATCATTTTAGGGTAAGAAACACCCTCAGCCATCATCTCTGTTTTATAAACATTTTGAAAGCTACCATCACGATAATTGGGAGATTGTTTGATGCGATCAAGTCGTTTACCGGATGGTAATTTTCCAAAAGGAGCTGTTTGCATAACTAAAAAGGTTAACGAGGCAAGTGTCAAAAAGATGATGATAATACTGATGAAGATTCGCTTAATGATTTTCATAGATGGTTTCTCACTCAAAGGGAGAGACGGATGTATATAGAAATTATTGTGACATTCAACATCGTCTAATTTTCATTTATAGGCATCTGAATCTGATCTGAGACTTGGAATGCTTCGGATACCTACTTCATAAATTCTGCAATCAACCGATGGAAATGGTGTGTACCCGTTTCTCGTGTCACAGAATAACGGCCGTGATTATAAAATCGTGACCGGATTCCCTTCTGAACATTTTGAACAATATCTTGATCTTCCATTTCCACTGTGTGTAAGTCGGCACCAGCTCCTAGCCTCAATTTGTTTTCGTCCCATACGTAGGAAAGAAAAGATACTCTTGTTTTGGAAACACCTACCGGTCGGATAACATTAATGGATAAACCCCAGGGATAAAAGTTGAACATCATGTTGGGAAATACCCAAAAATAATAGGCGCCAATTTTTTTGCCGTGATCTGGGGAAGAAGCCGGAATATCGAATACATAATCTACATCCTTAGCTGCGCCAATTTGAAGACTTGAATACTTAAAAAGTTCAACCGTGTAATTGCTATAGTCAATCATTGCATTTAAGCTGGAGTGAACAAAAGGAATGTGAAATCCCTCTAGGTAGTTTTCAGTGTATAAGGCCCAATTAGCTTCAATATGGTAGTCGCGCGAGTGTTCGGGCCTGAATTGAAAATTGTGTAAAGGCATCCAGCTCACCCGTTTTATCATATCGCTAAAAAAATCTTCCGATTTAATAGAAGCCCCCAGAGTTGTGAATAACAATTTATCCCATTGAAATAATGGGAGCTTATGAAGATCGTCTTCTTCTGAGGGGAAGTTTTCAACTTCTTTGAACTCAGGCATGGTGAGAAATTTTCCATCTAATTGAAACCTACGGCCATGATATTTGCATCTGATGTCATTTAGCTTGCATGCTTTTTCTACTACCAGATTTCCCCTATGTGTGCACACATTAGAAAGACAATTCAACTGACCTTGTTTATCCCGTGAAAGCAAGAGTGGCTCGTCTATAAACTTATCTAGAAAATGAACAGGCGTTACCCAGCCTGGTTCCTTCACAAGATCTGTATCTCCAATAAACTGCCATGTCTTCGCGAAGATTTTTTCCTTTGAGCTTTCATAAAAGTGTCGATTAAGATAAAAATCAGTACCAAGGGTTTTGGCTTTGGCAATTTCCGGATCAACGAATAATGGCATTATTTCAAATTTCCTTAAATTTAGAAAATGATTAGATAATTCCTTGAAGTGTCAAGTGGGAGACTTTTCGCTGCACGGCTTCCTATCATATTTGCATCATGAAAGCAACTATCTTTTTTTATTGGGCAGCTCGATTACTAGCTGCCGTTATTATGTTTCAGACTCTTTATTTCAAATTTACGGGAGCCGAAGAGTCTATCTACATTTTTACTACTGTGGGGATGGAGCCGTGGGGCAGAATAGGGGTTGGGGCAATGGAGTTGATTGCTTCTGGTTTGTTATTAATTACCCCAATTGCCTGGCTTGGTGCTGGTCTTGCACTGGGCCTTATGGCTGGCGCCATTGGAATGCATTTATTTTTATTAGGAATTGAAGTGATGGGGGATGGAGGACAATTGTTTTTATATGCCGTAATTGTCGCGGTCTGCTCTGCGTTTGTTCTTTATCAAAACAAAGCAAAAGTGGTTAACCTTTTTAAATTAGTATTTAATAAATAAAGTCTCTTAGCTTAAGCTACTCCTTATTTTTCAACGACTCGATCAATCTATCTAAGTCAGGTTTGAACTCAGTATCTGAAAGATATCCTTTCAATCCATCTAATAAGTAATTTGGTAATGGTTGACTGCCCTTCAGTTTGGTCTCAATGTCTTTTATTAAATCTAAAACGTCCTGCTTGGAACTCAGGCTTGAATTTTCAATTTTCAATTTTAAACTTTCAATAGCTGGCGTAGCCAAATCAGAGGCAGAACCGCTTGCCTGGACTTGTGCTGTAACTTTTGTATTTTCTTCAACGCAGGCGTTATAAAGAGTGATAATACTATCCATATTTTTTTTGCTTAACTCCCCACTTTTTATCTTATCAGAAACTGACATGCAGTCTTTAAGAAATTCCTGCATCATTTTCTTAAATGTTAAATTGGGAACTTCCATGGCCTCACCATTACGTTTTACAAGAAGGCGACCATCATATGTAATTTGATTGTCGAGCCTAAATCCGTATAAACTGAGGTACCCACTCTGCTTTAAGAGCATAAAATGATACCGGGAATCATGACGAACCGATTGATACATTTCATTATTAAGGAAAACAGCCTTTGCTTCCAGCGCGGTGAAAGACTTTTTCTTTTTATCCGCGGTGAGTTGAACTCTATCTACAATGTCATAGGAAAGTATTTTGACATCTCCATAAAGTGTGTCACCTTTTACAGTAATCAAGAAATTAGATTGACATAAACTTGTTCTGGAGATGATTAAAATCCCCAAGACTAAAATTGATGCTCTCATAAGATGAAATTCCTTGCAAGTATAGGGCAAATTGAATGAAATGCCTTGGATAAATATTAAAATCACGTTACTATATGAACTAAGTTTGTAGTCAGGATAATCTGGTTGGATTATTTTTTTTGATTCTGTTACTTGCATCTTAATATTTATTGAATGGTTAATTATAATCCTAAGGTTTGGTTTTCAATGATTTTTCATGCCTATAGCAGGGCTGTAATGAAAACGCTTATGCCAGCCTTGATCTTTATGGGCTTTTTTTCTACCCTTCTATGCTATGTACTGTTGGATGTGCTACGATTCCATGAAAATGACTTTCACACCACCATCTCCATGCACTCATTGCTTGGAATTGTGCTGGGTCTATTTCTTGTGTTCCGCACCAATTCTGCGTATGATCGGTGGTGGGAGGGCAGAAAGCTTTGGGGCAGCATGGTGAACAACACACGAAATTTTGCGCACAAGCTAAATGCCTTTCTCGAAAGGAAGGATGTTGATAATCGAAAGTGGTTCGCTCTGATGATACCCAATTTTGTTATTTCGGTAAAGGAACACTTGAGAAAGGGAGTTACAACAAGAGATCTAGAAATTACAGATTCCAATTTCCTTTCTCAGGTCGAGGGAGTTAAGCATATCCCAAACAGACTTTCTTCCATGCTGTATGAGCGGGTGAATACCTTATATAGGGATAAATCATTTAGTGGAGAGCAACTTTTCCTGTTGGATAAGGAGCTTAAAGAATTCTCAGAAATTCTTGGTGCATGCGAGCGTATAAAATCCACACCTATCCCATATTCTTATACCATGTACATCAAGCAGTTTATTTTTATTTATGTGATTACTTTACCCTTGGCGTTTGTAACAACTTCAGGGTACATCACCATTCCTATTGTTATGCTTATTACGTTTGTTCTGTTGAGCGTTGAGCTTATAGCTGAAGAGATTGAGGATCCGTTTGGTCGCGACATTAACGACCTTCCTACAGATGAGCTATCGGAGAAAATAAAAGATAATGTGAGAGAGATTTTATTATGAGGCACCAACAGAGGTTAGGTTAACACCTTACTTCCAATGATCATACTGCATATATCGAGCAGTTTCGTCAGCCTGTTTTCTGCCAAACAGTTTACTGATCACATAAAGGGACATATCAATACCTGCGGATACTCCAGCTGATAAAATAATTCTTCCATTGTCTACCCACCTTTCATCAGGCAATAGTTTAGTGTCGGGCGCAATTTTTTGCATTTGCTCTACAGCAGCATAATGGGTTGTAGCGGAAAGTCCTTTTAATAAGCCAGCTTTTGCAAGAATCAAAGAGCCTGTGCAGACTGATAAGACTAATTCGGCAGTTGTGTTTTGATCTCTTATCCACTTTAATAGAACAGCGTTGTCCATTTCTTTTCGACTTCCAAAGGGAGTGCCATCAATATTGTATCCTCCACCTCCTGGAATCAAAAATATATCTGGCTTTGGGCAGTTTCCTAAGAGAAAATTTGGTGTGACGATCAGATTATTTCGGGCGGTGATAGTGGACTTTTCGGCAACTGTATAGACGTTAAAATGGGCAGTACCGCCAGCTTGTCGCCCGCACACTGAAAATACTTCGAATGGACCTGCAAAGTCAAGAACCTCCACATCGTCAAAAATAAAAATTGCCAGATTTCTCATTTGCTTTACTCTTTAAGCACCCAAATGGTATTGATATCATGAGCCGTTATCCAAATGCGACCATTTTCAATGCGTACAGCACCGCTACCAGCGGGTGGTCCAAACCGGGACACTACTTCATTTGTATTTGGCTCAATTACAGAAAGCAATGTATTCTTTGCTCGAACATAAATCTTATTGGTTCCAGTAGCAATATCACCTCCAGTACCAGCAACATCCAATGGGATGGTGATTACCAATTGGCTCGTTTTGGGGTCAATTCTACTTACAGTTCCATCGCCTTGGTTTAAGGTCCAGATAGCACCTAATCCTACTGTTAGGAATCGAGGGGTTGGGCCAATAGCGGTTGTTGAAATTACTTTTTCCAATTTTGGATCAACTTTTTGAATAGATCCGTTTTGCGTATTTGTAACCCAGACAAAATTAAAGCCGAATGCAACTGCGAATGAATGAGGCAGTACCTTAATTCTTCTGGTAATTTTATTTTTGATCGGATCAATTCGCGATAGCTCGCCATTGACATTAGTAAGTAACCAAATCGATCCTGCTCCAACTGCTATACTAAGCTCACCGTCAGGATCGGCAAGCCCGGTTTTAATTGTTGCTAAAACATTTCCTGTTGCCAGATCAATTCGATACAGAGATTTATTTGAACAACTAGCTACCCATAAAGAACCAAAACCGACAGCCATCGCTCCGCAGGGAGTAGGCATAGATACTGACATTATGGGTTTTACATTATCGTAAATAAATTTTTCTACCCTTCCCTCGTTTGTCACCCAGATCCCGGAGTGATCGGCTGCTAAAAAATCAGGGTAGCCCTCCACCTTAATGATGGAAGCGATTTCATCTATGGCGATTTGAGGAGGAAGTATATTTTGTTGCGCTACCGCCAAATGAAATAGTAGAAAAAAACTGACTAAAAGGATAAATTTCATTTAGAATGCGACAGTATAGATAAAGTAAATAATAATCAGCAGAACCATCACGGCATACATTACCAAATCAACTCTAACATACGCCTTATATTGTGTGTATAATTCTTTGAGTTTCTTTATCATCAACTGGTGAAATCGAAGGCTAAAACAGACTTTACTTAGAACACTACAGAATTGAAAATAAAAAATTCTGTTATTTATCACAAAGCTAGTGTACTTTAAGGACTTTATTTTTGTGAGTATTTATGAATTTTTATTGCAAACTGTTTGCCTGTCTTTTTGTTTCCTTTTTTCTTTTAGGCTCAGCTTTTGGACAGGAAGGGTCTGTCAACCAGACTAATCCACCAAGCCTTAAATGGAGGCAGATCAACACAGAGAATTTCAGGATAATGTTTCCTCAAGGCTTTGATCTGCAAGCGCAGCGTGTAGCTAATACATTAGAACATATTCGCGAACCTGAGTCAGCTACAATGGGTGTGGCGCCAAAAAAAATATCAGTTCTGCTTCAGAACCAGTCATCCGTTTCCAATGGTTTTGTATCGCTAGCTCCAAGACGATCAGAATTTTTCACCATGCCTGCTCAAGATTATAATTTTACTGGCAACAATGATTGGTTGGACTTGCTCGCTTCGCATGAATACAGGCACATGGTTCAATTTCAACAAAGCATAACTGGTTTTAATAAACTGGTGTATTTTGTGTTTGGACAAACTGCGCTTGCTGGAATGGCATTTGTAGAAGCACCGCAGTGGTTTTGGGAAGGTGATGCAGTGGCAACAGAAACCGCTTTTACCCATAGCGGCCGCGGCCGGATACCTTATTTTGATCTACTCTTTCGAACAAATTTTCTGGAAGGCAGGACGTTCAACTACCACAAGCAATTTATGCGGTCCTATAAGCACAACATACCCAATCATTACGTATTAGGCTATCATATGGTTTCTTATTTGCGAAAGAAAACAGGAGATCCTGAGATATGGAATAAGATTGCAAAACGGTCATGGAGTTTTCCTTTTCCGTTTAGATTTTCGACATCGATAAAAAAGGAAACGGGGTTAGACGTTGTGCACCTCTACAATGAGATGGCTGCTGACTTAAAGAATAAATGGACTTCTGAATTGGAAGGCATTGAATTCACACCGTTTGAAAAAGTTAATCCCCGAACAACTACTGCATACACAGATTATCAATTTCCCCAATCTTTGGAAGATGGGAGTGTGGTGGCCATGAAATCTGGAATTGGTGATATTGAGAGATTAGTTGTGTTGATGGATGGGCAGGAGAAATCAAAATTTGTTCAAGGACCCGTGAACGAGGCAGGACTTTTGAGTGCAGCACAAACTAGGGTGGTGTGGAATGAATATCGCTTTGACCCGAGATGGCTTATGAAAACATATTCCATGATTCTTGGGTATGATTTTGCCACAGGAAAGAAACAAGTAATTTCAACTCAGTCCCGCTATTCTTCGGCCGTACTTTCTCCTGATGGAAAAAAGGTGGCCACTGTTGAAAGCGCAACGGACTATGGAGTAAAACTTGTCGTTTTGAATTACGAAAGCGGTGCCATCTTGAAAGAATTTGATAGCCCTGAAAATCAATTGATTTCGATGCCACGATGGAGCGAGGATGGGAAATCTATCGTTGCCCTTAGATTAACTCCAATTGGGAAAGCAGTCGTAAAGTATAGCTATGAAACAGGTAGTTCTGAAGAACTGATTCCAGCAACAGAGGAAAATATTGGGCATCCGGTGCTTTATGGCGATTATCTTTTTTATAATTCGCCCTATGCTGGTATTGATAATATCTATGCATTCAATCTTGAAAGCAAGAAGAAATTTCAAGTGACTTCTAGCAAATATGGATCTTACAATCCATCGATATCAGCAGATGGAAAAACGCTTTTTTATAATGAGCAGACCAGAAATGGAATGGATGTTGTAAAAACGGAATTGGATCCATATTACTGGAAACCAATCGAAAATGTTAAGCAGCAGGGTGTTGGATTTTTCCAGCATCTGGTTGAACAGGAGGGGAGAACAAACTTATTGGACTCGGTACCGCAGAAGACCTACGGAACTACTAAGTACAGCAAACTCAAGGGGCTTGTTAATATTCACAGTTGGGGGCCATATACAAATGCAGAATTAACCAATTTGGATTTGGGTATTTCCTCAAAGGATTTGCTAAGCACCACTACCATGGATGTGGGCTACCGATATTATTCCGATGAAAAGACCGGTAGCTGGAGAGCTAACCTAAGTTATCAGGCATATTATCCTATAATAGATCTAGAGCTTACTACTGGTAAACGAAGCACAAATACATCTGTACTGGGTAGGGATGTTAATTTCAGATGGAGTGAAGCGGGAGTATTAACAGGCCTTCGAGTGCCCCTTACTCTTACCAGATCGAAGTATAGAACGCAAGTTGAGATTGGTAATTCTTTAGGGATTACGCATGTCACAGATTTTAGAAATGAAGTTACTCAAGCTGGTAGTTTGATTAGCGCTGGTAATGGACGAATTGTACCGGCAACGGATACACTATACTATGTATTTACCGACAAGGTGAGCAATGGGTACTTATACTCAAATCGTTTTGCCTTCTCTTTTTCGAATAACTTAAAGCAAAGCCGTAGAGATTTTAATCCAAAATTTGGTCAGTCATTCGCATTTGAAAACTATAGTACGCCCTATGGCGGAGATTTTAAAGGAAGCCTTTTGGTGGCAAGGGGCTTATTCTATTTCCCTGGTTTAATCAAACACCATTCACTTTATTTTAGAGCTGGTTATCAGGCCAAATTATCATCAGATGACTTGGATGTTTATACCTTTCGAAATAGACTTTTTAAACCAAGGGGGTATAGCTACCCAGCTGATACAAAGTTTTATTCTCTTTCAGGAAATTACGCCTTCCCCTTGTGGTACCCTGATATTAGTATAGGACCACTCTTAAATATTCAACGAATCAAGACGAACTTATTTTGCGACTATGGCGAAGGACAAGGTAGGACGTACCTCTATAAGAAGGGGCAGTCAACACCAGCCGCCTATTTTGATAATGGAGCAAAATATCTTTCAACCGGAGTTGAGCTTACGTTTGATGTTAATATTATGCGGTTTCTGCCCCAGTTTGAATTGGGAGTTAGGGCCACTTATTTGACGGAGAACAAGTTTGCAAAAAAAGGTACGACAATAGAATTTTTAATAGGAAATATCCCTCTGTAAGGCCGCCCAAACACTTGAACCGTAATTATCCAATAGAAAAGACTATTGCATAATTTGACCCATGAAAATCAGCAACTTAGTTCTAATTTCCACAGACCAATTTGGTGATTTTCATTGTCAAGGTTAAACCCTGACAATCCTGACGCCAATGAGGGATTCGTCAACTTAATAAGTCAAAATTTTAATCATAATGCATAATCTGGGTTGAATATCGCCTTATTTAGCCTTATTTTTACCAATCGAATTAAGACTCAATTTTTAAATAGTAATAGAAATGGCTGAGATTGTGCGAATGCCCAAAATGAGCGACACCATGGTAGAAGGGGTCATTGCAAAGTGGCATAAAAAAATTGGTGATACTGTTAAGTCGGGTGAACTGATGGCTGAGATTGAAACTGACAAAGCCACGATGGATTACGAATCATTTAATACAGGAACTGTTCTGTATCTCGGAGCCAAAGAAGGAGAAGCAGTTAAAATTAATGATGTTCTAGCAGTGGTTGGTAATAAAGGCGAAGATTATGCTGCCTTGCTTGCTGGTGCTCAAAGCGCTGCCTCCTCTGGCGGAAAATCAGAACAACCAAAAGTGGAAACAAATGTAGCTACCTCAACGACAGCTATTGACACTACTGGTATTAAGGCAGAAATTGTTCAGATGCCAAAGATGAGTGACACGATGACGGATGGTGTTATTGCGGCCTGGCACAAGAAAGTTGGTGATGCTGTTAAATCTGGCGAACTACTTGCAGAAGTGGAAACGGATAAAGCCACCATGGAATACGAATCATATAATAGCGGAACACTTTTATACATCGGTGCGCAAGTAAAGGAGTCTGTTCCGGTGAATGGAGTGTTGGCGATTATCGGAGAGAAGAACGCAGATTGGCAAACTTTACTGAAGGCTTTCCAATCTAAAGGATCGGTGTCAGCTGCTCCTTTAGCTGAACCTGTAAAACAAGCCAATGCGTCTCCTTCAGTATCAACATCCAGCGCAGATCATTCAGCGAATGGAAGAGTAAAAGCTTCGCCACTGGCAAAAAAGATGGCGAAAGATTTGGGCTATGATATTGCTAAAATTCAGGGATCAGGTGAAAGTGGGCGTATAACAAAAACAGATGTAGAAAACTTTAAACCGGCAAGTGTCCAACCTGCTTCGGTTGCAAAATCATCAGCTCCTGTTGTATTGCCACAAATAGTAGGAAAAGAAAGTTTCGAAGAGATCGCTGTGTCACAGATGCGAAAGACTATCGCACGTAGGCTTGCAGAGAGTAAGTTTAGCGCTCCTCATTTCTATGTTACCATGGAAATCAACATGGATAAGGCTATTGAAGCTCGCAAGAGCATGAATGAAATTTCACCTGTGAAGATATCATTCAATGACATGGTGATCAAAGCGGTGGCCGCTGCCATTCGTCAGAACTTGGATGTGAACGTTTCTTGGCTAGGTGATAAGATGAGAAAGAATCACCATATTAATATTGGTGTGGCAGTAGCTGTTAAAGATGGCCTTGTCGTTCCTGTGGTTCGATTTGCAGACAATAAATCGCTTTCACATATTGCCATGGAAGTGAAAGAGCTCGCACAAAAGGCACATGATAAAAAGCTTCAGCCTAGTGAATGGGAGGGAAGTACATTTACCATTTCAAACCTTGGTATGTTTGGAGTAGAAGATTTTACAGCGATTATCAATCCTCCAGACGCTTGCATACTTGCCATTGGAGGAATCAAGGAAACGGCTATCGTTAAGAACGGACAACTTGTTCCAGGTAGCGTGATGAAGGTAACCTTATCATGCGATCACCGGGCGGTAGATGGTGCAGTAGGTGCAGCCTTCTTAAAAACATTTAAAGGCCTTTTGGAAGATCCCGTTAGAATATTAATATGATTGACTATCATTATTTGCCGGACTTGTGCCGGCTTTTTTTCATTTAGCCCTAACTTATAAATGCAGCCCATTCACGCCACAACAATTCTTGCCGTTCTTCATAATGGTCAGGTCGCTATCGGTGGCGATGGTCAGGCCACTATGGGTAATACCATAGCAAAAAGTAACGTTAAAAAAATAAGAAAACTTCAGGACGGAAAAATTTTGGTAGGATTTGCCGGCTCTACAGCCGATGCATTTACTTTGTTAGATC
Organism: Bacteroidia bacterium; assembly: GCA_031384515.1. GTDB lineage: Bacteria > Bacteroidota > Bacteroidia > Cytophagales > Cyclobacteriaceae > ELB16-189. Next base: position 14,408 of record JANNAQ010000028.1, read on the forward strand.
GGTTTGATGAAAAGCTTAACGCCTACGGAGGTAATATGAAGCGTTCTGCCATTGAACTTGCAAAAGACTGGAGAACTGACCGGTATCTTAGGAAGTTAGAGGCAATGCTTATTGTGGTAAACAAAGAAGAGATATTAATTGTATCTGGAACTGGTGATGTTTTGGAGCCGGATCATCAAGTAGCCGCCATCGGTTCCGGTTCAATGTATGCCCAATCGGCTGCATTGGCTTTAAAAAAGCATGCATCTCATCTTACGGCAGAAGATATGGTTAGGGAAAGCCTTACGATTGCGGCTGATATTTGCATTTATACGAATCATAATTTGGTAATCGAAAGAATTGGCTAACCAGCCAAACAATTCTGCCGATTTAGTAGATTGGAAGAATGAAGCGCTGGTTTGTCCTTTCCATTACTTTTGTAAGTGCACTTTTCCAGATTTCTCGTGCACAGGAATTCCAATTTCAAAACTTCAATGAAGTAAACGGTCTGCCCAGCTCGGAGACGTATGAAGTATTTCAGGACAGCAAGGGTTTTATATGGATAGCTACCGATCGTGGGGTATCAAAATACAATGGAGGCGAGTTTCAGAATTTCACTATACGCGATGGGCTCACTGACAATACAGTTTTTGGTTTTTACGAGGATCACCTAAATAGGATTTGGTTTCGTACTTATTCTGGTGCGCTTTCTTATTATCAAAACGACTCGATTCGTAGCTACAGATACAACGAGACGTTGATGAATGAGGTCGGTAGGTCCATTCTTACCAAAGTCTACATGGATAGCCTTGACAATCTATGGTTTTCTACTATAATGCCTGGTAAGGCGGGTCATATCAATAAACAGGGTGAAGTTTTTTTGTTAGAGAATGGCAAAGAGGAGGAGTTGTTCCTTTATAGCTTGTCAAAATCAGAATACCTTATCGGATATACACCCAGATCAATTAAAATAAAGACCATCAAAATAAATGATGTAAAATTTGATGTTGATATCTCCACATTGATTAAGGGAAGCCCCAGAATTAGTTATGTGATGTGGAATGGTCAGTTATTAATTTCAATTAATCGTGATATTTTCCTTTTTAATAGTGGAGAGTTAAAAAAGGTGTTTACCTCTTTGCCCGGTATTGTTAATCTTACCATTGATAGAGATAATTTTTTATGGATTAGTTTTTTTGATGGAGGTGTAAAAAGGTTTGCGAACAACCAATTTGAAATTTTTACAGAAATGCCTTTTTTCAAATCAGAATCGGTAGGCAGCGTGTTAAAAGATAGAGAAGGTGGCCACTGGTTTAGCACGTTAGATCATGGTGTGTACTATGTCCCCAATATTGAAATTGAAAATCTGGAATGGAGCGAAAATGCAAAAGTATCATGTGCTGTTTCAGTTGGCAACAGAATTTATGTTGGCAATTTTCAAGGTGAGCTGACAGCATTAGAAGCATCAACTAAGACAGTTCTTTGGTCAAAGAATTTTAAGGTTCCCGTTAACTCGGTATTTGTTGATAAATCAGGAAATATTTGGTCGTGTGATATTTCACAACTTCATTGCTTGACTGCAAATGGAGAACTTATTTTTAGCATTAAAATTATTCAGGGTGCTAAGTCCTTTCAGGAAGTGGATGACGGTGCAGTTTGGATTGGAAATAATGTTGGACTTTTTAAAGTTTCAAGAGAAGGAGTTGTACTGTCCCATGTGATTTTACAAAAGCGTATCTCTAGCCTATTCGTTTCCGATTCACTTACCTACATTGGCACTCTGAGTGGACTTTCCATTTATTCAAATGACTTACTCGAAGAGAAGAAGACGGCATTAGATAGTATTAAAAGTAGAATTTCACTCTTACATCAATTTTCAACTAACGAACTTTTAATTGGAACGCTAGGAGAGGGCTTGCTCATTCTTTCAAACGGAAAACTGAGATATTGTAATGAACACAGCGCACTAGGCGATATGATATACTCCATAGTGCAAAAAGATGATGCACTTTGGATCAGCACGGAAAATGGAATTGCACGAATTCAGATGGATGAACTTATGTCCGAGAATATTCCGATTAATCGACTTACGAGAAGTAGTGGATTGATTTCGGATAAGAATAATATTTTACTAGCAACCAACAGCCATGTTTGGTCATTTTCTGATTTGGGAATTTCTATTTTCCCAAACACGATCCAGACCTTTCAGAATGAAAAGCCAATCATTTATTTGAAGCATTTTCAAGTTAATGACGTAGACCAAAGCTTAAAGGCACTAAGCCTTTCACCCGATCAGAACAATATATCATTGGACATTGGTGTAATCTCATATAATAATAGAAAATTATTTTATAGGCATCGATTAAACCGATCTGTTGTTTGGAATGAATCGGCCAACAGAACGTTGTCTTATTATTCCCTTCAACCCGACCAGTATCAATTTGAAATGCAAATCTCTACTGATAAAAGAAACTGGTCCGCGGTTCCCCTTGTGTTGGGATTTGAAATCCTTACACCTTTTTGGAAATCATGGTATGCGATTATAATTTACATAGTAGCCATTGCCGGATTAGGTATGGGTATTTATAAGGTTCGCTCAGATGATTGGAAACGAAGACAGGCGTATCTTAAGGTGATTAATAACCATCAACAGAAACTCATCCAATCCGAAGTAGAAGCATTAGAGCGTGACAGAAGAAGAATCGCCAAAGATCTTCATGATGGAGTTGGCACAGCCCTTACTAGCGTGAAATGGATTGTTCAAGACACAATCCAGCATAAACCTGTAAATCAAGATCAGGCATTGAAATCTATCAATGAAAATTTTAATGAAATTATTCTTGAAATCAAAAGGATTATCTATGATCTCAATCCTCCCGCATTAGAAAGATACGGCTTAGAAGTGGGTCTAAAGAATTTCATTGATCGGATAAATGAGCGTTCGGATGTAAAAGCAGTGTTCGATTATTTTGGAAAGGGTGAAGTAGCTGCCAATGTTTCAATAACTGTTTATCGTATTGTGCAGGAATTGATCACAAATACCCTAAAGCATTCCAAGGCGACAGAAATTAAAATACATGTTAATCAGTTTGATGACGGCATTAACTTGATGTATGAAGACAATGGTATAGGTATGCCGGATCAACCAGCTCATGGCTTTGGCCTTCATAATATCGAATCGCGAGTCCAAATGTTGAAAGGACATGTAAGTATTGAATCAAATGAGAGGGGGACTTTTTTTAGCTTTGACATACCCTTAACAAAAGCAATATGACCAGAGTACTATTGGTGGATGATCACACCCTCTTTTTGGATGGACTTGAGTTGCTTCTCAGCCGATCGTCTGGACAATTTAGTATAGTTGGGAAAATAAATGAGCCGCTAAAGACAATTGATTTTTTGGAAACTGAACTGGTAGATCTTGTTCTCCTTGATATTGAAATGCCTGAGATAAGCGGAGTTGATTTACTAAAAAGAATCATCTCCAGGTTTCCTCAGATTAAGGTGGCAGTAGTTACTATGCATGATGAGGATCAGTTTATACAAGAAGTGATGGTAGCTGGTGGATATGGATTTTTACTTAAATCCTGGGACAGCGAAGATTTACTTCAAAAGGTGAACTATATCATTAAGGGCATTAAAGTTTTTCCAAATCGGCCAAAACGATTAAATCATTCCGAACATTTCTCAGATCGGGAAACGGAAATATTACGATTGCTTGGTAAAGGAAGGAATAGCTTTGAAATTGCCAACGAGCTCTTTATTACTGTAAACACTGTAAAAACCCACAGGAGAAACATGTTGCGTAAGCTGAAAGCCACAAATACCTCTCAATTGCTTAAATATGGCTTTGATAACAATCTTATTTAGAGAAACAAGTTCAAACATACATTCTCGAAAAATACCACTTAGTAGGTATTTCATACCTGTGTAATTCCTGCCACATTTGTATGAGGATTGGATAGTCCTATTGCTTTCTTATCCTATTCAGTGAAGAAGGAAACACAAAAAGTAAAATCATTAACAAGCAGGGAACTTGAGGTTCTTTCGCTGGTTGCAAATGGTTTAACATCAAATAAGATAGGCCAAAAATTAAAGATCAGTTCTGAAACAGTGAAAGTTCATCGGAGAAACATGCTAAAAAAAGTACACGCACATAATACTTTTGAGTTAATGCGACTTGCCCTTAAGCGCAGATGGATATAAGATAAGGTTTAGTGAGTAGTTTAGGTTTAGAAGAGCCCCTGTCTTGGGGCTTTTCTTTTTAACCATTAAGATTGATCTATAGCTTGTAAAATAATTTTGCAAGCGAACAGAATCTCATCTTCTGTAATGGTAAGTGGAGGAGCAATTCTAAAACTTTTGGGGTGCGACAAGAACCAATAACAGATTACTCCATTTTCCTTGGCATGGTTGACAATTTTGTTTACCCGTTCCTCAGAATCAAAATCGAAAGCAAACATCAATCCGATTCTTCTGACTTCTTTTATTTTAGGATGAATTAGGGTTTCCTGAATTAATTTTCCTTTCTCTTCAACTTTTGCCAGTATTTGCTCTTCTTCGATAACCTCTAAAGTAGCCAATGCGGATGCACAACAAACTGGATTTCCACCAAATGTCGTGATGTGGCCAAGCATTGGGTTATAGGTGAACGATTGCATTATTTCTCTACTCGAAATAAATGCGCCTATGGGAAGGCCGCCACCGAAAGCTTTGGCTATTGTTAGAATATCGGGTACTATGTTGAATTGCTCAAAAGCAAATAGAGTGCCCGTTCGTCCCATTCCACATTGAATTTCATCTAGAATTAACAACGTATCTGTTGCTGTACATTTTTCGCGGAGAGCCTTCATGTAGGCCATTGATGGAACACGTACACCAGCATCTCCTTGTATTGTTTCTATTATTACGCAGGCTGTTTTTGTAGTAATAAATTTCAGGTCATCGATCGCATTGAATTCAATGAAACGCACATCGGGTAGTAAGGGTCGAAAAGCTCTTTTTTTTATTTCGTTATCGGATACACTTAATGACCCATGTGTACTTCCGTGATATGATTTTTTGCATGAAATAATTTCAGTCCTTCCGGTGAATCTCTTGGCGAGTTTAAGTGCGCCTTCATTTGCCTCAGTGCCGCTGTTAACAAAGTAACAGCAATTGAGTTGATCAGGCAGCAGACCGGATAATTTTTTGGCAAGTAAGTTGGGTGTTGATTGGATATACTCCCCATACACCATTACATGAAGATGTTTGTCAAGTTGCCGTTTTATAGCCTCAATAACTTTGGGATGCCGATGCCCCAGATTACTCACAGCAATACCAGATATCATGTCGATGTAACGTTTCCCATCCGGTGTAAATAAGTAAACACCTTCAGCTCGGTCAACAGCTATTTCAAAGGGGTATGGCGTAGTTTGGGCAAGATTATGGTAGAATATTTCTTTGGAGAACTCCATTTAGTTTTACGAATGTGGCTACCAATATATGGAATAGATTTAAATGAAAAGGCCTCCCAGTTTCCTGAAGAGGCCTAATCACAAACACCCTTTTTGAAATCCTTTATTATCGCTATGCTTCTTATTCTTTTAAGTTTCGTATTTAATAAATCAGGTTAGTCTACTTCCGCCTGGCCCTTGGTTTTTGGCTTGCGGTTGGAGGCAAATAGACCTGGTTTATCCACATAATGTCTTTTCTTGTTTAGAATATTGCAAACCTTATCTGACTTATGTACTTGAACTTTGTAAACAATTTTATGATTAACGCGTTTACTTTTATGAAAATTATGTTGCGCACTTGCCGCCTGAGAAATAAGGACTCCAATGATGATTAAGACAGCCAACAATAGAACCTGTTTGGTTCTATTGTTAAAATTTGAATTCGAAATTCCACTAACACTTTTCATCTGAATAGCATTTATATGTATTTCAAAAGTGCAATTTCGATTGGTACAACTTTTTACAAATTGAGCTGAAATCCTACATAAGTATTGATCAATTTTAATTGATATGTTTTGTGGAATGATCCGACACGAATGGGTTAACAAGTGCTTCTCGTGGGAAGCAGAACCAGTTCAGTTTTAATTGCTAAGGATGTCAAATGAGCGACCAATAAATTGAGTTACAGGTGGTATTCTTGTTGAAAATTTGATAAAATGAGGCTTTTGATATTAACATGCTGTTTTTTCTTCTTTGGTGCATGCGTAGGTGTGGATTACCTGGACGATCCTATTATTGGCGAGTCAATCGAAATCACCCCAAATCCGATTGCGGTTCTTGTTGGCAAAACAGAAATTGCGAAGGTTGCCTTTAAGGACAAATACGGCATTGAGCAAGAAGTCAATCCTATATGGACGACATTGTCACCTGAGATCGCCTCAGTTGACTCTAAAGGGATTGTGACTGGCCTAAAGCCAGGTCAGACTTTCTTAATTGCCGCTCACAGTACAGTGAAAGACACAGCCTTAGTTACGGTTGTTGGTGATATATCCAAAGTGGCAAAAGTAGAGGTGTCAGAATCCGTAACTAATATAAGCATAGGGCAGAGTGTAACTCTTGTGGCCCTCGTGAAGAATGTTAATGATCAGCCCATTTCCGGTAAGATTGTAGTTTGGAAGTCAAGCGATGAACTTATTCTTTCTATAACTTCTGGGGGAATAGCAACAGCCAAAGCAAACGGATTGGCATCTGTTGTTGCTGAAGTAGATGGCATTACAAGCAATCCAATACAAATTACTGTTGGGAGCACGATCAGGACAGGGACATTCGTAAAATCTGGTGGATATGAGGCAAGCGGAAGTTGCACTTTTAAACTAGAAAACAATAAACTAATTCTAAATTTTAACAGCGATTTTAAAACCAGTTTTGCGTTAGGCACCTTCATTTATTTATCTAATACAAGTACAAGCGCGAGCACCGTTAAGTCGGCAGGGTTAGAGCTAGGTCAAATCACAAAAAATGGTGTTCATAGCTTTGATGTCACTGCATTAAATTCTTCAGTTAAGCTTGATGATTATAAGTACGTCATCATTTTGTGCAAGCCTGCAACGGTTATTTTTGGTTATGCTGAATTAAAGTAATTCCAATGAAAAGATATTTTTTAATTTTTACGCTTCTTGCTTTCAACCAGGCGTTTGCCGGAGGGGGTTGGCCACAGCCAAAAAAGCATGGCTACTTTAAACTATCCCAAAACTTTATCCGATCTCCCTACTATTTTAGTCCCGATGGAGAAATTATAGATATTACAACAATTAGTCTTTACACCTCTAGCCTTTATGGCGAATATGGTATTACAGATCGGCTTACCGGGATTTTGTATTTTCCCTTTTTTGTGCGCAATACTTTAAACGAAGTGCAGTACAATCAATCAGGGAAAACAGAGCCAGGTGATTCATTTAACTCAGTCGGGGATACCGATTTAAGTTTCAAGTACGGCATTGTGATGAACAAGCCGGTGGTGGTGAGTGCAACATTATTGTTGGGACTTCCGCTTGGAAAAACAGGTGGAGGAGAAACACAGATACTTCAAAGCGGAGATGGGGAATTTAACCAAATGATCAAGATTGATGTGAGTAGCTCATTTCATCCTAAACCAGTTTACGTTTCTGCATACGCAGCTTTTAATAACCGTACCAGAGGTTTTTCTGATGAAGTGCGTTTTGGAGCTGAGATTGGATTTACATTTAAAAAATTTATCCCCATTCTAAAGCTTAATACAGTGCACTCACTTTTTAATGGCAATGCAGAAGTTGTTCAGAATGGAATCTTTTCGAATAACACCGAGTATGTTTCACCTATGATAGAACTGAACTATCAGGTAACTGAGAAAATGGGAATATCAGGCTCAGGTGGTTTTGCGTTGTCTGGTAGAAATATTCTGGCATCTCCCAATTGGAGTATGGGTGTGTACCTTAAGTTATAGCCGATTGGCACCAGCTTGGTTAAAAAAAAGGTGCCCACTAATGGAGCACCTTAACTTTGAAAGAATCAATTTTTATAATTTAGCAAGCTCTTGAACAAGATCTATAAGCTTGTTTGAATATCCCCACTCGTTATCATACCAAGCAACAACCTTCACAAATTTATCATTTAATGCTATGCCAGCTTTAGCATCAAAAATCGAGGTGCGTGCATCTCCCAGGAAATCTTGTGATACCACGTCATCTTCCGTATAGCCCAGGATGCCCTTAAGTTCACCTTCGGAAGCTTCCTTCATAGCGGCTTTTATTTGCTCATAGCTAGCTGCTTTTTCAAGCTTTACGGTAAGGTCTACCACGGAAACATCGGCCACAGGAACGCGGAACGACATCCCAGTAAGTTTTCCTTTCAACTCGGGGATAACTAAAGCCACAGCCTTTGCAGCACCAGTAGAAGAAGGAATGATGTTTTGGTAGGCACCGCGTCCACCTCTCCAATCTTTGCCGGAAGGGCTGTCTACTGTTTTCTGGGTAGCAGTTACAGCATGCACTGTGCTCATCAAACCTTCTGATATACCGAATTTATCATTCAACACTTTTGCAATTGGTGCAAGGCAATTAGTGGTGCAAGACGCATTAGATACAATCGTATTTTGTGCAGTAAGTTTTTTATGATTGACTCCCATTACAAAAGTAGGGGTATCATCTTTTGCCGGTGCCGACATCACTACTTTTTTCGCGCCTGCGGTAATGTGCTTTTGCGCATCTGCTTGAGTTAAGAATAAACCTGTTGATTCGATTATTATTTCTGCTCCAACTTCAGACCATTTTAGATTGGCCGGATCTTTCTCAGCTGTTACTCGTATTTTTTTTCCATTCACGATTAGATGACCGTCTTTTGCTTCTACCGTTCCGCCAAAGCGATTGTGGGTAGAATCGTATTTAAGCATGTATGCCATGTATTCAGGATCCACAAGATCATTGATTCCAACGATTTCAATATCTTTTCTGTCAATTGCCGCTCTAAATGCAAGCCTGCCGATGCGGCCAAATCCATTGATTCCAATTTTAGTCATTTGTTTTGCGTTTAAATTTCAAGAGGTCAAAAATAGAACACTGCAAGACCAAAACCAATTGGGAAATCAAGTGCTTGTAATGTTGCCAATGCAATCGTTTTAAATTGCGATAGAGCCAATATTTTGGGGATTCTTCTATACGCTTACCATTCATTTTCAGTAGATTCCGCAAAATCTTTCCGTTATGAATAAACTACTGCTGTTTTCATTATTCACTTTAACCCTTCTTTCATGTTCCAATGATCCCGCCCAAAAAGCTGTGAGCATCGAGCAAAGGATAGATTCAGTGATTCAACTGATGACGTTGGAGGAAAAAATTGGGCAACTCAATCTTCCCTCGGCCGGTGCTTTTGTTACTGGTGCAGTCGAGAGTTCAGATATCGCTAAGAAGATTGAAAACGGGATGGTGGGAGGCTTGTTCAATATAAAATCAGTGGCGAATATTAAAGAGATGCAAAAAATTGCGGTTGAAAAAAGTCGATTAAAGATACCGTTGATCTTTGGTATGGATGTCATTCATGGCTATGAATCGGTATTCCCAATTCCGTTGGGGTTGAGTTGTAGTTGGGATATGAATCTTATTGAACGTAGCGCAAGAATTGCAGCACAAGAGGCTAGTGCTGATGGAATCAATTGGACGTTCTCGCCAATGGTAGATGTTTCGCGTGACCCGCGTTGGGGCCGGGTTTCAGAAGGGAGTGGGGAGGATCCTTACCTCGGTTCTGAGATTGCAAAGGCAATGGTAAAAGGATATCAAGGTGACAACCTTTCAGCCAATAACACAATCATGTCTTGCGTAAAGCATTATGCTTTATATGGAGCATCTGAAGCGGGTCGAGATTACAACACCGTTGATATGAGTCGTCATCGGATGTACAACGAATATCTTCCTCCTTACAAAGCAGCTGTGGATGCAGGGGCAGGAAGTATTATGGCTTCCTTTAATGAAATAGATGGCATACCTGCCACCGCCAATACCTGGCTGCTTACGGATGTATTACGAAAGGAATGGGGTTTCAATGGATTTGTTGTTTCTGATTATACCGGTATAAGTGAAATGATAAATCATGGCTTTGGAGACCTCAAAACGGTTTCTGCTAAAGCACTGGAAGCTGGCCTCGATATGGATATGGTGAGTGAAGGGCTGCTGACAACACTTGGGCAATCTCTGAAAGAAGGTAAGGTGACGGAAAAACAAATTGACGATGCGTGCCGAAGAATTCTCAAAGCAAAGTTTTTACTCGGGCTATTTGATGATCCGTATAAATATTGTGATGAAAGCCGTGCTACCTCTGAAGTATTTACTGCTGCAAATAGGGCAGAAGCTCGAAGTATTGCATCACAGAGTTTTGTTTTGTTGAAGAATAAATCTAATACGCTTCCCTTAGCAAAAACAGGAACGATTGCACTTATTGGGCCATTAGCTGATGCCAAAGAAAACATGACGGGTACGTGGAGTGTAGCAGCACGGTTTTCGGAATCAATTTCTGTGTTGGAAGGTCTAACAAAAGCAGTCGGAAAAAACGCAAAAATTCTCTACGCCAAAGGTTCCAACCTGGATGAAGATGAAGTGCTTGAAACAAATTCTACTTTGTTTGGCAAATCCTTGCATCGCGACAAGCGATCGGCTGTAGAAATTCGTAATGAAGCAATAAAGATTGCAAAGAGTGCTGACGTTATTATCGCTGCCGTTGGCGAAGCGGCAGAAATGAGCGGTGAGGCTGCAAGTCGTACGAATCTTGAAATACCAGAAACGCAAAAAGAGTTAGTAAAGGCACTTCTTCAAACGGGTAAGCCAGTAGTGTTAGTCCTATTTACCGGACGGCCATTGGCATTGAAGTGGGAGGAAGAAAATGTGCCAGCCATTTTAAATGTTTGGTTTGGTGGCAGTGAGGCTGGCGATGCAATAGCGGATGTTCTGTTTGGCGATGTGAACCCTTCTGGAAAATTGACGACAACATTTCCACAGAATGTTGGCCAGGTGCCGCTCTATTATGCTCATAAAAATACGGGCAGACCTTTGAATGGAAAATGGTTTCAAAAGTTTCAATCTAATTATCTCGATGTTTCCAATGATCCCTTGTATCCTTTTGGATTCGGGTTGAGCTATACTGAATTTGAATATGGTGATGTAACACTTAGTTCAGGTGAAATTACTTCAACAGATTCATTGAATGTTTCGGTAAGCGTAACCAATAAAGGCAAGCGTGATGGAAGTGAAACAGTGCAATTGTATATCCGAGATTTAGTTGGGTCTGTCACACGGCCAGTTAAAGAATTGAAAGGATTTCAAAAAATTAAACTAAAGGTTGGAGAAACAAAAGAGGTGAGTTTTACTCTGGGTATGAAGGATTTATCCTTTTATAAATCGGATTTGACTTTCGGATATGAACCTGGCAAGTTTCACTTGTTTGTGGGTGGGAATTCGAGAGATACAAAACAGGCAGAATTTGAATTGAAATAAGACCTGTCGCAACTTATCGCTCAGCAATGGCTGTTTAAAAATTAAAAACCCAACTACTTGATAATCAAATAGTCGGGTTTTTTTTGTGTAGTCCGTAGGGGAATCGAACCCCTATTACCAGAATGAAAATCTGGTGTCCTAACCGTTAGACGAACAGACCGTTTCGGAAATCGAGCCGCAAAGATAGACCTGTGCAAGGGAATTGCAAATAGTGAGGAAATTAATTTCCTGTTGAAATGGCTACAGCACTTGGTAGTGGAAATATCCAAAACCAATTACCTGATAAGATTCAGAAACTCGGCCTGCTTTCTATTAGCTAAATCTGCCGTAATGTTTCCTGTCAAGGTAATTTGACTGTTAGATCGATTGAACTTTACGATATGTTTAAGATTGATCAGGTAGGATTTATGGCACCTGAAAAAAGAAGTGGCCAGCAAAGTTTCAAGCTCACCTATTGGTTTTGAAGTTAAGCACTGTGCGTTGTTAATCAAATGAATGTTTGTATAGGATCCTTCGGCTTTGCACATGAGAATATCGGTGGTATCAAAAAATTCAAAACCGTTTACAGTGGGTATTGTCAACTTAGTTAAGTGTTTGTTACCAAGGTTATGGATCATGCTTTGCAGCCTCTGAGCGAGGCTGTTTACGCTCAGTTTTTGTTCATGTTTTAGAAGAGCTTTTTGAAGTTCTCTGTGGTCAATCGGTTTGATCAGGTAATCCAGGCAAGAGGCTTTGATTGCCTGAATAGCATACTCGGCATGAGCTGTGGTGAAAATAATTTCAAAACTTGGATTGTCATAGTGGCTAAGAAGTTCCATGCTATTACCGCTATCTAACTCGATATCCAAAAAAACCAAGTCTGGCAAATTAGTATCGATGCCCTCTTTAGCTTGCTTGTTGTTGTAGGCTTTTCCAACAAGTGTAACCGTTGGGCAATACTGTTCCAGCATATGGGCTAATGTTTCCATTGCTGCCAGTTCATTTTCTAAAATAAAGGCTCGTGTCATAAGTTAAATTTTGCCCTGGCCAATTACAAGTGAACGTTCTCCGGTTGGGATTGTAATCACAACTCTTGTTCCTGCTGCTTTCTCTTCTATAAATAAATCTTCAATCTGTATTTTATATTTATTTTGATGAACAGCCTTTTGTTGGAGTAGTTCAAGACGTGCATCAGTAATAGCTGTTGAGTGCGAGGTTCGCTGTTGTTGGCCAAGTAAGGCAGCGGCACCACGGCCCACTCCATTATCTTCGATGGTGCACCTGAGGTTAGCATCAATCAATTGAAATACAACTTTAACAAAGCCTTTGTCGTGTTTGAAGTGAAGCCCATGTTTGATTGCATTTTCCACAAAAGGCTGAACCATCATAGGAGGTATACGCTCATAGCCAGGGTCGTCAATGGATTGATCTATGGTTATTTCAAAATCAAATTTATTTGGATACCGCAATTGTTCTAAATGAAAATAATGCTCTAGAAATTCAACCTCTTCTTTCAACGATATGGTTTCCTTTTTTGAATTTTCCAAAGCATGACGTGTAAGTTTAGAAAAATCATTTAAGTAATGAAGCGCATCCTCTTTCTTTTCCTGAAGGATGAGGTTTTGAACGGCAATGATGGCGTTGCCAACAAAATGTGGGTTCATTTGGGCTTTCAATGCTGCAAGTTGAGTGTCTTGCAGTTTGTCTTCCAGGTTTTTTTGAAGCAGGTTTCCTAGCTTAATGTTCTCCTTCATTTGATGGACAGACTTTCTCCTCTGATAAAATGCAAAGCCACCAAGCCCTATTATTACACTTAATATAACTATTACGCTTATGCTAATAATGGCTTGTTGTTTAGCAATGTTTTCCTGAAGAAGTTTTTCTGATTCCAACTCCTTTATCTGACTATCCTTTAATTGGTTTTCGTAGCTATTCTTAATGTCATTTACTTCACTCATTCGGTTAACCGTAAATGTTTTTTGATAGTACCCTCTTGCCAATTCGTTTGTGCGCAAGGCTTCTGGGTAATTCTTCATTGCTTTGAAAATGAGAGTTTGAAAATCGTAATTATAAGCCAGATCAGAATTTGTATTTGCTTTTTCCAGCAGGATAGCGGACTGTTGCATAAAAAATATGGCCGAATCATATTTTTGTTGGGCGAATAATATCTTTGCCATACTCCAGGCACACCGCTGCATGCCCAGATTCGATTTTTCCTTTTTATGAAGCAGGTATCCTTTTTGAATAAGCGATCTACCTATACTAAGCCGGCCAGCAAGCGCATGAATTTGTCCTTGCGTAACAAGCGTAGCAGCTACTCGATCTTTCCAATTGGCCAATCCGAAATTTTTTTCTGCAAGAATGGCATATTCCAACGCCTCCTTCAACAGCATTTCTCTGTTAGTAACCGAGGGGTGTACCTCTACTTTATAGTAATTATCTAGCGCCATGCCATGGGTAGCCCCGCCAATGCCTTCATAGTCGGTTATCCGTTTGAACAATTCAAAACTCTTGCCCAGATAGGCCATCTTCGTCTCGTATTCATTAGAGGTGCCCGTTGTGCCTGTGTAGGCCAGCAAAATATATTTATAGGCCATACTCAGCGTATCCTTCTGCTTTTCTAAAATAGCGAGGGCTTTTGTAAAGTATCGTGTTGCAGCAGGGTAATTCCCCTGCACTTGCAGCGTGTGGCCATATGCCGTATATATTGTTTGCAGGCTATAGAGATCATCACCTTTTTCTATTTGCTCGATACTGCTCTTGGTAAATTCCATCGCCTTGTCAGTATCACTTTCGCGATAAAGCCTGCTGATTAGATACAGTCGTTTATATTCTGCCTTTCCTGCCTGTGGCCCAAGAGCGATAAGGCTATCCATTTGGGATGGAGATTGCTGAAAGTTGGCGGGTACATGAAATGCTTTGTCCAGTGCAGTCTGTTGGGCTGTTACTATAAAGGAGACATGCGCGAACACCAGGAAAAGAAAACTTTTGTTTAACATGTAAAGTTGATAGCAGCCTAAACATTGGAAGGCTTTCCTAAAAGTACTTTCCAATTTCGCGTTTGTCAATACCTAGTTTTCGGTAAATGCAAAAAACCATACGCTCTTCGGCAAACACCCTACGCAGGTAAAGTGGCCGCCTCTCACTGCAATAAATGATAGAGATTGAATCCGTAATAATAGCAATTCAGTTAGAAAATGGAAATTCAGAATAGTGCTACACTCCTAGACGATAGTGCCACTATCAAACTAAGTAGACGCGAACTGGAGATTATTAAGAAAATTTCAGAAGGACATCGAACACGTGACATTGCCGATCTGCTGTGCATTAGCCCTGAGACCGTGAAGACACACCGCAGAAATGCGGTGCGAAAAATGAATGCAATTAATTGTGTTGGGCTAGTGAATATTTGTCTACAGAATGGGTGGATGTAGGTATGGTTGACAAGCTGCTGTAGTCTTTACGGTAAGTAAATGAGAGTAAATTATAACATACTAAAACATCACCTGTAAAATGAAAATGGACTAAAAGGAACTCAAAAATTTAATCTTATCAACATTTAAAAACAATTCTTATGGCAATCAAAACGATCGTTTTAGAAGCAACAGCTTTAGAAGCTGAGCTTAATCAAGTTCAACTACCTGCACCTGCTAGCATCGATCAGTTCTGCCAGTATTGGCCAACGGTGAAGAAAATTTTGGAGTTTGCTAAAATATTTACAGGCAAGAAAGCAGACAAAGCAATTGATATCATTATTGAATGGGGTAATCGTATCTGCCCTGCTGTAGATTAATTCTTACATCATCTTTTTAGTTTGCTCTATATGACATTTGGAGTCCATCTGGCTTGGCTTTGAATTACTTTAATCAAAACCAAAAAACTCAGTAACCTTTAGGTAAAATTAAATTAAAAGGTTTATGGCAACGGAAGAATTTAATTCAACATGGAAGGACAAAGACATAAAATCTTTGACCGCAGACTTCATTAATCATACGTATTATAACTACTATAAAAATTATAAACAAGATTCTGAACGCTATGAGAAAATTAACAACAGGCTTTTTGCCACAGTTACAATCATTGGTTTTTCAATAACCATTTTACTTGGATTAAAAGAAATCTTAAAACCAGAAATCGAAGAAGCTACAATAACCGTAATAAATGTTCTTGCATTCATCCTTCCTTCAATCTCTTCGGTGATTTTACTTCTTATGACTCAAAAAGGGTACAAGCGAAAAGAAGAAATACGGGAAGAGGCAAGAATTGAATGTAAATATTTGGTCAACGAAGCAAGAATGAGATTTTCTACTGTAAAAGATAACCCAGAAGAACTTAAAAAGTTGTATCAATGGATCAACGAACAAACCAAGCGCTTACAATTAGATCAGGCAAAGACTTTTTTCTTAGTTCACAACATTAGAGATACGACAACGATAAACAAAACAGAAAATGATGAAGGACAATAGGCAAAATAGGCTTTTGCTAAGAGAGGAACATCCGCCAACACATGCTGATAAAGTACCCATTGGTTTTGTAGTGCCCACGAAAAAAAACGGAGTGTTTGGTGCTTTCTTTTCACTCAAGCGTAATCAACTCTTCGAATGGCAAAGCTTTCTGCTTGCCACTATTCTTTTTTGTAGTCTTGATCAGACATCACTCGCACAACCAGGCAGCCTGGACGTGACTTTCGACCCGGGAACGGGCGCCAATGCCCGTATCAAATCCGTTGCCTACCAGCCGGATGGCAAGTTGCTGATCGGTGGAGATTTCACGACTTATAATGGCACGGCCAGAAATAGGGTAGCGCGGTTAAATGCCGATGGCAGCTTGGACGCAAGTTTCAACCCGGGAACGGGAGCTAATCTCCCAATTTATTCCGTTGCCTACCAGCAGGATGGCAAGGTGCTGATCGGTGGACTTTTCACCACGTACAACGGTACGGCAAGAAGTTATTTTGCCCGGTTAAATGCCGATGGCAGCCTGGACGCGACTTTTAACCCTAGTGGAACGGGAGCTAATAGCTGGATCAATTCCGTTGCCTACCAGCCGGATGGCAAGGTGTTGATCGGTGGAGCTCTCTTCTCGTACAACGGCACGGCCAGAAATAACATAGCCCGGATAAATGCCGATGGCAGCCTGGATGGGACCTTCAACCCGGGAACGGGAACCAATGCCCAAATCTATTCCGTTGCCTACCAGCCGGATGGCAAGGTGTTGATCGGTGGACTTTTCACCCTTTACAACGGCACAACAAGAAATCGTATTGCCCGGTTAAATGCCGATGGCAGCCTGGACGGGAGCTTCAACCCGGGAACGGGAGCCAACAACGGGGTAATCTGGTCCGTTGGCTACCAGCCGGATGGAAAGGTGTTGATCGGTGGATATTTCACCGAGTTCAACGGCACGACCAGAAATAAAATAGCCCGGATAAATGCCGATGGCAGCCTGGACGGGAGCTTCAACCCGGGAACGGGAGCCAACAGCACTGACGGAATCCGGTCCGTTGTATACCAGTCGGATGGCAAGGTGTTGATCGGTGGACATTTCACCGAGTTCAACGGCACGATAACAAATCGCATTGCCCGGTTAAATGCCGATGGCAGTGTGGACGGGAGCTTCAACTCAGGGGGAGTTGGTGCCGGTGGCGATATTTATTCCCTTGCCTACCAGCCGGATGGCAAGGTCTTGATCGGTGGAGATTTCACTTCTTATAACAGCACAGGGAGAAACCGAATTGCACGTTTACTTGGCGATACGCAAACACCACCGGCCGCACCGGTTGGCACTGCTGCAACGGCAATAACAACCACCGGCTTCACCGCCAATTGGAATGCGGCAACAGACGCAACAGGTTATCAGTTGGATATTTCATCGGATAACTTTGTAACATTTATTGCAGGCTATAATTCAAAAGCAGTCACCACCACCACAGAGGTAGTGACTGGTCTTACAGCAAGCACTGCCTATAAATATCGAGTGAGAGCAACAAATGCATCTGGTACTTCTGGTAATTCAAACGTAATTGATGTTACCACTTTAACAGGGGGCACACCTCCCCCTGCTCCAACAAGTCTTATAGCTTCATTTGTAAGCAACACTGGCTTCGAACTTTCGTGGGATGGATTGCCAGGTATTACGGAATACCGCATCGATGTATCCTCCGATAACTTCGCAACCTTTGCAGCAGGCTGGCAAAATGCTGCGGCCACTTTTCAAGCTCCGCAAACAGGCAGGGCGGGTTGGAGTGTACTTAATCTGCTTCCATCAACTGCTTATAAAGTCAGGATACGGGCAGTAAACAGTGGAGGCGCATCACCAAATTCAGCCGCCATCAGTTTTACTACCATTGCAAACCCCGCTATGATCTCGCCCAACCTGTGGGTAAATACGATTGGCGCTTCAGGAAATCAAACCTTTGTAAATGCACTAGCCAATGATGCTGCCGGCAATGTATATGCTGTAGGGAAATTTGGAGGTTCTATAACGCTCGGGTCTACCACACTAACATCAGTGGGTGATGCTGATGTTTATTTTGCCAAGTACAATGCAGCAGGTGTTGTTCAATGGGCAAAGTCTATCGGTGGCACCGGCCCTGATGAAGGCTGGCAGATAGCTGTTGATGCAAGCGGTGTTTACATTAGTGGAGTGTTTGATGCCACCGTTGATTTCAATCCAGATGCAGGTGTTACCTCAATAGCTACACGTGGGGCAGCAAATAATCCACGCCTCACAGCGCTTGATGATGGCTTCATTGCAAAATACAATCTATCAAACGGTTCGTTTGTTTGGGCTCAGAGTTTAGGTGATGCCTGGCCGGAGTATTATTCAAGGGCACTGACTACGGATAATAACAATGGAGTTTTTCTTACTGGCATGTTCACCGGTACGAATGACTTTGACCCGGGTGCAGGCACAACCAACTTGTCGGCCGCAGGAGGTCCCGATATTTTTATCACGCGCTTTGATGCGACAACAGGAAATTTAAGTTGGGCCAAAGCTATGGGTGGTGCAGATTGGGATGCAGGAACAGCCTTGCTTACTGATGGAAATAATTTGTTCGCCACAGGTTGGTACTATGGCGCTATTGATTTAGATCCAGGAGCTGCTACTATTAATGTAACTGGCGCGGGCACATTTTTGAACAAGTTTGTATCTGCTACAGGGGATTTAACTTTTGCCAAGAATTTCACAAATACTGGGAATTATTTGGATGGCTATGACCTCGCCAAAGACGGCACCCATATTTATATACTGGGTGACTTAGGTGGCTCAGTAGATATGGATCCTGATGCCGGAGTAAGTACTATTTCTGGTAATGGAGGATTTTTGGCTAAGTATACATTGAGCAGTGGAAGTTTTGTTTGGGCAAATATGCTGCGCGCCAATAACTATATGCTTCCCACCAGAGTAATTGCAGATCAAACAGGTTTATACGTGGGAGGCACCTTTGCCTGGCTAGCAGATTTTGAACCAGGGGCTGGTGAGGCAAATAGAGTTGGCAATAACTCTGATATTTTTATTGCGCGCTATGGTAGCTCCGATGGTGCATTTCAATGGGCAAAGAATATTGGAGGCACTGGGTCGGAAGCTCTTAGAGCAAGTATGACGCTCACCAATGATGGACTGTACATAGGTGGCATATTTCAAAACACGGTCAACTTTGATCCTTATACCAACACGATGAATAAAACAGCCGTGGGCTCATCAGATGGATTCATTGCCAAGTATCAATCTGTTTCTCCTGCTCCTCCAGTAGCCCCCGTTGCAACAGTGGCCACAGCTATTTCATCTACTGGCTTTACAGCGAATTGGAATGCAGTTGCCGGAGCAACAGGTTATCAACTTGATATTTCTGCAGATAACTTTTCCACGCTTATTGCTGGTTATAATTCAAAGAATGTAACGGGTACAACAGAAGTAGTTGTAGGCCTTACAGCAACCACTGCGTACAAGTACAGAGTAAGAGCTTCTAACATAGCAGGTAACTCTGGCAACTCTAATGTAATTGATGTAGCTACAGGCGCAGCAGGCACAGCACCTGTCGCACCAGTTGCTACAACGGCAACGGTAATTTCAACAACAGGCTTTACAGCAAATTGGAATGCCGTTAGTGGAGCAACAGGTTATCAACTTGATATTTCCGCAGACAACTTTGCTACGTTTTTAGCGGGTTATAATTCAAAAGCAGTCACCGCCACCACGGAGGTAGTGACGGGTCTTACCGCAAGCACGGCCTACAAATACAGAGTGCGAGCCACCAATGTTTCCGGCACTTCAGCAAGTTCGAATGTAATAGATGTAACTACAGGCGCAGCAGGCACAGCACCCGTGGCACCGGTTGCTACAACGGCAAGTGTGATTTCATCCACAGGCTTTACAGCAAATTGGAATGTGGTTAGCGGAGCAACCGGCTATCAATTGGATATTTCTACAGATAACTTTTCTACGTTTATTGCGGGTTATAATTCAAAAGCAGTCACCGCCACCACGGAGGTAGTGACTGGTCTTACAGCAAGTACAGCTTATAAGTACAGAGTACGGGCAACAAATACTTCGGGGAGTTCAGCAAGTTCGAATGTGATTGATGTGAACACCGGTGCAGCTGGCACAGCACCGGCAACACCGGTAGCCATTGCTGCAACAACTATTTCGCCAACAGGCTTTACGGCCAATTGGAATGTGGTTAGTGGAGCCACAGGCTATCAATTGGATATTTCTGCGGATAATTTTGCCACTTTTTTAACGGGTTATAATTCAAAAAGCGTAACCGCCACCACGGAGGTAGTGACAGGTCTTACAGCAAGTACAGCTTATAAGTACAGAGTGCGAGCCACAAATGCGTCTGGTTCTTCAGCTAGTTCGAATGTGATAGATGTAACTACAGGCGCAACAGGCACAGCACCCGTGGCACCAGTTGCTACATCGGCAACTATTATTTCATCTACAGGCTTTACTGCGAATTGGAATTCAGTGACGGGAGCAACTGGATATCAACTGGACATTTCCGCGGATAACTTTGCGACTTTTCTAACTGGCTATAGTTCAAAAAGTGTAACCGCCATTACAGAAGTTGTAGCGGGACTTACTGCCAGCACGACCTACAAATACAGAGTTCGCGCTACGAATGCTTCAGGTACTTCAGCTAACTCAAATGTGATTGATGTAACAACCGCTTCTGGCACCAAACAAAACCAGACGATCACCTTTACAGCTATCACAGACAAAACATTGGGTGGTTTGGCTTTTCCTTTAACAGCAACGTCAAGTTCGTCTTTGCCGGTAAGCTATACTACCACCTCTGATAAAATCACCATTACTGGCAGTCAGGTAACCTTGGTAAAGGCTGGGCGAGCTTCCATTACAGCTAGCCAGGCAGGGGATGCCATTTTCAATGCTGCGCCTTCGGTAGAGCAAAACTTTTGTATAAAGCCAGCCAAGCCAATCGTTACAACCACTGGTGCAAACACAGAAACTATTACCCTCACCTCCAGCGCATCTGCAGGCAATCAATGGTTTAAAGATGGTTCAGCTATAACAGGTGCAACAAACGCCACCTTACCCGTTACCACCGTTGGTGTTTATAAAGTGCAGGTAAAAGTGGATGATTGTTTGAGCGAGTTTTCAGAAGATATATCATTTATTATTACAGGAGATTTGAATGCTCAGTCCAACGGCATCACCATTTACCCTAACCCGGTAGAAGATTTTCTGGAAGTGCGCGGATTAAAAGGAGATGTTGGCAGTTCGCAACTCTCCGATATGACAGGTAGAACAAGCACTATTGTTTTGGAGAAGAAGGACAATGTGCATCGCGCCAATGTTCAGCATTTGTCGCAAGGCGTTTACCTCATGAGAGTTCAAGAGGGCACTACGGTTCACCAGATTAAATTCATTAAAAAATAACCTCACCCCCGGCCCCTCTCCAAAAGGAGAGGGGAGAGGAAAATGGAAAGTAATTGAGTAAATAGTTGGATGCAGTTAATGGCTGTTAAAAAAATCAAAATAGAGCGACTTCTCCTAGCCCCTCTCCTCTGGAGAGGGGTTGGGGTGAGGTAAAAAATAAAAATCTTATGAAAACGAATGATCCAAAAAGAGTAGGCGCAGCATTATTGCTAATCGCAACACTAGCAACCCTCATCCATCTTTCAGGTTGTGGTGGAGGTGCCAGTGATCCCACGCCAACACCAGTTTCCAAACAAGATGAAGTAAAAGCAAAGCTCACTTCGCCCACCTGGAAATTGCAAAGTGTAACGGTGGATGGAACGGACAAGACGAGCATCTACAAAGACCTGAGCCTAAAGTTTAGTGCAACAGGATTTACGTCAAGCAATGGAGGTGTAGTTTGGCCGGCAACTGGCACTTGGACTTTTACCAGCGCTGAGGCAACGGCCATTAAGCGTGATGATGGGTTGGAAGTAACTTTACAGGAAGTGACCGACACCTCCTTGAAGCTTGGTTTAGCGTGGAGTAAGACAACACTGGGCCCAGGAAGAATAGAATCTGTCAGTGGCCAACATGTGTTTAACTTTGGGAAGTAAAATGTGTAACCAGTAATCAGTAACGCACTCCGCAATCGGTATTAGTATCGATCACAGATTAACTGATCACCAATCACAAACTGTTCTAGCTGTTCGGAATTTGCAATCCCGAACCTAGATTATTTGGATTTCAAATCCTTCTCTTCTGTTATTTGACATTGCAACTATCGGTCAGTTGCCACCACCCCTTTTATTCTGATGTAAAGGCGCGCGCCATGAAATCCAGTTCGCTTTTTGATATCCCGTATTTTTTCGCAACAACTCTCCATTGCTCAACCGCTTTTTTTACAACCTTAATAATCTCATTCTCTCGTTTCTCTGAAACTCTGAAATAGGGAGCCACTTCCTTTGCCAAACTCAACTCAAGGGAGTTGTCATTTTCAGAGATATTGAGGCTCAACCCTGTTCCAGTTTCTACCGGATTAATATCGTAGGCAGGTGAAAGTACCCAACCTCTTTTGGTTAGTAGAAATCCATGGTTGCGCAAATGGTCGTCTGTATTGCGAACGCAGATAAAAAATACAATTCTTCTCCATAGCTCTTCCAAATCATCGCTAACCGTTGCCCCATTTTTCGAAATGAATTCAACGAGATTAAGATAGCTAACTCCACTCTGAAAATCAGTTCCATCGGTATATCCTAAAAGCGTCATGGCTGATGCAAAATGTATTCGTTCATCCTTTTTATTTCGATCAAATCGTTTGGTTAAAAAAGTATGTTGTTTGCTATAATACGTTCCGGTCATACTTTCTGCAACATTCAGTCCGGCCAACAGAGCCAATTCATGGACTATCATTTCCCACGCACCGATATCCCGGCTATCATTTTTACTTGGGAACTTGGCAATCCACAAATGGCCTTTAGTATCCAGTACGCTGGCCTTAGGCCTGGCACCACCGAGTGACGAACCAGGTGCCATCAGCATGTTTAACCACTTTAGTTTTTCATCGTCTTTCAAATCATCCATTTCAACATGCAAGCTGGCCTGCTCCAGTTCGCGAATCGAAGTCCAGGGTGGTGTTGCCATCTCCTTATTGTCATTCAGAAAAGGTCCTTCATCACTCTCTTTAAATCGTAAGGCTCCCATCCGGTGGTCATCGAAAACTCCAAGCATGTAATCCGTTTCAAAAAGTGTTTTTGCTTTTCGCCCCAGCTTTCTTGCCACAACAGCTTCACGCCTCTCCATCAATACTCTTCCCCAGCGATCAGGCGCTGAATCTAAGAAGATTCCAAAATTACTTTTCCCTTCTGCCAGGTATTGTGGGCCCGAGTACAATTGAAGGTCTGGATCAAGATTTTGAATAAGTCCTGATTTCAGCCAGTCATCACTATATTGAAATGAGAAAACTTCTTTGCCGCGTAATTGAGTAGCATTCAAATAGCCAATTAAAGTGGGTCGGTCAAGTTCAGCCCAATGCGCATAGACTTGGATCGTTCGCTGCGTTGTAATTTTTGCCATGGCTATTTGCTTTTTTTCTTGGGTGCTCTTTCCTTAACCAGTAGGCTGGCATCTTGTAATTTTCTTCCCAGTGGGTCATCACCTGCTAATTTTAGTAAGTCCTTCTCTAGCCCAAGAACAAATAAAACTTTTGCATACGAGCCAAATGCGACATTCGGAGAACCCTTTTCAACCGCCCAAAGAGTAGTTCGTGCAATATTAGCTCGTTCTGATACCTGTGCGACACTCAATCTTCTTCGAAGCCTTGCAAGCTTGATATTTTCACCAGATTCAGAAATTAATTGCGTGATTTTTGGCAGTACTACGCCTCCTTTTTTATTCATAATGTTTATTATATAGAACAAATATAGTCAAAATGTTCGTTATAATAAACATTATAATAGTAGGGATGAATTGAATTCGCCTCAAGGAGTAAGGGCATTACCGATTGCAAACTACCTTCTCTTCTTCTTTATTTTAGTGCCCGCTTTTGGTTTTGCAGGCGAAACTTTGGTTGCTTTCTGTTCGGTGTGTTTGGGTTTGAATTCTTTTTTTGTGACTATGATTTTGGAAAATCCAATCTGCACAGAAAGGTAAACTTCGCGTCTTATACCATATAAGTCAGGTGCTCCGGGGCTTCCATTTATGTCAACAGGTCCACTTGGGTTCTGCAACTGTTGGATATAATTATTTTTGCGAGGCTCAAAAATTCCAAAATTTGCTCGGCCATCAAAGTTTAAACTCCAGTTGTCATTTAAGTCGAAATCAGATCGGAGGCCTAGTCCCGCAAATAATTGAATGGGTTTAAATTTGTCATTAGAGACATAAACCTGGTCGTTGACTTCTGGTACAAATACACCATCGTATGATATTACATAACCAGGATCAGTAGGAACTGATACCTGCTTGGGATATTTAAGTTTTGACGTCACATAGCTCATTGTCTCTTTACCTTCAATAAGATAATTGAAATTCAATGCCGCCACCAGGCTAAGCCTGAAGAAAGCGATGTCATTAATATGGAGCTTAAGCGTGACAGGCACACTAAAGTAATTCATGTTTACATCACGTACCCCGGCATGGCCCCCGCTTGTATTTTGAATAATGAATTTTTGTCCAATCTGAAGATAGGATGGAGAGATCAAAAAGCCATAACCTAAATAGTCCATTCCGTAGTTGAATCCGAATGGGGTGCCCCTGACAGTAAGCTTGCCTAAAAAGCGTGGATCTTTCTGAAATCCCTGATCTAAGGTGAATGGAGCATTAAGACCACCAAAAAGGCCAAACGATTCAACATTCTGACCAACAGCGAGATGCCATGAGCCAAGGAACAATGATAGCGCAAGGGTAAACCTCATAGCCTAGGTTAATATTTGGTAAAAGGATTCCAAAATCAGATTAAGAGCCTCCTTTTGATGACCATAGACCTACAAAAATAGGATAAAATGCGAAAGCGGAAAGTGGGAAATTGTAGTTATCAGGTATTATGTAAGATTAAGCAAGGTTGTGATAAACATTCTGAACATCGTCATCAGACTCTAATGCCTCAACGCATTTGAGTACCTCATCCTGATCAGACTCGCTAAGCTCTTTTGTGATGGTTGGGATATATTGAAGCTCAGAACTCTTAGCGTCAAGATGTCTTGATTCAATAAATTTTTGCATGTGGCCGAATTCAGTGAATTGAGTATAGATGATAATCTCATCCTCCTCTTTTGAAATGTCAGCAGCACCAGCGTCAATTAAATCGAGTTCGAGTTCATCGAGATTTAATTTAGCAGGGTCAAATTTGAATACACCTTTGCGCTCAAAAAGAAATGCCACTGAACCTGAATTACCCATGGCGCCATCATTCTTAGAAAACAAAAGACGGATGTTGGCTACGGTGCGAGTTGGGTTGTCTGTGGCACACTCAACAATTATGGGTACACCATGAGGTGCATATCCTTCATAGATAGTTTCTTCGAAGTTTTTTTCTTCTTTGGTAGATGCCCGTTTGATGGCAGCATCAACGCGATCTTTGGGCATGTTCAAGCCTTTCGCATTTTGAATAGCCATGCGTAGCCTGGGATTATTCTCCGGAAGTGGTCCTCCTTGTTTTACGGCAATTGCAATATCTTTCCCAATACGGGTAAACCCCTTTGCCATTTTATCAAAGCGGGCAAACATTTTGTGCTTTCTCTTTTCAAATACGCGTCCCATGCAATTCTATTATTTGCTAAATTGTTTACAAAAATATAAATCCTTCCATGATAATCCTTATCGGAAATAAATTGTTTGCGTTCTTAAATCAGAAGCACAGGTAGCTAGCAAAATAACATGTGTTTCAAGTGATTTGATTAATTTGCTTCAATGTAGTACTGTATACAAAACCTGATGTAAAAATACTCGCCTATGAAAAAGTTGCTTCTACTTTTTGTTCTTTTTGCTGAGGTAAGCCTTAGTCAGGAACTCATCGATTCCCGTCAACAGGAAATTGTTATTCAATCGGTTAATGTTGTGCCGATGGATTCTGAAAGAATTCTAAAAGACCAAACCGTTATTATCAAAGATGGCAAGGTCTCTGCCATTGGTAAAAATTTGAAATACAGCAAAGCTGCGCTGGTGATTGATGGCAAAGGAAAATATCTGATGCCTGGCCTAGGCGAAATGCATGCACACGTTCCTCCGGTTGATGACTTAGAGCCATCGAAGGAAGTATTGTTTCTTTTTGCCGCAAATGGTATCACCACCATTCGGGGCATGCTAGGCCACCCAAGACATCTTGAATTGAGATCTAAAATAAATAGCGGTGAGATTCTTGGACCACGTTTTTTTACCACTGGTCCGTCTTTCAATGGGTTAAGTGTAAAGACGGCAGAATATGGAGCTGAGATGGTTCGCAAGCAGAAGGAAATGGGTTACGATTTTTTAAAGCTTCATCCAGGTCTTACGAAAGAAACCTTTGCGGCTATATCTTCAACTGCCAAGGAGGTTGGAATTCCTTTTGTTGGACATGTATCTCACGCAGTAGGAGTCTGGCGTGCTATTGACGCTGGATACTCGTCCATCGATCACCTTGACGGATTTGTAGAAGGACTGGTGGAAAATAGTGAGGCAATGACAGAACAGCAAGTTGGTCTCTTTGGAATGTTTGTGGCTGGTCAAGCAGATCTAAAACAGATTCCAAAATTGATGAAAGGTCTAAAAGAAAAAAATATTTGGGTGGTGCCAACGCAATCGCTTGCCGATCGTTGGTTTGCTGCAAGCTTTACACCTGATAGCTTTAAGAATGACCCAGACAGCAAATACATGAAAGCAGAAACTGTCAACCAGTGGATCGATAGCAAGAAAAACCTCGTGGCCAATGAGCTTTACACAGCCGATAAGCTTGAAAATTATATTAAACTCCGCAGGAAGTTGATCTATGAGTGTCAAAAAAATGGAGTTGGATTACTGCTTGGGTGCGATGCACCTCAAATATTTAATGTGCCCGGTTTTTCAACACATAACGAACTGCAATATCTTGTCGCTTCGGGTTTAACTCCTTATGAAGCCCTGAGAACCGGGACAGTTAATGTTGCTACCTATTTGAACATTCCTAATTCGGGCGTTATTAAACCTGGGGCAGTTGCCGATCTTATTCTTATTGGTGGAAATCCACTTGAGGATATTACACAGACTAAGAAGATTGATGGAGTTATGCTTCGTGGACAATGGCTTTCTAAGGCATTCATTGACAATGGGCTAAAAAAGTTTGAGAAATAAGGCTCTGAAATAAAATTATTTAAATAATTAGGGGTAGCACATCTGTTGATTGTCTTTAGGTTATACAAACAAGTTAAAGACATGAAAACACGGTTTAATCTATTAATTCTGGCTGCTTTTCTTATAATTGTAAGCGTTGCCAATGCTCAGGACGAGATGAAAACCCTATTTAAAAAGGGGGAAAATGGCTCTGTCACAGGATATGGTGCCATCTCAAACAAACTCACGCACATAGGAAGTAGCTATGCTAATATGGCAGAGATTTACGGAGGTGTAGTGATCAATAGAAAATTTATGATCGGGCTGAGTGGGGCAGGAACCACCAATTACATTCCAGTTCCGTTGGAATACAGTATGGACCCCTTACGTAGAATGAGCTACCAATATGCACAAGCTGGTTTGATTACAGAATATATTATGGGATCGAACAAGACTTTTCACGTAGCCTTTAGTCTTTTTGCTGGTAGCGGATTTACCATGCAGTATGACCGACCTGAGTGGAATCAAAGCATGCATGATTATGAAAATTATGACTACTATGGTGGAAAAGAAGATTTCTTTTTTGTTGCAGAGCCTGGGGTGCAGTTAGAGATTAATGTATTTAAGTGGATGCGATTTAGTCCAGGTATTTCTTACCGCGCTGCCTTTGGCAGCTCTCCAGTTGGTTTAACAGATTCTAACATAAGCAACATGAGTTATAATGCTACGTTTAAGTTTGGTAAGTTTTAAACCCCCTTTCTTTTCTAACTCTCAAAAAAATTATCTCAGTCCACTCTGAGATAATTTTTTTTAGATCATTTCATTAGCTTTAGCGTTTTAAAGCTGATCATTTGATTTCACTTTTTTCGTTTCATCTCTCTTATTCAAGCTTCACCCTTATTCTTGTAGTTGCCTTGTTAATTGGCATGGCCAAGACGGGTGTACACGGAGCGGGCATGATGTCGGTGCCTATTCTTGCCAATGTTTTTGGTGGTCAGATGTCAAGTGGCATCATGCTGCCTATTTTAGTTTTGGCCGATGTGTTGGGTGTCTGGTACTACCATCGCCATTCCTCGTGGGCTCACCTCAAGGTTTTGTTTCCTTGGGCCGCCCTAGGAGTTATTCTCGGCACAATCACTGGTAGCTATATCAACGATAGTATTTTTAAAATTATCATGGCTGTTACAATTGTTGTAAGTGTGATAATCATGGTTTGGCTCGAAAGCCATAGGGAAGAAATTCCTCACAAGAAATGGTTTGGCGTTGCGACAGGTGTGGCAGGAGGCTTTACTTCTATGGTTGGCAATCTAGCCAATTCAGTTATGGCAGTTTATTTATTGTCAATAAGGCTTCCTAAAAATTCCTTTATAGGAACCGCAGCCTGGTTTTTTTTGGTTGTCAATTGGTTCAAAGTCCCTTTTCATGTTTTTATTTGGCATACCATTACAGTCGACACGGTACTTCTTAGTCTTGTGACATTGCCAGCGATTTTACTGGGAGCATATCTTGGGATCATGATTGTGCAAAAACTGTCGGAACGAGTTTATAGGTGGTTTATCATCTCAATGACGCTAGTGGCAGCTGTTTTTATGTTGTTCTAGGGAAAGACATACGTTCTCATTTTCAAGAGATTTACTGATACCATTAGATCAGTTGTTAATTTTTGGTAAAAAGTAAAAATTCCTATTCTGGTCGCCAACTTTACTTGCTGTTTGGAGTTTACTACGTGAGGTCATATGGCCAGTAACATGTCGATTTAGCCTTTATTTAAATCTACTTTTGTGAACCTTATTTTTAAAAATCTCATTTGAGTACTATGGATAAACTATTTGTTCAAAAGCTTTTCCAAGCCCATCAATCTTGTCCCACATGTCCATCCCCCGAGGAAGTATCTCAGGTATTCACAAGGCTTTTGGCGGCACTCTTTCCCGATTTTTCACATGACTCGTTTCCGACTTTTTCTGATTTCGAAAATCATTTTAAACAGCTTCGGGGTGATTTGGAGAACATGATTATTCTTACGGCTGGCCACTCCCTTTTAAATGTAAAGGAAGTTACCAGTAAGTTTTTTGAAATGCTTCCAGAAATTCATCATCGACTTGAGAATGATATTCTGGCAATGTATGCAGGTGACCCTGCCGCGAAAAGCACAAGTGAAGTAATAAGAACCTACCCAGGATTTTATGCTATAGCTTCCTATCGGATTGCCCATGAGCTTCATCACTTAGGTGTGAAAGGAATTCCTCGTGTCATTACCGAACATGCTCATGGAAAAACAGGGATAGATATTCATCCGGCTGCCAAGATTGGGGAACATTTTTGTATTGACCATGGAACAGGAATTGTAATTGGAGAAACAGCGATTATTGGAAACCATGTGAAGATTTATCAGGGGGTTACTCTGGGGGCATTAAGTGTAGATAAAAGTGATGCGGAAAAGAAGCGACACCCTACCATTGAAGACCATGTTATCATTTATGCGGGAGCCACCATTCTTGGTGGTGAAACAACGATTGGGAAGGACAGCGTCATTGGTGGAAATGTATGGCTCACAAGAAGCGTTCCTTCAAATTCAAAAATATATTACCAGGCAAAAATGTATAATGGTGATACTGAAGAGACGGATCTGGTGATATTTAAATCTCTATAAAAAATGAAGTTATCCGAACTGATTGGAAATACGCCACTAGTGGAGTTACAAACTATTCCAATTAATAAGAGTGTTACCATTTACGGTAAGCTGGAAGGTAATAATCCCGGGGGAAGTGTAAAAGATCGAGCCGCTTACGGAATGATCAAAGGAGCGTTGGATAGGGGTGAAATAAAAAAGGGAGATCAATTAGTTGA
This sequence comes from Bacteroidia bacterium, assembly GCA_031384515.1. GTDB lineage: Bacteria > Bacteroidota > Bacteroidia > Cytophagales > Cyclobacteriaceae > ELB16-189. The sequence goes on from JANNAQ010000028.1 coordinate 44,367, forward strand.
AGCAACTAGCGGAAATACTGGAATTGCTCTTGCTATGATTGCTCGGATTATGGGGCTTAACATGACCCTTGTAATGCCGGATAATTCAACAAGAGAGCGCGTTCTTGCAATGGAAGCCTACGGTGCTAAAGTTATTCTTACACCTCACGCAAAAACGATCGAATATTCACGGGAGTTAGCTGAGGAGATGTCTTTCAAAGAAGGTTATCACATTCTCAACCAATTCGCTAACCCAGATAATTATAAAGCACACTACAAAACAACGGGTCCTGAAATTTGGAGAGATACCAATGGAAAAATGACTCATTTCGTTGCTTCAATGGGCACAACAGGCACTATCATGGGTGTATCACGATTCTTAAAAGAGCAAGATAGCAGCGTACAAATTGTTGGAACACAACCAACCGAAGGATCAAGTATACCAGGTATTAGAAGGTGGTCACCGGAATTTCTACCAAAAATTTTTGAGCGACATAGGGTTGACAGGATTATTGATGTCAGCGAAACAGAAGCCCGAGACATGACTCGTAGGTTGGCAAAAGAAGAAGGGATTTTGGCTGGGATGAGTAGCGGAGGCGGGTTAGTTGCTGCATTGAAAATTGCAAGTGAAATCAATTCAGGGGTTATTGTGTTCATCATTTGCGATAGGGGAGACCGTTATCTTAGTTCTGATTTGTTTGGATGATTAGCTGATACTATCTTTTGAGTCAAATTATGGTGACTTACAAAAGAACTACAGGATCTGATTCTCATTTTAAGGCGTTGGTTGTTGATCTTGATAATGACCTTTGGATTCGCTATCCAGACATTCAGCAAAATTTTACCCCGTATAATTTTGTCGATGAGACCTTCCGAGTTATCCTTGTTCAAGAAAATGATAGGCCAGTTGGTTGTGGTTGCTTTCGCCCAGTTGCGGAGAATGGCATGGTGGAAATTAAGAGAATGTATGTAGCACCAACTTTCCGCAGCAAGGGAGTAGGTAAAATGATTTTGGTTAAACTAGAGCAATGGGCAAAGGAGGAAGGCTTTGTTCAAGCCAAGTTAGAAACGGGGATCAAGCAACCAGAAGCTATTGCGGCTTATGAAAAATCTGGATATACAAGAATTCCAAATTTCGAACCGTATGTAAATGTTAAAGAGAGTATTTGTTTAATGAAAATATTGGCAGATGCCCAAAGAACAACTGAAACTACACAATGAGGTCGATTATTAGTCATTCTGTTTTTCTGTACGCACTGGTTTTTGCCTTTCCTTTATGGAGCCAGGATGTTCCTCACTTTCAAACAGAAGTAAATAAGCTTATTGCAGGTGATAGCGCAGTCGATAAAAAGGATGTCATACTCTTTACCGGCAGTTCTAGTATTAGATTTTGGACAAGTCTCCATGCAGATTTTCCTACTGCTAATGTATTAAACAGAGGTTTTGGTGGATCACAAATGACGGATCTTGTTGGCTATGTTGATCAACTAATTGTGCCCTATGATCCCAAGCAGATTTTTATATACGAAGGCGATAATGATATTGCTGCTGGTAAAAATTCAACCGACATTTTATTCGATGCAGATCGATTGCTTGTAGCTATTCGCAAACAATTATCCCGCAAAGTTCAGGTCTTTTTCATTTCGGCTAAACCGAGTATACTTCGATGGCCACTAAGAGATAAATATGCGGATTTCAATGGGAAACTAGAGGCTTGGACTAAGAAGAAAAAGAAGGTGACTTACATTGATGTATGGACACCCATGCTAGATGCAGATGGCAAAGTTATGGCAGATCTTTTTATTGAAGATGGACTACATATGAATAAGAAAGGCTACGAGATCTGGGCTAAAGCAATCGGGCCATTTGTTAAGTAGTGGGTTACTTTCCTTTCGTTACCTTTCGTTACCTTTAGATTCTCATTTAATAGGGATTATATATCATCATTTACGTTTAGAAAAAAATGGTAGCCACCCTTACTTCTTTAGAATTAAAATCTCCACTGAAATTGATTTCCTTTATGGGTCAAGTCATGCAAATCGTTAAACAGTTAAAAGCATCTAATTGCATAACCTTTAAGCTAAGTGGGTTTTGGACGAAGCATTACACGATGACCCTATGGGAATCGGCAGAGGCGTCACTTGGATTTGCGAGATCAGGCTTTCATGTTGAATCTATGAGGCTAAGCGCATCACTGTCTAAAGAGATTCGAACACTCACCATAGAATCTGATCACCTACCCAGCTGGAAAGAAGCCAAAGAAAGGCTGCTTAAAGAGGGCAGAGTATTGAAATTTTAATTTGAGGCAGAAGCCAAGTACTCCATTTTTGTAGGTCCTTGAATTGACATGTGCGCGACAAGTCGTGATATTTTGCCAAACAGTTTGGATCTTCTGACGTTATTTGTTTTAATAAATCAATAAAAATTATGAACCGGTTAACCCAATCCTTAGCGACACTCTCTTTTTTGTTAATACTTTTTTCCTGCACGGCTCAATCGAAAAAGAAAGCCCTTAACACTAAAATTAACCTTACTCCTCCAGCTGGTAAGGCCATTGCAGCTTTTGCTGAAGGTTGTTTCTGGTGCTCCGAGCACATTTTCGAAGCTGTTGTTGGAATTGATTCAGCCGTTTCTGGTTATGCTGGAGGGACGATCGCAAATCCTACTTACGAACTGGTGAATACAGAAACCACAGGTCATGCCGAATCGGTATTGGTTTATTATGACCCACAACTAATCACTTATGAAGAATTGACAAAGGTATTTTTCACTTCGCATGATCCCACTACCAAAGATCAGCAGGGTCCAGATCGTGGTAATTCCTACCGATCAATTCTTTTTTACACAACAGCTGAGGAGAAAGGTTTTGCCGAACAAGCAAAAAAAGATTTTGCTAAATCATTTAAGCGCCCAATCGTTTCTGAGATAAAAGAACTTAAAGATTTTTACCGAGCAGAGGGTTATCATCAAGATTATATCGAACAAAATCCATATAGTTCTTATGTTCAGGGAGTATCTATTCCTAGATTTGAATTATTCAAGCGCACCTATAAAGGTAAATTGAAGCATTGAATTGTGAACGGCTAGAAGAAAAACTTCATTATACCATATGCCCCAACACCAAAAATTGAGATAATACTTATCCAAAACGCAGTGTCATAAAGAAAGCTGGATTTTATAGCTGTTGTTCTAGTGTATTTGAAATGCAGCGCTGCAAAGATCACAATGAACAGCATAAACGACCCTACAACTCCGCCAGATAGAACCATTAATACCGGTGAATCAATAAATAAGTAAGCAGCTGCCCATGTAAAAGGGAAAACCCATGCCAATACAGCAATCACTTTATTGCGTTTGATGACATCTGAAAAATCGATCCATCCCAGCTGGCCAAAAATATCGGAGAACAATCTTGTCCATGCTGCAAGCGAAGCGAATAAGCTGGAAAAGAGTACAAAGAAAGCTCCAACTAAATAAACATTTTTCACCCCTGGCCCTAGCGATTGCGTGTAGATCAATGCAATCGTTTCGATCACCTCGTTTCCGTTTGGAATATCACCACGGTTGTGAAGTACTGCGGCCCCAAGTAAATAAAAGGCCACGGTTACCAATGTGTAGATAGCCATAGCAACCATTGCATCCAGGTACATGACGTTGATCCAGCCCTTGACTCGTCTTTTCCGGTCGACAGTTCCAGTCAGAGTTCCATCTGCTTCATTGGTCGGCCCTGTATAGGAGGCATATCCTTTTTCAATACACCAATAATTGTACGCAATAATTTCATCACTGGCTACTCCAGTAATCCCAAAGGCACCAATGGCAATACCAACAATTTCCCCAGAGAGGTTAAACCGTAGACCTTCAATAATATCAGAAAACGAAAAACTATAACTGGTATACCTGAGGGAAACTAGCGAGGTAAGGGTGAGGATCGTAAACATGGCGATCATGAGTAGGGAAAATTTTTCTATCCAACCGTATCGCCCATTGAAGATAAGCCCACCTACCACTAAAGCTGTTATCATTGTCCAGGTGAAGATGGAGAACCCACTGTATAGCATATTCAAAACAATCACAGTTCCGCCAAGGATTCCTCCAATCTGTATGATCTTTAGTGTGGCCAGAAAGAAGATTAACCATACTATCCATTTCCCTTTTCCTAGTTTCATACCGGGAAGTTTATTGAAAGCCTGCATGGCTGTTTCTCCAGTGATGATGGCGTGTTTTCCAAATTCAAGTTGAACAGCAACTTTGGCAAGGCAACTAATGATTATAATCCAAAGTGCAGCAAAGCCAGCCTTGGCGCCAAGTACTGTTGTTGCAATTAATTCTCCTGATCCTACAATAGAGGCGGAAAGAATGAATCCAGGACCCAAAAATGATAGCCTGCCATAGAAGGTAGTAGGCGGCTCCTTAATGGTGTGAGATGAAATAATGTATGGGTCAATCTTTGCTGACATTACTTCTTTTTACTGTACACATCATCAATTTGCTTTTCTATTTCCTGAAAGGCATGAGGAGCCTCTGAAGCAAGGTTTTCCCATCTACATTCTAAGATGATTTTTCCCTTGTACTTGATTTTCTTCAATTCTTTTAGATATGGGCGAAAATCGTCCCCACTTGTTCCTGGTGGAGTTCTCTTTTCCTTCTCGGCAATTTCGCAATGGATGATATACCCTTTACCTTTTTCAATGATGGTGGGCTGCTCATTCTCTTTCATCATATGATAGATATCGGCACATAACCGAAAGTTAGGATGATCAACTTGTTTAACGATGTCAAGCGCCTCTTGAAGGGTGGTAATGAAGTTTGTTTCTGTGCTATTCAGGTTTTCAAGAGCTAATGTAACGTCATAGTGAGCTGCTTGAGTTGCTATTTTTCTTGCTATATAAATGAATTGTTCTTTTGCTTTTATTGGATTAGAGCCATCTGGCAATCGCCTGGAGCCTCCGCTTCCCCACGTGATCATTTTTACATTGGCAATCTTGCATCGCTGAAAAACCTTTTCGGTATAAGCGAGTATGGCAACTTCGTCAACAGCAGGGCCGACTACTTTTAGTTCACCTGGTATAAAAAGGTTAACCGCCAATATGGAAATTTTCAGTTTTTTTATGGACGAGAGATTCTCTTGAAATTGTTGTTCAGTAACTTTTATTGGAGAAAAACACTTTGACGTTGATTCAATCAGATACCGATAACCAGAGGCACTCAATAGGCTATCGTTCTCCATGCTTTGAGCAATTCCTATTTCTGGTTTTTGAGAGAATAGGGGTATACATATTGGTAATAAGAAACAGACAAGTAAAAAATGTTTTATCTCGACTGATTTCATTGAAAGTATACGTATGCTATTTATGTTCTTTTAAGTAATGCTCCCTTAGAATGTCTTCAGCGAAGTCATTGGTAAGATCACGTATTGCAGTATGAACATGATTGGCGTTGTTCTGTGTATTATCGTATTCGATCAATAACATGGGACCTTGTATGCGGTAATAATTCCCAGGACCAGGTGAAAACCCACCTGCCCAGCCGAAGGAAAGATTTTCAATCCCTGCTTTTTCGATTTTGGCCATCAGTTTATTTGAAAAGTCAAGCTGATAGTTTCTGATAAAGACTTCTAGCAACCTAAGAAAGAGTTTCTGTTGTGAAACATTCATCTCCGTATAGGCTAATCCCACAGGTTCAATTGATTGAGCCTTTACTTTATTTGTCATGATTATTTCTGGATAGGCCTTTTCTGCAAGAACGGCTTTCTTCTTCTGTTCATCAGAAAAGGAATTACACAACTCAAAACCAAGATCGGTTTCTAGTTTTAAAATTTCTTTTCCTTTTTCTTCTCCTTTTGGAACAATTCCAGGATTACTTCCCCAAAATGTTGGTGTAGAAGAGCCAATCTTATTGTTGATGGACGAGAAATTAATGGCGAGGTGATGACCTTCCATTCGCCAGCCCCATGGCATTTCTTTAGAGGGCGTTCCGAAAATGGTAATGTAATAGTTGAGTGGATCGCGATAGTTGTCTGATACGCTGCGCCCTTCTATTTCCCGAAGAACATTTTCAAGCTCCATTATAGAATTTGCTTTTTTATACCCTTGCTCACTCAAAGACGCTCTAAGCAGAGCTAGCCCTGCGGCCCGTTGTTGTGGAGTGAAGGTCCGGAAGCAAACGCCATTTCTTTGAATAGGTACAAAATTCCAGTTAAAGCGCTCTTTGTCATCGAGTGAATATTGGGCCTTCCCCTTTTGTTCAGTATCCAGCAAATTCAGAAATGTATTGGCAATCACAGAAAGATCCTGTGCTTTTGAGTGGACAGTAAGTAGACAAAGGACTAGTAGTAATATTCTCATACTTGAAACTACTAAAATGGAACACTATAACCTACTTCTTTTATTCTACTGGTAAAACTGAAAGCCAACATTGGAGAATAGAGATTTCTTTTTCCAGGTTGATGAATTATAGTAGATTTTATACAATCATTTAATTGGCTTGGTATTTATAAGTAACTGCTGATTGAAGCAGAAAATGATAACGAAAAAAAATTTCTAATCATACAATGAAATGTTGAGCCGTTGGAATTCTTTTTAATAAATTGCCTCGTCATCCCGATATAATCGAGATGTTTTTTTTAATTAAAGACTTTATATGTCGGTTAGGAGATTACTTTGTTTGGGGTTATTTTTTAGTGTGGGTATGAGCGGATGCTTAAAGGAAAATGCTCCTGAGCCACAGATATTTGCAGGCGTGGCCATCTATCACTCCTCTCCAGATTCACCCGACTTAAATATTATTATCGACAATGAGGTGATAAATTCGGTACCTTTTAAGTACCAGAATTACAGCAATTATATTGAAGTTTTGGATGGAGGGCGGAGATTTAGATTCAACAAATCTAGTGATGGTTCGAATCTTATAGATGCAACACTCAACTTTGAAGAAAGTAAGTCGTACACACTCTTTATTGTTAATACGCTATCGAAAATTGAGTTATTGCGAATAGAAGATGTTACCGATTTTCCAGCTTCTGGAAATGGGAAGATTCGGTGTTTACAATTGTCACCAGATGCACCACAGGTAGAAATAAGATGGCAAGGCGAATCTACCCCATTGTTCTCGGGACTGACTTTTAAGCAACTTAAGGACTTCATAGAAGTACCTGCGAGCAAAAAAACATTGGAGGTTAAGGTTATTGGCGGAAGTGGAAAGATTATGACCTTACCTGATGTTGATATTCAAGAAGGAAAAAACTATACTATCCTGGTTGAAGGATTTGATAAGCCTCCTGCTTTTATTAATGGGTTGACTGTACGGGTTATAGCTAACTAACAAGTTTCTACTTGAGCTGTAATTTTTCTTTATGAATAGATGCTTAAATTTGGAAGACTATGTATCAATATGAAAAAGTATGTTCAGCGGAAGCGATCAAATTGATTGAACACGTTGTTAAAGAATCTGAAAAGATAAATAAGCCAGTTGCCGTTGCCGTTGCTGGACCAGAGGGGGAACTCATCGCCTTTCTTCGCATGGATGGAGTCAATGCAGCATCAGCAGTTATTGCGCAAAACAAAGCATATACCTCTGCACGGGATAGAAAGTCAACGAGAGAGATGGGAAAATATATGCGTGAAAAAGAGAGCCCTCCCGCATTTTGGGGCGACAAAGGAATAACAGGTTTTGGAGGCGGTTTTCCAATAACACAAAACGGAAGAGTGATTGGAGGTATCGGTGTTAGTGGGTTGTCGCAGGACGAAGACGAGCGGATTGCTTTAGCCGCCATTCAAATTGTTTATAACTAGAAGTCACATACCATATCTACACTATGAAAATTATTCGAACAAATTTTTTTACAGCATTGCTTGCCGGTGCATTTTTATTGCTTTTTTCTTGTAAACCTTCTGGACCTCCAACTGACCTTACAAAGGAGGCAATTATTCCTAAGCCTATTTCTGTTATCGCCACAGGTGAAAGATTTATCTTAACAGATAACTCAACTATCTTTGTGGAGACTGAAGAGCTCCTGCCTTTAGGTAAATACCTGGCTGATAAACTAAATCCATCGACAGGGTTTAATATTCAGGTTTCATCTTTGAAAGAAGAACCCGAAGCTGGTAATATCTATTTGGCCACCAATGGGGCTGATGCTACTTTGGGAGAAGAAGGCTATGAGCTGACTATTACGGAAGACCTCATAAAATTGTCAGCGCCAAAGTCAGCTGGATTATTCAGAGGCATACAAACCATTCGACAAATCTTACCATCCAAAATTGAGCTTTTATCCACTCAGCAAAGGCCGTGGGAAATAGCAACAGGCACAGTGCGCGATTATCCAACGTACTCCTGGCGCGGGTCTATGCTAGACGTAGCGCGCCATTTTTTTAGTGTGGAAGACGTTAAGCGTTATATCGATTTGATTGCCTACTATAAAATGAATGTGATGCATCTTCATCTCAGCGATGATCAGGGCTGGCGCATTGAAATAAAATCATGGCCAAATCTCGCCACACATGGCGGTAGTACTGAAGTGGGTGGTGGAGAAGGTGGATTTTATACACAAGAGCAATACAAGGATATTGTCGCCTATGCTCAGAACCAGTTTATCATGATCGTTCCTGAGATCGATTTGCCTGGTCATATTAATTCAGCATTGGCTTCCTACGGTGAGTTGAATGGAGGAACGGTCGTCCCTATTGAAGGCCGGGTTAAAACGGTAGATGTATCTCCAAAGAATGATCTCGGTGGGAAAAATAAGCCAACGGAACTATACACAGGTAGGGAAGTAGGCTGGAGTACATTGCGGGTAGAGAAAGAAGTTACTTTCAAATTTGTAAATGACGTTTTGGGAGAACTAGCTGCACTGACGCCCGGACCCTACCTGCACGTTGGTGGAGACGAGGCACACGTAACCAAAAAGGAGGATTACATTGTATTCATCAATCGCTTTCAGGAAATAGTGAAATCTCATGGAAAGAAAATGATTGGTTGGGAGGAGATTGCACAGGGCAACATCAATGAAGATGCAATTGCACAGCATTGGACATCGCCCAAATATGCAGTGATGACGGTTGAGAAAGGAGCCAAGGTATTGATGTCTCCTTCAAAGAAAACCTACATCGATATGCAATACGACAGCACAACTAAACTGGGATTGCATTGGGCTGCTTATATCGAAGTGGATGCTGGTTACAACTGGGATCCGGCAACAAACGTAGAAGGGGTGACCCAGGAAAATATCGTTGGAGTGGAAGCCCCATTATGGTCAGAGACCATTACCAATATGGATGAAATTGAGTACATGCTTTTTCCTCGCCTTCCAGGTTATGCGGAAATAGGATGGACACCTTCAGAGAGTAGAAATTGGGAGGAATACAAAGTGAGGTTAGGAAAGCATGGCCCACGCATGACAGCGTTGGATATTGGTTTTTATAAATCCAAATTGGTGCCTTGGGTAGAATAGTTTTATCCATGAAGTTATTCAGCGTGGGGATTCTTCTTTCCACTTTTAACACCTTGGTGAACTAATCTAACTATATATTGTTTCATTACATTAAATAACTAAGATGAATTGGTCAGATGTATTGCAATATGCCGGAAAGGGCAATCTAACTCCCCCGAAGCGAGTTGTGAAGAGTGATGATGATTGGAAGAAGATTCTTTCATCCGATGAGTTTTATGTGACTCGTAAGAAAGGAACGGAGCGAGCATTTTCCGGGGAGTATTGTGAAGCGCATGTTCCAGGTCTTTATGCGTGTCGCTGCTGCGGAACAGTGTTATTTGATTCAAGGACAAAGTTTGAATCAGGAACAGGCTGGCCGAGTTTTACGAATTCAGTAGAACCTAACGTGATCAAATACACGAAAGACGTTAGCTTTGGAATGACACGTGTGGAGGTAGAGTGTAGCGTGTGTGATTGTCACCTGGGTCATGTTTTCCCAGATGGTCCTCAGCCAACAGGTTTACGGTTTTGTATTAACTCGGCCTCGATTAAATTGGTTGAATGAATTTAAGAGGTATTAATTGAATAGAGATATCAATCAACATTACGATGGGTTCCTTGGTGATCAGGAAATGGCCCATTTTAGGGCTTGTTCTGGATCGGTAAAGTATTCAACATAGAGCCCAATTTCCTCTTGGTTTTCGAAATCATCAAGAATGGTTTTTACTTTGGATTCAACAATGAATGCATAACGTGTTATTCCTGAATCAATGATTTGCATCATGAAGGTGCGGTTAATCCACTCTTGTAATGCCGCATTTTCACGGAAGGGATAATTTCGCGAATCTACAATTATTGAAATAATAGAATATGGTTTAATAAAATCAATTATTCTACTTATCTCTAACTTTACCTCCTCTTGATTTAGTTCTTTCGATGCCTTAAGCCAAACAGCCTTCAGTAAATGTTTTTCACTTTCAATCTCAATGGAGGAAAAAACACTTTCGTATACTATCATTCCTCCAAGTTTGAAGAATCTATTGAAGCTTTTATGCTTCTACTTTAAATTTTGCAAAGCTGGCATGGGCTTACTTTTTGAGTCATCACCTTTCTTAAAAAAGGATTTAGCCACATTTGTCGATTTTACTCTGCTTCCTGTTGCAGGAATAGTGATTTCTGAAAAATTAGTAAAGTCCCCAGATACTTTATCAAATGTCTGCACTAAAACAGGATCAATATCTGAGGTAAACCAAGGATTGATATTGATCTTTTTATACGCACCTTTTTTTACAATGGCTGGTTTGTATGCACCAGCAACTAGTTTTACAAATGACACCTTAAAATTCATAGGTTCAACTGTGCCTTCATAGTAGGTACAACTAAGTCCATATTTGCCATCGTTAAGTACTTTAGTTGGTAAAAAGAAAAATTCAGGCGAAGCAAATCCAGAATTAGCGGACGCAATATTGGTCAACCCAAGATTTGAATCCGATCCTTTTGCCCATAAAAATAGATCCATGTCTACATCCACATATTTCTCGCCAGCACCTGTACCCCATTCCAAAGCAACCACCATTCCATCTTCCTGTTTTAAGGTAATCTTGATATCGTCATTTCTTGTGATTTCGATGTTTTCACTGTCCGTATCTTTTATGGAGATAACAATTGTTTCATCTTCTTCGATGTCAAGATCGGAGAACAGTGTCAACTTAATAATTCCAATTGAATCTCCCTTTACAATTTCAGTTTCCAAATAGTCATCTTTGATTTCATAATCATAGGCCTTAGTTGTACCAGCCGTTACTTTGTCAAGTGCTGTTCCGCTTAGTTCATAGTTAATGACTACATCCTCAAATGCACCTTTGTCTAGCTTCATCTTAATTTCAATCACGCCATCAGCTTCGTTAATGGTTTTAGTTGACTGGCTGAACGAAAGCTTTGGTTTGGAAGGGGGCTCGTCTTCTTTGCAAGAAGAAAACATTAGACTCAATGAGGAAATAGTGAAGGCGGAAATAATCAGAAGCGATCTATAAGCTTTCATTTTAAATATTTTAACGGATTAAATTTACTAGAATATTTTGTGAAATATGACTACCCACGCCAAATGTTCAAGTTTAAAGTTTCGAAATCCAGTGTCATTTTTAAGTTGAATGCTTTCTGCTGCTAGAGCTTTGCCCACTTCTTAACAACCGTTTGCCCTTGTTGTTGCACCAAAATCAAGTATATGCCTGGTCGCATTTCAGAGGTATCAATCGTTTTTGAGATCTTGACGGATGATTTTTCTACCGCAGTTTGGTTGATTAGTTGACCAACCATGGATAACATTTGAATAGAAACATGGCCTTGCAAATTATTTTCAATGGCAATAGTAAGCTTGTCTGTGCCTGGATTAGGGAATAGCTGGATGCCATCCTCCATCAAGTCTTCTTTGACAGCAGTGATTTGGTCTCTAACGTATATGGTGGTAGTTGCCGCTTTGTTACAAAGCTCTAGCCCGGATCCAT
>JANNAQ010000058.1:0-30978 GCA_031384515.1 Bacteroidia bacterium
TTATCCCGATAAGAAAACCACAATTGATATGGATCAATCGTATCGGCAACAGGAGCTAACCTATAGCCGAACAAAGCCAATACTTTATCCACCTTATCCATTTTAAGTGAGGCCTTCCCTTGCTCAATGTCGCGGATAAAGTGAATACCCACTCCGGTCTTATCAGCCAATAATTCCTGAGTTAGACCCAATTTTTCACGGTTGTATTTAATGAAAGGGGCTAATGCGTTTGGTTGTGACATATACAAATATAGTATACTTTTAATAAAAGCAGCAATAATTATACTTATATTGTATAGTAATTAACTATTTTAATATAATTATACTAAATTCGTATAATCAAATTAAATACTCATAGCAAAAGGATGCGATGAAAGGGTAAGGAAAAGAGCAAATACAAATCAACTCACCACTTAAAATAACTTGAGATTATATACCAGTTAGAATAAATCTTAAATTCCTTTCTTAATAATTCAACTTAATATCCTTGATCTTCCTTGGCAACCAAACCTGCATCGGATTACTGCCGCGATTGCACCAACTATAGTAAGGAATGGCCGTAATGATCTTCTTCACAGTACTCACGTTTTGACTATCAGAAGAAACAACAACGACAGGAACTTCAGCTTGTATGGTTACTACACCGTTGAGTAAGTCCTTCTGAAAACTAGTTTGGAAGGTCGTGTTCTCAGGCATTAGAATGTTCCAGGCTTGCCCATCGTTGTCAGCGCCCTCCACACAATATACTAATGGCCCACGTTGCAAGGCCACGCGATCAACATCTGCCGTAATGGATTCTCGGGCGGCAACTTCTTGAACATTCATGGGTAAACTCAATTGTATAGCATCTCCTTTCTTCCATTCGCGTTGTATCACCGCGTACCCATTTTCCATTTGATATTCGGCATCTTTTCCATTTACTCTCACAGTAAATTTGGAGGAAGGTGTTTTCAAAAAATGATACAGATCGCCTGGAACAGTCTCACCTGTGGCCCAACCAGGCACACGCACATACATACCAAACTTTGATTTCTTCTCAGGAGTTACATTAATTGTCACCTCTCCTTCCCACGGATAATTACTCTTCTGATCAATCTGAACTTTTGTTTTGCCGATCATAACATTCGTATTGCTTGCTACAAACAGGTTCACCCAAATTCCGCTAGATGAAGTGGCATAGACATAATCCCCAAGGGAAGCAACGAGCCGGGCAATATTGGCCGGACAGCATGCCGTACCAAACCATTCTTTCCTAAAGTGCTTTCCAGTAGAGGCCAATGGATTCCCATAAAAAAAACGATCTCCACTTAATGACAGCCCATCGAGCGCGCCATTGTACAGACTTCTTTCAAGGATGTCAAAGTATTTGCTTTCACCAGTCAGCAAATTCATTCGTTGATTCCAGAATACCATACCTACCGAGGCGCAGGTTTCGCAATAGGCTTGCTCGTTTGGAAGATCATAGTCGACCGAGAAGCCTTCATTACTTCCAGAAGAACCTATCCCTCCAGTGATGTACATGTTGCGATGTACGACATCATCCCAAACTGTTTTCATAGCATTCATGTATCCCTGATCTCCGGTCTGAGCGGCAACATCGGCTGCACCTGTATATAAATACATGGCACGCACTGCATGACCTGTTATCTCTTTTTGTTGCTTAACAGGAACAACATCCTGCGCATAGGCGGTGTCTTTCCACTCTGTCCAGGTATATCCATTCGCTAATTTATGCCCGCGCTCATCCAGCAACCAATCGGCTAATTTCAAATATTTCTCATCTTTTGTGGTTTTGAAAAGTTTGACCAAAGCAAGCTCTAACTCCTGATGACCAGTAACCCAATGTTTTTTATCTGGACCAAATTGAGAATTGAAATGGTCTGCAAATTTGATAGCCACATCTAACAGCTTTCGCTTGCCAGTGGCACTGTAATATGCTGTTGCTGCTTCTATCAGGTGACCTCCATTATAATCTTCGTGCATACTCATGTCAGTCCATCGCTTTTCTGGAAACTGCAATGTGTAGTAGGTGTTTAGATATCCATCAGGTTGTTGAGCTGCTGCAATCTTGTCAATCCATTCATCAGCTTTCTTTTCCAATTCAGAATTGGGCCTGGTTTTCAATGAATAGGAAATTGCTTCCAAGGCTTTAAATACATCTGAGTCATCGTAAAATATTCCTTCAAACTTACCCTGACGGGAACCACCTGCAATTTCAAAATTTCTGATACGAGGCGTTTTAATTTCGGTTTGATAAATACAGGCTTGAAGGGTAACAGTAGCCACCTGATCCATTCTGGGTTTCCAGAAATTATCTGTGATGTTTACATTGGCAAAACTCACTGGTTCAATTTTTTTCAATGGCTGTGCAGAGCCAACCAGACTAAGAGTAACTAAAAAGCCCAGTAGAAGTGGTTTCATATTTTTCTTTTATTTAATTGTCTGAATTACTAGTTACAAGTTATTTCATTTCCTGATAATCCTTCCGCTATAGACAGCACCAACACGTTTGCCTGGCAAGGCAACGAATTTAACAGTAACAACATTCTTTCCCTTCGTCAATTCAATAGGAAGAGGATGGATAACATTAAAGAATTTGCCAGGGTCATTACTGTTGAGTTCCTGCGTACCAATCTTAACTTCATCCACAAAAATATCAAACATCTTACGGCCCCGTTCACTTCCCCAATAGGTAAGCATCAAATTATTATCAGCTCCGGATATAACCTTTAGTTGGCAGGAAAACCACCCTTTCTCATCGGCCTCTCGAAAGGTTTTGTCGTTAGCTTCTCCAATTGTAGTCTTCTCTCCTTTCACGTTATGATCCCGCTCAGGCTGCATTTCACCAAAACGAACAACGTCAATTGTTTTTTCTTCCAGTTGACGTACTCTTTCCTTATCAGCCTCATAGGCAAGTTGTTGTTGCTTCCAGCTTTCTTTTGTGAACTGATCCCAATAGACACTATAATAACTTTCCGTAAACTGAAAGAGTGGCTTCAATTGAACATCCATTGCAACCCCAACATTTTTCGTTTCAAACAAAAGGGGAAAGCCTGAAATAGGTTGCGTCCAGGATTGTACATTCTTTCTTTCATTTATAAAAACAGGTATACCTTTAACAGGATCGGGCTTCGATTTTCCCAGGTCACCTGCAAGGACAAGAGGTCCATAAAAAATTGCTATTCGATCTTTATTGTCTGGTGTTGACTCCGTGTAAAGTGACATCGGCAAAATTAATTCTACATGATCATCACTTTTCCATACTCTATCAATTACTACATATCCTGTTTTGTCCAGTTGAATCTCCCGTTTCGCGTCATTCACTTTTAGTTCAACATTTCCAATAGCCCAGGCAGGCTTCCGAAGGCGAAGTTTAAATGAGGTTGGTTTCTTAGCCTGTATCAAAAAACGGATTGTATCACTAAAGGGAAAGTTTGTTTGCTGAGTGATGGTTACGTCCTTTTCTTTCCAATTCAATTCAGAAGGAATGAACAGATTTACATACAAGCTCTCATCTGCCCCGCGGTAATAAATACTTTCACCATACTTAACATGGTTTTCAATACCCGATCCTACACAACACCAGAATGATTCAAAGGGAGTGCTATACTCCTTCTTTGAACCCATTCGCATAGGCATAAAATAGCACATCATTCCATTCGCTGTATTCTGTGAAGCCAGTATGTGATTATAAAGTGCACGCTCATAATAATCGGCATATGAAGATTTCGGGTTCCAGGTAAATAGATGCCTGGTGAGCTTAAGCATGTTATAGGTATTGCATGTCTCCGCTGTATTATCGCTCAGGTGGTTCGAAAGTTTACCAGGTTCGGATAGATATTCATACTCACTATTGCCTCCGTTAGCATACGTATAACTACCCACGACTGTATTCCAAAAGTATTCAGCAATGGTCTTGTCTTTTACATCACTTGTCAATTCAAACCTTCTTGCAGAACCAATTATTTTAGGAATCTGCGTATTCGAATGCTTTCCACTTAACTGGTCTTTCTGTTGAGAAAGAGGATCTAAAACAGCACGATGATAAAACCGATCAGCAGCAACCAAGTATTTTTTATTACCTGTCAACCCATACACATTGATTAGCGCCTCACTCATACCGCCAAATTCACAAGCTAACATTTTTTGTAACTGCTCATCCGTTAATATGTTGGTGATTTCAAATGCCCAATCCGCAAACTTGACAACCACTTCCTTAGCCTTTTGACTATCGGCATAGAGGTAAGCATCCATAAGTCCGGCAAAGGTTTTATGCAGATTATACCATGGCGACCAGGCTCCGTTCAAATCAAAACCTGCCGAGCGAATATTGCCTTTAGAGACGTCAGCCCAAATACTATCCTCCTTTGGAATACTTCCTACGTAACCAGTCCTTCGCATCTTTTGACAAAGAGCAAGTTCATCTACTATATAATCCACCTTCTGCTTGAACTGCTGATCTCCAGAAGTAGCAAATTGCATGGCACATGCCGACAAATAATGACCCAAAGTTTGACCGGATATAGATTCGCTTTCCCATCCTGCATAAATAGGCGCCTTAGGAGGTAGCCCTGCATAAAGTCTGAACCTGTGCAACAATCGATCTGGTTCTAATTGCAACATATACTTCACATCTCGCTCCATGGCGTCTTTAAATAACCCACCGGTGATTTTGACATCACGCAAGTTAAATGCATATGCCTCCAATGGAACTGACGGTTTGATCAACATCTTGCTGTTATTGAATTCAGGCACGTATGATTGTGACCGAGCCATGAAAGAAAACAGCATTACTAAAAAAAGAACACTGGTCTTCATGATTAAACGTTGAATCATTGGCATATAGAATAGCAATAAGTTTCGCTAAAATAAAGGACTAATAAAAGTGAACTTACATTAACGGGTGATTCATGTTCTCTACTACAATAAAATATAGCCGAAAGCAAATAGCTAACGCTATATGGAACCGTGTACCTAAGAAAATGAACTATTTCTTATTCTGTTTTAAATCGCGGAAGAAGCGTGCCCAATTAAAGGGATTGAGAAAAGGATTGGTCCGCGGTTGATACTGATCTCTAATTGAGTTGGGGTATTGATCCATGTAATAGCGGTAATTTGCATTACCATCCATGGGTGTTGCCTGAAGCATAAGAGCTAGCAATTCGGCATTCAAATTTCGTTGGTCTATTCCATTGTCCATGGGCATATTTAGCGCAAGAACAGCCTGCTTGAAAACCTCCTCGGTTGGGAATGGCATAATGGTAATTTCCTTCAGGTAGGTTACGTCTGTCACGAGCTCAACAATAACAGTGTAAAATTCAGGTGCTGTTTCCGGTACAATCCAATGCTGACGGGAATATCCTATGGCGCTTATTACTACACTATCCCCTACCAAAACAGCCATTGAAAAATATCCATTACGCAAAGAGGAAGTACCCCTTCCTGCTTTGGGAACATAGATGTGTACACCCGGTATTCCCGATACGCTATCCTCTCCCAATACAACGCCAGATAATTGAATTACTCGTTTATGGCTTTGTGCGAAGACCGCGCCTTGGAGCGCAAAAACAAGTATTAAAACCAAGAATACATTTATCGACCGCACTGCCAGTTTCATTATTCGTTCAAAGATAGGTATTCAAAAAATATCCGCCTAATACAATAAACGCAGTATTACGGGTTTTGATTTTGCTAAATTGCCAACGGTAATTTAGTTCTGTTTTCGGTAGTTTGGATCCTATCATATAGATGCGCTTAAAACATTTTAACATCGACCTTGGTGCTCAGATCTTCCTGGCTTGTTCGGATACATCTAGGTTGCGCATACTGAATCTGATCATGCATAATGGAGAAATGTGTATAACTGATCTTGAGCACATCCTTGAATTTACGCAGACCAAAACGTCCAGGCACCTCCTTTATTTGAAAAACTCCGGAATTCTTACTTCCCGAAAATACAATCAATGGGTATTCTACCAGATTAAGGATGAGGTATTTGATCTGATCAAACAGATCTTCCAATTTTTAAGAAGAGATCCCGCATTGGAAAAAGATCAGCAGATTTATCAAACTCTTTTTACCAACCGCGAACTAGCGTTGAATAAACTCCAAATACGCTCATTGAATCAAGCACAATAGTTCATGCCCTACAAATGCATTTTTTTTGATTTAGATCACACACTGTGGGACTTCGAAACCAATTCGGCTGAAACCTTACGCGAACTCTTTCTTCAGCATAAGTTAAGCGAAAAAGGAATTGACTCTTTTGACCAACTGTTCCAAACCTTTGTCGCCATCAACACCAACTTGTGGGATCAATATGATACAGGTAAAATTCATCGCGATGTAATTCGATATGAGAGATTCCATAAAATACTGCTTGCTCTGGGTGTTGATGATTATGCGTTGTCGTTACATCTATCAAATGATTATGTTTCTGAGGCGCCAAAGAAAGCAGCTCTGATGCCTAATACCATTGAGATACTTGATCACTTGGCGACAAAATATCCCTTAGGCATCATCACCAATGGATTTGAAGAAATACAATCCACTAAGCTGGCATCGTCAGGAATCACTCACTATTTTAAAAACGTTGTCACCTCCGCAAGAGCCGGTCACAAAAAACCGGCAAAAGAAATTTTTGAATTTGCTTTGGCTGAAAATGGCTTCCACGCCAATGAAGCCATAATGATTGGTGACAATTTGTTGACCGATATGGCTGGAGCAAAAAACGCCTCCATTGACACTGTTTATTTTAATCCCAACAAAATCCATCATCAGGAAAAAATCGATTATGAGATTCGCGACCTCATAGAGCTGAAGACTATCATCTGATCCTTAAAGACCACAGATTCTTGGATTAGAATCTGTGGCTTACATACTAATCTTTATCTTAAATTTGTCTTTAAGCTTTTACTTAACTACACAAATATGTCTAACGGATTTTTCGCTATTCCTCTTCCTAAAAACGAACCGGTATTGTCTTATGCGCCAGGCTCGAAAGAGAGAGCAGCATTAAAGAAGGCTTTGGAAGAAGCACGATCAAAAGTGCTTGACATCCCCATGTATATTGGTGCCGATGAAGTTCGCTCAGGAAATAAAAAACCACTTTCACCTCCACACGATCACAAACATATATTGGGGCATTTCCACTTGGGAGACAAAAGCCATGTGGAGCAAGCGATTAATGCCGCTATGGCTGCAAAGGAATTGTGGAGTACATTAAGTTGGGAATATCGTGCAAGCATCTTTCTTAAGGCTGCCGACTTATTGGCGGGACCGTATCGTTACAAAATGAATGCTGCCACCATGCTTGGGCAATCAAAGAATGCATTTCAGGCAGAAATTGATTCTGCTTGTGAGCTAATAGACTTCCTGCGGTTCAATGTACACTTCATGGGAGAAATCTATAGGGACCAACCAGAGTCATCCCCTGGCGTTTGGAACAGAATTGAATATCGACCATTGGAAGGATTTGTTTTTGCACTTACGCCTTTCAACTTCACCGCTATTGCAGGAAACTTGCCTACCAGTGCTGCCCTCATGGGCAATACGGTTGTATGGAAGCCTGCTAATACTCAGATTTATGCCGCACAGGTAATCATGGAAATATTAAAAGAAGCAGGATTGCCAGATGGTGTAATCAATCTTGTTTATGTAAATGGCCCCGATGCAGGGGATGTGATCTTCAATCATCGTGATTTTGGAGGCATTCATTTTACAGGAAGTACTGGGGTATTCCAGGGCATGTGGAAAACGATTGGAAGCAATATCCACAAATACCGCTCCTATCCACGCATTGTTGGCGAAACAGGTGGCAAGGACTATATCATGGTACACAAAAGCGCAAACGCGAAACACGTATCAACTGCTATTGCCCGTGGAGCATTTGAATATCAAGGGCAAAAATGTTCAGCAGCTTCGCGTGCTTACATTCCTTCCAACTTATGGGATGATGTAAAAAAATATTTGCTAGAAGATTTGAAGAGCATGAAGATGGGCCCAACCGAAGATTTTGGGAATTTTGTAAATGCTGTCATCGATGAAAAAGCGTTTGACTCCATCACAGGCTACATTGAAAAAGCGAGACAAAATCCGATGAATGAAATTATTGCCGGAGGCAAGTATGATAAATCAAAAGGTTATTTCATTGAACCAACAGTAATCGTAACAAAAGATGGCTCCTCGCTCACTATGTGCGAAGAAATTTTCGGGCCAGTGATGACCATTTATGTTTATCACGAGGAAAACTTTGAACAAACTCTGGAGCTTGTTGACCAAACTTCTCCGTATGCACTAACAGGTTCCATCATTTCACAAGATCGATATGCTATTGAGATGGCCACTAAAAAACTGGTTAACTCTGCGGGCAATTTTTATATCAACGACAAGCCGACAGGAGCTGTCGTTGGCCAACAACCATTTGGTGGAGCGCGCGGATCGGGCACGAATGATAAGGCTGGAGCGAAAGTAAATTTACTACGTTGGGTATCGTTGAGAACGATTAAAGAAACCTTTGTTACACCTACCGACTATCGATATCCGTTTCTTGATAAAGAATAATAGTAGGTAACTCTAACAAAAAACAAGTAGACATCTGGCGAGGCTATTCTTTTTTTAAGAATAGGTGATCTACGGAATACTTCCCTGGGCCAAGAAATAAAATAGTCAAGAAGCCACCCCAGTAAAGTAGTGGCAATTCCTTATAAGATAAGGGATCATAAAGATGATGAACGAATACTGCCACGGTAAACCCAATGATAACAGGTATACAAAATAACCTTGTCATTAATCCGATACACACAGCTACCGCACAAAAAAATTCGGTGAACGCCATCAAACCCATGGTAGTACGGGCGCCCAGGTGAAGAGGATCAGGAAACTCAGTTGCCCCTTCCAAAAATTGAATCAATGTTGGCCAGCCCTGCCGAACAGCTAATAATAAGGCAACCGTAATTCTTAAAATAAGAAGCCCAACGGATTCATATTTCTTTAACTGATTTTGGTGGGTGAGCATAATGTGTTTTATTCTGAGATTTTTTGCGTGTTCTAAGTTGCAACTTGGAACAACAGGGAAAAAGCTGAAAAATATTATTTACAGCAGTTTTTAGATTTTTAAGACCAAACGACTAATATTGCAGTCCCAAATTCCTCCTTAGCTCAGCTGGTTAGAGCATCTGACTGTTAATCAGAGGGTCTTTGGTTCAAGTCCAAAAGGAGGAGCCTAAGTAGACGAGCCATCGGAAACGATGGCTTTTCTATTTATATCAATATTGAAACTATTTGATTTTGAGGTGATTAGAGCGACAAAACTATTCCCACGAATGGTTCGATATTTTCCTTCCTCGAAAACCAAGTTTTCAGGGAATATCGAACCAATTAGCAAATGTTTAAGCCCGATCGGGGCTTCATTGCAGAATTGGGAAAGATGGCTGATGATCGACACGCCATGTCGCCTACAGTCTTAACCTCTTTGGGTTTTGTCGAGGGTCAAACAGAGTCACAATGTTTATTATGTTCTCCTTTGTCTCGTAATAGATTACTGTCTGTTTTGTAAGAACTGATCTTCTCAAATTTTTTCTCTTGGTAGTCTTCGGAAAGAGTCCTGGATTAGTGGTTATTAGGTTCAGTCGTTTATCAAGTCGTCTTGCAAAATTCTGAATTTCTTTTGGAGTCCAGTTTTCAGTTAAATAGTTTATAATATTTTGTAAGTCCGCCAGTGCCCTGTCCGACCAGAGCAATTTATAACCACTTTTCATACAGCTTTTTAGCTTCCCTATGTGGTTTTACTCGTCCAGCTTTGATGTCTGCCAACCCTTTGTCGATTGCCGATTTCTCCTCGTCAGTTATTTCGTTCCACCAGTCCAATTTTCTTGGCTTCGCTCTCAGCATCCTCAGACGTTCAATAGCTGTATCGTCCTTGAGACTAGTCACCCATTTGATAATTTCTAGTTTTTCCCTCTCCATATTTAAGTTGCTCATATCAGTACTAATTTATGTCCCCAATTTAAACAATTTCACGAATCTCACCGGCCATTGCGCCCAACTACAACATATACTATGTCCGAAAAATATATCCGTTTACAAACGATTATAAACGTATAGAAACGATTAATAAACGACTACTAATACTATTTGGGTTTATTGTTGTGAAAAGATATTAAAATGAACGCAATAGACTTAGTTCCCTTATGGCACCGCGACATCTACTGTATTGCCATCCGAAATTGCTTGGACAGCAGGGCCAATTTTGTTGTTCGAAACTTTCCAAACCGCCAATACAGCAAATCTAATGGTTGTTGGTATGTTAAGTATTCCCTAGCTACGCTGGATCATTTATTTCAGAAGCTTTCGCAATTTAGTTTGGTCAGGGTACCTATCCCCTTCAATGAAGAATTAAAGAAAATTCATTTATCTACCAAGACAGTGACGGCATTACCGGAGGGGTACTCTGAATGTCTCATTCGAATGAGATATAGTGAAAGCACTCGTATTACCTACGAAAATCAAATGCGCCAATTCATGAAATTTATTGAACCAATTTCCATTGACAACCTTACCAAAGCTATGATTGATCAATACATGGTTTATTTAGTTGATGAGAGAAAGGTTTCTATTTCAACTCAAAACACCGCCATCAATTCGATTAAGTTTTATCTGGAACGGGTCAATAAAGGAGACCGAACCTTTTATTATGTTGACCGCCCGATAAAAGAAAGATTGCTGCCTTCGGTACTTTCGGAGGAAGAAATGCAAAAATTGCTGGGAGTGTCTCAAAACATAAAACATAGATGCATTATGTTCTTGCTGTACTCTGCTGGGTTAAGGATAAGTGAACTTTTGGGTTTGAAATGGAAGGATATTGATGAATACCGGATGATCATTTACATTCGAGGCGGCAAGGGAGGCAAAGATCGAATCACGTTGCTCTCCAAACTTGCTTTAGACTATTTGAAGTATTACCTGGAATTGTACAAACCAAAGGAATGGTTGTTTGAAAGCCCTACTGGAAGTCAGTATTCTCCAAGAAGTGTAAATCAGTTTATACATCGATATTGCTCTATGGCAGGAATCAAAAAGCATGTAAGTGCTCATACCTTAAGGCATAGCTTTGCTACCCATTTGCTGGAAAGGGGTACAGATTTGCGCTATATTCAGACACTTCTGGGGCACGAAAGCAGCAGAACCACCGAAAGGTATACACATGTGACCAAAAGGGGCTTTGAGAAGCTAATTAGCCCATTGGACTTCTTAAGCAAAGGACTTATCTTAGAATCCAATAAGGATATATAGGAGACTCCGTCTCCTATATAAAGACGTTGGCAGTAATAGGCCCCGGACAATTTGGTCATCTAACGGGCGACACTCTACTAACAAAGATTTCCCACGGGGACAAGTGAACGACTCGCAAGACGTTGACAAATCACCGACTCAAAACATGGACTGAATAAAAGTAATACAGCCGACCCTTCGCATTTTTAAAAAGATTCTCCTCCGAAGTCCCCGCTTCATTTGGCACATGCCATAGCCGCACAAACCCACCGCGCCACCAAAGCTATGGCAAGAGCCAAATTCCAGATCTCGTAGCAATGAGCCACTATTTGACCACTTTGTAACAGAAATCTAAACGAGGTGTATAGTTTTTGATAATTGATTTAAGCTTAATCAATTACTACTTTTACTAACTTTGACCTAATGAATGGCCTCGAACTGATATCCAAAAACGTAAGCCGTATAATTACGTTGACTGATGCTGAACAACAACGATTCTTCACCGTTCTTGAAAGCAAGAAGGTTAAGAAAAAGCAATACCTCCATAGCGATGGAGAGGTTTGCAACTACATCAATTTTGTTGTCAAAGGATGTTTACGATTATACAATACAGATGAGAATGGAGTCGTGCATGTTGTTCAATTTGCAATTGAGAATTGGTGGATTAGTGATGTAGCAAGCTTTCTGACTAAATCCAAAGGCGTATTCTGCATAGATGCTCTGGAAAATAGTGAAGTACTTCGTATCAGTAAATCCAGCGTGGATAAACTGTACACAGATGTTCCAAAATTTGAACGATATTTCCGCATTCTGGCAGAGAACACCTACATCGGTTATCAAAAAAGGACATCCTATAATATTGGGGCCTCTGCATCAGAACGCTATCTCTACTTTAAAAAAACGTATCCTGAATTCATTAAGCGGATACCTCAAAATCACATCGCTTCATATCTGGGAGTAACTCCCGAATTTTTTAGCAAACTCAAAAAATCCTTGATCAAATAAATTGGTCTAATAAATTCGCTAGCGATAGTTGAATCTATTTGTTCAGTTCTCTATTGCTTCGGCATTTTTTTATTGGTGCCTTTAATTTGCTTTGCCTCTTAATCTACATTAAGGGTTCCCCTTAACCTACTTCATTTTATTTGGCTGCAGCCTACTTTAGGTTTGTGTCAACAATCGCATAGACTTAACAAGACAGTGTCATCAATCAATTAAACAAATAATGAATATGGAAAAGACAAAATGGAACGTTGATCCCGCACACACTTCTATTGGCTTTAGGGCCAAATATCTTATGCTCACCAACGTAAGAGGAAATTTCGGCAACTACGAAGTGGAAGTAGAAACCGATGGAGACGACTTTATCCTCGGTTCCTTTGGATTTAAAGCTGAGACGAACTCCATTTCAACTGGCAATGCGCAACGTGATGGTCATCTCAAATCAAAAGATTTCTTTGATGTATCCAATTTTCCTTTGATTGAATTTAAAGGAAACGTCCTGAATAAGACTCAAACAGGTACTGTATATGAGTTGAATGGTGAGCTTACCATACATGGTGTGAGCAAATCTGTCAAGCTCGTAGTTGAACATGATGGTGTGGCCAAAGACCCGTATGGAAATATAATGGCCGGCTTCAATATTCAAGGTACTATTAGCCGGAAAGAATTTGGGTTAACATGGAACTCTGCCACTGAAACTGGTGGCGTGTTGGTAAGCGATGAAATAAAAATCACTTGTGATATTCAATTAAAGAAAATGGCATGAACGAAGGTGCTTTGATCGGAGAGAAAGAAACCATTCGAATAGAGGCCTTTAGTGATGGCGTATTTGCCATTGCCATCACACTTTTAATCTTAGATGTGAAGGTTCCTGACGTTCACCAACACGCTAATACTTCACTTTGGCAAGAGCTGATAAACCAATGGCCTGTGTATGTGGCGCTCGTCACCAGTTTCTTTTCTATTCTGATTATGTGGATCAACCATCATGCTCTTTTCAACCTCATCAGTAGGATTGACAACCGATTCATGTTTGCTAATGGCTTACTGTTAATGCTGGTGGTAATAGTTCCATTCCCTACGGCACTTTTATCTGAGTATTATTTGACGAATGAAGCAGACGTTGCTTGTGCAGTTTATGCCGGAAGCTTTGCACTTATTTGCGTGAGCTACAATTTGTTGTGGTGGAGTGCCAACTATAAAGGAAAACTTTTAAAAGAATCGGTGACGGATTCATTCAGAAAAGAAGTTTCGCTGAAATTCTTTCTCGGCATTCCTTCTTATCTGATAGCCGTAGTGGCAGCTTTTATCAATGTTCATGTGTGCATGGCCATTTGTTCGGCTCTATGGGTCTTCTGGGCCTTCTCTATGCGAAACGGGAAAATCAATGAACACATCAGAAATACAAAACTCACTTGATTCCAAATGATGAGCAGACTTTGCTTCTTAATAATCGTTAACAGCATCTCGTTTATCGCTTCAGGGCAGGAAGTAAAGAAACAAGAAGAGCCAGTTTATAAATTGATGCGTCAGGATGAGGACTATGCTTATCTTAAAGATTCAGATTCAGTTGAAAATAAGGACTTTTGGAATCACGCAAAGTATATCCGATTAAATGGCAACGGAAATAATTATTTATCTTTTGGTGGTGAGTTCCGACCTCGATATCAAATAATTAAAAATGAAGGATGGGAATCAAATCCCAATGAGGACACGCCCGGCTATTATACACAACGGCTTGCTGTTCATAGTAACCTTGTGCTTGGCAAACATCTTCGTGTTTTCGCGGAACTGTATCATGGATATACCAACAGCTTCGAGCGGCCACGCATTAATCAAGATGATGAGTTAGACATTAATCAGGCATTCGTTGATATTAAGCCACTACAAAATCAATCGCTAACTATTCGGGTAGGTCGGCAGCAAATGGTGTATGGTGCAGGAAGATTAGTAGCTCTGAGAGATGGCTTGAATGTAAGAAGGAGTTATGATGGTGGCCGGTTTATGTGGTCGCAAAAAAAGTATAGGCTTGAAGGATTTTGGGGCAGCGAGGTTAAGGTACAACCTTATTTCTTTGATAATGGCTGGCGAAGCGCCATGCAATTTTGGGGAACGGTTGCTTCCATAAAGGATTCATTTTTTCAAGGTACAACAGAGCTCTACTATTTCGGGCTAGCCAACGATAACGTAACTTTCAATAACGCGGTTGGAGAAGAACGCAGACAAACTGTGGGCGTAAGGCGAAGCGGCCACCTCGGCAAACATTTTTATTTCAATACCGAAGTCGCCTATCAATTTGGGGATTTTGCCGGGCAAGATATTAGTGCCTTAGCCATTGAATTTGATTATCACTATAAAAACATATCGCTCGGCAAGGTCAATGATTTTGGAATAAAACTCGATTATGTGAGTGGTGACAATAAAGTCGGGGACTCCAAACTGCAAACATTCAACCCGCTTTTTAATAACCCCACCTATTTCGGATTGGCAGCGGCCATTGCACCCGTTAATCTGATTGATATCCATCCTTCCATCAGCGGTGATTTGTCTTCTAAAACTGATTTCGTTTTTGACTGGGATTTCTTTTGGCGCGCGAGCACATCGGATGGGGTTTATTCACCTCCAAAAATTTTAAGAATAGATGGATCTGTTTCATCTGCAAGATTTATCGGACATCAGTCAAGCCTTAAAATTACCCATCAGTTGTCCAGGCACCTCACCTACGATTTTGAATTCTCTTACTTCTTTGTAGGCCAGTTTCTTGCTGACTCACAAAGCGAAAATATATTCTTCTTAGCCAACACATTTAATTATAAATTTTAAACAAACTATATATGAAAACAAATCAATTAGTCAACATGGCATTTATTCTATTGGCGAGCCTGTTCTGCGCCAACGCAATGGCACAGGAACCTATTTGGGATCCAAACAAGGTTACTTTTATCACCAAAAAACTCGGAGAAAATGTTTATGGTGTTTTTCCAACGGAAGCATTTGAAGCACCCAGCAGTAAGGCGAAAGCAACAACAGGCGGGTTTATTGTAGGCAAAAATTCAGTATTAGTGATTGAATCATTCCTCAACGCTGATTTGGCCTCACAAATGATAAATCAGGTACGGCAAGTAACTCAACTGCCGATAAAATACTTAGTGAACACCAGTTATCATGGCGACCATAGTTATGGCAATTATGTTTTTCCTGCCAGCACCACCATCATACAACATAAAGAGGCAAAGAAATATGTGGACAACTATTTTGTGGACGACACGAAATTCATGATTCAAAATTTCGGATTAGGAAGGGGAATAGAACGTGTGATACCCAGAGCGGGAGACTTATTAATTGACTCTCCCATCACCCTGGATCTGGGCGGAGTAGAAGTGGAGATACTTACGTTTGGTTTTGGACAAACGCCTGGCGATTTATACGTGTGGGAGCCCAAATCGAAAGTCCTTTTCGTTGGCAATGTAATTGTTGCTGCACCGCCTGCCATTCCCTGGTTGCTCGATGGAAGGCATGAAGAAGTATTGAGCACATTGAAAAAAATAAAATCATTTCTTCCTGATGACGCTATCATCGTGCCTGGCCATCATGCGCCAATAAAAAAAACCGATATGGATTTTGTGATAAACTATTTGACAGCACTCCATGCAGGTGTTGAAAGTGGAATCAAAAAAGGGTTTACAGTTGAGAAGGTTGTTGAGACGTTGAAGATGGATGAATTCAACAAAGGCTATAACCTATATGGATGGTTGCATTTTCAGTTGAACATTCCAAAAACGTATAACGAGTTGAAGAACGTAAAGAAATAATGCTCAATTAACTGATATGAAATCCAAACAAGTTCTCTTTCTCTTTGGCATGCTGGTCTTTCTTTCCAGTTGCTCAGAAACAAAAAGTGATTCCAACCGGGCAAAAGTTGACCTGATTATTTACAATGCAAAGGTTACAACCCTCGATGCTGATAACCCCTCGGCCACAGCAGTATCCATTTCCAATGGAAAGATTACTTCGGTTGGAATCAGCGATGAGATATTAAAACTCAAAACGGACAGCACCATTATTATTGATGCTAAAGGTCGCAGGCTCATTCCAGGATTGAATGATTCTCACTCTCACTTCTTGCGAGCTGGCACTTCCTACACACGTGAACTTAGATGGGATGGCGTTCCATCGTTGAAAATCGGATTGGAAATGATTAAGAAGCAAGCAGCCATTACACCCAAAGGTGAATGGGTAAGAGTAATAGGAGGCTGGACACCCTGGCAGTTTGAAGAAAAGAGATTGCCTACACCCGAAGAGCTTACGGCCATAGCACCTGAAACACCTGTCTATATTCAATATTTCTACAGCGCAGCTATCATGAATAAAAAGGCACTTGAAGCACTTGCCATAAATTCTTCTGCGCAAGACCCTATGGGTGGAAAAATCGTTCGCGATAAGCAAGGCAACCCAACAGGATTATTTCTGGCCACACCTCATCCAAAAATATTCTACAGCTATATTGATAATCTACCGAAAGCTTCATTGGAGGTACAGAAGAATTCTACCATTATCATGTTCAATGAGTTGGTTAAGTACGGTCTTACTAGTGTGATTGATGCTGGTGGTGGTGGTTTCGAATACCCAGGTGGCTACGAAGCTTCTATACAATTGGCGAAAGAAGGTAAACTCGTCACGCGTGTATCTTTTTTATTATTCTCCCAACATCCGGGAAAAGAACTTGAAGATTATACCAAATGGACTACTGAAAACAAGGTTGGCGAAAACCTTGACGATCATAAAGAGCATGGATTTGAATTAGATGGTGGTGGCGAGTATGTCCTGTGGAAAGCAGGCGATTTCGAAAATTTCCGCTCGGCACGTTTTGAACTGGATGCCGATATGGAAGAAAAGATGGAGCCTATTCTTACACTAATGATTAAAAAAAGATGGCCCTTCAGAATTCATTCCACCTACAACGAATCCATCACAAGGCTATTGAATGTAATCGAAAAGGTTAACAAAGAAACGCCTCTTAACGGATTGCGCTGGTCTATTGAACATGCCGAAACACTGAAAGAAGAAAACATCGACCGGATAAAACTATTGGGTGGTGGTGTAGCCGTGCAAGACCGTATGGTATTTCTTGGTGATGATTACCTAGAGCGATATGGTAAAGATGCGGCAGCGTCTTCACCGCCAATTAAAATGCTTCTTAAGAAAGGCGTTCCGGTTGGAATGGGCACTGACGCAACGCGTGGATCGTCCTTTAATCCTTGGGTTGGAATCCATTGGTTAGTAACAGGGAAAACGGCCGCAGGGCAAATACATTTAAGTTCTGAAAATCTTTTAACCCGCGAAGAAGCCATCATGATATACTCACTGGGCAGTGCCTGGTTTTCTCAAGAGGAGGACGTAAAGGGGAAAATCAAGACAGGGCAATTAGCCGATGTTGTTTTGCTTTCGCAAGATGTGATGACCATCCCCGAAGATGATATTAAGCAGATACAATCCACACTGACTATTGTGAACGGAAAGATTGTGTATGCCTCTGATGATTATAAGGAGTATAAAATAATAAGTTCTGAAATACAACCTGAGTGGTCACCATTAAAAACTTTTGGAAGCTATTACTATCAACCCAAGTAAGGAGTAAACTTACCCACTATGAAAAAGCTAATCAGAAATATTCTGTTTTCGGAAATTGGAAGCAGAACAAATAATATAGCGTTGTTGCTATTCAGAGTTGTCTTTGCTATTGAATTAATGTTGGTACATGGCCTGAAAAAAATAGATGTAAATGGCAGAGATGCAGAAGTTATTCCCAATCCAATAGGATTTCCTGATTGGTTTAATCAGGCATTTGCTACTGGTGCGATGCTCGTTTTCCCATTTTTTATTTTGATTGGCTTATTCACGCGATTTGCCGCCCTTCCTGCCTTGGCCATAACACTCACCGGCTACTTTGTTGTTCACGCCCATGATGCACTCGCAGAAAAAGACGGGCCCTTCACCTATAGCATTATGCTATTATTAATTGTGGTGTTAGGTGCTGGGAAGTATTCGGTTGATAATTACCTCACTAAACAGTTTCGATAAATTGACTTAAAAAAAATGGAAACTAGTTATTTATGAAACCACCAAAAAAATGGAAAATGGCTGTAATCATCTGGGTTGCAATATATCCTTTGATTACAATCATATTCGAGGCATTTGACAAACCCCTGATGACGATAGAATTTCTGCCCCTACGCACGTTATTAATAACCGTAGTAGTAGTGCCGATAATGGTCTTCATCTTATTACCCACCTTACAAAAATTACTTGCGAACTGGCTAAAAACCTGATGTGCCAATCTACGACTTCAACAAACTAATATACCTTGTTCTTGGACAACCAAAATGCAAATGACATTAACTATATCGCACACACATTGCCAGGCCGCGCTTGCAGCCCACATCCAAAGCCAGTCAAAGAGTGTGCTCAGTGTAGTGTACGTGGAGAAAGTAGTCAATGAAAAATGCCCCACCGCACGACTTACTTAAAAGTTTGGTGTTAGTTAACGGGGGACGAAAGACATGGCTCCGAATGAAGTGTGGATAAGGGCCCTACTACTGCCAACAAAATGCTTCTGCAATAGCGCGGTGACGTGTAAGCTATAAGTGTTATCTTCGTTCCACGTTTGGTTTCGGGGACAAGACGCGGCTTCGGAAGCGCGCTACTGCAGAAGCACAAACGTTGGCAGCAACCCGCTAAATGAAATGAAGTACAACAAGGACTACGAATTAGTAAACGACATTTTAGCAGAGTGGGACCCAATTGGTGTAACGGACTCAGCTGCAAAGACGGAGTATACTGACTATGTTCAAAGAATATTGCTCACGCGGGACAACTTGGACGGCATCATCAGAGAATTAGAAACGATAGTAACGGTGGACATAGGTCTCGATCATAATGGTGACAACGCAAATCACAAAGGACATACAATTAAATATGCGACAAGGATTTTCAATGAACTCAAACAACACAAATTAATTACAATTGACGAGTTAATAGAAAAAGTAGCGAAGGACGACTCAAACGCGGACTTTAAAAAGGCAGCAAAGGGACTGATTGAAGCCATCAATGACTGGCCGACAAGTCTGGCTTTGATTGAGGACTTTATCAGCGAAATGAAAAATGAATTCGGAGGACAAATAACTAAAAGCAAATTGGAGAAATATTCCAACTTGAGCGAGGCTTGGAAAATGGAATCAACAGCATCTACAATTGAGATGTTAAGCGTTTTCCCGGACAGGTCATTTGACAAAATAATTCAGGACATATCGGACTACTATAAAAAATAGTGTGGCGCGGGCAGCTGCCAACAAAATGTTTGCGCAATGGTGGGGTGACGTGTAAGCTATAAGTGTTATCTTCGTTCAACGTTTGCCCACGCGGACAGTAGCGGCTTCGAAAGCCCACCACTGCGCAAACACAAACGTTGTGTGCAACCCGCTTAAAAAAGATTCGACCATGAAAAACGAGACGAAAAAAGAACACTGGGACAAAATCTATTCGACCAAACAACCAAGTGAGGTTAGCTGGACACAGGAGAACCCAAGGACATCATTGGACTTCATACATAGTTTTAACTTACCAAAACAGGCAAGTATTATTGACATTGGTGGCGGGGACAGCAGACTCGTTGACAAACTAATTGACGAAGGTTATGAGGACGTTACAGTGTTAGATATTTCTGAACAGGCATTAAAAAGAGCAAAAGATAGACTCGGGGACAAAGCGAAGAAGGTTAATTGGATCGTTGCCGACATAACGGAATTTAAGACTGAGAAAACATTTGACTTGTGGCACGACAGAGCAACCTTTCACTTCATGACAACAGTCGACCAAATAAACGAATACTTGGAGAGAACAAAGAAGAATCTAAAAGACAATGGATTTTTGACCATCGGGACTTTTTCGGAGAACGGACCAAAGAAGTGCAGCGGACTTGAGATTAAACAATATTCGGAGCAGACGCTTCAAGACCAATTGAGAAAAGGATTTAAAAAACTTAAATGCATAATTGAAGACCACCGCACACCGTTTGACACTTTACAGAATTTTCTATTTTGTAGTTTCCGTAGACAAACAAGTGTGGACTAAGCGGGCAGCACACAACAAAATGTTTGCGCAATGGTGGCAGGACGTGTAAGCTTTAAGTGTTATCTTCGTTCAACGTTTGCCCACGCGGACAGTACGCGGCTTCGAAAAGCCACCACTGCGCAAACACAAACGTTACCGGCAATTTTGCGATTGACATAATAAAGAACGATTTTAGGGGACTAAATATAAGAAAATGGTAATTGAACGGACTAAAAATGAGGTAATCATTAGACTTCCATCCTACATTGACACGGAGGGACTTCAAAATATTATTAATTATCTGACATACAAGGAGGCAACCGACAAATCTCAAGCAAAGCAAGAGGACGTGGACAAACTTGCTAAAGAGGTCAAGAAAGGTTGGTGGAGTAAAAACAGAAGACGATTTATTAAATGAAAATCGTAGTCGACACCAATATCATTTTCAGTTCCTTATTAAAAACACAGACGACTTTTGGTCAAATAATTTTTAACTCAGATGACATCTTTGAGTTTTATAGTGCTCAATACATGCGGACAGAAATCCGTAACCATTGGGACAAGCTGAAAAAGATTTCAAAACTGACTGACAAGCAACTTGAGGAATCTTATTACACCCTTCTAACAAAGATTTCATTTATAAACGAAGAATTAATTCCCCAAAAGATTTGGGAAGACTCTGAAATAATTGCTGACGGAATTGATATAGACGACACCGACTTCATCGCCTTAACAAAACACTTGAAAGGGAAACTTTGGACTGGTGACAAAACACTAAGAGACGGATTAAAGAGTAAAGGTTTTAAAAGTGTTTTAACGACCACGGAAATATTAAAACTGTGGACAAAGAAAAAAGAGCGGTAAGCAAAACTGCCGGTAACAATGTGTATAAAAACATAGCGGGGGTTTGGTGTTGCATTGTGGTTTCCGTTTCTTAATTTCGTTTGGTTACGTGGAGAAGGACGCGGCAGGTCGGCCAAGGCATTCGTTCCTCATTAGCCTTGTCCTCCTAACCCCGCTACGTTTTATACACTCACGTTAGCAACAATGCCCTGTCATCCGGGACAAATTCTCCACGACAATTAAAAGTAACGTTTGACAATCCAACCTATTAAGTTTCTCCACGGGGACAAGAGAGAATAAAAAAGGAAAAGGAATAAGGGAATAAAAAAATGAAAGACGACCTACTAAAAACGTTTCTGCACGTGGACAAGTGAGCGTTACTTTAGCCAACTTGGGACAGGAGAAAAGAAACAAGAGAATTAGGGGACTTGGACTCAGTAAACGATAAAGACTCGTCTACGAATTGCCCACCGCACTGCAACCGTGAGAGATTCTTGCCCTCGCTTTTGGCACTTGCCATTGCCCCACATCCCACCCGCAAACCAAAGCAAAGGCAAGAGCCAAACCCACCCACCACGTTACATCGAGAGAGCGGAACTGTTTAAAAAATAACCGATTAAAGAGTTGCTATTTAAAATAGAGTCCCTATTTTTGACAAAATATGTCAACAGAATATATGTCAATAGAAACTATATGTGAAAAGCTTCGGCAACTAAGAGAAGAAAGCGAACTGCCGTTGCGTAAAGTGTCTGCTTTGCTTGACATTGACGTAGCTATCTTAAGCAAAATGGAACGTGGAGAGCGCAGACTTACGAAAGAAGTAGTTTTAAAACTTGCAGACATTTATAAATCCAACGCTGACGATCTCTTAGTTCTATTTCTCAGCGACAAAATAATGTATGAAATACAAGACGAAGACCTTGGTGAAAAAGCCTTGAAAGTAGCGGAGAAAAAAGTGAAATATTTAAAAGCCAATAAGAGCAAATGATTATTACTATTAATCAACTCGTAGAAAAGTATAAAGCAGACAGGGATTATTACCTGACAAACAAGTATAACGAAACACTGCTCCGCAGTGATTTCTTAGATCCGTTTTTCGAGTTGCTCGGTTGGGACATCAAAAACAATGCTGGCAAACCAACAAATGAAAGAGAAGTAATTTTAGAAGAAGCCTTAAAGGCAAACGCCTCCGAACATTCAAAAAAACCTGACTACACATTCCGCTTATTCTCCGAAAGGAAATTTTTCTTAGAAGCTAAGAAGCCTTGTGTTGCAATTGAATCAGATAATGATTCAGTGAAACAAGTAAGGCGCTATGGCTTCACTGCCAAGCTAAAGATTTCAGTTTTATCAAATTTCGAGTACTTGATAATTTATGATACGTCTGTAAAGGTTGATAAAGACGATACATTTCAAAAAGCATTGGTTAAGAAATATCATCATACCGAATACGAAGACAAGTTTGAAGAAATTAAAAAACTTTTAGGAAAAGAAGCGGTTTACACAGCAGCATTTGAAACGGAATGGAAAGACATCGAAGCTAAAATAAACCAATATTCGATTGATAATCTGTTCCTGAATCAAATCAATGAATGGAGAAAATTATTAGGTGCTGATATTTATAAACACGAACCCAAGATTAAAGAGCAACAACTAAATGATGTTGTTCAAAGCTATTTAAACAGGGTTTTATTCTTGCGTGTTTGTGAAGACCGTAATTTAGAAGACTATCAAACACTTTTGAAGTTTGCAAGCGCTAACGATTTTAAAGCATTAATAAAAAAGTTTGAACAAGCAGACAAAAGATATAATTCCGGGCTATTTGACCAGCTACTAAAAGACAAGATAGTTGAAAACGTTAGTTCTGTCTTTTGGACAATTATCAGACACCTTTATTATCCAGAAAGCCCATATTCCTTTTCTGTTTTTTCGTCAGATATTTTAGGAAGCATTTATGAAATTTTCCTTTCAGAAAAATTAGTTACCCAAAACGGTTCTATTGTATTGGTAAGAAAGCCCGAAAATGTTGACCGCGATATTATTACCACACCAACTTTCATTATCAATGACATTTTAAGAAATACGGTATTGGCAAAATGCCAAGGCAAATCTGATAAGGAAATACTTAATCTTAAATTCGCGGACATATCCTGCGGTTCTGGTGCGTTCCTCTTGGAACTCTTCCAATTACTGAATGACATTCTTATTGATTATTATCTTAAAGAAGATAAATCAAAACTTATTCAGACAAGCATTGATACCTATCGTCTTCCTTTTCATATAAAGCGCGAACTTCTATTGAGTTGCATCTTTGGTGTTGATAAAGATTACAACGCTGTTGAAGCAACCAAGTTTGGTTTGTTACTTAAATTGTTAGAAGGTGAAGACGTAAACTCAACCAATGTAAAAGAACCCGTACTGCCTGATCTTTCCGATAATATTTTCTTCGGGAATAGTTTATTAAATCCTAAGCAAGTAAAAGCTAAGAAAGACCAGGTAATTATCAATCCCTTTGATTTTTCAAAACTAAAATTTGATGTCATTGTAGGAAATCCTCCCTACATGAAATCAGAGGATATGAAAAATATTGCGCCTCTTGAATTACCACTGTATAAATCAAACTTTAATTCCGCCTACAAGCAATTTGATAAGTACTTCTTATTTATAGAGCAAGGAATAAGCCTGTTAACAGACAATGGACTGTTAGGTTATATAGTTCCAAGTAAGTTCACAAAGGTTGGTGCAGGAAAAAAGCTAAGAGAGGAACTTGCTACAAAGGAGTACCTGCACTCAATTGTTTCATTTGGGGCAAATCAAATCTTTGCCGACAAAACAACCTACACCTGTTTACTAATACTGAATAAAAAGCCACAGAAGACATTTCAGTATGCAGAAGTAAAGAGTTTAAGAAGTTGGAAGGTAAGAGAACCTGACTCGATAAAATATGCTTCTAAAAACGCTGATCAGTTAGATAATGAAGTTTGGGTCTTAGTTCCGTCTGAACTTACAAGTGCCTACAACAAGATCGTTTCGCAAAGTGTAAAACTTGTAGACTTAGTTGGTGAGGATAACATTTTCAATGGAATCCAAACAAGCGCAAATGATGTTTACATTTTTTCTCCTGCTAAGGAAGATGCGAAGCATTATTATTTCTCTAAAAAGGATATTGATTACAAAATTGAAAAAGAAATCACTAAACCCTATTTCCAAACCTCATCTGGTGAAGACAATCTAAACACGTATAGAACATTCAAACCGAACGCACGAGTTATATATCCTTACGAAAACACTAAAAAAGGAATCGAAGTAATTCCGCTTGCTGGCATACAAAAGAGATTTCCACTTGCTTTCGCTTATCTGCAAAAGCATAAAACCATTTTAAATAACACGAAGAGAGATATTAAACCTGAACCACAAACTAAAAGTGAGTGGCACAGATACGGCAGACATCAAAGTCTGGATAGTTGCGGGCTACCTTCAAAAATTATTGTAGGGGTTCTTTCGGTAGGCGACAAATATGCCATTGACATTCATGGAACATTAATCTCATCTGGCGGAACTGCCGGTTATTGTGTTGTCGCAATCCCAACAAATTCGGATTATTCAATCTATTACATTCAAGCGATCTTAAATTCAAAGTATTTAGAATGGTTCAGTGCAATTTATGGAGAAGTTTTTAGGGGTGGTTACATTGCAAGAGGCACAAAGGTTTTAAAGAATTTACCAATCAGAAAAATTGATTTTACGAACGCTGCGCAAAGAGCCTTACACGACAACATAGTCAAGACACAAAAGGAATTAATAAGTATCTATGATCTCATAGATGAGAATGCAGGAAACAAAAGAACCCTAACCCCACTCCAAGGACAGTTTACAAGGGAGAAAGCAACTTTAGAAAAGCTATTAGCCAAACTATACGATTTGGGCAATGACGATTCATTAATCCCATTAATCAAAGAATTGTATGAAGCTAATTGAAAACGCAACAGCCGAAAAGCTAAGGGGCGGGATTTATACACCCGAACCAATTGCTGCATTCATTCTAAAGTGGGGTATCAATGGAAGTTCTGATTATAATATTTTGGAGCCAAGTTGTGGAGATGGAGTTTTTCTCGAACAGCTAAAGCAGAATAATCATAAATTCAAATCAGTTACCGCTATTGAATTTGATAGGGTCGAAGCGAATAAAGCAGATAAGATTAAGCTCGCCAAAAAATCAGTAATCAATACCGATTTTCATTTGTATTGCAACGAAACCACTGAGCGGTTTGACTTAGTAGTTGGTAATCCACCATACATCCGTTATCAATACTTTGATGAAGAACAACAGAAGGAAGCAATAAAAGTTTTTAATCGCGCGAAACTAAAGTATTCAAAACTTACCAACGCTTGGGTTTCATTTGTGGTGGGTGCAAGCTTGCTTCTTAATGACAAGGGTAAAATCGGCTTCGTAATTCCTGCCGAACTTTTACAGGTTTCTTATGCTCAACAATTGCGTGAATTTTTGGCTCGCTATTATAATAAGATCAACATCATTTCTTTTGAGAAATTAGTTTTTCCAGACATTCAACAAGAAGTTGTTCTATTGCTTTGCGAAAAGAACGGAAGCGATTCCCACCTGATTGAACATTTAGAATTAAGAGACGCATCCGACCTTGAAAAACTAGATGTAACAAGACTGAAAAGTCCTTCCAAGAAAATTGATTTCAAATCAAATAAGTGGACCTACTATTTTCTGGATCAAGAAGAAATCGACTTTCTAGAAAAGATAGCCGAAAAGAGAAATATCCCAACCATTGGAAAATATGCAGATGTTGAAGTCGGCATTACAACAGGCTCCAACGATTACTTCACAGTTCCATTACCAGTGGTAGAAGCTTATGACCTAAAAGAATATGCAAAACCAATGGTAGGCAGGAGTGTTCAGGTAAATAGTGTCATCTTCACCAAAGAAGATTGGAAGCTGAACAGACTTACAAAAGCCAAAGCACATTTATTAGTCTTCCCACCGAAAGAAGAAATCAACGGTCACAAAGGAGCAAACTCTTATATTAGGTTAGGCGAATCAATGGGAATTAATAAAGGTTACAAAACGGGTATTCGTGACGATTGGTTTGTAGTCCCTTCTATAAAAGTATCTGACGCTCTTTTCGTAAGAAGAAATAATGTATATCCCAAGTTGGTTTTAAACGAAGCGAAGGCCTACACAACAGACACCATGCACCGTGTGTTTATGAAAAAGGGAACTGATAAAAATGCTTTCATAGCCAGTTTTTACAATTCATTGTCCCTTGCATTCGCTGAAATTGTAGGCCGTAGCTACGGTGGTGGTGTTTTAGAACTAATGCCCAGTGAGACAGAGAAAATACTTTTACCTTATAAAATTGAAAATACTGATTTATTAACCAGCATTGACAAAATGATGAGAGATAAAAAAAGTATTGACCAGATTTTAAAAATCACCAATGAACAAATATTAAAAAAAGGATACAACCTTACCGATAAAGAAATAAAGCTTGCAGATAGTATTTGGAAAAAATTGTCAGCTAGAAGGTTAAATAGAAGTAAATAGAACAGGATATTATTTAAACAACTAAATAATGGGAGAGTTTTCAGAGTAAAGCTGACAAGGATAAAGAAAGGTATAATTACCAAAAAAAGACCAAATGGATTGATAGTCTTACAATAAGAACGTTCCATGGGTTTTGCTATAGCGTTTTGCGAAATCATGGAGTAAACGAATTTGACAATAAGTTTAAAATTATTGGTGAAATAAGAGCAGATGAGAAACGAGATGATGATGATTTCGCAAAGTATACTGCCCCTGAAACTACATTTGAAGTGTTTCATAAAATACTTATTGAAGAATGCGATAAGACCGAATTTCTTCTTCAACTCAAGAGGTTCATTTTAGATTATATAATTGACAAAATACATCTTGATAAGAATCAAGGAAAGTACCCTCCAAAAGATGGCAAATATTTCACAGCGGACGCAGAAGATAGAGATGCGGATTTGTACAAATTGAACCTTCCTTACAATGAAGAATTTTGGAAAAATTATAATACTGTAAAACTGAATCCTCTCAAACGAACTCCTACAGAGTTGGAAAAGAATAAATCATTGGAAGAACAATTTAAAAGAGCAAATAAGAAGAATGATTAATTGGAGAATTGTACTGCCAGGCTTTCTCGTAGTGGTTTTTTTACTTAGGTATTACGATTTCTTTTATTTGTACCTTCCAGTTAGATCTTTCAATATTGGAGGCAAATATGAACCCTCGATTGCGAGTTTTGCTTTGTTTAATTACACTTTGAAGTTACTTTATTACTCTATTAAATTTCTTGTCATAGCATTGGCTTTATATGCGGGCATCTTTTTAGAAGGAAACAAGAATAAAGATAGAATGGCCTCATTTGGTGATTTGTTTATACTAGTAATTGCCTCAGAGTTTGTGTTTTTAAGTGCCGATGTAATTAAAATATTTGACTTTACTTTTTTCAATGTCGATTATGACGACCAGACTTATTTGAATTACTATCCCTTATCGCTTTTTAGCTTACTTGATACAGATGCCGACTCATTTCAGGCCAACTTACTTCAAACAATAAACCTCTTCGAAGTTATCTATGTTCTTACTTTAGGCATTGGGCTAAAACGCCTTCAGTACCCTGATAGTTTTAAAGGATTTACAGTGGCAGCATTTTCTTACGGAAGTATCTTAGCCATATGGTTGATAATCACTACCTATATTAAAGTATTATGACTAGGATATTATTGGGCTGCATTACCTACATCATTATGGCTGACGGTTTTGCTTATTTAAGTTTAGTTACCGATGCCTATTCCAGAAAAATCGTAGGGTTTTGCTTGTGTGAGAATTTATCCGCTGACGGTTGTATTGAAGCTCTCGAAATGGCTTTGACAGAAAACCCTGTGTTAGAAAATATCATTCATCACTCTGACCGGGGGTCACAGTATTGTTGCGCAGATTATGTGAAGCTGTTGAACAATCGTAACATTCAAATTAGCATGACGCAAAGCGGAGACCCGTTAGAAAATGCCTTGGCGGAAAGAGTAAATGGAATTTTAAAAGATGAATTACTGGAAACACATTATCACAGTTTTGAAGAGGCAAAGAAAGCTGTATCCATCGCCATCAGTATTTACAATCACCAACGGCCTCATAGCAGTATTGAATATCTAACCCCGGTTGTAGCTCATCAACGGAAAGGGGAGCTAAAGAAGTACTGGAAGAATTACTATGTGATCACAAAACGAAAGGAGGTAGCCATGACATAGCTTGAGTTTTGTTTAGGCATAAGGGGTTCTAAAGTAATCCAATAAAAAATGCCGGTCCCAATTTGTATCAGGACTGGCATTGATTAAAACGAATTACTTCGTCACCCGGAGACTTATCCCTGGTGAGTTGCTCTCCAGCATTGCTCACGTCCGTTTCATCTCCAAAACAAATGTAAACGGTATTCAGGATTAAAAATAATATGTAAACTTGTGGCAGGATTATCCTTCCAATGGAAGGGCATAATAGGAAAGTTGAAATACAAACCGATTAAAAGTCCGATCAGTGAGTTATTAGTTAATAATAATATTGTTCCAGATGATCTACCAATAACCGTCAATAGACTTACAGAAATTAGGAACAAACTGGTGCATGGTAGTATAAATAGTATTCAGCAGGATGAATTAGAAAAAGCTACTCGCCTGATTTACAGAATTACAGGAATACTCATTCTAAACCTTATGGGAATTAAGGAATGGAAACTAGATACCCGAATTGTTGTATGAACTTCCGGGGGTATTTTAAGCAAGTTTTTATGCTTAAATTGCGTTCAAGTTTTTAGAGCAAAACATTTCAATTTTAGTACACATGGCACTTCCTACCGTTTTTATCTCATACAACCCCAATTCCGACATCGAGCAGACATTGGCGGTTAGGCTGCATACGATTGGTGCAGTTCATGGTTTCAACATGTTGCTGCCCGATCGGGTAGGTTTTACCAAGTCAGTATCCAACGAAACAAAAAGCAGGATTTTATCTTCTGACTATTTCATACTTTTTTCTACAACAGCGTTAAGCGCAACAGTACTCGGAGAAATTAGGATAGCAGCCTCTAAGCTTCACGACAAATCTAAAATTCTTGTCATCTACGATATAAGCGTTGGTAAGAATCTTAAAGGCGCAGACAACTTCACAGAAGTCTATATAAGCAGAAGCTCGCCAGTTGAAACAATTCTGGAAAAGATTATATCAAAAGTCAAAACCATTCAATCGCGGGGAAATAATCAAGGCGGATTTCTTTCTGTTTTAGGTCCAATTCTTCTCACTGGAGTGGCATTGTTTGCTCTATCCAGTGTTTTCGATGAGCCAGCTAAACCAAAAAGGCCGGCAAAAAGAAAGACTCCCATTGCCAGAAAGACGAGAAAGGTCTCTAAAAAAGTACGAGGCTAATGCTTAGAACAGCCGTTATAGACAACGACACGTTAGTCTATCTTACTAAACTAAAACATCTCAAAATTTTTGATTCTCTGCGTTCCCTCTTTCAGCAAATTCACATACCACAGGAGATCAAAAGAGAATACGAAGTTCAACAAGGCAGGGAACCTGATCGCGTTTGGATATTGGATAGATTAAGGCCAAATGAAGGTTTCTATTCGTTCTGCACTCGTTACGACAAAATCGTACTTACCATTGTTCAAGGAGAAAAGGATATCCATAAGGGAGAGGCAGAAGTATTCGCTCAGCAAAAAGAAGTAAATGCTCATTATATTCTTTCTGATGACCTGAAATTTCATAGAGCAATCAAAGCCATTGATTCGAACGTAAAAATATTGACAACGCTTCACATCATTGCCATGTTGGACATCCGTCAACTTTTAATTAACAGCGAAGAAATAGTGAAAGCTTTGCATCCGCATTATAAATTTGAAAGCTACGACTTACGAACAGCCTATAAAGAATCAGCTAGAGAACTGGGTTTTGATTTACCTAAAAAGATGCTAAACAATAAATGTAGCTTCAAAAAATTAGGATTGAATTAGCCTTTGACAAGAAATAAGAGAAGAATTCTTGCTTCCGCGCGGAGAAATGAAGCATCCGCGAGTAGTATTCTCGCATCCGCGACTTCAATTCTCACGACCAATCTCGAATTTGAGCAGATTTAGGCATATCTAACCCGACAGTGAGGCCGACCCAGGCAGCACACTTGCCAAAGGCCACACATCCAGCCGCACAATCCAAAGCCTTTGCCAAGAGTGCCGCACCCCCGCACCAATACTGGACAGATTAGTAAGAGTAGACTAAAAGATTCTCCAAGGTTGCCCCCCGCACTCGTACAGTTTCACAACAAAGTTTCGGGGGCAAAGAACAAATGAATAACAAACGGACAACCATGTACCGTGACAATCAATTCTACTACGTGACATCTTGACGACACACTAACGACTGACTTAAAAGTTGAGAGAAGAAGGGCACATGTTGCTAACAAAATGTTTGCTCAATGGTGCGGTGACGTGTTACCCAAAGTGTTATCTTCGTTCCGCGTTTTGGTGTTGGGGACAGGACGCGGCTTCGAAACCGCACCACTGCGCAAACACAAACGTTGGCAGCAATTATTCAATTTAGTTTATGGACCTAATACAAGAAGGACATTTTAATCTTACAGGACTTTCAAAAATAAATATCCTACTTGGAAAAAATGGTAGTGGAAAAAGTACATTACTCAAGAAAGTAGA
>JANNAQ010000031.1:0-2211 GCA_031384515.1 Bacteroidia bacterium
CAACACCTGACAGAAAAATAGGGTTTTGGATTTAGCCAATGGAATTAAATTTTTCGAAAGTTAAGATAAACATACGTTACCTTGATAATTCGTGATTTTATGTAAATCTTTATTCTTGACCTAACTTGAATGTAGATGAAAAAAATAGTCAGTACATCGATACTATTCATGTATTCATTGCTTTTGCAAGCCCAAAAAGAGCCTATCAAATTTGGTGAGGTTCCGCTTGAACAATTAAAAATGATCACCTATGAGAAGGACTCATCAGCAGCCGCAGTTGTTCTGGCCGATTTTGGTGAATCGATAATCGCTTACACCCAAGGCATTGGTTTTACTTTGAAGTTCGAACGCATTACCAGAATTAAAATTCTTTCTAAAGATGGATTAGATCAGGCAAACTTTAGTATTCCTCTTTATCATAATGGTAGCAATGTTGAAAAACTTTCCGGGTTAAAGGCGGTAACGTACAATCTCGAAAACGGAAAGGTGGTGGAAAGCAAACTTAAGAGCGATGCCGTATTTAAAGAAAAATATGATGCAAACATTGACCTCACAAAAATCACACTCCCCAACGTTAAGGAAGGCTCTGTAATAGAAGTTACCTACCGAATCCTTTCGGATTTCATTACAGTTAATTTTCAAGATTGGGAATTTCAAAAAGATATACCTGTCGTTTGGAGTGAATATCGGGCCACTGTGCCGGAATATTTTAATTACGATAAATATATGCAGGGCTATATTGTACTTTCTGCAAACGAACACTCCAGAAAACCTAATTCAATAACGATTAACTCATCGGAGCGAACCGGAGATCCACGTGGCGCGGTTA
Source organism: Bacteroidia bacterium (assembly GCA_031384515.1). GTDB lineage: Bacteria > Bacteroidota > Bacteroidia > Cytophagales > Cyclobacteriaceae > ELB16-189. The sequence goes on from JANNAQ010000031.1 coordinate 830, forward strand.
ACACAACCTTTAGCTCTGATCGGGTAGACTTTCAAGAAGACCATTTTCGCTGGGTGGCAGTAGATGTTCCGGCATTTAAGTCCGAGCCATTTATCACAACGCCTCGAGATTATATTTCAAAGATAAATTTTGAACTGTCTTTCACGCAATTTCCCAATCAACCCGTAAAGACTTATTTAGGTAATTGGGATAATGTAAATACTACCTATGCTGATAGTCCTGATTTTGGGGGACAGGTGACAGGAAATGGGTTCTTAAAGAAAAATGTAGAGGCTCTTACTGCTGGGCTTACAACTCCGGAAGAAAAGATGGATGCTATTTGTAATTATGTTAAGCAAACTGTTGAATGGGATGAATTGAATAGAAAATATGTCAGCACAACGCTCAAAAAAGTTTTGGATGAAAAGAGAGGTAATTCAGCGGATATTAATCTATTGCTTGCCTCTATGTTAAATAAAGCTGAGCTTAATGTATTCCCCGTTTTGTTAAGCACACGAGAACATGGCTTCATTCGAGAGGCAACACCAGCGGAATCTCAGTTTAACTATGTTGTTTGCCTGGTAAGAATAGGTGAAAAAAATATTTTATTGGATGCAACTGATAAACTTTTGCCAACGGGGACTATCCCGGAAAGGTGTTTGAATGGAAATGGCTTGGTAGTATCCAAAGAAGGTTTTCAATGGATAAAACTTCAGTCACCAGGAAAATCGAGAAGAGCAGTTAACGCGGATTTAGTTTTAGACGACAGCGGAGAACTAAAGGGCAAATTAACACTTGATAGAACTGGCTACTATGCCCAAGGTGCGCGGCAAAACTATTTTTCAAAAGGAGAGGCGGACTATGTTAAAGATTTTTTAGGAAGTAGATCCTGGGGGCTAAACAAAAGTGAATTTCTAAATTCGAATGAGGTAAAACAAGCGTTTAAAGAAACTCACATACTTTCTATTGCGGATCATACTACCACTGCAGGGGAAATGATTTATCTAAATCCATTTATTATGGAGCAACAGATCACGAATCCATTTAAACTTGAACAGAGAGAATATCCAGTTGACTACGGAAGTCCGTTTGAGAATATTTATTTAGTAAAAGTGCAGTTACCTGATGGATACACCGTGGAAGAAGCGCCAAAAAGTAAAATCATGTCATTACCAGGCAGTGCTGCCAAATATCTTTATAACGTAGTGCAAACGGGAAACTCTATTTCCATCTCGAGTAATTTAACCATCAACCAGAGTTTCTTCAACACAATTTGTTCCGCTTGTTTGGCCACCATTTGATTGTAAAATTCCCGAAGATTTGGATACTCATCCTGTGTGAAGAGACTCTGGTTGATGGTTAAATTACTCGAGATGGAAATAGAGTTTCCCGTTTGCACTACG
>JANNAQ010000034.1:0-6382 GCA_031384515.1 Bacteroidia bacterium
AAAAGCATTGGTTCTTCGGCTAAATTCCCGAAAATTAGGTAAAATTATCTGTTCTGTTATGAAAATTGTAAAGGTTGGGATTTCCCTCATCGTCACCATCGGTCTTGTCTACTTCTTAAACCGAGGTTGGAATTTCGGAGCACCCATCCCGCCTCTGGGAAAATTTCTGGATCCATTTCATGGCTTTTGGCAGAATGCCGAAAAAGATAAGGTTACCAACCAAACTGTTTCCATCCCGGGTATTAAGGATGAGGTTATCATCATTTATGATAGTCTCTTAATCCCACACATCTTCGCCAACAACGATGAGGATCTGTATCTGGCTCAGGGCTACGTTACCGCACAACATCGCTTGTGGCAAATGGAGTTTCAGACAATGGCAGCAGCAGGAAGGATTTCAGAAATCCTTGGAGGTGCTGCCCTTGATTACGATCGTGGGCAACGGAGGTTAGGGATGACCTTTGGAGCCGAGAATAACTTAAAGGACATTGAAAAAGATGACGTCTTATTGAATGTTGTAGATAGTTACACTGCTGGTGTCAATGCCTATATACAATCATTGAGCTACGAAGACTTACCCTTTGAATATAAGTTACTCGACTACGAACCTGAGCCCTGGAGCAATTTGAAGATGGGTATGGTGCAAATGAATTTTTCTCAGACCCTAAACTCAGGAGAAAAAGATTTACAGCTTACGAATGCATTGAACGTCTTTGGTAAAGAAACATTGGATTTACTCTACCCCGATCACGAAGCAGTAAGCGATCCCATTGTGACAAATGCAGGCAAGTGGAATTTTAAGCCCATCACGCTGGACAGTATTCCTTCTGCCTTGCCGGTTGAACTCATACAATTTAAAGCACCTGAAGAAAAACCAAGAGGCATAGGCAGCAACAACTGGGTGGTTAGCGGCAAGAAAACAGCAACTGGTTCTCCTATTCTTAGCAATGATCCTCATCTTACCCTAGGTGTTCCATCGCTTTGGTTTGTTATTCATCTCAACTCGCCAACAGTCAATACGATGGGTGGTTCATTGGCAGGCGCACCGGCAGTGATACTGGGCTTTAATGATTCAATTGCCTGGGGATGCACCAATGCGCAACGCGATGTGGTGGATTGGTACCGCATTCAATTTAAGGACAAAAGTAAAAATGAGTACCTCAGCGATGATCAATGGATACCTTCTAAAAAAAGAATTGAGCAGATTAAAATCAAAAATGGAGAATCATTTTTTGATACCGTTACTTATACACATCACGGTCCTGTTCGCTTTGATGAAGCTTTTCACAGCGAAAGTGAAAAAAATCATTATGCCTATCGCTGGTTGTCGCATGATGGTTCTGAACCTTTAAAATCATTTTATCTTCTCAACCACGCGAAGAACCACCGCGACTACATGGCTGCTCTTGATCATCATTTTAATCCGGCTCAAAATTTTGTATTTGGCGCTGTGGATGGAGATATCGCTATGCGCGTGCAGGGGAAATACCCTGTACGAAGGAAAGACGAAGGGAAATTTATTCTGGATGGATCAAAGACCAGTTCAGAATGGAAAGCTTTTATTCCGTTCGATCAGAATGTGATGATTAAAAACCCTGAAACTAATTTTCTGTTTTCCGCCAATCAATATCCGGTGGATGCTACCTATCCCTACTATATTCAATCCGGAGATTACTATGAAACATATCGCAATCGTAGAATCAGCCAGGTGCTTGCAGCGTCAACACAAATCACTCCGGCAGACATGATGAAATTACAGAACGACAATTTTAATATGCAGGCTTCCGAAAGTCTTCCCCTGATGTTGTCTCACCTGGATTCGGTCAATGGTTTAACAGACGAGCAAAGGATCATTGCTTTATTGCGTTCATGGGATTATTTAAATGGTATAGAATCGGTAGCAGCCATCTACTATGAAGAGTGGTGGAATGAACTATATGCTTCCCTCTGGGATGAAATGAAGGAGTCGAAGGTATCGATGAGTTTTCCAAGTGAGTTCAACACCATCAAGTTAATGAAAGAACAACCTGGTCTGGATTTCTTCGATATTAAAGCAACCCCTGAAAAAGAATCATTAGCCGATATCGTTCGAAATTCATTTAAGAAAGCAATTGCCAACGTAGAAGAATGGACGTCAAAGCATTCCGACAAAACAGTTGACTGGGCAACCTACAAAGACACCTACATTCAGCACCTTACCCGCATTGAGCCTCTTGGGTTCCATGCCCGTAATGGTGGCAACAGCGGTATTGTCAACGCTTCTTCGCATCGTTGGGGGCCAAGCTGGCGGATGATTGTGAGTCTTGAAAAATCTGGCGTGAAAGCCTGGGGAGTATATCCAGGAGGGCAGTCTGGTAATCCGGGGAGTCCGTTCTATGGCAACCTTATGGAGGCCTGGGAAAAGGCAGAGCCATATCCGTTAAAATTTGTTAATGAGCCAAGTAAACTGGCCAGCTCAAGTCTGTTTACCACTACACTTAAACCGGCATCCAAATGAAATTCTTATATCAACTTATTGCTACGGTTATCTTATCATTTCTGCTTCAAAGCTTTCTTCCCTGGTGGACGATGGCAATCGGATCCTTCGTGATTGGTTACTACTTTGGCAACAAAGGATTTATTTCTTTTTGTGCCGGGTTTCTTGGAGTAGGAATACTTTGGTTGGGAATGGCCATGTTCATTGATGTCACAACTCAATCTATCCTGACGGAAAAAATTAATAAGATACTTCCGTTGAATGTATTTGTTCTGACAACACTTATTGGAGGATTGGTGGGTGGATTGGCCTCGTTAACAGGATCGTTGTTGGTCGAGAAGTCAACCAGCTAGAGAAGTCACCAGCTTATCCCTTTGCAGCCTAAGAGAGGCTAAACAGGCTGAATTATTTTTTGATCTTTTTTGTATTGACCTCCTAATGCCGAAGCGGCTACTCCCAGGCAGGCACAAAAAAGAACGAAAAAAGAAAATGTTTTTGGGGCCCGTGATTGACTAGCGCTGATTTGAAATGCAAGGCTCTGTCTTTTTTTTTTGTTCTTTTTCCCTTGATGGAAAAAGAACGAAAAAGATCAAGGCCGAAAAATGCTGCCCATCGCACCGCCTACCACACCCCCGCTTTTCGGCCGGGCCTGCGCACGTGTGTTCCATTTGAGGTAGGAGTTCTGGTGTCAGATCATAAAGCACTTCGCCTATAACATTTCAGAAGAGTTAATTACCAGCTTCTCAAGAGTTATATCTCTCCGAGGCTGCGTACTCACTACTGGTTGAATTATTTTTTTGTGCTTTTTTGTCTTGACCTGCCTATGCACGCTGGCGCTGAAGCTTTAGCGTAGGCGCCCGAAGCGGCTACGCGCAGGAAGGCACAAATAAGAACGAAAAAAGAAAATGTTTTTGGTGCCCGTGATTGACTAGCGCTGATTTGAATTGAAATGCAAGGCTCTGTCTTTTCTTTTGTTCTTTTTCCCTTGATGGAAAAAGAACGAAAAAGATCAAGGCCGAAAAATGCTGCCCAACGCACCGCCAACCGCACCCCCGCTTTTCGGCCGGGCCTGCGCGCTCATGCTTCGGGCTGAGAGTGTTGATAAATTGAGCTTTTGAAGATCAACCATAATTTCTCTTGAGTCGTCCATGGTTATATATCTCCGCCATTCCATCTTAGTGGAAAAAATCAATCGGCTTATTTCGTTGAAGATTTTTGTTTTGACAACTGGTTAAGAAGTAGTCAAACGGCTAGCGAAGTCACCAGCGTATCCCTTTGCAGGCTAAGAGAGGCTAAACAGACTGAATTATTTTTTGTCATTTTTTTTTGTCTTGACCTTCCTATGCCGAAGCGGCTACGCGCAGGCAGGGACAAAAAAGAACGAAAAAAGAAAATGTTTTTGGGCCCCGTGATTGACTAACGCTGGTTTGAATTAGGCTCTGTCATATCTTTTGTTCTTTTTCCCTTGATGGAAAAAGAACGAAAAAGATCAAGGCCGAAAAATGCTGCCCATGGCACCTCCCACCGCACCCCCGCTTTTCGGCCGGGCCTGCGCGCTCATGCTTCGGGCTGAGAGTGTTGATAAATTGAGCTTTTGCAGATCAACCATAATTTGTCTCGAGTCGTCCATGGTTATATATCTCCGCACATTCCATCTTAATGGAAAAAATCAATCGGCTTCTTTAGTTCAACGTTTTGTTCTTAAAACTCTTACTAGTTCAAGGGCTTGCTGGGGGAATGGCTTCTGACCGGCTTATTAAATTCAAAAAGAATAATCTATCCCATATAAATTGTCGGTTGGTCATTCTCTGTAAAAAAAACCACCAGATCGGCTAAATTCTCTAATTCTGCGGTTATATTTGCACTCCTTTTTGGGAAAGGAGAGGTGGGTGAGTGGCTTAAACCAATAGTTTGCTAAACTGTCGTACGGGTTATTCTGTACCGGGGGTTCGAATCCCCCCCTCTCCGCGCTTCGGTCTTTGTTGTATTGGATGGTCTCATAGCTCAATTGGATAGAGCAGCTGCCTTCTAAGCAGCAGGTTGCTGGTTCGACTCCAGCTGGGATCACAAAAACAAGTTGGTGATTGAAGATGTTTTTATATCTTCGCGCCTCATTTTAGTTCGGGGCGTAGCGTAGCCCGGTATCGCGCCTGGTTTGGGACCAGGAGGTCGTCAGTTCGAATCTGGCCGCCCCGACTTTTAAAGCTTTCTGATTTATTTCAGGAAGCTTTTTTAGTTTTATGGTATTCGTGAATGAAAACTATGAACCACTTCCTTTTAGCAATTGCTTTCTTATGCTGCTCATTTGAGCCTCAACCACTTACTTGGGTGGCCATTGGAGATTCTATTACTTATCTAAATGATCACCCTGAGGAAGCTGGCTACCGAGTGGCGAAAGGTTACATGAGCCGGGTAACAGAAGAAATGCCGCACATAAAATTTGTCAATCAGGGTCACAATGGGTGGACCAGTGCGGGCATTGCCGATAAAATTGACAGCCTTGGTTTAACACGTGCAGATATTTACTCCGTCTTTTTGGGGACCAACGATTGGTGGCAAGGCCGTCCGATTGGAACGCTGGCCGATTACCAAAACAATGCAGGTAATACAACCCTATTCGGAAGTTATCGGATTATCATCAACAAATTGCGGAGCTTGAACGATAAAGCCAACATCATTTTAATCACTCCACTGCAGCGAGGTGATTTTGTGTACATCAACAATATGAAAAACAATGCATGGGGTTCGTACAAAGAGAAGAATGGACAATCACTTGCTCAGTTTTCAGATGCCATTCTTGCTATTGCCAATTACGAACATTTTGTAGTAGCTGATTTGTATTACAACAGTGGTATCATCTTACAAAATATAGTGAAGTTTAAACGCCTAAAAGATCCTCAAACTGGCGTGTATAAAAATTACACCTATCCTAAGTATACTAAAATCCCGTTTGACCCAGAAACTGATGAGTACCCATATCCTTCAGCGGCAACAAACATGACCTATGATGGCCTGCACCCTTCTGATCATGGAAATGCTGTTATTGCTGACATGCTTGTGAAACTGATGAAGAAATAATCATGACTACAAAAATCTACCCCGATTACGAAACACTATCCCGGGCCACCGCGGATTTGATAAAAGATTACATTACAAACAAACCGGCATCGCTAGTTTGCATTGCTTCCGGCCATACGCCAGTTGGCGTTTTTCAGAATCTTATCAGAGATGTCCAATCAGGAAAGCTCGATATTAGTAAGTGCGTATTCTTGAGTTTAGATGAGTGGGTAGGTATTGATCCAACTGATAGTGGTTCTTGTCTATCTATGCTTAGGAGAGATTTCTTTGAGCCGCTGTCAGTTCCTGATTCTCAACTAGAATATTTTAATGTGCTCACAACCGATCTTGAAAAAGAATGCGATCGAATAAACAACCTGATTGAGAGGCAAGGTAGTCTGGACGTCATGTTGGTAGGCGTTGGAACCAACGGGCACATTGGCATGAACGAGCCGGGGACATCCTTTACCAGTTATGCACATGTTGGTGATTTAGCAGAGGAAACAAAAACTGTGGGGCAGAAATACTTTTCCAAGAAAACGATGCTCACAAAAGGAATGACGCTTGGGCTTAGGCATTTACAAGAAGCTAAACTCCCGATCGTAATGGCAAGCGGTGAAAAGAAAGCGGCTATCATTCAGCAAGCACTTTCTCAAGAACCTACTGAGCAAATTCCCGTGACTATCGCTCATTTGATTTCACAAGGCTATGTTATGTTGGATAAAGAGGCGGCATCAAGGAGGGGGTCTTAGGCAGTGGGCAGTGGGCAGTGGGCAATAGGCAGTGGGCATTGGGACTTGGGCATTAGGACTTGGGCATTGTGACTTAGGCATTAGGACTTAGGTGTTA
>JANNAQ010000078.1:0-147251 GCA_031384515.1 Bacteroidia bacterium
TTAGTAAGATCCAGCTTGCCCTCACCTACTGCATATAAAATTCCCTGATACACATGATCCAAATACAAAAGATCAGCATAAGACTCATTGGTATGACCCATACCTGTATAGAATGAACGACCGCCATCAAAATCGTGATACCATGCTATGGGATGATTGTCTCCATTCTCTCCGCCTTTATAAGACGTCTCATCCAAGGCATAGAGTACATTGATTTCTCCAGAAATCTTTTTGTAATTATACAACTCATCTGTACGTGTCCACTCATCGGGCAGGTTAATGCCGTTACCAAAAGACTTTACTTTTTTGAATTTCGCTTCCTGAGTTGCCGGGTGACTTTTAAAATAAGCTCCCACTAGTTTTCCATACCACCACCAGTCGTATTCTGTATCCGCAGCAGCGTGAATGCCTACATAACCACCTCCGCCCTGAATGAACCGAATGAATGCATTTTGTTGCATCTCATCGAGAACATCACCTGTGGTGCTTAAGAACACAACCGCGTTGTATTTTTTTAGATTCTCCTCATTGAAATCAGAAGAGACTTCGGTCGTATCGACATCAAATCCTTTCTCTTGTCCTAATTTTTGCAAAGCTGCTTTTCCAGCCTTAATGGATGCATGTCTATATCCTTTGGTACTAGAAAATACCAAAACGCGAGGTTTTTCAGGAGTACATGAATAGAGTATGGAAAGAAGTGCCAACAACGGAATTATTTTTTTCATATGATCAATTAATTCTAAAGAGAATACACAATATAAATCAGCGCCAAAGCTAGGCAATGATCTTCTTAAAAAGGAAAAGCCCAAACAAAATTTGGGCCTTCCATCATTAAAAGCTCGCGGCTTTATTTACTACAATCAATGCTCTTTTTCACCATCTAATGAAAGTACGTAACGTGCCATGCTCTCCGCGTTTTCTGTGGAGATGTCGGCATGAGCGGCCATTGGGATTTCACCCCAAACTCCCTGCCCCCCAGCTATAATCTTCTGGGCAAGCATTTTCACATTGGCTTCTGTAAAATCATACTTCTTAGCTACATCGGTATGTGATGGGCCAATGATTTTATTGACTGGATGGTGACATGTCTTGCAATCACTTGCTTTCACCAATGCCTCACCTTGCGAGATTAAATCAACGGCCGGTTTGGATTCTGTTGATTCGTTAACATTAAATTCCTCTGTGACTTTTTTTTCTTTAGGGCCACATGCAATAATGGTGGCAGCCACCGTAACAACCGCAACCAGAAATAGTATCTTCTTCATTTTGTATGTAGTTTATTTTAATTTGTAATGCCTAGTACTTTTTTATTTAGTTTAGGATTCTTCCCAGTAGAAGCAAAATCATCAAATGCTTTCTCAGTTACTCTAATGATATGATTCTTTATAAAAGGTGCTCCCTCTTCGGCTCCTTGTTCTGGATGTTTGATGCAGCACTCCCACTCTAACACCGCCCAGCCTGCATAGTTATATTGAGCCAATTTGGAAAAAATGGTTTGAAAGTCTACTTGTCCGTCTCCAAGGGAACGGAAACGTCCTGGCCGGTCTATCCAATCCTGGTAACCGCCATACACTCCGCTTTTCCCGGTAGGATTAAATTCAGCATCCTTAACATGAAACATTTTGATAAAGGAGTGATAGAAGTCAATGTATTGCAAGTAGTCCAATTGCTGAAGTACGAAGTGACTAGGATCATAAAGAATGTTAGCTCGGGTATGCTTTCCTGTTGCTTCCCAAAACCGTTCGAATGTAATTCCATCATGAAGGTCTTCTCCTGGATGAATTTCATAACATACGTCCACTCCAACTTTATCAAAAGCATTAAGAATAGGAAGCCAGCGTTTTGCAAGTTCTTTAAAGCCATCCTCAACTAATCCCGATGGACGTTGAGGCCATGGATAAACAGTATGCCACATTAAGGCACCAGAAAATGTAGCATGCGCATTCAGCCCAAGGTTCTTGCTTGCCTTTGCAGCGTACTTCAATTGCTCAACTGCCCATGCCGTTCTTTCTTTCGGTTTGCCATGGACTGATTTTGGTGCAAAGCCATCAAACATGACGTCATAAGCAGGATGTACGGCTACGAGCTGACCTTGCAAATGGGTAGATAACTCCGTGATTTGCAATCCACAGGATTCTACCGTTTCGCGAATTTCATCCGCATAGTCTTTACTTTCTGCTGCTTTCTTTAAATCTATGCAGCGACCATCCCATGAAGGGATTTGAACACCAACATATCCCATTGATGCTGCCCATTTACAAATTGTCTTAAGGTTGTTAAATGGGGGCTCATCACCCATAAACTGAGCAAGAAATATTCCAGGGCCTTTTATGTTTTTCATTTTCTAAAATTCAATTAAACTTCAAATGCAGTCCACTTTTCTTTACTCAGGCCACTCTTAACTACGGTGTCAATAAAGGCCATTCCTCGTATACCGTCTTCCACTGAAGGGAAGTCCAATGCGGCTTCTGAAGGTTTAGTTCCGTCTATTCTGGCCGATAGAGTCAGCGCAAAGTTTCGATACAAATTTCCAAATGCTTCCAGATAGCCTTCTGGATGCCCGGCAGGGGTGCGACAGTTTTGAAGTGCTGTTGATGCGAGATATCCGTTGGTACCGGCACGCAATATTTGAGTAGGCTTACCATGCCATCTCACAATCAAAGTATTTGGTTCTTGTTGTGCCCACTCAAGCCCTCCATGCTCACCATAAATTCTTATTCTCAAGGCATTCTCTTCCCCTGCTGCAACTTGCGAAGCCATTAAAACACCTGCAGCTCCATTATCAAATTTCAACAACACATTTCCATCATCATCCAATGCCCTACCCTCTACAAGAATATTCAAGTCGGCACACATATGTGTTATCTTAAGACCGGAAACATATTCGGCAAGGTGCGCAGCATGCGTACCAATATCACCCATTGCTCCTGCTTTACCGGACTTCTTTGGATCAGTACGCCATGCAGCCTGCGCGTTACCCTCCCTCTCACTCAATTTGCTGAGCCAGCCTTGAGGGTATTCAACGTAAATCTTTCTTATTTTTCCAAGAGTACCTTCCTTCACCATCGCCTTAGCTTGTTTCACCATTGGATATCCTGAATAGGTGTGAGTAAGTAGCAAAAGCAAACCCGTTTCGGCTACCTTCTTCTTCAATTGTTTTGCTTCATCAAGCGTGAACGTAATTGGCTTTTCTACAACTACGTGAAAGCCCTTGTCAAGCGCCATCATGGCAGGTGCAAAGTGAGCAAAGTTGGGCGTAACAATCGTGACAAAATCTAGCCGCTTATCTGCTGGAAGCTTGCTTTCCTTTTCTAGCATCTCTTCAAAGGTGACATACGTTCTGTCCTCTGCAAGGAACAACGCTTTTCCGCTTTCCCGGGCAATTTCAGGATTGATACTAAGCGCACCGCTTACTATTTCAATAAGGCCATCCATGTTAGCAGCAAGACGGTGAATGGCTCCAATGAAAGCATCCTTGCCCCCTCCGACCATACCCATACGTAATTTTCGATTCATATATTTTGAATTAGGTTGAGCAATTTATTAAAGAAAAGTAAAAAAACATAGTGGTCTAAGTAGACACAAACCACTTGATTTTGTCATACTAGATATATCGGTTAATAATATTCTCAAAATACTCTTGCTTACCGCTGATTTGATCAGGTTCACCATTCTTGTGTGCTAAATCCCGAAGTTCATCCAAAGCCAGTTTGCCAAGCTCAAATTGTCTTCCTTTCCCCGAGTCAAAAGATGAATACCGTTCCTTTCGGAGCTCTTTGTATTCAGACTTCTCCAACACAGATTGGGCTACGAGCAAAGCTCGAGCAAACGTATCCATACCTCCAATATGTGCATAGAAGATATCTGCAAGGTCAGTAGAGTTGCGTCTGGTTTTCGCATCGAAGTTTATACCTCCTGTCTTAAATCCTCCACTTTCCAAAACAACAAGAAGTGATTCCGTGAGTTCAAAAAGATTATTTGGAAACTGATCAGTGTCCCACCCATTTTGGTAATCACCTCGATTGGCATCCATGCTACCCAACATACCAGCATCAGCTGCCACTTGCAACTCATGCTGGAAGGTGTGATGCGCTAAGGTGGCATGATTCACTTCGAGATTAAGTTTAAAGTCGTCCATCAAGCCAAATTCACGTAAGAATCCAATAACCGTAGCGGCATCAAAATCATATTGATGTTTTGAAGGTTCCATTGGCTTGGGCTCAATAAGGAATGTTCCTTTGAAGCCATTTTTTCGAGCATAGTCCTTTGCCGTATGTAAGAAGCGAGCCATGTGCTCCTGTTCACGCTTCATGTTTGTATTTAGTAACGTGAGATATCCTTCTCTACCTCCCCAAAAAACATAGTTAGCACCACCCAGTTCAATGGTTGCATCTAGTGCATTCTTAACCTGAGTTGCCGCATGACATACCACGTTAAAATCTGGATTAGTTGCAGCACCATTCATGTACCGGGGATTCGAAAAAAGGTTAGCTGTACCCCAAAGTAATCTAACTCCAGATGCTCTTTGTTTCTTTCTTGCATACTCAACAATCATTCTCAGTCTCCTTTCAGACTCCTTTAGTTGAGGTGCCTCGTCCACTAGGTCGTAATCATGAAAGCAGTAAAACGGTACATCAATCTTTGTAATAAATTCAAAGGCGGCATCCATTTTATCCTTAGCACGATCTACAGGATCTGGATTATTAAACCATGGAAAATTTTTAGTGGCTGCACCAAATGGATCTCCTCCAGTGCCACAGAAGGTATGCCAGTAGGCAATGGCGAAACGCAAGTACTCTTCCATTGTTTTCTTGCCTACTTTTCTCTTAGCATCATAATACTTAAACGCCAAAGGATTATCTGAATCCTTTCCTTCATACTTTATCTGACCAATGCCTTTAAAGTATTCCTTGTCTCCAATTGTTAGTTTCATAAAAGTTTGTTCAATTGATTTTTCCAGTTTTGATATGTGGTAGTGTATTGTTGAGATTTGTTTTTATCCGGTTCTTCATGACGAATCATTTTCAATCCTTGAAAGGCTTCAGGAAAAGAACGAAAGACGCCACATCCTACCCCAGCGCCAAGGGCTGCTCCTTTTGCTCCATCGGTATCATACAGTTCTAATCTGGCTCCAATGGTATTTACAAATGCTTCCCGAAATAATGGGCTCAAAAACATATTGGCATTTCCAGCGCGGATAACTTCTGTTTTCAAACCCATTTCCTGAAGAATGTCAAACCCATATTTAAGTGCAAATACAATTCCTTCCTGTGCTGCTCGGAAAAGATGAGATTGATTGTGTCGGTTAAAATTCAATCCATGAAATGATGATTTCACTTCCTTATTTTCCAATATTCGTTCAGACCCATTGCCAAAAGGAAGTACAACCAAGCCATCTGCCCCAATGGGTGCCTCGGAAGCTATTGCGTTGATCTGTTCATAGTCGTATGAATGGCCAGTGCTTCTAATATTTTTCTTCAGCCAACTGTTTAATATCCCAGTTCCGTTAATACACAATAGCACACCATTTCTAATCGACTCAGAATTGTTAACATGTATAAATGCATTCACCCGTGATCGTGGGTCAAAGGCATTTTTGTCAGTTACACTATAAATTACACCCGAAGTTCCAGCAGTAGCTGCTGTCTCACCAGGATTCAAAACATTTAGAGAAAAAGCATTATTCGGTTGATCACCAGCTCGGTAAGAAATTGCAATACCCGACTTGAGGCCTAATTCCTTAGCAACTGTTTCTCTTAATTTACCTTGGGTTGTAAAAACTGGAACAATTGGCGCTATTAGACTTTTATCTATTCCATAATACTCAAGAAGTTTTTTGGAAATGCCTTTCTCCTGGTAATCCCAAAACATTCCCTCTGACAGTCCTGTTTCTGTAGTGTTAATTTCTCCTGTCAATTTTAGAGAAATGTAATCACCTGGCAACATCACTTTGTAAATTCGCTCGTAAATGGCCGGTTCATTATCCTTCACCCATTTCAGTTTTGATGCTGTAAAATTCCCAGGGGAGTTTAGCAGATGCTGAAGACAGTAATGGTTTCCGAGTTCCGTAAAAGCTTTATTGCCAATTTCCACTGCCCTACTGTCACACCAAATTATGGAGGGTCTTAATGGCTTATGATGTTGGTCAATCATGACAAGACCATGCATCTGATATGAAATCCCAATTGCCGCAACTTTCGTTGGATCAATGTTTGTCTTTTGGAGTGCTGATTTAATACTAATGACAGTGTGTTCCCACCACGTATCAGGATGTTGTTCAGCCCAGCCCAACTCTACTGCACTCACCACCATTTCTTCTGCTGGAGAATGAGCAGAGGCAATCGTCTGGCCAGTATATGAGTCTACAATGCTGGCTTTAATGGAAGAAGTACCAACATCTATACCTATCAGGTACTGGCTCATAATCTAATGTTTATTAAAATTACTTTAGTCCTTACAAAATCAACCATGATTTGAAGCAATATTACACAACTTCAAAATATTGACACTTATTTTTAAATAGAAAATCTAGGCCTTAGTAATGTTTTCTTAAAAAAAGAAGATGCAGAAACTCCTTAAACTGGAGACATAAGAAAAATCAACTATTTTTTGCTTCCCTAAATCTGGGATAAGTTGACCAAAAAGTATGATATATCTGACAGCCGATCGTTACCTCAAAGCTGGTAATCTGAAATCAATTTTGACTACAGATCGCCAACTATGCAGCTACTATCAAAGTTTCACGTCCTTACCATTCAGCTGAATGGTTAACGAGTCACCCGATTCTAAAGTCGTTTCCGTCTTATCTTTGGAAACTTTCACTTTGATCACTCGCCCACGAAACTCTATCCGGAATGAATAAGACTTCCATTGCTCAGGAATGTAGGGATTGAAATAAAGTTTGCCATCCAGAATCTTCATTCCACCGAAACCCTTTACTAAACTCATCCATGTTCCAGCCATTGATGTAATATGACACCCGTCTTCTGTATCATTATTGTAGTCATCCAAATCAAGGCGGGCTGTACGAAGATAAAATTCATACGCTCTGTCTTTATATCCAATCTTAGAAGCAAGGATAACGTGAACGCACGGAGACAATGACGATTCGTGCACTGTCATGGGTTCATAGAAATCGAAGTTGCGCTTGATTTGTTCATTCGTAAAGTCCTCCTCAAATAAATACATGCACTGTAAAACATCCGCTTGCTTGATAAAGCAAGAACGGAGAATCCTATCCCAAGACCACTTCTGGTTTAATGGCTTATCTACAGGCCGGAGGTCACCAACAGTCAATAATTCCTTATCTAAAAATCCATCCTGCTGTAAAAATACACCCCGCTTTGGATCTTCCGGGTAATACATTTTGTAGGTGATATCTTGCCACTTAGTAGTTTCTTGTTTTTCCTTAAAACTAGTCTTAGCTGCAATTTCATTGTATCGTTTGGGGTCTGATTTTTTTACCTGCTCAATCGCCCAAATTGAATATCGTAACGTCCATGCAGCCAGATAATTTGTATACCAATTATTGTTTACGTTGTTCTCATATTCATTGGGGCCTGTAACACCCAACATCACATATTTATTTTTATCAGTAGACCAATTAACCCGTTGTGACCAAAACCTGGAAATTCCAATCAACACTTCTAAACCATACTCATTGAGATAGTTAACGTCACCCGTATAGTTAATATAATCACGAATGGCATAAACCATCGCGCTTGTACGATGCACCTCTTCAAATGTGATCTCCCACTCATTATGACACTCCTCGCCATTCATGGTTACGAAGGGATAGAATGCAGCACCATCAGTGAAGCCCAACTTCTTTGCATTCTCAATTGCCTTTGGTAAGTGTTTATACCTATACACTAAGAGATTACGTGCCACTTTAGGATCCGATGTGCTCAAATAGAATGGAAGACAATATGCTTCGGTATCCCAATAGGTACTACCGCCATACTTTTCTCCAGTGAATCCTTTGGGTCCTATGTTTAATCTTTCGTCCTCGCCAGTATAGGTTTGGGTAAGCTGGAAAATATTGAAGCGTATACCTTGCTGAGCTGCAATATCTCCATCAATTGTGATGTCGCATTCTTCCCACTTATGAGCCCATTTTGCAGCATGCTCCTCAAAAAGTCGTTGAAATCCTGCTCTCGCTGCCTCATCTAATTTAACCTTACATCGCTCAGCAAGTTTATCTTTCGCATGATTTTCAGATGAAAGAACTGCAGCGTATTTATAGACAATAATCTCAACACCTTCTATTAGATCGACATCTACAACATTATCTACATACTTATCCTTTTTGTTTGTAAATACTTTTCCTTTGATCATCTTCCCATTTGTCTCCAACTCATACTTCATACCTGTGCAAACATGAAATAGAGTCTTTTTTGTTTGGGCAGTAACAATCCCCCATCCCATTTGAGATTCCTGATAGACGGCATCCCAGAATTTTTCGTCATAGTTAGAATCCTTATTGGCAACATCAGCATCAACATCCAGGGTGATTGATGAGGGTGAAGAAAAATTAAGTGGTGTTATTGAATATCTAATTGCTCCTACCTCCCCATCCGCCATGGAACAAAACCGTTTAGAATCAATAGCAACCCTCTTACCATCGGCTAAAGTTGCTATAAATGATCGGTGAAGCAGTCCTTGCTTCATGTCAAGAACACGAACAAAATTCTCGACTTTACATGTTGCTAAATCAAGAATCTGGTCTCCAAACTTAATCTTAATGCCAATCCAACTTGGAGCATTTAATACCTTAGCAAAGTATTCCGGGTATCCATTTTTCCACCACCCAACACGCGTCTTATCGGGGTAATATACCCCTGCTACATAAGTTCCTTGGTGGGTATCCCCAGAAAAGTCTTCTTCAAAATTAGCACGTTGACCCATGCGGCCATTACCAATACTGAACACACTCTCCGAAATACGATTGAGGTGTGGGTCAAAACCTTCTTCAATAATGTGCCACTCGTGATGTTTAAGGTACTGTTTCATAAAATTTTCATTCAAAATTCAGCGTTCAATGTTTGAAGATTAAAGTCACCTGTCTTGGCTATCACCAGGTTTGCTTTTCCTAATTGCAGTGTCGATCCTATACCAACACATTTCATTCCTGCAGCAAGCGCAGCTTCGACACCAGCTTCGGCATCTTCGAATACTACACATGATGCCGGTTCAATTCCAAGTTTTTTAGCCGCCAAAAGAAAAATCTCAGGATCGGGTTTGCTATGTATGATCATGGTACCATCCACAACTGCATCAAATTCATTTTGGATGTTAAGTAACCGAATTACGGCCGGAGCATTCTTGCTACTTGAAGCGAGGGCTACCTTAAGTCCTTTGGCTCTTATGCTTCTAAGTAACTCTTTTACCCCAGGGAAAATTTCTTCGGGCTTCATCCCATTCACATATTCAACAAACCAACTGTTCTTCTTATTGGCAATTCTTTCCTTTTCTGAGTCCGATAATTTTATTCCCCCTAAATCAAGAATAATATCCAACGAACGCATTCTACTTACACCCTTTAATAATTCATTCTGATCCAGCGTAAGATCAAAACCTAATTCCTGAGCGAGGCGCTTCCACGCCAGATAATGATAATGTGCAGTGTCTACGATAACACCGTCTAAATCGAATATTAATGCTTTAACCACTGAAAGGATTTTTAAAAGTTAAGGATATGTTTCCCGAATAATTCTATTGGTCTCCTCAAGTGATTTAAATACGGCAAATGTCTTTCCTTGCGTTCTCAACGCACCCAACGCATTTCCATAACGCACCGCGCTAACGTAGTCGCCAGGTGCCTGAAGCAATCCAAAGCCAACTCCGCCAGCAAAAGAATCTCCACAGCCAGTGGTATCAATAACTTGAGCCACTTTCACAGCGGGCACCATGACCTCTTTTATCTTACCTCGTACTTTGTAATAAACAAGGCAACCTCTGGAATCTACGGTGACACAAACACATTTTACGCCTAAGCTAATGCAGTGCGTAGCAAATTTTAGCAGCTCTTCCCGATCCGGTTCTTCAGAAATCGTAAAATCTTGTCGCTCATATTCCTTTTTAAACCAAGAAGCTTGAGCCTCCTCCAAATTCATTTTTAACACATGAATATAGGGTAGCCATTGATCTCGATCGATCCAAAATTTTCGCTGTCGCTCGCCATTTGCCAAGCAAGCGGTGGTTGGTCCATGAGCATCAAAAATGATAGTTCCTTTACTCTTCTTTCTTAAGTATTTGAGAGTATCGAGCGATATTTCATAATCACTTATTGGAATGAATACAAAAACATCACAGTCCAAAAGCTCCTTTACATCATCCGGAATGATCGGATCCATAAATCCTGTCTGACGTTCTACGCGGTTGTTAACATCCAAAAACCGAAGGCTAATAATATCCCCCTGATCATTCTTACTTGTAATGTGTTTCTTGTTTAATCCTGAATATCCTTCAAAGACTTCCATTACGTTGTCTTTGTCGACTGCCCGCAAATGAACAACCGGAATAATTTCAATATCTTCTCCAGCAAGAACAGACAAAGCAATTACAGGATGAGTTACACATCCCCACTTTTGAATTAAGTCTCCCTGATGTGTAACAATGTGATCGCGTGGGATGGGGCCCAGAATAGCTATGCGTTTCATACTTTTAAGTTCTACGTTAAAAATTCAAAGTCTCAAGTTCACAGTCTTACGGTTCATGGCCTCATTTGAGTTCAACGCTTCAAGATTCCATAACTTGAAACCTCAAACATGAAACATTAAACAGTTAAATAGGCCGCCCCAAAAACACCAGCGCTGTCACCAAGCTTTGGTTTCAACACGGGGGTATCCAATCGATTATTAAAGATATACTTCTTTAACGATTCCTTACCATCTGAATAAATAATTTCAATATTGCCAACTCCCCCACCAATTACAATTACATCAGGATCAAGAATATTAACGATCACACTTAAGGCTAACCCAAAAAAATGAGTAAGCCTTTCTATTGTTTGCCTGGCAAACGGATCAGTACCTAATTTATAAAGATCATACACTTCACGCATAGACTTTTGTTGGCCGCTAATTGAAGTATAATATTTCTCGAGTGCTGGCCCTGCCAATATTTTTTCAACGCAACCACTTTTGCCGCAGTAACAAGGTCCACCGGATTCATCTAAAAAATTGTGACCCCACTCTCCTCCAATTCCTTGTAATCCATTTATCACCTTCCCATCTACTACAACACCACCACCAACACCAGTTCCCATGATCACTCCAAATACAACTTTTGCATTGGGATATTTCTCTTTTGCAATTCCCATGTTGGCTTCTGCAAGAGCAAAGCAATTGGCATCATTGGCCATAAAAACTTCGGTGCCTAAAATTCGTTCCAAATCTGCTTTAAGAGGTCGTCCATTCAGACTTGTTGAATTACTATTCTTCATCAAACCCAAACCCGGATCAAGAGTGCCTGGAGTTGCAATGCCAATTTTTTTTGCTTTGTATCCAGCAAATGCCTCCATTTTATCAACTACTAATTTAAGCTGGCCGATAATGTGATCGTAACCTTTATGTCCTTCAGTAGGCAAACGATCGCGAAATAGAACTTGCGGATCTTCTGCAGATCTCAAAATAGCACCTTCTACTTTTGTGCCACCCAAGTCAATGCCCCATAAATTAGTCGTCATTTCTGATTTATCAAGTTAGATTTCTGTTTCAAAGATTACCGCTTCCCATGGTCGTAAGGCAGACTGCTTATTGTCTCCATAATTTCCAATCAATTGGTTAGAAGTATACTGATCTCCTATTGGAAATTTAATAGTATCGTCAGAGAAATTTAGCATAATCATCACTTTTTCTTTTTCCATCTGACGAGTAAAAGATAACACATAGTCGAGCCCAGTTTCAATGGGCCTATAACTTCCGTAGGTCAATACAGGATTGGCTTTTCTTAAAGCGACCATCTTCCTGAAATAATTTAAAATAGACTGATCATCAACTATTTGTGCCTCCATATTGATGAGAGTGGTATTTAGATTAACGTCCATCCAGCCCTTTCCAGTAGTGAAGCCCCCTTCCCTTCCAGCGCTCCACTGCATGGGTGTTCTGGCATTGTCCCGACCAGAATAATTGGCCGCTTTTAAAAAATCGCTTTCACTAACCCCACGCTTTTGAGCTTCGAGCCAGCCATTTAAGGTTTCTATGTCTTTGGATTCTGCAACAGAGTTTAATTTTGTGTTGGTCATCCCGATTTCATCACCCTGAAAAATAAAGGGAGTACCTCGCATTGAAAGCAAAAGAGTGATTAGCAGCTTGGATGATTTTTCCCAATACTCTTTATCGTTTCCCCAGCGAGAAACCATACGTGGAAAATCATGATTCCCCAGGAACACACTCCCCCAGCCTTTTCTTTCAAAAGCTTCATCCCAGGTTTTAAAGACTTTCTTGAAGTCGGTCATGCTCCAGGGAATAGGATCAAACCTTCCACCTGCACCCTGGTCCATAAACATGTGGCCAAAATGAAAGATCATATTCAGTCCATGATCCTCATCCAAATAGTCTAACGCATTTTGTGGAGTTATACCAGGGCCCTCGCCCACAGTCATCACATTATATTTATCCCAAACTTCACTCCTTGCTTCACTTATGAATTCTTTTAGTCGTGGACCATTGGCATAATACTTTCGGATGGTCTCGTTAAAGTCAGGTGTATCGGTGTCAGGGAAGTCGGTTCGCTTTGAGATTGCAGAAATTACATCCAGACGCAAACCATCTACACCTTTGTTCAACCAAAATTTCATAAGATCCTGAACTTCGTTTCTAAGTTTAGGATGTTCCCAATTAAGGTCAGGTTGCTTTCGCGAAAACAAGTGCAGATAGTATTCACCAGTGGTTTCATCGAGTTGCCAGGCACTGCCGCCAAAGAAGGATGGCCAGTTATTGGGAGGCTTCCCATGTTGACCTTTCTTCCAGAAATAATAATCTCGGTGATCATTGTCTTTGGATTTTCGCGATTCTATAAACCAAGGGTGCTCATCCGAAGAATGATTGAGTACCAAATCCATAATAAGTTTGAGGCCTCTTTCATGAAGGCCTTCAAGAAGCTGATCAAAATCCTTTAGCGTACCGAATTCAGGTTGGATACTGTAATAATCACTGATGTCATAACCGCCATCGTCATTGGGCGATTTATAAATCGGATTAAGCCACACGGCATCTACCCCAAGACTTTTAATATAGTCTAATTTTTGGATGATCCCTTGAAGGTCACCAACACCATCTCCATCGCTATCCTTAAAACTACGAGGGTAAATCTGATATACAACAGCTTCTTTCCACCAGGTTTTACTGTGCATCAATTCTTTTTTAATTTCTCAATTGAACTTAGTGATCGACTGAATCAAGTTATTCAGTTGCTCCAGCTCAGAATTATAGATAGCATCACTCCATTCCAATTTATTCTTCATTTCCTCGGCTATTACTTGCTTATGCTCTTTCACTATCCCAATATCAAAATACATAAGCCCTGTTCTCCGTACTAAAAAATCCTGGAGCAAGCAGACCATTTCATTATGGAGACAAAAATCCAATTCCGCTTTTAACAAGGATAACTCAGGAGCCATACCAATATAATCAGACTCTAATCGATCAAGTATTTGATCGGCCTGCCTTCCATAATTTTCCACCAAGTATTTTGCTTTGGTTTGTGGAATACCAAGTTTCATCAAATGCTTTGCTATTAGAACAGTGTATCTCTTTACTGCAACAAAGTCAATAAAATCTGAATGAGTTAATTTGATTTTATGCGTCATGCATGGCATCAACCTTCTATCATTGAACTGTTTTTCAATAACTAAATCGACAACTCGTTCTGCCATCTTACGATAACCAGTAAGCTTACCGCCTGCAATAGAGATAAGTCCACTCACTGATTCGAAAATTTCATCTTTGCGTGAAAGCTCCGATGCAGATTTTCCTTCCTCGTGGATTAAAGGCCTCAATCCCGCCCAACTTGATTCTAAATCTGTTATCGTTAATTTGATAGATGGAAAATTAGAATTGACAGCAGTAATCAAATAGTCTGCGTCTTCTCTTGAGGTGAAGACATTATTTTTATCTCCGCTATAATTTGTATCAGTTGTGCCTATGTAAGTGCTTCTACCCCTGGGAATGGCAAATATCATTCGGCCATCGTCTACATTAAAATAGATGGCCTGCTTTACTGGAAATCTTTCATGCGCCACTACTACATGAACTCCCTTTGTTAAATGAAGGCTCTTACCCTCTTTTGATTTATTTACTTCGCGAAGTTCGTCTACCCAAGGACCAGCCGCATTAACAACGACTGTTGACTTAACTTCAAATTTCTCACCTGTTAATTGATCTTCAATGATAATTCCTGAGATGTCCTTGTTATCATAAATGAAGTCTGTTGCCCGGGCATAACTTATAATGGTGGCTCCATGTTGGACTGCTGTTTTAATGATCTCTATGGTAAGTCTTGCATCGTCTGTTCTGTATTCCGCATATATGGCTCCACCTTTTACGTCATCTCTCCGAAGCAATGGTTCATACTTTAACGTTTGAATTTTTGTTAGCATCCTTCGCTGATCTTCTGACTTCACTCCCGCCAGCAAATCATACATTTTTAAACCGATTGAGGTTAGCCAATAGCCCATTCCTCTTTTCTCGGAAAGTGGAAGGAGCATTTTTTCTGGCACCACCAAGTGCGGAGCAAGAGAATGAACAACAGCACGTTCACTGCCTACTTCTTTCACCAACCCAAACTCAAGTTGCTTTAAATAGCGAAGTCCGCCATGAATCAACTTGGTTGAACGACTGCTTGTACCAAAAGCAAAATCATTTTTTTCAACAAGTGCTACTTTCAATCCACGAGAAGCTGCATCCAATGCAATACCAGCGCCAGTGATTCCACCTCCAATAACCAACAGGTCAAATTTCTCCGATCGTAGTTTAGAGGCAATTGTTTGGCGTTGAAAAATGGTGAAATTCATGAAGGCTGTAGTAGTTATCCGATATCCGTTATTTAATAAAAATCAATCCACCCAACCTTTGGTTCTCTCAACTGCCTTCGACCATCCTTTGTACAGTTTAAATCGGGTAGCTTCATCCATCTGAGGAGTAAACCGCTTCTGGATTTTTCGATTCTTAATGATCGCCTCTTTCTTCCATAGTCCAATCTGAATCCCGGCAAGGTAGGCAGCACCCAATGCAGTTGACTCAATCACTTCAGGGCGTTCAACTTCAGATCCCAAAATATCAGCTTGGAATTGCATTAAGATGTTATTCGCGCAAGCCCCACCGTCCACTTTTAGCATCGCTAGTTTTACTCCAGCATCTTCCTGCATAGCATTCAGAATATCTTTAGTTTGATATGCAAGTGATTCTAAAGTCGCTTTAATAATATGATCCTTACCAGTATCGCGAGTTAATCCAAAAATGGCGCCTCGCGCATACATGTCCCAATACGGTGCGCCTAATCCAGCAAAGGCTGGAACCACATACACTTCATTTGACCCCAACGCCTTTGTCGCAAAGTATTCAGAGTCTTTAGCCTGATCAATCAAATGAAGGCTATCACGAAGCCATTGAACAGCAGCACCTGCGATAAAAACACTTCCTTCTAACGCGTACTCCACCTTGCCATCAAGTCCCCACGCAATTGTTGTTATCAAACCATTTTTAGAAAGCTGGATTCTTGAACCAGTATTCATCAGCATAAAGCAGCCTGTTCCATACGTGTTCTTGGCCATGCCTGGTTCGAAACAAGCCTGACCAAACAGAGCAGCTTGTTGATCTCCTGCAACACCTGCAATAGGAACTTCTTTTCCATTAAAACTCCAATTTCCAAAATTGGCAGCTGACGGTTTTACTTCTGGAAGCATAGATGTAGGTATGCCCAATTCCTTCAGAAGTTTTTCATCCCACTTTAATTCTCGAATGTTAAACACCATAGTGCGCGATGCATTTGAATAATCAGTAACATGAGATTTGCCACCAGTCAGTTTCCAAATTAACCATGTATCTACAGTGCCAAAAGCTAGTTCACCATTTTCAGCCTTCTTTCTTGCTCCTTCGACATTGTCTAAAATCCATTTAATCTTTGTTCCTGAAAAATAAGAGTCTATCACCAGGCCAGTATTTTCTCGAATATATTCAGTTAATCCCTTTGACTTTAGCTCTTCGCAAATAGATGCAGTACGCTTATCCTGCCATACAATGGCATTGTAAATTGGCACACCCGTCTTTTTATCCCATACAATGGTAGTCTCCCTTTGGTTGGTAATGCCTATAGCTGCTATGGACTCAACCTTAATTGTGTGATCAGAAATCAGTTTGTTCAGCACATAAAATTGGGAGCTCCATATTTCTTCGGGGTCATGCTCAACCCAGCCAGATGTTGGAAAAATTTGCTGGAATTCCTCCTGAGCTATCCCTTTGATTGCACCTAGTTCATCAAAAAGGACTGCACGAGAACTAGTGGTCCCTTGGTCGAGTGCGATAATGTATTTTGCCATGTCAATAAGTTAAAACACTAGTTGATAAATAATTGCCCCGAGAATACCGCCTAGTATCGGCCCAAGAACAGGAATCCATGAGTACGACCAATCAGAATCTCTTTTACCTGGAATAGGCAAAATAAAGTGGGCAATACGAGGTGCCAAATCTCTGGCTGGGTTAATAGCAAACCCAGTTGTTCCTCCAAGGCTTAAGCCAATTGAAACAATCAGTAACCCAACTACAATGGGATTCAACCCTTCGGTAAATTTATTAGCTCCAATAAATAAAATAGCCAAGACTAAAACCATGGTGGCGATAATTTCACTGACAAGATTCTCCACCGGTTTTCTAATTGCGGGGGCGTTGCAAAAAACTGCGAGCTTTGCTGAAGAGTCTACCGTATTTTTCCAATGAGGTAGATAGTGAAGCCATACTACTATCGCACCTACAAATGCACCCGCGAATTGAGCTACAACATAGCCGACTACTTGATCGGCAGGAAAATTACCAATCAGCGCCAGTGCTATTGTAATCGCTGGGTTCAAATGTGCTCCGCTAATTGAGCCAACTGCATAGATCGCAAGCGTCACCGCCAATCCCCACGCTAAACAGATGGTTAGCCAACCGGCATTTTCAGATTTCGTTCCTTTTAAAACAACACCGGCAACAACTCCTTCTCCTAAAATAATGAGAATCATTGTGCCGGAAAATTCTGCCAAATAGGGTGACATATTTAATAGTTTAAGTTGAATAGATTTTGACTTTAAATATACGTATGATTAATGCCCTCCCGAAAAATTCGGAACTTCATCTTCAGATTTTTGAACCTTGACCAGTAGGGTTGCAAACGAAGCAACCAAAAGTAACACCCCGGCAAAAGTTATCGCATGGCCAGGGTTCTCGCCAAGGAAGTTTTTATAGATGTAACCAAATGATAACGTTTGAATGATCATGGGTATTACGATCATCATGTTGATAATACCCATGTAAACACCGTATCGTTCTTTGGGTATACTTCCTACAACCATGATGTACGGAACTCCCATCATACTTGCCCACGCTACTCCAAAACCAATCATCGGGGCGAAGAGTAAAAACTTATTTTCGATATGCGGAATAATAAATAAAGAAATAGCAGCAAAGGCAAGGCAAACCATGTGAACATTTTTGGCGCTGATTTTACGAGCTAGCCATACCAATCCAAA
This sequence comes from Bacteroidia bacterium, assembly GCA_031384515.1. GTDB lineage: Bacteria > Bacteroidota > Bacteroidia > Cytophagales > Cyclobacteriaceae > ELB16-189. The sequence goes on from JANNAQ010000078.1 coordinate 17,729, forward strand.
TGCGGAAGAGAAAGTAACAATATTATAAAAGCCATTCACTAAACCAGTCCAACCGACAGCCTCTTCATATAGTTTGGGATCGGTGCTAGACGTAGCGTGCCACACTGACTTGGCAATGCTATGGGAAATGAATTGCCAATAACAAAACATGGCGTACCATTGAAATAAATAAACAAGAGCCAACTGCCAAAGGGTGGTGGGCATATCTTTGATAGCAGAAAAAATTTCTTTAAACGGAGCCATCAACCCCTTTGGACTTTCCTTTAATGCCTTCAATTCATCCTCACTAGGAGGAATTTCAGGAGTGGTAGAGACCGACCAAAGAACAGAACCTATCGAGCAAATTGCGCCTACGAAGAAAGATCCAAATACCCAATAAGGAATGCCAGTCTGTCCGTCATCGGTCAAAGTGGTTCCTGTTATCAACTTTTGAAAAAAGTAAAGCGAGAGATTAGCTAAGGTTATACCCAAGCCTGTAAAGAAACTCTGCGTCAGAAAACCAACTGCCCGCTGTTGAGTATTTAACTTATCAGCAATGAAAGCGCGATAGGGTTCCATAGCAGTATTATTGGCGGCATCCAAAATCCATAATAATCCAACTGCCATCCAAAGGGCCCTGCTGAATGGAAAAAGAAACAAACAAATGCTACAGAAAATAGCTCCGATCAGAAAGTATGGCTTCCTTCTCCCCCATCTTGGGGACCATGTCTTATCACTCAAGGCGCCAATGATCGGTTGAATCAATAGACCCGTCATTGGACCAGCTAAATTTAATAACGGAAGTTCATCCGGGCTTGCATGTAAAAACGTATATAGCGGATTAATTGCTGTTTGTTGCAGGCCGAAGCTGTATTGTATCCCAAAAAAACCAACGTTCATGTTGATTATTTGAGAGAATGAAAGTTGGGGTTTAAAGGACATTAATTAGAGCTAAATTTCGAAAAGTTCAATACACACTTGTCTCTAAACTTAATACTATATTTCGGGTTTTTAAAAAAGACTTTCGTCTAAGAATGCGCCAAGTCATTAGGATATTAAGTTTAGCAATCGTAGTGTGTTCAGTTCAGCTATGCAAGGCACAAGGAGAGTGGGACAATTTGCCCTGGACCATAATTGGTGACTCGACTGAAATAAATCAAAACCCAAATCTTAGCCTCACAGGATGGATCAAAATTAAAGGAACAGAAGAGCCTGTAACACGCGCTTCAATTTCAGTAGACCTATTCAAATATTTTGATTACACGAATCAATTTGGAGAGTACTACTTAGAGTTACCAAAAGGAAAATATCGGCTGATGGTAAGGCATGTTGGAATGAAACCCCAATACTTTAAAGTTAAAGTATTTTCCAGTGGAGTATTTGATATTGAGATGGAGCAAGGTTCCATTGTTCTTGATGAACTTATAATCAGCTCTCGTGCCATTGACAGCAATATTAAAGAATCTCTTTCTGGCCTAACTAAATTAAATATTCAAGAAATAAAGACGCTCCCCACACTAATGGGAGAAGTAGACATATTGAAAAGCCTTCAATTGATGCCGGGTGTAAGTAGTGTAGGTGAAGGGTCGGCAGGGTTCAACGTGCGAGGGGGTCGAACTGATCAAAATCTAGTGCTGCTTAATGACGTCCCAATTTTTAATACGTCACACGCTTTGGGCTTCATCTCAGCTTTTAATCAAGATGTTGTTAAGGATTTTAGTTTATACAAAGGAAATGTTCCAGCAAATTTTGGTGGTCGTGCCTCTTCTGTTTTAGAAGTAAATACCCGCAGAGGAGATTTTGAAAAATGGAAGTATCAGGGAGGCGTTGGCCCAATATCTAGTCGCTTCACTGCTGAAGGACCCATTAAAACTGACAAAACTTCTTTGCTGCTGGCGGGCCGAGCTTCGTATTCAAATTGGCTTTTAAAAGTAGTTGATGACCCGAACGTAAAAAAAAGTAAGCTCTCTTTCTATGACGGATTTGCAGCTGTGAGTCACCGTTTTTCTGAAAATAGCACAGTCGATATCACCTACTATGCAAGTCAGGACTTTTTTCAATTCGCAAATCAATTCGGTTATAATTGGAACAATACAGTCTTGAATGCAAAATGGAGAAGTATGGCCAACCGTAAGGCTTCACCAGTGACTTCAATTTCGTATGGTAAATTTAAGAGTACATTGTTTGATCCATCTGGTATAGAAGCATCAGAGCTTTCCAATACACTCAGCTACTTTCAATTAAAAGAAACAGTCAATTATGCACCCACCGAGGAACATGCCATTGTTGCCGGCATTGAAAGTGTAGCTTACCTACCTACACCTGAGACTCAAAAAGGATACAAAGGGAATCCAAGTATTCCGTCAAAGCAGGTGGATAAAAATAGTGGAATTGAATTTTCAGTATTTGCGAATGACGACTTTAAAGTGTCTGAAAACTTATCAGTATCGTTTGGTCTCCGCTATTCGCACTACGCACATATTGGGTCAGATACAGTATTCAGCTATTTGCCCAACCAACCCAAATCAACTTCAACTATAAATGATACCAGCTACTATAAAAGATTCGAGAGCATTACTTCATATGGCGGGTTTGAACCCAGATTTTCTGCGCGCTTTAATCTGACATCAAGTCAATCAATCAAGGCAAGTTATAACAGGATGAGGCAGTACATTCATCTTATTTCAAATACAACTTCTCCTACTCCAATTGATATCTGGCAGGTTAGTAATTCATATCTCCCTCCACAAATTGCCGATAACTTTTCATTCGGATATTTTCTAAACCTTGATGAAAACGTGTGGGAGTCATCCGCTGAGGTCTTCTATAAGAGCATGCAGAATTTAGTTGAGTATAAAGATTTTCCCCAGCTATTTCTGAACCGGCACCTCGAAACAGAGCTGTTATCGGGGCAAGGAAGGGCCTATGGCGCTGAACTATACATTCGTAAACTGAAAGGTAAATGGACTGGGTGGGCCTCATACACATACTCTCAAACAGAAGTTAAGGTGTCATCACCGTTTCCATCGGAGTCGATAAATGAGGGGGCGTGGTTTCCATCCAATTACAATAAACCGCATACACTAAATATTGTCACTAACAGAAGAACCAGAAACTCTGGAGCGTTCTCATTTATCTTCTCTTATAACACTGGACGTCCTTTGACTGCAATAGAATCAAGTTATATTGTAGATGGCACAGTTGTACCCGTCTATTCTGCAAGAAATAAATACAATATTCCTGATTATGTACGTTTGGATTTTTCATTCACGATTGGAGATATTGTAAAGGATTTTGACGACTCGTTGGTATTCTCTGTCTATAATCTTTTTGGAAGAGAGAATGCGTACTCAGTTTTCTACCAAAGGCCTTCTTCCTCCTTCTTTGTACCCAAGCCTTATAAACTTTCAGTTTTAGGTTCAGCGCTTCCATCCTTGACATACAATTTCAAATTCTGATGGAGATGCAGTATTATATTAAAAGAATTATTAAGCCTACTACTTATCTATTGCTTTTTGCCTCCTTTATAAGTTGCCTTACTCCAATAGACTTCACAGTAGATAAAACAGGTGGACGAATAATCATCTCAGGGCAAATAAGTACAATGAATGAAAAAAATATTGTTGAAATAGGTAGAACAGCCGATTTATCGAGGTTTCAATTCCCAGAGAGCGAAGCGACAGTAACACTGAGAGACCAAAATGGCAGTTCTTTTTCATACATAGAAGATTTTTCAAGACCAGGTACCTATGTTTTGCAAAACTATGTTGGGATCCCCGGTCAAACCTATAACATTGAAATTACGCTCTTTGACGGAAGATCTTATGAATCAACTCCTGAAAAGATGCCTGAAACATCTAGTTTAGATTCTGTGTATTACGAAATTGTTGGAGAAACCATTACAGATGCAGAAGGTGTTTTTACCAAAGAAAATCTTGTAAAAGTTTACGCTAATTCAACCCTAACGAAACCAACTACCACTTTCTTGAAGTGGAATGTGGAAGAGACCTTTATTTTATCTCCAACTGATTTTCCTGATCCATTTAATGTAACTCCACCACCCTGTTATATCTCCCAAAACGCAGATCCACAAAGGATCGTGCTCTATGATGGATCTTCAATTACGTCAAAGTCAATAAAGAATCAATTGGTTGCTTCTCGGTTAATCGATTGGTCTTTTCTAGAGAAGCATTACTTAACCACTTATCAATCCTCAATAACAATGGAATCGCATGAATATTGGAGAAAAGTAAATATTTTAGCCAACCAGGTGGGTTCCATTTTCGATTCCCCCCCCGCAGAAATAACTGGTAATGTAATAAACGTCAATAACCCAAGAGAAAAAGTTTCAGGCTATTTCCAGGCAGTCAACCAAACCTATCAACGATTTGTTATTCATTCCTACGAATTACCTTTTCCCATATTAAATGGAAAGTGTGACTTTGTCAATAATGATTATAATTCAAATAGTTATCCCTTTCGTTGTATTGAATGCACTAGCTTACGAAATAGCAGTTATGAAAGGCCAATTTGGTTTTAATATCTTTACTATAAGAAAGTTTTAGACAAAAACGGCATGACTAATCTCCAGAGTAGTATTTTCTTATTCCTTATACTCTTTTCGAAAAGTCTATTAGGTCAGGTTACACTCTCACCTTCCAACGCAACTTCAGAAGCTCGTATAACGATTACATTTGATGCAACAGGTACGCCACTAGCAACCGAGGCAAACATCTATGCACATGCTGGTGTTGTCACAAAAAATACACCCACTCCTACTGGGTCGGATTGGGGAAATGTAAAAGGGAATTGGGGAAAAGATGATGGTATTGGGAAGATGACTACAATAGTTGGAGAGCCTGGTAAATGGAAACTGGAGCTATCTCCAACTCTCCGCCAATATTTTGAAGTACCGGCAGGAACTCCCATCTTTTGGCTTGCCCTTGTATTTAGAAATGCCAATGGCTCCAAGCAAACCTCTCCTGATATTTATGTAAAACTTGCATTGGACAATTTTGTAGCCATTGTTAGCCCCGACCCTTCAAGTAATCAAATTTTCGTAGAGCAGGGAAAAAATATTACCATTACTACCGAAGCTTCGCCTGTGGCAAACTCCATTCAATTATTTGTAGATGCTGGAGCTGGATTCCAGTCAGTGGGTTCCGTCAACAACGCATCACAACTTCAAGTTAATTACTTACCTGTTAATTCCGGTAGCATAAAGATAAAATCAGTAGCAACATTCAATACTACTTCTGCTGAAGCTATCGCCAACTTTTCTGTTATCTTCCGCAGCGCTACCTTCACGCAAAGCCTGCCTTCAGGCATTAAAGATGGAATTAACTATTTTTCAAATGATCCTACAAAAGCTGTCTTAGCTCTATTAGCACCAGGCAAGGATTTTGTATACCTCTTAGGTGATTTCAATAATTGGAAGTTGGATGATAATTTTCTAATGAAAAGAACACCTGATGGAGAAAGGTTTTGGCTAGAAATTACTGGACTTCAATCTCAAAAAGAGTATATCTTTCAGTATTGGGTAGAAGGAACGATTAAAATTGGCGACCCACTTTCAGACAAAGTCTCAGACCCGTTTAACGATGCATCAATTCCTTCATCCACCTATCCAAATCTGCCTGTCAATATCCGAACCGAGAATGGAATTGCTTCAGTTTTACAAACCGGGCAAACTCCATTTAGTTGGTCTGCCAACGAAACGAGTTACATGCCACCTGCTAAAGACGAATTGCTGATATACGAACTACTGCTTAGAGATTTTATTGGATCAAGACGATATAAAGACCTTACTGATTCTCTAAATTATTTTAAACGTCTCGGGATTAATACCATAGAGCTGATGCCCATTATGGAGTTTGAAGGAAACTTAAGTTGGGGCTATAATCCTTCCTATTTTCTCGCTCCAGACAAGATGTATGGAACAAAGAATGATCTTAAAACTTTTATTGACAAAGCTCATCAAAAAGGAATTGCTGTGGTATTGGACATTGCTTTAAACCACGCGTTCGGGCAAAATTCAATGGTAAAAATGTATTGGGACAAAGCCACTAATAAACCTGCTGTGAATAATCCTTGGTTCAATCCAGATGCTACCCATCCCTTTAACGTTGGCTATGATTTCAATCATGAAAGTCCCTATACCAAAGCTTTTGTGGATACAGTAACAGCATACTGGCTTAAAGAATATCATGTGGATGGATTTAGATTTGATTTATCAAAAGGATTTACCCAAACTAAATCTGGTGGTGATGTTGGAGTATGGAGCACTTACGATGCTTCTAGAATTGACATCTTAAACCGCATCAACACTGAAATTCTTAAGGTAAATCCAAAGGCCCTAGTTATTCTTGAACATTTTGCTGATGAATCGGAAGAGGCTAATCTAGCTTCGAAGGGAATGATATTATGGCGAAATCTAAATTTTGATTTTCGGGAAGCAATGAAAGGAAACACAAGCCAATCATTTGGAAATGCCTTAGCTAAAACTCATGTCACCTATATGGAAAGTCATGATGAAGAACGTGTGCCTTTTGAAATGAAGACGAATGGGGCTAGTTCAACAACTTACGACATCAAAGATGAAGGAACCTATTTGGACAGGATGAAAATGGCGGCAGCATTTCTATATACCTTGCCAGGCAGCAAAATGCTTTGGCAATTTCAGGAACTTGGATATGATAAAAGTATTAACTCGTGCTCAGACGGAAGTATCAATGAGAATTGTCGTTTGGATAACAAACCTTTAGTATGGGGAACGGGAAGTCTAAATTATTATACCAACGCTCAAAGACAAACCTTATTTGAAACCTATTCTGCTATTAATTCTTTGGTAAAAACAAACAAGGCTGTTTTCAAAAATGGAAATACCTCTTGGAAATCATCAGGTGCTACTCGAACCATCAACATTCAGCATACTTCAATGGATGTTACGATCGTTGGAAATTTTTCCATAAGCACCGCTACTGTACAACCTGGTTTTTCCAAATCAGGAACTTGGTTTGATTACTTCTCAGGAGAAGCGTTAACAATTACCGACCCTACCGCCACATTTCCATTAACGCCTGGTGAGTTTCACATTTATACAACAGTGAAGCAACCTACGCCAAAAGCAGAATTAGTAACCGAAATAAAAAACGAGCCAACTGGTTCATTTGCTATTTACCCCAATCCTACCTCGCAAAAAGTGTACGTTTCAATTGGCGACAAATTCTATGGATATGTACAACTATCATTCAAAGACATGCTTGGAAGAGAAATAGAAAAAAAATCTATTCTCTATCAAGGTCAAGCGGTGGAATTAGATGTAACAAAATTTGAAAAAGGATTTTACTTAATCAACATTCGAAAAGATAACGGGCAGAATGAAATTACTAAGCTCTTGATTCAAGACTAATTAAAGGCCGTTACTTCCTTACGGGTTCTGATTTTCTGCTGAATAAAATTGCCAATCGCTGTTCCCTGAATCTTACCATTTTCACAGGCTGGCTTGTAATGGATGCCACCATACATTCGGCTTACCGCTGCCTCCTCCGAAGCTTGTTTAAAGGAAGTAAAGCTACGTGCTGTCATGCCATACTCCATTTCCGTTGAATCAGTAAATGCAAACGCTTCCCCGAACAATCCAGATAAGGCTATAGCCGCTGAACTTGAGATAACGCTATGCCCACTGGTATACTCAGGAAAAGGTGGAGTTTGCAACAAAGGCACCCAATTTTCATCGATGTATTGATTGATGTAGGATTCAGGGCGGATTAATTTACTCCGATACTTCTCATCCCAACAGCTGATAAAGCCATCAATTAAGGAGACTGACACTCTCACATAAGCTTCTGCAGTCTGTAACATATCGAGGTTAGATTGTTTACAAGCTACCCGGGTAATGTTCATCCAATGCCCACCTGGAGAAATCTTTTTGGTGGCAAACATAACGTGCCCCTTTACATTCATCACAAAAGGATTGCAATCCCAAAATGCAGCAATATTTGTCTGCTCTTCGCTGAGATTTTTTCCCATTTCAGCCACGTCAAGAGCCTCCTTATAAAATTGAGATTTCTTGTCAATTGAAAATGGAGTTGGTCTTGCGGGAACAAACTGTGTAGCAGAGTCAATCGCAAACGGTCTGATCTTATTCCAATGTGGCTCCACGGCATCCATGTATGCTGGTGGAGTTGGCTTCCATGTTGCTGGGTCACTTTGGATGGAATACTTGGGAAAAGAGCGGGATTGCTTATAGTTATCTTTTGAAGACCAAGCCAGGACATGGTCGGCTACTGCTATTCCATAACTAACAGACCTTTCAAATACTTCATCAGGTACTCCCGCATCCCTAAATTCCTGCATGATCTTCGAATAGAACTCATCCATTTTATCTTCAGAAAAAACAAGCGCCTTCCCTACTTTCATCATAGCCTGAACAGATGCAAGTGGATAACAATATTCCTGCCCGGCTTCTGGCTGAGGAACGGCCTCAAAACCCGTTAACTGCCCAGCCATGCTAATGTATTTTCTGTCCTGAGGTATAATTGCCTCATATCCTGCAATGCTTACGTATGCATAAATCCTACTCGCTACAGGAGGTGAAAAAATATCATGGACTATTAAATCGGTTATTTTCTTAAGGGTGCGATGTGTAAAGTCTGGATTTTGGACCTTTGCTTTATACTCACCTGAATTTGACGTACAGCCAACAACCAAAACGACCAAAACAATCCAATTGAAACGAATCATAAAATAAAATTTAACAAAAATACCTCAAGCTTGAGTTAAATGAAAATGATCTTTATCAGTTTCATGAATTGAGGTCAGGAAGAAATTTATTTTTTCACTATGTAGTTTGATCGGCTTAACCCAACTCCTTTTATCTCCAGACTTTTCCATTTAGCCGGCAATTTCGTCTTCAACTGTTGAATGCCAGTATCTGTAAAGTTCAGTCCTCCCAACCCAAAAATAAGGCATTGCAAAGTCCCACCAGCGCCTGTCGCAAAATAAGGGTTCGTACCTCCTGCTGTTTCCGCAAGTACACCAAACGGAGGAACTTCATTGGGCTTGTAGCTCTTCACAAACAATTCATATGCTTTCTCTGGATTTCCAATTCTGGCATAAAGGGTTGCAAGTGCCGAATGCGCCATAGCAGGTCCATTAGGTGACATTCTTCCTTCATAGTATTTAAGATCTTTCTCTATTTGAGCCTTATCGGTAATGATCTCCAACGGATAGGACAACAAATTCGCATCAACTTGCTTAATTTCTACACCGTCATATGTTTCGTTTTCTTTGGTCGTTCCATCCGGAAATTTCAGGATTGGAATATTTTGAGCGACCAAATCCCAATCCGGGTTGGGAGCAATGCCTAGCTCTTTTGCAGACTGAGTTGCATATCTCAATACTGTAATAGCCATTCCATTCGTAAAGGCATTATTATCAATGTTCTCTTGCCATTCGTTGGCACCAATCACATTATTAATTTCATACCGTCCAGGTCCCTTTCGCTCTACCCTACTTGACCAAAAGTCCGCTACTTCCTTTAAAAGTGGATAACCTCGGTCGCGCAGCCATTGCTTATCTTTTGTGACTTGATAATATTTCCAGAATGCCCAACCTACACAACCTGAAATGTGCTGTTGAAACGGACCTGTGAGTGCCCATACAGGTGTTACCTCTTGTCCCTCGCTTGCAGACTCCCAAGGAAACATGGCTCCTTTATATCCATGACTGAAGGCGTTCTGTTTGGCTGCTTCCAATCGTTGAAAGCGATACTCCAAAAGAGACTTGGCCATCTCCGGCTTTAAGGCTAGCAGTGGCGGGTACATCCATAACTCCGTATCCCAAAAAACATGGCCGTTATATCCAAGACCAGAAAGGCCCATTGGAGATAAACTGAATGCAGTACCTTCCCTTGCAAAAGAGTATAAATGATACAAAGCAAAACGGACATCAAGTTGAGCCTGTGGATCACCTTCGATCACGATATCACTCTTCCATAAATCTTCCCATGCTTTTAAATGAGCATTCATCAACCTATCACGACCTTCTAACATCGCATAGATAGTTAATCGCTCGGCTTCATTGTGAGCATCAGAAATATGAGCAGAGGAAATAACAGAACCTACCACACAAAAGCTAAACTTCTCCCCTGCTTTCAATTGCTTGGTAAATTTTGTCAAGTGCATATTATAATCCCAATCCTCATGGACAAGTGGAGGAATCTCGTTTTTCTCAAAAATGAAACTAGTAGATGCCGCTACAGTGTGCTTACCTGAAGGGCTTTTCCCAACAGAAGTCATTAAGGGAATTTTAACATGAGGTCGATCAATAACAGCATATAGATTTTTAACATCGCGAAGGATATCAGGAGATTCCATTACACTGGCCGGACTGACCATCACATCCTTCTTGGCTTCAATTTCAATTGTAGTAAGTGCACTAAAGGGTAAATGACGAAGAGCCGCTAAAGAATGCTTGACATGAATTTTATCCTGAAAGTCAAATTCGGTAATCAGCAATGCCTTCTTCATGTCTAAATACTGTCTAAACCCTGAAATATTTTTTCGGTCAATGCGCTGATTATCTACATCCAAATTCATATTTATAAAATTGAATCCTTTCAGAATATTATCTACTCGTCCTCTGCTATAAGTGTCAAAAGCACCATTAAGAACAACATCCTTAACCTTCATGGGGTCTGGCGATGACACTAAGCCAACAATTCCATTAGCTACAGTCACTCCATAATAATTGGATGGGTCAATATTTTTAGCTTCAATGGTCCATGTGTTATCTGATTGACCATAGCTGAAAAACATAACGAATAGCAAAAGAACAGTGCTTAAATAAAGTTTCATGTTAATTGATTTTAAATGCTTTTAAAATGTCATTGTTCTGTGAAAATAGGTAAACCTTTTTGCTTTTCGAAGTTCTGACAACTACGATATCTCGTCCTTCACCATTGACAAGTAATCCTGTTTTTGAGTTAGAAATCGTGGAAAAATTACCGTTACCGTTACCTAGCATTGCCAAACCAAGTCCGGCATCATATCGCCCAAAATCAGGTTGTGTAGCAAATAAGTTACCACTAGCAAGAAAATCCAAACGGCCGTCTTTATTTATGTCATCAACACACAATGAAAAGATGGGGAAAAATTGAGCCTCATTTGGCAATTCATGGATGGAAAATTTACCGTTGCCGCTGTTTTCAAGATATACAGAAGAAAAAGTATATGCATCCTTACGGATAAAATTCGTTATGTCCTCTTGCGAAAGAATGTCTTCTAGTTGAACTGATTTATAATTTTCATATATAAGAAACTTCCTCTTCAAAGAGGGAACTTGCTTGACCAACTGATCACGCGAAATAAATGGATACCGTACGCCCTTATTAAAATAAGTCAGTATCTGATCTAGGCTTCCATTCTTATCAATATCGCCAATCAAAATACTGACCGGTTCGGTTAAACTTGCACGTAACCTTGAATTAAGTCCCAAGTTACCTGCAATAAAATCCACATCTCCATCCGAGTCGAAGTCACCAGAAGAAATAGTATTCCACCATCCTTTAGTATTCAATAAACTGAAGGCCTCTGTCTGATCTTCAAATATTCCAGATTGATTTTGGATAAAGATTGTGATAGGCATCCACTCCCCGACAACAATAAGGTCTAGCTTTTTATCCCCATTCAAGTTGAGCCATAAAGCATCAGTTACCATTCCTATTGCTCCGTGGTCTGCTTCCGGAAAAAAAATTGATGTCTCATCACTAAAATTTCCATTTCCATTATTTATAAGTATATAGCTACTAGGATTAAGACCGTATTGACCGTTTAGTGATCTGCCTCCAATAAACAAATCAATATCTCCATCATTGTCAATATCGGCCGGCTTCACACAAGAAGCATTCACAAAAATATTTGGAATGCTCTTTTTTGAATTTATAAACTTTCCTGTTCCTGAATTCAAATAAAGTCGAGGCATTAAATTTACATTAGCACCAGAATACTCCTGCCCTCCCCCAACTACAATAAGGTCTGGCATTCCATCTTTATTTGCATCAAAGAATGCAGACGCAACATCTTCTGCCATCGAGTCAGCAGCTATTACCGTCTGCTGTGAAGTATTGAATACACCTTGTTTGCCTTGAACAAATAAACTTCCTGGTTGACCAGAAGCACCACCGATAAAAAAGTCGTCAAGTCTATCGCCATTAACATCAGCAACAGAAATTTTTGGACCATGTGTTGATAACATGTGAGGTATAAGCGGCTCTACATTAAAAGCAACAAATTCATTCTCCTGATGCTCGAATTTAATATTATCAAAAGGTGCAAATAAAGTCACTGCCTTCTCAGGGGCAGCAAAATTCCAGTTGATAGTAGCATCAATTTGTCTAATTGTGATAGTCTGATTTGCTTCAATTGACTTCAATATTTGTGACTTACCGCCAGGCCAAATAATAGAAATAGAGTCAATTGACTTGTTGGCCCCTAATCCAACATGGATCAGGTAATCACTAGAAGAAAGCCACCCTCGTGAGGGTAACTGCTCATGTACTATTCTATCATCACCTCGGTAGACAATAACTCTAGCCCCAATGCCGAAACTATTTTTAAGGTCACCTTCGAGTTTGAACTTTACAAAAAAAACCGAGTCGCGAGACAAATCATTTCTATAGACAAGAGCCTCGTCATTGATCCTATTTACTACCAAATCTAGATCACCATCATTGTCAAGGTCAGCATAAGCTGAACCGTTAGAAAGATCTGGTTCGGTACCGATCCATTCTTTCGAAACATCTTCAAAGGTCAAATCACCCTGGTTACGGTAAAAATAATTTGATGCTCTTCCAACTGGCATTTTATCAATCAATTGTCGGTCGGACGCAAAACGTTGAATCGAGTCATTTGAAATAAAATTTATATAATCAAGATCATTCGGTCTTTTAACAATTCCATTAGCAATAAAAAGGTCTTTATAGCCGTCATTGTCAAAATCTGCCAATAGAGGTGACCAACTCCAATCCGTGGCTTCAATTTTGGCAAACGGAGCAATATCAATGAAACGAAGCTGATCGCTCCCAACTCTTCCTCGATTTAATTGGAGAGCATTACGCGCCACCTGATACTTATAGCCATAAGAAAGTTTAAACTGCTGAATTTCATAGGCATCTTCGCCAGCAGATGTTTTTAGTACTTCTTCTGACTTGGGAAGCATATCAAGCGTAACTATATCGAGCCATCCATCATTGTTAATGTCCCCAATATCATTTCCCATTGAGAAACGGCTTGAATGTGAAAACGATTTTTCTAACTCCTGTTTAAAGGTGCCATTCCTTTGGTTAATGTATAAGTAATCGTTTTCGTTAAAATCGTTTGAAACATAAATGTCTTGATAGCCATCGTTGTTAAGATCGGAAACGGACAGGCCTAAACCATATCCAATATGGCTGCTCAATATTCCTGCCGACATAGTGACATCCTGAAAATAGGTTTTACCTGTTTCTGTTAAGTTGTTACGATACAATCTATCACCTGCCAAAGAATCAGTTTCATACCGCAGCATCATATCTCCATAAGATCGTGTGGTATGGACAGAGTGATTTAATAAATACATGTCAAGGTCTCCATCATTATCAAAATCAAAAAAAGAAGTTTGCGTTGAGAAGCCTTGAAATGCCAGACCAAACTCTTCAGTCCGCTCAGAAAATGTTAAGTCGCCATTATTAATTAACAATTGATTTCTACCTTCAAATGACTTGTAGTTTCCAACCCCACAAACAAAAATGTCTAGCAAGCCATCCGCATTAACATCTGCCATGGTAGTTCCTGTCTTCCAATTACCTACCCCAGAAACACCTGCACTCCTTGTGATGTCTTCGAATTGAAGGCCTCCTTTATTCATATACAATTTATTTGACTCCTGGTTGGACGTGAAATAAAGATCAACAAGCCCATCATTATTGATATCTCCTGCAGAAACTCCCGCCCCATTATAGAAATACAGATAATCTATAATATTTAATTCATCTGTATCAGTTAATCTATTCCTAAAATCAATACCCGATTCGGAGGATGAAACGCTGTAAAAAAGAGTTTTACTAACTTGCTTCTCCTTTATACTACAGGAGAGCAAGCCGAATATAAGCACTGTGGCAGGTAGGATCTTGCTCTTTAAAAAAAAATGTTGGGCCACTTATCTTCGCTTAGTGGTAAAAGTCAATACCGACTCATTGTTGCGCGAGACCAGAATCAATTTATCTTTTGCTGTGGAAATGGAAATGATATCCCTTACCTCACCAGCTATGCGAATACCAGACTCTTGTGCAGGGATTGGCTCAAAATTTCCTTCGCCATCTCCTTCAAGCAACAAGCCGTAACTGGCATCGTATCGCCCAACTTCTGGTTTTGTCTTGTAGAAATTACCGCCTAAAAGAATGTCCTGATTTCCGTCTTCATTAAAATCAGCAATTTCAATTCCATAGGTGGCAGAAAATTGCGCTTCTACCGGAAGGGCTCTTATTGCAAAATTTCCATGGCCATCATTTATCAATATGCTTGTCGAAAAATTGTAGGCATCTAACTTAAGCGCGTTCTTCATTTGCTCTGGGGTGAATATCTCAGTCACAGTCTGATTCTTGTAATTCTCATACTTCAGGTATTTTTTCTTTAACGATGGTATCTGGCTAACCAAATCATGTCGCAACGCCATAGGATAGCTAATATCACCGTTGTATGTACAAACAACTTGCTCCAATGTGCCATTCTGATCAAAATCATTGACATACATGCATACTGGCTTGTCCTCAGTAGCTCTGAACCTGGAGTTTAAGCCGTGGTTACCGACCACAAAATCCACATCACCATCATTATCCAAATCAGCTGGTTCTACCCTGTTCCACCATCCATTACTTTTCTGTAAACCAACAGTGGAGGTTCTGTCAATAAATTTTCCGCCTTCATTGATAAATACTTTAATAGGCATGTACTCGCCCACTACAACTAAATCAATGTCATGATCGCCATCCACATCGCTAAATGATGCATCCGTTATCATTCCAACGTTCTGTAAATCAGGTGCGATTTTATTTGATACATCAGTAAAAATTCCTTTCCCATCATTATTCAATATATACCCATTCACTGGTAATCCATATGAGAAAGGAAGTAAGCGAACACCAACAAAAAGATCCAAATCTCCATCACTATCGTAATCTCCTGATTTGACAGTAGAGGTACTCTCAAATTTTGATACCGGCAAAATTTGGGATGACCTTTTAAACTTACCTTTGCCGTCATTAAAATACAAACGGTCGATCAAGGCAGTAGAGCTAGTAGAGAATTCATTGCCGCCACTACAAACGTATAAATCCTGATCGCCATCTTGATCCGCATCAAAAAACAAACTACCCATATCTTCGGATGCTCTATCTGCTTCCATGTCCACCTGAACAGACTTTCTAAAGCCTCCGGTAGCTGTTTGAAGGAACAAGCCGCCAGCCTGATCCTTTGCTCCACCAATATAAAGGTCATCGAGCCCATCATCATTAATATCTCCAGCTGACATTCTCGGGCCTTCAGAACTAAGCATTTGGTAAATTAAATGGTCTCTATCAAAATCAACGAACTCATTCTCAACGTGAGTAAACTCGATATTATTCTTGTAGGGTTCAAAAATTGTTCCTGCGCTTTTGGTTATAGGAAGAATTGAAGATTCTAATTCAATCCCATTTCGTTGATCTAATTGAATAGTTTGATTAGTGGCAACATTTGACAAGATGTTAGCATTTCCATCAGGCCATTCTATGAGGACTTGCTCAACTGTATCAATTAATCCAAGGCCAATATTAGGCCTGGGATCCATTGATGACTCAAATCCCCGAATCGGCATTTGCTCTAAGTAAAAAATATCATCCTTATTAGTAATGGTAATTTTGGTGCCAAATGCAAATGTGTTTTTATCCAATCCTTTTAATTCAAATTTCAAAAAATGATTTTGTGGTAACAATTGGTTTGTCTCATTCCGAAAGACTGATGTCAATGAGTTGACATTATTTATGACTAAATCCAAATCGCCATCGTTGTCGAGATCACCATATGCTGAACCGTTTGAAAAGCCTGGTACACCCAACCCCCACTCCTGTGCCTTGTCAACAAAATTCAAATTGCCCTCGTTCTTAAATGCAAAATTTGGAATTGCTGTAGAAGGAATTGACTCCACCAATCTTTTGTAGTCAACCGTTTTGCCAGATACGATGGACTTTACAACCTCATCATTGGAAACATATTGAAGATAATCCTGATTGGTCAAATCTTGATAGATGCCATTGGCAACAAAAATATCTTTAAGTCCATCGTTGTCCATGTCAAACATGAGTGCTCCCCAGCTCCAATCTGTTGCTTCTACACCAGCTAACCTTCCAATCTCACTAAAGCTTCCATCCCCATGGTTAAGCTGCAGCATGTTTCTAGTAAATTGATGGTAATAATCGTTGCTGACACTGTATTGGTACCTATCCCAGTTTTCAAATGTGGTGACTGTTTTAAGACGTGCATCTTCATGTGGCAACATCTCTGTAACAAAAATGTCAGGATACGAATCGTTGTTGATATCTGCTAAATCAGCACCCATGGAAGCACCGCTGATAGAACGCATCTGTTCAGGTAGGCATTCTTTGAAGGTGCCATTCTTGTTGTTGATATATAAATAGTCTCGCTCAAAGAAGTCATTGGAAACATAGATATCTGGCCATCCATCTTTGTTAATATCCCCCACCGTAACCCCCAATCCAAATCCAATAACACTTCCATAAATTCCAGCTTCTTCACTTACATCTACGAAACGATCACCCTCATTCCTCATCAACTTATCTCCGCCAAGAACATCACGTTTTGGTCTCTCATTTTTTTTGAGATTAAAACTTCCAATTGATTGATACGAGTTATTAAGGATATAAAGATCAAGATCTCCATCTTTATCGTAATCAAAGAAAGCCGCATGAGTTGTATATCCAGCATCAGCTACGCCATACGCCTCTGCTTTATCGGTAAACGTAAGATCGCCATTATTAATAAAGAGTTCATTCTTTTTATTACCACCCTTAATATCACCTGAATTACAGACATAGATATCGATCAATCCGTCTCCATTGACATCGGCCATATTAACCCCAGTAGACCAAGCGCTCTTGCCTGCTACTCCTGACTTATCTGTTACATCCTCAAACTTAAAATCACCTTTATTGAGGTATAGCTTATTAGAACTTAAGTTGGAAGTAAGATATATATCGATGAGACCATCATTATTGATATCGCCTAAGGCAACTCCACCACCATTATAGAAATTGCGATAGGTGTAGATATTAAAGTCCTTATCAAAGGGTAACGAATTAATGAAATTAATCCCACTTTCCAAAGTGGGAATTTCGGTAAATAAGGTTAGCTCCTTCTTTTGCTCTACCGATGAGCAACTTACCAGCAACCAAACAATTGAAAAAATTGCTAAAAAGCGTTGGCAAGAGTGATCTTTAATATCTGAAAGTTTCATCTATTATTGACGGATCATTTAGCTTTAGATTTTTCTTTCTGCAACTCTTTGATCTCCTTTTCCACTTTCAAATTTGTAAATACAGCCTGTACGAATTGATCATCTCTGATAAATAAATTAATTCTTCTTCTCCCTTTCATTTGATAGTAAACCGTTCCTTGAACCGGATGTTGAAGGGTTTGAAAATCGTCACCGTACCATTTTTTAAATAAGGGCAACAACTTAACTATCAGAGAATCCGATGAGAATTCCCGGTTCCAGGGAGCCCATGCTTCGAAGTTATATAGGACAGGCATCTCATAAATTTTTTCCTCGTAGAAATTAGGATAAAACTGCATCACAACCGGACTAGTCAATTCATCGGTTAGAGTATACTCCACACTTTGATTGGTCGGGCCATGCCTAAAAATCTTTTTGTTATTCATTTCCCAACAATAATCATAAAATGCCTTCTGCTCCATTCCCATTGATATACCTAAAAATAGGCTGTCTAATTTTTTTTGATCTGTTGATGCGCCAGAAAACTTTTTTCCATCACATGCATTCAAAAGCAAAGTTAAACACACCAAAAAACCGATTAAAAACTCATTCTGTTTCATTAGCACACAATTTAATAGCTCAATACTTCCATCTTATCATTATTCTTTCCGACAAGAACCATCCTCTGTTTCTTATAATTCATCTTCTTCAACGACCTTATCTCGCCTTTAATCAAGACACCTGAAGCAGTTGAAGAAACTGCATCAAAATTACCTTGGCCATCACCTTTTAAAAAAAGTCCATAGCTACCATCATATATTCCTGTCTCAGGTTTGGCTCTATACAAATTGCCTCCCATAAGTATGTCCAGGTTATTATCTCCATCAAAATCATCAACTGCTATCGCATAGACTGGCGAAAACTGACTTTGAATTGGCAAATTTACCTTTTTGAATGGTCCCTTTCCTTGATTAATCCAAATTGATGTTTCAAATGTAAATGCATTCAACACTGTTGAACCAGCGAGTTGATTTGGTGCAAAAATATCAGTAATCGTCTTATTCTTATAATCTTTAAAATGAAGGTATTTTTTCTTTAAAGATGGAATTTGGCCAACCAGATCCTGCCTCAATACGAGAGGATAGGAAACCCCGTCAACAAATCGCGTAAGAACTTGCTCAATCGTTCCATTCTGGTCAAAGTCATTGACATACAATGAAACTGGCTCTTCCTCTGAAGCTTTGAATCGCGAATTAAGTCCATGGTTACCTGCAACAAAATCAATCAATCCATCTTTATTAAAATCCCCAGTTTCGATAGAATTATACCAGCCATTTGTCTTGTATAACCCATACTCTTGGGTCCTGTCAACAAGATTATTGTCTTCATTGACGAATATCATAATTGGCATCCATTCACCTGTTACCACCAAATCAGGTCTAGAATCATTATTGACGTCCAGCCATTTTGCGTCAGTGATCATCCCAACTTCCAAAAGTTGTGGGGCATGAATAGGGGTTATATTCTGAAAATTGCCCTTGCCGTCATTACTTAAAAGATATCCATTACCAGGCACCCCATAAAGAGATGGTATGAGCCTAGTGCCAACAAAAAGATCGATGTCGCCATCTTTATCATAATCAATAGCAGCTACCGTTGAGGTGCTTTCAAATCGGGTGGACACCGGAAGCAGTTGTTGGCTCTTTTCAAGCGTACCTTCGCCTCTGTTAAAATATAATCGATCAAGTAAGGCACTTGAAACAGAAGAGAATTCCCGTCCACCGCTGGTTACATAAAGATCCAATTTACCATCCCCATTTGCATCAAAAAAAAGGCAATCAGTATCTTCAGAGCTTTTATCAGAATCAAAAACAAGTTCATTCGATTTTGTGAATGAGCCTGATTTTTTTTGAAGGTAAAGGCTTCCGGCTTGATCCTTTGCACCACCGCCATAAAAGTCAATAAGACCATCTCCGTTTACGTCACCGGTACATAAGCACGGACCTTCATTTGAAACCATGTTAAACAAAAGACGATCCGTGTCAAAGTCATTGAAATCATTCTCAACATGAATAAACTTAGCTCCTGGCAGATCATCAATAACCTTAAAAATTGACTTTTGTCGGCTCGGCTTCTCACCTACTAATTTTTTTTGTATAGCATCCTTCTCATGCAACTTAACATGTTGGTTTGTAGGTACATTGGTTAGAATGGTAACTTTACCAAGCGGCCACTCAACAAGGACAGAATCAATAGTTGAGATTTTCTCGAGGCCAAAATGAATCTTATAGTCAACCGTTGACATAAATCCACGCATGGGCGAAAGCTCTTGATAAAACTTTTGGCCATTTACTTTCAATGTTATTTTAGTTCCAATGGCAAGTGAGTTTCCGTTTTCGCCAGAAAGAGAAAAGCTAAGCCACTTGTTTTCAGGGTTTAATTCTGTAGACCTGTTTTCATATACAAAGGCTGGCATGTTAACATTGTTCAGAACTAAATCCAGGTCTCCATCATTGTCCAAATCTCCATATGCCGAACCATTTGAGAACGAAGGGTCATCCAATCCCCAACTCTTGGCCATGTTTATAAATTTCAAATTGCTTTTATTCTGAAATGCATAATTTGACACCTTAGTAGAAGGGATCGAATCAATCAATCCTTTAATGACGTTTTTCTCACGTTGCATAATCCGTCTTACTATATCCGGATTAGCAGCAAAATTCACATAGTCTTGATCAAGAAGATCTTTGTAAATTCCATTGGCAACAAAAATATCTTTCCACCCATTGTTGTCCATATCGAAAATCAATGCACCCCAACTCCAATCTGTTGCTTGTACACCAGCCAGTCTTGCTATTTCACTGAACGATCCATCGCCATTATTCAGTTGTAAAACGTTGCGACTGAACTGATGAAAATACCCCATATCCACACTCCTCTTGTACTTATCCCATGTTTCAAACTGGCTTGTCGTTTTTAAGCGTTCATCTGACTCAGGGAGCATTTCAGTAACAAAAATATCGGGTAAGCCATCGTTGTTAATGTCCGCCATATCAGCACCCATAGACCCCATACTGATTTCACGCATATAGGCCTCTATCGATTCGCTAAATGTCCCATTCCGATTGTTGATATAGAGATAGTCCTTTTCAAAAAAATCATTTGAAACATAAATATCCGACCATCCATCTTTATTGATATCGCCAATGGTAACGCCAAGGCCAAACCCAATAGCACTTCGGTAAATCCCAGCACCCTCACTGATGTCAATAAATTTACCAGCATCATTTCTCAATAACTTATTACCGCCTAGTACGTCTGGAGTGTTGCGTTGATCCCTGCGCAGGTCATACCCGCCTACAGAACGAATAGAATTATTTAAAAGATAGCAATCCAGATCACCATCTCTATCTAAATCAAAAAATGCAGCATGCACGGAAAGACCTTCAAAATCTAAACCATATTCGTTCGCTTTTTCAGTGAAGGTAAGGTCTCCATTGTTAATAAAGAGTTCATTGTATCTTCTGAAGTTCGAGGGCGGGCCAGACTTACACAAATAGATGTCCAAAAGCCCATCGGCATTGATATCGACTAAACTTACCCCAGTTGTCCAAACACCTGGTATACTTAATCCTGACTTCTCCGTAATATCTTTAAAGCGGAAAGCAGCCTTTCCAGAGGAATCCTTACCAGTATTTAGATACAGCTTATTTGGAACCAGGTTCCCTGAAAAAAAAACATCCAAAAAACCATCGTTGTTGAAATCTCCTAACCCCACACCGCCACCATTATAAAAATTTTTGAAGGTGTAGGTATTAAGCTCTTCTGTATAATCAAGTTGATTCACAAAATCGATTCCTGATTCAGTAGAAGAAAGAAGTTTGAAACGAGTAACAGGTGACTCTTCCTTGCTGGCTATATCACAAGCTACAATCAAAAACATACCGAAAAAGAATAGCACAGAATATAAAAAAGTCCTCACTGGTATGCAAAAGAATAAGCGACCTCAAATTTAATAATCAATTCAGTAAAAGCATGAAACACTTGCGTTTCATATGAGCTCCTCATAAATAAAAAAGCCCCGCCTAAGCGGGGCTTTTTTATTGAATAAGCCAAGAATAATCAACCTCCTGTATAACCAGGATTTTGAACCAATTTAGCGTTAGCGTCAGTTTGTGGTTTTGGAATAGGGAATAGCTTGTAAGTAGGTCCGCTGGCCTTCTTCTCCCACCATGGATTGCCCCAGGTATTAAACCTGATCTGATCCTGTCTGCGAGTCATTTCTGCATACATCTCTCTTCCACGCTCTGCGTACAAATTATCAGCAGTTAGTGAAGTGTAGGGAGTAACTCCCGCTCTTGTTCTGAAACTATTGACTAAAGCCAAAGCTGTAGCATCTGCTGGATTTTTCCTCCAAAGAGCTTCAGCCTTCGAAAGAATGATATCGCCCAGACGGAAAATAACAAAGTCATTACTCATGTTATTTGTTCCACCCACTTCAAACTCATATTTTCCGATACGGGCACCAGCTTGGCGCAAGCCTTGAGGGAAGATTTCGTTTAATTCAGGAGTCAATGTAATTGGAGCCCCGTCAAAGTCATTCTTTTCAAATCCTCCATCTAAGGTCCGGCCACCAGCCTGATTGTATTGAGGACCAACAATAAAGTTACTCAAGCGGTTGTCCAAAGTACCAATATCGTCTGAGATACCATCTTTATTCAGATCCTTAGTTAAGCCTTTCCATACCGGCCCTTGTGGACCAGGATTTTTAACAGGGTCTATATACGAGTTATAAAACTCTTCTACAGTCTGGTAACCATTCCATGGTTGGAAGGTTAAGTTGTATGTAGGTTGCATAGACACGTGAAGTGTCATAGCCACCCAGTTAAAACCTTGAGCAAATACTTTGTCATATGGATAAACAAAGATGTTCTCCTTAGAACCTTGGTTGTTAACAAGGAAATTTGACTTGTAAACACCTTCCAGGCTATAACCGCCATTGTTGATAAGGTTATCAGCATCTGCAATACACTTATCCCATTGGGGTGTTCCTGTGAACACCTCTGCATTCAAATAAAGCTTAGTACGTACGGCAAGAGCCGCCCACTTCGTCATCCTACCATATGTAGAGGCATCCTTTTTTGTTGAAAGAAGAGGAATAACGTCAGTAAGTTCCTTCTCAACAAACGCATAAATCTGAGCTCTAGGAGTTGTAGCTGGTTTTTCAAGGTTGGTAAAATCAGTTACAAGAGGCACGTTACCCCAGGCATCCAACGCCCAGTAATACCAAAGCGCACGAACAGCACGCAATTCAGCAATGAACGCGTCAGCTGCTGGTGTATTCAATTGTGTAAACTGATAAATCAAACGGTTACACGTGTTAATACCTCCATACACAAAACCCCAGGCACTGTTAAACATACCGTTACCGGCAGAAAACTCGTGCCTATGTAGTTGCAATAGAACACCTCCATCATACCAGTCTCCACCCTTTGTGGAGATAACTAATTCATCAGATGAAATTTCATTGATACTCCACAGTCCAAAATGGTTTCCAATACCTCCAAAGGCAGAGTATCCCTGTCCAAGAGCCGCAACAAATTCCTCATCGGTCTTGAAAAAGTTATCCGCTGTAACGGTATCGAACAACTCTTCATCAAGATTCGTACACGATAGGGTGAAGAACATGATCCCCATCCCTGTCATTAACATCCTTCTTATTTTCAAATTTTTCATATTCAATGTCATTTAATTATTAAAATCCAAGGTTTAAACCAAGCGTAAATGTCCTAGTAGTAAAATAGGTGCTACGTCTTTCAATCCCTGGGGCAAGCGGATCTGGCTGTGGTGCTTGAAATGCAACGCCAGGGTTGGAATCCAAGTTATCAACATACCGTACTTCTGGATCAACACCAGTGTATTTCGTTATAATAAACAAGTTCTGTCCGGCAGCAAACAATCTAAAGTTTCTGATTGCCTTTCCTTTGATAGGGAAATTATAACCTACAGACATGTTATCTAACTTAACAAAATCAGCTTTTTCAACATGTGTGTTGTTAGCCGCTGCTTTCTTAATTGTGGGATCAAGGTACTTGGTGTTTACTACGTTGTAATTGATAACGGTAGTCGGCTCATAATTTTCATAGAATCCTCTATATGAATTCCACAATTCGTGGCCAAAAGAACCTCTGATAAAGATGTTCAGGTCAAGTCTACCAAAAGCAAAGGTGTTATTCCATGCTGCTGTAAATTTCGGTAAACCATTTCCCAAAACTGTTCTGTCATCATCGCAATCACAAAACTTTCCATCACCATTTAAATCTGCAAACTTCAAGGTTCCATCAGCATTTACACTTTCCTGAATTGGTCCCCAGAATTGTCCAAGTGGTTCACCTTCTTTTACCCGCACTAACAAAGTTGCATTCTGACCTGGAGAACCCATGTTTCCACGGAATAATTTTCCGCCTTCACCGGCAGATAAGTTACCAGAAGACAAGCTAACGACTTGCGTTTTCATGGTTGCAAAATTCATTCCGGTAGTCCAGGTTAATTTTGAAGTCTTAACTGCGGCATAATTCAATGCCAATTCAAATCCTGAATTCTTTAGTTCGCCAATGTTAGACAAGGTTTGTCCAAATAGATTTGGTGGCACTGGCACGTTAACATTAAGTAATAAATCACTTGTATTTCTAACATAGTAATCCATGGTACCAGTCAACTTATTGTCCAGCATAGAAAAATCCAATCCAAAATCAACTTCAGCTTTAGTTTCCCATTTCAAATCAGGGTTTGCATTACTAACAGGTCCGTAGCTAGGACCATATGCACCATTCTGTAAGAAGGTACCAGTTTGTCCATAACGCTGTAAAGAGGCATACGAGTCACCAGGCTGGTTACCTGTAACACCATAACTGGCGCGTAATTTTAAACTGTTTACAGTAGGTATGTCAATTAAATTACTCAGAGTAACTCCGGCACTTGCTGCAGGGAAAATACCCCATTGGTTGTTCACACCAAAACGGGTTGATCCTTCATAGCGGGCACTTGCCGACACAAAATAATTTCCACCAATATTTAAATTAGCTCTACCAAAGAAGGCAACCAACTTGTTGGAGTTAGCATAACTATAGATTTGACCAAGACCCCTGGCAAAATCCAAAGCCGCTCCCATATTATTATAAGTAAAGGAGTTAGTTAAGAAGTTACCTCCCTGCATACCAAAACCTTTATTAAAGAATTCCTGATAAGAATAGCCTCCTAACAACGCGAGGTTCGCTGTTCCAAAGTCCTTATCGTAATTCAATGTGCTTTCAAATAATTTAGTAGAACGTTGGTTGGTAAATTGATTGGCTAAACCATTACGGTTAAAGCCATTCCACTTAGAGGTCTTTGAAAAAAAGTTACCTCTTAGTTCAGATTCTTCTTGTTGAGAATAAAATACAGAAGCACGAAGTCCTTCAACAACATCACTAAAATCATACTCAAATCGTAGCGCGGCTAACAAACGGGAGTCATTTCCTTCGCTCTTATTCTGATTCGCAATAGAAACCGGGTTATAATAGTCAAAAATTCCTCTTTCCGCATAACCACCAAATTCTTTTCCACCAGTTGGGCTATCGGCCGCAAACTTAGGGTCATAAACCGGCATGGTTGGATTTGAAATAATGGCATAACGCAACGATTCAATAAATCCAAAGTTTGCATCCTTTCTAGTAGTGGAAAGGTTGGCATTAAAGGTACCCTTGTCATTAAACGCTTTTTGAGTAAGGTTAAAACGACCATTAATTTGCTTATAACCTGAGTTAACAGCAATACCTTGCGCATCACGATAGTTAAATGAACCACGGAAAGTTGTACCATTTGCGCCACCACCTAAGGCAAGGTTATGCACCTGATACTTTCCTGTTCCTGTAACTTCGTCCAACCAGTCTGTGTTGGCTCCAAAGTCTTTTGCACCAGGAACTTGTCTGTATTCATCAGCAGTCATGACGGAAATTTTTCTGCCAATATTTTCTATTGCAGCAGAGCCGTTATAATCAACTGTCATTTTACCAGACTTACCTGATTTAGTAGTAATTAGAATTACACCACTACCACCTCTTGAACCGTAAATAGCAGCTGCAGATCCGTCCTTCAAAACGTCAATAGATGCAATATCATTAGGGTCAACTGTATTTAGCGATCCGCCAATTACACCATCAATTACAATTAGCGGTTCTGTGTTTGCGCCAAAACTGGCAATACCTCTAAGGCGTATATTATAGCTACCATTAGGGTCGTTACCAGGCTTTGCAATATTAAGACCTGCTACTTTTCCTTGAAGTAATTGAGCAGGGTCATTAACTGTACCTTTGTTGAAGTCTTCTGACTTAACACTAGTAATAGAACTGGTCAATTCTTTCTTCTCCTGAGTACCGTATCCTGTTACAACGATTTCAGAAAGGGAAGTGACATCAGACGCCAAAGAGATATCAACTGTACTTTGTGATCCAACTGCAACTTCCTGAGATACATAGCCCACAAACGAAAAAATCAATGTAGCGGTGTTGCCAGCATTGATTTTATAGTTACCATCAGTATCGGTAACGGTACCAGAACTGGTCCCCTTCACGATAATGTTTGCTCCCGGTATAGCAGAACCATCATCACCTGATGTAACTTTACCGGATACTACGCGCTCCTGAGCCATTGCCCCAAACGAGGCAAGAAGCAGCAGAAGGATAGTATACCTGCGAATCGACAGATACAATCTAATCATACTTGTTTGAGTTTAGGTTTATTAATTGAGTTTAGATGAGTTTTCAAGTTCAAATGTTAATTTTAAGTTCAAATGAATAATAAAAACGCAACCAATATTAACTTGAAATTCTTAGAACTCAACCCAAAAAACTCATTATTTTCCTATAAATTTTAGCGGAAACGGATTCGCAACCGTTTGCGTAAATTTGTCATTTAAGCTATTGTTAACATCTCACCCAAATAAAAATGAAGTACGTACAGGTTACGATCAAAGACATTGCCAGAGAACTGGGAATTTCACCTTCCACAGTTTCAAGAGCTCTTAAGGATCATCCCGATATTAGCACAGAAACTAAGAAAGCTGTAAATGAACTGGCTGAGAAACTCAACTATCAGCCCAATACTGTTGCGCTAAACCTGAGGCAGAAAAAGACCAATACTATAGGTGTTATCATACCTGAGATTGTTCACTTCTTTTTCTCTACGGTAATCAGTGGCATTGAAGACGTAGCCTACCAAGGAGGCTACAATGTAATTTTAGCCCAATCAAATGAATCCTATCAGCGAGAAGTGACAGATATGAAGGCATTATTCAATAGCCGAGTAGATGGAATGCTTTTATCTCTTTCTCGTGAAACAGTAAACTACGATCATATCGAGTCTATTATCTCTAAGGGTGTTCCCATTGTATTTTATGACAGGATGTATAAAAACCCAAATACCAGCAATGTAATTGTTGATGATTACTTGGGGGCCAAGGAGGCTGTTTCTCATTTAATAGAGCAAGGTTGCAAACATATAGCGCACTTGGTGGCTGCTTCAAAACTGATCATCAGCGAGGATCGCCTTCGTGGATACAAGGATGCCCTAGAAGAAAACAGCCTGGAATTCAATCCTGACTTTATTATTGATTGCCCTAACGGAAATTACGAAGAGGGTAAAAAGATGACGAAGAAATTGCTAGAGATGGCAAAACCACCAGACGCTATTTTTGCAAACAACGATCCACTAGCAATGGGTGCCATGATGGCAATCAAAGAAGCTGGTCTTAAAATACCACAGGATATTGCCATTGTTGGCTTTAGCAATTGGTTCTTTGGTGAACTTATGGAGCCTTCTTTAACAACAGTAGATCAACCAGGATTTGAAATGGGCCAGGAAGCTGCCCGACTGCTTATAAAGCAAATTGAGATGAAAGAGAAGGATTTAGAACTCTACAAGCCTGAAACCAAAATCCTTAAAACAAGGCTTATCATCAGGAATTCATCATTGAGAAAAAACCCTAAGAAAAAATAGCGCAATCGTTTTCTGCTTTTTTAACAGCGCTTTTGTAGGTTAAGTAATTGTTAAAGACCTTACTTTAGGGAATTAACTACTTCCTACAATCAAATGTCATTTAAATCTGTCACCAGCAAAAGCCTAGGTAATTATAAATCATTTACTCAATCTGATACCGGAATTGTTGGTACTACTGATCATGGAAACTTCAGGATAACTGTTTATTCACCTTCCATTATTAGGATCAGTATTTCAATTGATCATCAATTTGAAGACTTTTCATATTCCGTGGTGGGGCAGCCAGTCATAGCCATACTTGATATTAAAGAAGAAGAACATGAACTAGTAATTACAACTTCAGAGGTAAAGCTTATCATTTCAAAAAGACCTGTACGTTTTAGATTTACTGACCTGCAGGGAAATGTAATTAATGAAGATGAGGCAGGATTAGGCACCTCGTGGATCGGTGATCAATCGACAACCTACAAAAAACTGCAGGAGGGAGAACGTTTCATTGGCTTAGGAGAAAAGACAGGACACCTTGATAGAAAAGGATCAGGTTATCAAAATTGGAATACTGATTCGTATGCGTATCACTCGGGCCAGGATCCATTGTATTGCTCTACTCCTTTCTATATTGGTATTCATCATGAGCAGGTGTATGGAATATTTTTTGATAACACGCACAAAACATTTTTCAACTTCGGAGCATCAAACAATCGATTCTCTAGTTTTTCTGCCGATGCCGGGGAAATGAATTATTACTTCATCCATGGAAAAAATATTGCGCAAATAATACAAAACTACACGTGGTTAACTGGACGAATGGAGCTGCCTCCCTTGTGGAGTATTGCTTATCAACAGTGCCGATATAGTTATTATCCCGATACAGAAGTGGTTAGTGTTGCACGAACATTCAGAGAAAAAAATATTCCGGCTGATACTATTGTACTTGACATTCATTACATGGAAAAGTACAAAATCTTCACATGGGATAAGAAGAATTTTGCTGATCCAAAAGGACTGATTGATACGTTAAAAGGGATGGGGTTTGAAGTAGTGATCATGTGCGACCCTGGAATAAAAATTGAAGAAGGATATGAACCGTACGATGATGGGGTCAAGAAAAATACATTCCTAAAATATCCCGATGGTGAAAACTATTCAGGCCAGGTTTGGCCGGGTTGGTGTCACTTCCCTGACTTCACAAATCCTATTACACGGGGATGGTGGGCCGAAAAATTTAAAGACTATGTTGAACTTGGTGTGGAAGGTTTTTGGAATGACATGAATGAGATAGCTACATGGGGCCATGCATTGCCCGAAAATCTTGAATTTAATTTCGAAGGAAACAAAGCCACTACCAGAAGAGGGAGAAATGTATTTGGATATCAAATGGCTCGGAGTACCTATGAAGGCACAAAAAAATTATTGAATGGAAAACGTCCTTTCAATTTAACACGATCCGGGTTCTCAGGTATTCAACGTTATTCTGCAGTATGGACCGGTGATAATGTTGCTTATGATGAGCACATGATGCTAGGCGTTCGATTGGTAAATAGCATGGGTCTTACAGGAATTGCGTTTGCAGGATATGATGTGGGAGGTTTTGTTGGTGATGCCTCCACCAAACTATTTGCAAGATGGATTTCTATCGGAGCCCTCTCCCCTTTCTTCCGGGGTCACTCTATGATTAACAGTCGAGATTCAGAACCGTGGTCATATGGAGAAGAGGTAGAACAGATTTCAAGAAATTACATACGACTGCGTTATCAGTTGTTGCCGTATATCTATTCCTTGTTTCACGATGCCTCCCAAACAGGTATGCCTGTTCAACGATCCCTGGCCATCAACTATTCATTCAACTCCAAGATTTACGATCATCAATTTCAACACCAATATTTATTTGGTCCCTCTATTTTGGTTGCTCCTGTCGAAAGCAATAAAGAAGTAACTAAAATTTATCTACCCGAAGGGGAATGGTATTACCTTCACGATGGCAGAAAGTTTAGTGGCGAACAAGAATTTTATCTGGATTGTCCGATTCACAAACTGCCTGTGTTTATCAAGGCGGGGGCCATCTTGCCGATGCAAAAGCCTGTAAGTAACACGAAAGAACTAGTTGATCAACTCGATCTGCATGTTTACGCTGGGCAGGAAATTACGTCCTTTGAATTCTATGAAGATGATGGAAGTACGTTTACCTATCAAGCAGGAGCATTCGCCAAAAGGTTATTAACCCATAGTGGAAGCGATAAAAAAATTATAATTGAAAAAACGGAAGGAAGTTTTATATCAAAGTATGCCCGGATACGGCTAATCCTGCACGGATTCTCTGTTGACCGTTTGAGTATTGACCAACAAAGCATCAACCTTCAAAAAGAAAAAATGAGTTTCTTCATTCCATATGAAAAGTATGATCCCATAAATGATCCCGAAAAGGTTTTTGAAGAAGATGTTCTCGTTACCGTATTTGAAAATAGAAAGAGTAAAATAGAAATCAGTTGGTAAAAGTTGGTCATTGGGACTTGGGTATTAGGACTTAGCTCGGATAAATTATGACGATAACGATTAACCAATCTCTATTAACATTAACGGATTAACATGAGCACACTAAAACCTAAACTTTCCTTCTGGCAGATTTGGAACATGAGTTTTGGATTTCTTGGAATCCAATTTGGCTTTGCTTTACAAAATGCTAACACCAGTAGGATTTTTGAAACCCTTGGAGCAGAACCTAACGAACTTGCCATGTTTTGGTTAGCTGCCCCCATCACGGGACTAATCATTCAGCCAATTATAGGTTTTTACAGTGACCGCACTTGGCACAAAACATGGGGGCGAAGAAGACCTTTCTTTGCAGTAGGCGCAGTATTAGCTTCTCTTGCATTGGTCCTTATGCCTAATTCCTCTGCGCTTTGGATGGCCGTAAGTGTCTTGTGGATTATGGATGCCTCTATCAACATTAGTATGGAGCCGTTCCGTGCATTTGTGGGTGATATGCTTCCTCCATTACAGCGCACTACAGGTTTTGCCATGCAAAGTTTCTTTATTGGCATCGGTGCAATTGTAGCCTCTTTCTTACCCTGGATATTTACAAACTGGATTGGCATTTCCAATTCTGCTGAAGCCGGAATAATTCCGGACTCGGTAAAATACTCCTTCTACATTGGCGCCTTTATGTTGTTTCTCACCGTGATGTGGACCGTCTTCAGCACAAAGGAATATCCACCAGATGAAAAGGCTAGCCAAAATCTTCGCAACCGCGAAAAGAGAAAAATTGATAACGAAGAATTCTATCAAAAGAAGTTTTCAACACTTGGCATTTCTCTCTTAGGGGCAGGTGTTGTTATATCTGCACTTGTTTATTTTCTTAAACTAGAAAAAGAACTTTATGTGCTCGGTTTTGGGTTCGGTTTTTTTGGACTGGCTCATTCACTTGCATCTGGCTACATCAAACAAGGTAGATCATATCTTGGCCTTGTTCACATTGTAAAAGATTTCAACTCCATGCCTAAGACCATGGTCCAACTTGCCTCGGTTCAATTCTTTTCATGGTTTGCCTTGTTTGCCATGTGGATTTACACAACTCCCGCTGTCACTAGTCATATTTTTCAAACTACTGAACCAACATCCAAAGCATATAATACAGGTGCTGACCTCGTAGGAAGTCTTTTTGGTGTGTATAATGGAATTGCAGCACTTGCAGCCTTATTGCTTCCTATTCTAGCCAAGTATACCAGCAGAAGGATAACACATCTTACTGCGCTGTTATGTGGTGGTGCTGGGTTAATTTCATTTTATTTTATTTCAGATCCCTTCTGGTTATGGTTCTCTATGATAGGAATTGGAATATCATGGGCGAGCATTCTATCCATTCCGTATGCGCTGTTGTCCGGATCTCTGCCGCCAGAAAAAATGGGATACTACATGGGTGTGTTTAATTTCTTTATTGTAATTCCTCAAATCATAGCAGGAACAATATTGGGATTTATGTTGAATAATTTTTTCAATGGACAACCTATCTATATTCTGGTATCAGGAGGTTTTTCAATGATAATTGCTGGCCTACTTTGCTTAAGGGTAAATGATAGGGATGAAGTTGTAATCCGTTCCTAGTGACTATCTTTATTAAAACATCTATGAAGATTACTCCTATTTTGCTATTCCTCTCCTTTTCTGGATTTTCGCAAGGCGTTTCACCTTCCATTAATTCGATTAGCCGGTTGTTAGAAGCTTTCAAAAACCCCTCCTCTGTTGAGTGGCTCTGGGGTGACCTAAAGAAATCAAATCGAATTCCATTTATAGCTGAAGATTCTGTAGCCTTTCTTTATCGAGGAGAAGCAACATCGGTTGAATGGTCTGGTGATTTTAACGGTTGGGGATATGATAAAAAATTTGATAATAAAGGGAAGCAAATTGCAAATACAAATGTTTGGGTGTTGAAAGCTTCCTTTCCCAAAGATGCCAGGCTTGATTACAAAGTTATTGTGAATGGAAACACCTACATACTGGATCCTGAAAATCCAAATCAGCAGTGGTCGGGTGTTGGAGGCGGAAGTCCGAACTCAGAATTGAGAATGCCCGGATGGAAAGAGGATGCAGCACTTGAGTATCGTGATAACATCGTGCATGGTAAAGTTAAAGGTGATATACTTTTTCAAAGCAAAGCACTAGGTTATCAAATAACGTATAGCGTGTATGTGCCGGCAGGTCATCAGCCGAAAGATAGTCTACCCACTATTTATGTGACGGACGGATTTGAATATATGCATCCTAAAATGGGCAACATGGTTACCATCCTTGATAATTTAATTGTGGACAAAAAAATATCTCCCATAATAGCCATTTTTATTGATCATCGTGAACCGGTTAATCGATCAAACAATAGAAGGATGGACGAATTGGCAATGAATGAAAAGTATATGAAATTCTTTACAGAAGAATTTATTCCACTTGCTGAACAGAATTACCCCGTATTAAAAGGTCGAGAGAACCGAGCCATTCTTGGAAATTCAATGGGAGGACTTACTTCTGCCTATTTTATTTTTTCCAGACCAGAGGTTTTCGGTATGGCGGGTATACAGTCACCTGCTTTCTGGTCAAAGCCGCAGATTTATTCCCTTTGTGACGCTGTCTCCAATTCTGAAACAAGAATTTCAATGACCTCTGGCATTATCAATGATGCCAGCGAAAGCACTCGGAAAATGAAAACTATTCTGGAGAAGAATTCCTGCATTTATACCTATCGCGAAACCAACGAAGGTCACTCCTGGGGCAACTGGCGCAATCTAATTGACGATATCCTTATTGATTTCTTTGCAAAGAAGTAATTAATTTGAGGCATTGATTTTGTTTCTTTACCAATCCAAAATCGCTTGATGAAACTCCGCCTCGTATACTACCTCGTCATTTCAATCATTTTTATTCAATCCTGCAGTTCGGGTAAAGGAGCCTATAAGCGGGGGGATTATTTTGAGGCTGTCCTTACTGCTGTTCAGCGATTGCGACAAAACCCAGAGCACAAGAAATCAAGAGAAGTGCTCAGTCTTAGCTACCAACCTGCCATAGAGTTTCTTGAAACGAGCGCTCAAAATCAAATTGCTTCTAATGCAAATTTCAAATGGCGGTCGGCTGTTCAGAATTACGAAAAGATAAATAGGCTCTATGAAGAAATCCGTACCTCTCCAGGGGCTCTTAAAATTATTCCTAATCCCATAAATAAATACAAAGAGCTAACTGACGTAAAAGCAAAAGCAGCGGAAGAAAGCTATGAAGCTGGGTTGCAGGCGATGCTTAAAAATACCCGTGAAGATGCAAAGCAGGCTTATTTTCTTTTCAAAGAGGCAAGTTTTTATTCACCCGACTATCGCGAATCAATTGAGATGATGAACCAGGCAGAATACAATGCCACCCTTCGAGTTGCCTTCGAAGAGTTAAATACAACCCGTTATAACCTTGGAACTTCACAACCTGCCGTCACATCATTAAAGCGTCAGTTCTTAGAATTTTATCTCGAGCAGGATATTAAAAATGAAACGATCCCGATTGATCAAAATATGAAAATAATTTTTGTTGGATATGCTGTGGGCAAACCAACTATCACCAACTATTCTGAAAACTTAAGTGATAGCGTTAAATCAGGGGAAAAGACAGTAAATGGCGTTAAGAAAGCAACGTATGAAAAAGTAACGGCCAAAATCACGTATTATGATAAAACTGTCACGGCTAGAGCTGAATTGAGTGTCATCATTACCGACCGAAAAAGCGGAGCAACGCTTAAGAGTTCTGCGGTTACGAGCACATATAATTGGCAGGCTAATTGGGGTAGTTATACTGGAGACGTGCGAGCATTAAATACGAGGCAAAGAAATATTTGCCAGAGAAGCGAAACAAATCCTTCCGAAGGAGAGTTAATGAAACAAGTGAAAGTTGAGCTTGACAAAAACCTGAGTGGAGAATTAAATGGCTTTTACAGCCGATATTAAACGCAATGAAATGATTGAGGAGTCGTTGCAAATCGCAACTTTTGGTGCTGGCTGCTTTTGGTGTACGGAGGCAGTATTTTTAAATGTAACTGGCGTTGAGAAAGTCGAATCTGGTTACAGCGGTGGAAAAATAAAAAATCCATCCTATCGTGAGATCTGCACTGGGACAACCGGCCATGCTGAAGTAACTCAAATTACCTTTAATCCAAAGAAGGTATCCTTTGAAGAACTTCTTGAAATTTTTTGGAATACACACGATCCAACAACACTAAACAGGCAAGGTGCTGATCAAGGCACTCAATATAGATCTGTGGTTTTTTACCACAACGATAACCAGAAGAAGTTGGCTGATGATTACAAGAAACAATTAGAGGGATCTCGATTGTTTAAAAATCCTATAGTAACTGAGATTAGTCCAATCAAAGATTTTTATAAGGCAGAAGACTATCATCAAAACTACTTTGCTCTCAATCCCAACCAGAGTTATTGTGAATATGTTGTACGCCCAAAGGTTGAAAAATTCAAAAAGCAGTTTGGTAATAAATTGAAAACCCACGCTAGAATTGGAGGATTTATTTGAAATTGGTTAAAAACGTATCCCAGCGCCAATTATTGCCAATCATCAATTAAATAGCAAAAAGTTAAAAAGTTTGTAACCCTTAAACCTACTGTTCGTTGAATTAACCATGAGCAGAGAGGTCTTCTCATAGGTTTAGGTTTAGGTAACAAAGAACCCCTCAGACGGAGGGGTTCTTTGCATTTTGGATGGTTCTAACTGTCAATTTAAATGAGCTTATAATTGTCGCAGGTAAGACCTTCTGGTACATTTGAAAAACCCTTTTTGCCAATCTGCGGTTAAATAGGACAAACCTAAAAGTTATGCTAAAAACAAATTTTCTACCCACCCTCCTCATTCTTGTGTCTCTTTCAGCCTGTGCTCAAAACAAGGCTGCCGAAAAGAAAGACGTTTTGGATAATGAATTTCGGAAAAAAACTGACCAGCAGTGGAAAAAGGAACTTACCCCGCTCGCCTATGAAGTCCTAAGGGAAAAAGGAACTGAGAGGGCATTTACAGGCGAATATTGGGATAACCATGAAAAAGGGACTTATTACTGCGGAGCTTGTAATCAAGAATTGTTTAGCTCAGAAACGAAATTTGAATCAGGTTCTGGTTGGCCAAGTTTTTATAAGCCAATTAAGGATAACCTGGTTTCTGTGGGCACTGATAACAGTTATGGCATGGTCCGCGATGAGGTAGTTTGCAGCCGCTGTGGAGGGCATTTGGGACACGTTTTCGGAGACGGGCCAAAGCCAACCGGCCTTAGATATTGCATGAATTCTATATCCTTAAAGTTCGAAAAGGCAACTAAATAGCAAATCGTTACTAGCAATTTCAATAATCCAATTCTATACCGCTCCTATTGAGGGTATGCTAGGTACTAAGGCGAGTAGTTAACTTTTTGCTAACTTATCAAAAAACTAGTACCCTATGTGCAGATTAATGGCCTATAAAGGCACCCCCATCATTATTGATAAGCTACTTTATCAGCCAAAGAACTCTTTGGTAAATCAAAGTATAAATGCAAAGGAGATTGAGGAGCCATTAAATGGCGATGGGTTTGGCATTGGCTGGTATGCCTCAGAGGTAAATCAAGAGCCCATCACATTTGTATCAGTAAATCCAGCATGGAGCAACCGCAATTTGCGAAATCTTGCACCTAAAATAAAGACAGATTGCCTTCTGGCTCATGTCCGTGCTGCAAGCGTTGGCGAAGTATCGGAATCAAATTGCCACCCATTTCAATATAAAAACTTATTGATGGCTCATAATGGAGGAGTTGAGGAATTCGGCAAAATTAAACGCCACTTGCGCGAACCACTAAGTGATGAAATGTATAATTGGATAAAAGGTCAAACTGACTCTGAACATATTTTTGCCTACCTGCTAGACTATTTGTTCAAAAATCACAAGGCTGTGGATCCTGAATCTGTTATAGATTCCTTTGAGCATACCTTCACCACAATTAAGAAATTAATGACCCATTACGGAGTAAAAGAGGAAGCCTATTTAAATATGGTAGTTACCAATGGCTCCTTCATTGTTGGAACGCGCTATTGTACAAACCCCAAAGAAGAGCCACTCACCTTATATCACTCCGAAGGAAGTCGTTTTGTGGTGGAGGATGGAATTACCAAATTAGAAGCGCCAGAGGATGATGATCAAGCCGTATTAATAGTTTCCGAAAGACTTACTGATGATAACCATTGGACGATGATTCCATCAAATCATTTTGTAATTGTGGAGCCATCTTTGAACGTAAAGGTTCGGCCAATAAGGGCCTGATAAATGGCATTTGGAAATAGAAACCCTGGTTAAGACTTGGGGATTGAGGAGTTACTTATGAATACGTTTCAGGAACGGCAGTGGATTCGCAAAATGCTAGGTTATTGGATAATATCAGCTCCTCTTGTTGTTCTTGGTATATTTGGTCTAATCAGTTTGATTGACGCAAAAATGGAGGAGCAAATAAAAAATCCACTGATCGTTTTCTGTTCAATCCCAATCATACTGGCAACAATTTGTTTTTTCATTCAAATGAAAACAGATGTTAACGAAAACGAAATAGTGATTAGATTTTTTCCCCTGCCAATCATTAAACGAAAAATAGGTTGGAATCAAATCAGTAAGGTATACGTGCGTAAATTTGAATGGGGCGAATTTAAGGCAACGGGATCAGGGGCAATTCCATTTGGACACCAAGGTACCTCCTATCACCTTTTCGGTGAATATGGATTGCAAATAGTAACAATGGATGGAGATAAAATCTTAATTGGTACACGTCAGCCAAAATCATTACAAGAATTTTTGAAACGGCTGAATAAATTGTGATGCAACAGGCGTTTGCCCTAGATAAATCTGGCTATGCCAACTGCATACGTTCAACATCCACCTTTACATCTAGTATTTGTTTGCCAGACCCAAAAACAACTCCTTTGATGGGTGCCACATCATGGTAATCGCGACCGAAAGCAACTGTGATGTGCTTATCTGATGGGAGAAGATTATTAGTGGGATCAAACTCCACCCAACCGATGTTCGGAAAGTAAACCGACACCCAAGCGTGGGAAGCATCGCTTCCAATTAATTTTTTTTTACCAGGGGGTGGCAAGGTCTCTATATAACCACTTACATAGCGGGCTGGTATGCCCATGTTTCTCAAGCAGGCAATCATCAGGTGGGCAAAATCCTGACAAACACCCTTTTTCCCTTTTATGACTGCTTCAACGGGAGTGTTGATAGTTGTAAATCCTGGCTTAAATTCGACTTTGGTATAAATCTTTTGCATAAGCATAAGGCAGCTATTCCAAAGTGTTGAATCTTCGGGAAAGCAATCCAGTGCAAAATTTTTAATCTCCTCGCTATCAGGAATGTATTGAGAAGGAAGTACAAATTCTATCTCATCTTGATTCTCTTGAAGGTTTTGGGAAAGGGTCGCTTTAACTTCTTTGGCTAATATCAATGAACCGGCTGCCAGATTGCCTGTTATTCTTCCTTCAATATTCACTTCACTGTTAGAAATAATCTCAAGACGATCATGCTCTTTATAGCTGGAAAAGAAGAGTACTGTGTTACCATAAAAATCTGTTCTGTAGTTCATCACATCAGGTGAAGGATCTACTGTTATTTCTGATGAGATACATTCGTGCCCGGGCATACTGAGTGGAGTTAAGCATAACCGGTTTAAACAGGTGCTTACTGGCTCTTGATACTTGTATTCTGTAGTATGTCGGATTTTATATCTCATATTTTTTGGTTGATCTCTATTCGTCTCATCGTTGCTCGAAATGTATCTCGAATAACCAATTAAACCTCTAGGGCAATTCCATCCTTTTCACCTTGATATTGATACGTTGAATGACTGAAATAATTGGCTGTCAGCTTTGCTGAAAGCGTAGAAATTTTTGTGCTTAATGCTTCACAAAAAGCATCAAGTTCCATGCGGAAGTTACTTTCCGGATCAATGGTCATCAATTTATCCACAGTAATGAAGCGTGCCATACTATAACATTCAAAGGCAAGGTTCTCAATCTCCCTGTTACGGAGTGCATTCTCATTTTGAGGAAGTTGTGCCACATACTTTTGCAACTGCACCAGTTGAGCCAAAATAGAAATAGGATTTTGAGGGTTTAAAAACAATAAGTCCAGGGCTGGCTCAACGTCAAAATAAGTGCGGTAGACAGAACGATAATTAGAAAGGTTCTGGTTGCTGATCAACAATGCTTCAAGAACTTGAAACTCATCACTCTCCTCGTATTGAAAAGTCAACAAAGACCGATATTGAGTAAGTTCCAAACTTATTTCTTCCAATATCTGTCCAATTCTATAAATGGTCCAGCCTTCACCTCTGTACATGCTTTGACGGTTCATTTCCAAAAATGAAAGCAAACTACCATTCATCCGATCCAATAAACCAAACACATGACGAATGCCCTGTGGTTCAAGAAGTACTAATCTTCTCTTCACGCTTTCTATGTCATCAATAATTCTCCAATTGTCTACCGGCCATCGATCGCGAACTGAATACATGGCCTTTAACAAATTATTAAGTGTAAAGTGTAGTCCACCTACCTTATTTGGATTGCAGATAAGTTGATGCAATTCGGATAAACGGCTTTCAACAAGTTCATTATCCTTATCGTCTTCTAACAGACCAGGATAAGTTCCGGTTAAATGTGTAACGGTTCGCAATAGAGCTTTCTGAGCTTCTGATTCTTGTCCATTATTGAGATAACCCGTTTGGCTCAGGTTGCGGAGAACAATCCTCACAAAGCGAGATGTACGAAGCATACGCTGCGAATAACGTCCTACCCAAAAAAGATTTTCAGCAGCACGGCTTGGTAAAACAGATTTTCGTTTTAGGTCATTGTGATGAAGGATTACAGGGCCATGACTTTTAACGCTAGTTTCTACCCATGTGTCTTTCGCAATGCCTCCGTCCTGATTTGATACGAGAAAACTGTCTTTTTCTGGCGAGCATCGGGTAAGGCCACCAGGCAATATCTCATACTTTCCTTTTGCTGCAACCATGAAAGTGCGGAAAACGGTATGTCGTGGTTCTAATTTACCTTTTGTAAATACGGGTGTGGTGGAGAAACCTACTTCTTCCTGCCCAACATATAGATAGGGTTGCGACTTGATTCTTCGAATGAGATCTTCCTTTTGAGCTTTCGAAAGCCTGCTTCCCATCACTGTATCAAAGCCCATCGACCTATCAATTTTTTTGATAACCAATGTATCGATGTTCTTAATCACGTAATCCAATTCTTTCTTTTGCCCACACCACCACGTAGCTACCATTTGAAAAATGGGATCCTCATTCAAAAAATATTTAAAGACGTTCTGCATAAACGCCATTAATCCAGTGTTCTCAAGAATGCTACTACCTAACGGATTGGCAACTGCTACATTCCCTTTGCGAATGGCCTCCAGAAGGCCGGGAATTCCCAAGTGAGAATCTTCGCGTAATTCCAATGGATCACAAAAATTATCATCCACTCTTCTCAAGATGACATCTACTTTCTCAAGCCCCTCCACCGTTTTTATCCAAACAAATCCATCTCGCACAACAAGATCTTCTCCCTGCACAAGAGTAAATCCGAGTGAAGAAGCAAGGAATGCATGCTCAAAATAAGTTTCGTTACGTGGGCCTGGTGTAAGCAATACAATCCTGGGTTGTTCTTTCTCTTGGGGCGCTATGTCAAGAAAAGACTGCATCATGCTATTG
This sequence comes from Bacteroidia bacterium, assembly GCA_031384515.1. GTDB lineage: Bacteria > Bacteroidota > Bacteroidia > Cytophagales > Cyclobacteriaceae > ELB16-189. Next base: position 57,528 of record JANNAQ010000078.1, read on the forward strand.
AAGAAGCCACCAAGCTTTGTTGTATTATGGTCTTTAAACAGTTCAGGTAATACTCGACTTAGTGCTCTCCTATTTTCAACAGCATAGCCCATTCCTGAAGGCGCTTGGGTTCTATCTTTTATCACCCAGACCTTTTCGTCAGGCCCGCGGGATAGATCGGCAGCATATAAGATGAGTTGGTTTTCGCCAGGTAATTTTATTTTATCGCATGGGCGAAGGAAACCAGAGTGCGCATAAACTAACTCTGGTGGAATGATACCTTGCTTTAGCAACTTTCTCTCACCGTAGAGATCTTCAAGTACTTTATTTAATACAAAAGCGCGTTGCTTCATTCCCCTCTCTGTAATCCTCCACTCCGCAGCAGAAACTATAAGCGGCATGGTATCTAACAGCCACGGGCGGTTAAGACCTCCGGAGTCTCCATACACATTATACGTAACTCCGTTCTCCTGAAGCAATTTTAATAATTCCTGTTGTCTATTTTTTAGTTCCTCAGCACCAATACCTTCTGCATTCGATAATAACTTTTTCCAATGCTCCTTTACCTCACCGTCAAAACCGAAGCATTCGTCAATTAAGGGTTGATTAGCAAAATAACCTTTAGGCAAATTAGCAGATATGCTTTTGATGGCTGTTCGATCCATACTTACAATTGTCTCAAGTCTAACGTATTGGGATATTCCGAGCTTATTTTCAATGGTGGTACATCAAATTTCTTTGGAACATCGTTCTTTTCCAAATACCGAACAATACTTGAATACACAACTGATGGAGCAATTGGACCTTGTGTGTGTCCCTCCGTCCAGAAGCGGCTGATCCTTCGGCCTTCAGCTTCATAGGCATTGACGGGAAAAGTATCGTAGTTTCTACCGCCTGGATGGGCAACATGATAGGTACAACCGCCTATTGACTTACTGTTCCATGTATCTATAATATCAAATACCAACGGAACGTCTTTTCCTATTGTTGGATGCAAGGCCGATGGCGGACTCCATGCCCGATAACGAACGCCCGCAACATACTCACCACGAACAGAGGTTTCCTTCAGTGGAACTGGAGCACCCTGACAAGTAATCATGTAGCGTTCATGATTGAAATTTTTTACTTTCACTTCAATTCGTTCTACAGAAGAATCAACAAAGCGTGCCGTACCCCCGCTGGCAGACTCTTCACCCAACACATGCCAAGGCTCTATGCCCATGCGCAATTCCAATTCTATATTCTGCACTTTTATTTTTCCATGAAGCGGGAATCGAAATTCGAAAAAAGTTTCGAGCCATTCGAGCTGAAAAGGGTATCCGGCTTCTTGCAAATCATTCATCACTTCTTGCATGTCCTGATGCACGTAGTGTGGCAGCATGAACTTATCATAAAGTGTTGTGCCCCATCTTACCAATTTTCTTTTGTACGGTTTATTCCAAAACCAGGCGACTATACATCGCAACAATAACAACTGCACGATACACATCTGCTTGTTGGGCGGCATGTCGAAAGCACGGAACTCAAGAATACCCAACCTACCAGTAGAGCTATCTGGTGAATACAATTTATCGATGCAAAATTCTGCGCGGTGTGTATTTCCTGTTATGTCAATGAGGAGATTTCTAAATATTCTATCTACCATCCAGAACGGAACTTCTTTTCCTTCCGGGATTTGACTAAAGGCAATCTCTAACTCATACAACATTTCTTGCCTGCCTTCATCCACACGAGGAGCCTGGCTGGTTGGCCCAATAAATTGAGAAGAAAAAAGATACGACAAGCCCGGATGGATTTGCCAATAGGTAATTAAACTTCTTAGCAAATCAGGCTTTCGTAACAGCGGACTATCAGAAGGAGTAATGCCACCAATGGTAATGTGATTACCTCCACCAGTTCCTGTATGCTTTCCATCCAGATTAAATTTCTCTGTACCCAATCTACTTAACCTTGCCTGCTCAAAAAGTATATCGTAATTACTCACCAATTCTTTCCAATTTTTTGCAGGATGAATGTTTACTTCCAATACGCCAGGGTCGGGCGTAACAGCAAGTTTGGTAACTCGATTATCGCGAGGCGGTTCATACCCTTCAATGACAACTTTTAAATTCAGGTTTTGAGTTGCTTCTTCGATACAAGCGAGTAGATCAAAGTAGTGTTCTACATACTGAAGTGGCGGCATGAAGAAATAAATCTTGCCTTCGCGCAATTCAATACACAATGCAGTTTTGATTGTGAATACCTCTACGACCGCTACATGTTCTTCCTCTTCCTCCTTTTTCTCAACACGTTTATTAGTTCCAGGCTTTACTTTTTCGGCCTCACCCTGACCGTCTCCGGAGGAGAGGGGGCTCGGTTGGAGAAACTCTCTTGGCAATTCTGATGAAGTGGGTGCATTGTATCGTTTAGCTACGTTGTTATGAAAATTTGCAAGAGCCGGAAGCTCTTCAAACGGACTACGCTCAACTGGCTTCTGAATTTTTGCCTTGCTAATGTGAGGCAATGATTTCAAAGGAAGCCTCATTCCAATGGCAGAGTCACCAGGAATCAGAATTAGACGACCATTCCTAAAATCCCACTTACATGATATCCATCTGCTATTCCAAAAATTCCATTCCATAGGAATAACATAACCTACTGGTTTGCCCAAACCTTTCGTCAATAACTCCGAAAGTTTTTTTCTTTCGAGTGAGTCGCTCAAGTTCGATTGATATGGATCAAGATTGGCTGGCACTTTACCCTCCTCCCATAAAAAAAAGAAAGCATCTTCCAAAGCAGGATGAACATGCTCCGATGGAATATTCAAATACTTTGTTAGTTCAGTTGCTAACCGATTGACATCTTCTATTTTATAATTCGATTTGCCTTCCTCTAAATCGAGAAGTGCATCGTTTTTCCAAACTGGCTGACCATCATTACGCCAGATAGCAGAATATTGCCATCGTGGAAGTGGCTCACCTGGATACCATTTTCCCTGACCTTTGTGTATTAGCCCACCAGGACCAAATGAATTTTTTAGTTTACTAATGAGATGACCACCTAAAATTCTTTTGTGCTTACCATCGGCAGTAGTGTTCCACTCTTTCGCTTCCATGTCATCGACCGAAACAAAAGTTGGTTCCCCTCCCATTGTCAAACGAACATCTCCACTTAGTAAATCTTCATCAACTTTATTACCAAGACCAATAATGGTTGCCCACTGTTCTTCACTATAGGGCTTGGTTACACGTGGGTCTTCATGAATACGAAAAACTTCATTCTTGAAACTAAATTTTGTTTCGCACACATCCGTCATTCCAGTGACTGGTGCTGCACTTACAGGATCAGGGGTGCAACACAAAGGAATATGACCTTCGCCAGCAAACAGCCCCGAAGTTGGATCAAGGCCAATCCATCCTGCACCTGGAACATATACCTCGGTCCATGCATGTAAGTCTGTAAAGTCAACCACTGTTCCGGATGGGCCATCAAGAGCTTGTTGATCCGCTTTAAGTTGAATAAGATAACCTGATACAAAACGTGCTGCCAGGCCCAGGTGTCTGAAAATCTGAACCAGCAACCAAGTTGAATCGCGACAAGAACCACTGTGAATATCAAGTGTCTTTTCACAAGTCTGAACACCTTGCTCCATGCGGATGGTATAATCCACACTTTTCTGGACTTCTTGATTTAGGTAGACCAAAAAGTCGATCATTCGGATTTTTTTCTTTTGGTCAATTCGTTTTAACCAAGACTGAAGCATCGGCCCACTTTCGGCCACTTCGAAATAAGGAAGCAATTCCTTTTTAAGTTGAGTAGTGTAGTTGAATGGAAACTCTTCGGCATAGCTTTCAATAAAAAAATCAAATGGATTGATAACGATAATCTCCGCGATAACTTCTACCTCAAATTGAAGGGAGGAAGCTTTTTCGGGGAAAACTACCCGGGCAAGAAAATTTCCAAATGGATCTTGCTGCCAGTTGAGAAAGTGTTCTTCGGGTTTAATCTTCAATGAATATGACAAAATCGGAGTACGGCAATGTGCTGCAGGCCGCAAACGGAAGGTATGAGGAGATAAATTTACGGAGCGATCATACTCATATGTAGTCTGATGACGGATGGCAACCTTTATCGACATAGCTAGAAAGTCTAATTCACCTTAATAATAACCCATTTCTAAGAGAGATCATAGGAGATGCCATTCTTACAAAATCAATCGATTGTTTTGCAGCGAAATCTGATAAGAAGTTATTGCCTATGGCAACAAGAATATCCACTTTTCAGTTATTGGCATTCTGCTAGTTCTACGAATTCGGCATTAGCACATCCACTCATTTAGTTTTAATTTTCCGGAAAATATAGAAGCGTGCAATACGATGTAGTAATAGTGGGCGGTGGCATAGTTGGACTGGCGACTGCACTTCAGTTAAAAAAATCTAATCCTACAATCAAGCTTGTTCTCATTGAAAAAGAGGATGAAGTCGCAAAGCATCAGACCGGCAATAATAGTGGCGTCATCCACTCTGGTCTGTATTATAAACCGGGAAGTTTAAAAGCGACAAACTGTATCCATGGGTACAACCTAATGGTAGACTTCTGTCAACAAAATGAAATTGTATTTGACCTCTGCGGCAAAATAGTAGTGGCAACAGAAGAAAAAGAATTACCTCTTCTGGAAAATCTTTTCATTCGTGGTGGGCAAAATGGTCTGCAAAATCTAAAGAGGCTAAAGAAAGAAGAACTGACAGATTATGAACCACATGTTACGGGTCTAGCAGGTATTTTTGTTCCACAAACAGGGATTGTTGACTATAAAAAAGTAGCCTTAAAATACGCTGAACTAATCCAGAAATTGGACGGGCAGATTCAACTAAACGAAAGGGTGATTGACATCCAAAGTTCGGAAAACAATACTGTCGTTGTTACTCAAAAGACTAGCTACTCTACAAAGCTTGTCATCAACTGTGCAGGCCTTTACTCAGATAAAGTGGCGCGAATGACAGTACCCAAATTGAATTTAAAAATCATCCCTTTCCGGGGAGAATATTTTAAATTAAAGAAAGAGAAAGAGTATCTGGTCAAGAATTTAATTTACCCAGTGCCTGATGCAAATTTCCCCTTCCTGGGAGTGCATTTTACCCGTATGGCCAAAGGAGGGGTTGAAGCCGGACCAAATGCTGTGCTTGCATTTAAACGCGAAGGCTATAAGAAATCCGATGTCAATTTTTCCGAACTCACCGAAATATTAACATGGCCTGGCTTCCAAAAAGTTGTGGCAAAGTATTGGCGCACAGGTTTTGGTGAGATGTATCGTTCTTACTCAAAAGCGGCTTTCACTAAAGCATTGCAAAAGTTAATCCCTGAAATTCAAGATACAGATCTTGTAGAAGGTGGGTCAGGAGTTCGCGCACAGGCATGTGACCGTGAAGGAGGTTTGGTAGATGACTTCATGATATTGGAAGATAAGCATGTAATCAACGTTTGCAATGCACCTTCCCCTGCGGCTACCTCTTCCTTGTCAATAGGGGAAACGGTATCGAAGTTGGCGTTGAAGAAATTCTAAATAGTCGGCATTGGGGCCTAGGACATAGGCATTAGTGAATTCTACAATAGATTTTCCTTATCATACCCTAATGCCTAATACCCCCAAATGCCTGATACCAAAGGCCTATTTAATGGCAGTAACTTCTATCTCTACCAAATAATCAGGGTCTATCAATGCGCTTATTTCAATCATGGAGGTAACAGGCTTAATGCTTTTGAAAAATTCCCCGTGGGCCTTCCCTACCTCTTCCCACTTACTTATATCTGTTACGAAAATACGGGTACGAATCACATTCTCCAGTTTGAAACCAGCATGAAGCAAAACTTTTTCTATCTTCTGAATGATGAACTTTGTTTGCGCATTGAAATCATCTTTGCCAACCGTTCCATTTTCGTCTGTTGCAACGGTTCCTGAAACCTCCAACTGGTTTCCTATCTGTACAGCACGTGAATAGCCTACAATATCTTCCCATTTTGCTCCTGATGAAAAGTTCTTTCTTGGTGTCATACGCTTATATTTGATTAATCATGGACAAGTTAAGTCAGTCGGAACTAATTCGCTACAGTCGCCATCTTGTTTTAGAAAAATTTGGCTTAAAGAACCAACTGAAACTAAAACAAGCACGAGTTTTGGTCGTTGGCGCTGGTGGTTTAGGCTCACCTTCATTGCTCTATCTTGCCGCTGCTGGAGTTGGTCAGATTGGTATCGTTGATTTTGATACGGTGGATGTCACCAATCTTCAACGCCAAGTACTTTTTACGACAGCTGACATTGGTATGAACAAGGCAGTTGCCTCTGTTGATCGATTGAAAGCGCTCAACCCACTAATTGAATTGAAGAGCTATGCGCTTATGCTAACTGCAGGAAATGCATTAGATATTGTAAAAGAGTATGACATCATTATCGATGGCTCTGACAATTTTCCATCGCGGTATTTAGTAAACGATGCATGCGTACTATTGGGAAAGCCTTTGGTTTATGGCTCTATCTTAAAATTTGAAGGCCAAGTTTCTGTTTTCAATCTCAAGAAGACGGATAATTCCTTTAGTACCAATTACCGCGATCTTTTTCCACAACCTCCTTCACCGGAAAATGTTCCAAATTGTGAACAGGCTGGTGTTTTAGGGGTGCTTCCTGGTATTATCGGAAGCCTAATGGCGACAGAAGCAATCAAAATAATCACAAACATAGGCAAGCCGTTGGCCGATAGGCTTTTGATCTTTGATGCATTGGATTTAGAAATCACAACAATCAATATCCCTAACCGAAATGCAATCGGTTCAATCAAAGAATTGATCGATTATGAAGATTTTTGTGGTATTAATCAAAAGAAAGGTAAATATTTGAGCACACAACAAAATAAGCCCATGAGAGAAATTACCGTTCAGGAATTGAAAAAGCTTAAGGATGCTGGTGCCGACTTCCAATTGATTGACGTACGTGAGCCTCATGAATATGATATCTGCAACCTGGATGGTGAATTGATACCTATGGCGGAAATTCCGGGCAGTACCGATAAAATCTCACGCGATAAACAAGTAATTATCCATTGCCGCAGTGGTAAGCGCAGTGGTGAAATGGTATTGTGGCTCGAAAAGAATGAAGGGTATGAAAACCTTTACAACTTAAAAGGCGGAGTGCTTGCCTGGGCGAAAGAGATTGACCCCGCCATGCCGGTTTACTAATTTGGCTTAGGATTAAGGATTGAATCTTAATAAAGTTGCATTTTTTGCAACTGATCTGTCTAAAAATTATTGGTATCCGGAATAGAATCCATTTTCGTTTGACTTCACCTACACAAGTTGTTTTTTTTGCAAAAGATTTAAGGTTACTCTTGCAGACTTTGAAATCGCAGGCTTCATAATATCGGTTACGTTTGACTTAGTTTTCAAGAAGTCAATTCTAAATATCCAAAGTATGAAACCCATTTGTTCAATTTTACTTGTTCTTTTCCTGCGTGCAAATGCAATGGCTCAGGAAAATGTAAAGACAGAACTACTGTTTGAAAACAAGGACACAAAAAAGCAAATCAAAGTCATGGTCGATGACGAAGTCAATATTCGGTTTATAAAACGGGATATAACTATCCCTACCAAGATACTTTCTCTTACAGACTCGTCTCTTGTGGTCTCTACGAAACAGGAACCGTTCACTCAAATTGTGTTTCTTACAAATGTTTATTCAATAACGATAAACCGCCATGGGAACCTATCAAATTTTACCAAGCTTGATATCCACCAGGATTCACTTGTTTATCAAATCGAAACCACAAATGGAAATGAGTATATCGGAAAAATCTTATCACACGACCAGAAAAAATTGATACTGAAAACTGACCAGCTTGGTGAATTAACTATTCAAAAAAAGGACGTTAGGGATATTGAAGTAGTCAATGTTCAACAAGTAAAAGACGGCATACTTTGGTTTGATAACCCTCAGGCATCACGGTATTTTTGGGTACCAAATGGATATGGAATAAAAAAAGGAGAAGGCTACTATCAAAATGTGTGGATCTTTGTCAACCAGTGGACGTTCGCTCCTTCCAATAACTTTTCTATTGGCTTAGGACTTGTACCATTATTCCTTTTTAGCGCCCCCACTCCTGTCTGGATGACTGCTAAATTCTCAGTCCCCCTGAAGCAAGATAAGATCAATCTTGGCGCTGGCATTCTTTCTGGAACCGTAATTGGCGAGGATCAAACTGGCTTTGGGATCGCCTATGGCATTTTCACATTCGGCTCGCGCGATAAAAATGCAAGTTTAGGATTTGGATATGGATATGCGGCAGGCGATTGGGCCAAAAAACCCATGATCACTTTTAGCAGTATGATCCGAACGGGGCATCGCGGTTATTTCATAACAGAGAATTATTACATCGCTACATCAAGTGACCAATTAGCATTGCTCTCATTTGGCGGGAGAAGAATTGTCAAAAAAGTTGGAATAGATTTCGGGCTATTTATACCTGTTTCAACAAATCAGGAAAATTTCATCGCTATTCCCTGGCTTGGCATAACAGCCCCACTTGGCCGAAAATAAATGGGTCCCGCTTCATTTGCTTGTTAGAGGTCCAATGCCTTTATGTACACAACACATATGCCAAACAATTCTTACCTCATGTCAACAGCACAACTATAAAAAAAATACATCAAAAAGAGGTAAAACCCAGTTGGGGTATTTCTAAATAAAATTGGGTAAGAGAAGTTTGATTTAGTTTAGTATTAAATGGCAAGACTGACCCTAGACACGTGATTTATATTGACTTCTTCACGATTTCTAAAAGAAGCCTATGTGGGTGTCTAAAGATGAGCCAACTTACTTGTCATTCTTTCACCAAAAAAAACTATTATGAAAAGAAAATTATTCTCCGTTTTGTTTTCAGCAGCAATCGCTTCAATCCTCATTTGCTGCAAAGAAGATTCTGTTACACCTCCACCTACGATCAGCAGCTTCACACCAACAGATGGTGTAGTGGCCACTACTGTTACGATTACCGGAACAAACTTCAGTACTACACCGGCAACAAACATTGTAAAATTTAACGGGACCGAAGCTATTGTAACTGCCAGTTCTGAAACAAGTATCACAACTTCTATTCCCGCAGGTGCAACATCGGGCACAATATCCGTTACCGTGGGTGATCAAACAGCAACCAGCACGGCAGCCGTCAGAGTTGATATGTCATTCAAGGCTACGCTCAATGGCGCCAATGAGAGGCCAAATCCAAATACGTCTACGGCTATAGGCTCAGCTACTCTCACTTACAACGATGAAAGCAATATTTTCACTATTGTTGTAACTTATTCAGGGATGACCGCTACTGCTTCTCATATTCATAAAGCAGAAGCTACTGCCGCAGGAAGTGTAGTTTTTCCATTTTCTCCGGCCACGAGTCCAATTAATTATACATCTGTAGCCCTTACAGCGGCTCAGGAAACGGATCTGAATGCCGGCCTTTATTATGTAAATGTGCATTCTTCTGCTTTTCCAAGTGGCGAAATTAGAGGTCAATTAATAATGCAATAGATTTCTTTGAAATGTAAAAGAGAAGCTGCCTGAAGGTGGCTTTTTTTGTTACTCTATGATCGGTAACCAAATCGATGAGGCGCTATATGCATTACTTAACGACTATTCTTTATCGCTTGCTCGATATCAGCAATCACATCTTGTAAATCTTCGAGACCAACAGAAATTCTGATTAAGCCTGGGGTAATTCCTACTGCCGCTCGCTCTTCAATAGATAATTTAGAATGAGTAGTAGATGCAGGATGAGTAGCTATCGTACGGGTATCTCCCAAATTTGCGGAATGAGAAATCATCTTTAAACTATTCAGAAATTTTCTCCCGCGATCAATCCCGCCTTTGATTTCAAATGTCACTACACCTCCGCCATGTCGCATTTGCTTTTTGGCCAATTCATGCTGTGGATGTGACTTGAGAAAAGGATACTTTACTTTTACTACTTCGGAATGGCTCTCAAGATATGTAGCCAGTTGCAAGGCATTCTGGCAATGGCGCTCCATACGCACGGCCAATGTTTCCAAACTCTTTGAAAGTATCCACGCGTTAAACGGAGACATCGATGGGCCAGTGTGCCGAGCGAAAAATCTAACTTCCTTTATAAGTTCCTTGGTACCAAGAACTGCTCCGCCAATCACCCTACCTTGCCCGTCAATAAACTTGGTAGCTGAGTGTGTTACCAAGTGCGCACCCCATTTAGCCGGGTTTTGCAAGTAAGGCGTGGCAAAACAATTGTCCACATTCAAGATCAACTTGTGTTTTTGGGCAACCTTGCCTAACCATTCCAAATCGATGAGATCAAGGGCCGGATTAGACGGGGTCTCCACAAAAATCATTTTTGTGTTTGGTTGTATCTTAGCTTCCCAAGATTTAGGATCGGATAAGTCAGCATAGGTGTACGATATATTCACCTTCGGAAAAATGACATTTAAGATCTGGTGAGTAGATCCAAACACAGAACGGGATGCCAATACATGATCACCTGATTTTAAGAGAGAAGCCATACTAATGTACATAGCTGCCATTCCAGAGGCCGTTGCTATTCCATCTTCAGTTCCCTCCAATAAACACAGTTTTTGAATAAATTCTGTGTTGTTGGGATTTGAAAACCGTGTATAAATATTTCCCGGGATCTCATCGGCAAACAATGCTCTCGCCTGCTCTGCGTCTTCAAACACAAAACTGGAGGTTAAATAGAGTGGCATTGAATGCTCTCTAAAATCAGTGCGCTCATGCTGAGCACGAATGGCATCAGTTTCCGAATAGGTGTCCATAGGATTCTTATTCTCCTCACTCATGTTTTAATAATTTCAAAACTATAGGTCACTTTTGCAGTTGCTTCCAACGTTTTGGCGACCGAACAATATTTCTCAACCGACAAACTTACTGCTTTCTGTACTTTATCCTTATCAAGGTCACCATAAAGCTTAAAATGGGCATGTACTTCGGTATACAATGCCGGTACCGCATCCTTCTCTCTTTCACCGGTAACGGTGATTTTTATATCCTTCAGCTCTTGCTTTTGCTTCCTCAGTATATTTATCACATCGACAGAACTGCATCCCCCCATAGCGGCCAGCAACAATTGCATGGGTCTCATACCTTTGTTTGTGCCTCCAATATCTGGCGATGCATCCATGTGAATGGTGTTGCCACTTTCATTAAGAGCTTCTAAATGGAAAGTATCGCTCGAACGAATGAGTTCTATTTTTGTCATAATTCTTTATCGGGATAAATTAAACTTAGTATTACCAATGAGCCAATACTGATAAGCGTGGCCGGAACAAAAGGTGGAATGGTCAACCCATAAATTCGAAAAAATAGCCAGAAAAAAAGTCCCGCAAACATTGAAGCTATAGCACCTATACTACTCGATTTTTTCCAATACAATCCAAGCACTAAAGGCGCGAAAAGAGATACCAAACTAAATACGGAAGACTCTCCTACTAATTCATAAATATTAGATCTCATACAAGCCATTATAGTAGCAACTGCCGCAAATAATAATACAGACAATCGTGTGAAAAGAAGAAGTTGAACATCCGTGAGTTTATTCTTATAAAGAGGTTTCAGCAAGTTTTCAGAAAAAATTGCCGCAGGCGCTAGAATCGCGGAGCTTGTTGTACTCATTATGGCAGACAAAAGTGATCCAAAAAAAAGAATCTGTATAGGCAAAGCTGTGTGTGCCAGCACCATGTTTGGTAAGGCTAATTGATGATCCCCTAAAATCTGGTCAGAGTAAAGTTGCTTTGTGCATAAACTGATAAATAAGGGAAGCATGGCCACGGTGAGATACAAAATGGCTGCCAGATAACAAGACCGTACTGCTGTTGTTGCTGAGTTGGAAGACATCGTTCGTTGGAATACATCCTGTGACGGAAGGGAACCTAGACCTAATACCGACCATGCTGCCAGATAGGTAGTTACTTCTTTCCATTCCGGCTTCGGAAAAAATTTAAGATTCTCTGTTGGCACATCGCTTAATACTTTCATAAAACCGCCAGCTTTGTCAGCTAAAATAAAAGCAAGTACAGCAAGTCCAATAATAATAATAATGCTTTGGATAAAATCAGTTATAGAAATAGCCAACATTCCACCAATGTAGGTGTAGAAGGTAACGACTAATGCGCTAATCACAACGCCTTGCCAGATCTCCATCCCAGTAACGACATTTAAGATCAATCCCATCGCTACAAGTTGCGCGGCAATATAGCCAACGTAAGGTGGCGCCAAAAAAATACTCGCTACCAATTCTGTCCGCTTTCCAAAACGTACTTTAAAAAAATCACCGAGCGTGAGCAGGTTCATCTTATAAAGTTTACGCGCAAAGAACAAACCGAATAGCAAAAGGCATAGCGCAGCACCAAACGGATCTTCGATGACCGAATAAAGTCCACCCTTTAGAAATTCAGAAGAGGCGCCAAAGACAGTCTCCGATCCAAACCAGGTTGCAAACAAAGCCGATGAACTAAGTATCAGCGGAAGACTGCGACCTGCCAGCATAAAATCTCCGGACGTTTTTACTTTGCGCGAAGCCCAATATCCAATTAATACTGTTAGCGTGAGGTAAATAATGATGGAGACTAGTAACAAATCAGTTTTCGCTTAGGACCATTAAGCCCTAAAACTAAAAAATGAATAGGGTAATGCAATACCCCATCACTATTTGCGCTTAACAACCTGGAAGGTACGTGTAACATTGAATCCAAGATGGATGTCGCCATCAAAGAATTGTCCGGTTGTTTCTGTTAAGAAAGCCCGTTCGGTAAGTCCTCGAGAGTTTGACATGACTAGCTGAAATACGTGGCCACCCGTTTCGATGTCAACGCCAAAGCCCACTGCATTGTGGTAGGGGTTTGCTTCGTCAATGCCAACGCGATAATAATATTCGGATGTTAATGAAATACTTCTGGACACTTTTACGCGTCCACCTGCTCCAACAAGAAATGTATCATTCTTTTCTATCTTACCATCCACTGTATTTTTATGGACAAATGTGGGCATCACTTGCAGAGAAAAGCTTTGGGTAAATTTTCTAGCTATCAACAGTTGGGACGTGTATGACATCCTATCTTCTGCTGTGATTGAATAAGTGGCATCTTCTTTTTTGGGCGACATTCGGATGGCTGCGTTGACAAACGCTGTAACTGTAACCGGCATATTGGCTGCTCCTTTACTTTGCTGAAGAACCTTGTAGCGCATATATCCATCCATGGTCTTGTCTACAGAATTCCTCCCAAACCCAACTCCTAGCTTATCCGTGATTCCATATTCCAATCCCAGCCTTACATACGCCTGATCTAAACCAAACAATTCATACGCCCCTGAATTTAGAGGTCCAAATCGGTGCGCAAAAATAAATTCCAACTCCCCTTTTCCTTTGGTCTCTATTGTTTGACCGTTAACTAACCGCGTACCTTTAAAAGTCTGTGAAACGTAGTCTGTTGTAGGTGCAGTTTCCTTCTCCAGCATGTCCATCAGGTTGTCTTGCCCGTAGACTGCACTAGCAGCAAGTATTAGAAATGTTGCAAGGCTATTTTTCATAAGGCTTATAGGTAAACTCAAGCGTAACATCTACTTGTTCTGCAATATTTTGCCACATTAATTGTGGAAGTGTAACGTTGTAATCTGCCAGCTTAATAATAAACTTCGATTGAAGCTTTATCTTACCTCCTTCAACTTCCAATGTTCCCGGTATCTCAACCTCTTTCGTAACGCCATGTACTAAGAGTTTCCCTTGAGCTTTTACTTCTTGGGCACCGGTAACACCTTTATTAAAGCCAGTTACTTTCCCTTGAAAGGTTGCTTTCGGGAATTTTTCAGATTCCATATACTTCTCATTGAAGTGTTCCTCCATCAACGCTTTTGCAAACTTAAATTCCTTTACAGGTATTGAAAAAACAATCTCCCCGGTTTCAGAACTAAATATACTGTTGGCATTTTTATTCTCTGCAGTAATGTCTTCTATTGCAGCATGGGAGTAAAAAGAAACAAACGATTTTTCTACAATAAACCTCTGTGCAGCGGAGTTAAGGCTTGACACCACCAAAAGGAAAAAGATAAGTTTTTTCATACGCATGATCTGGAATTAAAGATTTAATTATTGGGCGAGCCATCATCTACCCAACACGCTATTTTATCAATTTCTGCTTGTGTTAATGTAAGCCCACCAATTGGCATACTCTTGTTTGCTGTCCGAACTTTTATGCCTCCTGAGTTTGCTTTTACTTTCTCGTAGGTAGTCCAATCGCGAGTACCCGTTCCTGCGTTATGGCATCCCGATAAATTACAGCTGACATCCAGGATGGGTTTGATATCATTTTTGTAGCTAACCCCTGTCATACCACGAGGTACCGCAACACTAATCGTTTTTTGACAATCGGCAGCATCTTTCACAACTATAATGTATTGGCCTGATGCCAGATTATTAAAATTGTTTGTTGTTCCAAAGCCAGATGTTCCCAATTGATATTGATACGGTGCCACGCCACCAGTACCTGTTACCATTAATGAACCATTATTTGAACTACATTGGTTGTCTTCCAGAGCATTCACTGTTCCATTGAGGGAAGAGTTAGTTGCGTTGACTTCTATCTGAACAAAGGCTTCACAATTACGAGAATCCTTAACCCTAACATTGTAACTCCCTGGGCCCAGGCTAGTAAATTCGGGATTGGTTTGATACACGCCACCGTTGATACTAAAGTCATAAGGGCCCAAGCCGCCAAATGGCTTAACTTTCAATTTACCATCAATCGCTTTACATCCTGTTAAATCTTGTTTGGATTCAAGTGCTACCGAAAGATCCGATTGGGAACAATCAAAAGATTCAGATATGTCATTATAAGCACATGAACATAAAAACAGGAATAGAAGAGGATAAAATTTTCTTACGCTCACGGGTATCATAGCTTAAGCATACTTATTAAGTTAGGAACAAATTTTAACACCTTGATCCAAAAATGAAAGATAAGAAAAAGTCAGTTAATTAATTATTAGCAGCTCCATCCTCAACCCAAAATGCAATTTTTGCTATTTGGTCTTTTAACGCAAATTGATAAGGCTTTACTTGAGGATTCAGACACTGTAATCGAGTCTTTACGGGTAAGCGCAAAGTCGTAAATGATGTTTAAACAAATTTAGGAATTCAGCAGTCAAGCGATTTCATTAAAGCAAATATGAATGGATTTGATAAAAAATACCTTTAATGAGGTGAGGGAAGAAGGGAGAGTGGGTATTTGAAATGAAAGCAGAAGCTCTTTAAAATCGAAAATCCCCCAAAGTCCTTGACCTCAGGGGATAATCTTGTCTATAGTTGGCTTTAATCTGATACTAAAATACACCTTCGGAGTATGATGCCAAATCTCAATCCGATGACCGGATTATACATCTGATAAATTGCAGATTTTACCGATGAATTGACTTCAAGGTATCTTTAGATGTGCTGTCTTCCTTTAAATATTGCTTCTTTAAGCGCTCTTTAAGCTGAGGCTTTGATCCTGGGAATGAAGTCCGACTACTGATATCATAACTGAGGTAGGCGATCATCATAAAAAATGCTGCAGCAAAACCGAAAAATATTTTTTTTGAGCGTGACATCAATGCTTAAAGATTAGGCGCAAGGTAATTCTGGAAGGCGCACAGTGCAAACGTGCACTCGATAATAAAAAATTAAAAAAGCACGCCAAAGAATGATTTTTTATTGGCGTCATGAAAGATAAGTTAATTTTTTAGAGTTCCATCATCTACCCAACAAGAGATGTATTGTATTTCTTGATCCAGCAAAGGTGGTTGGTTCATGTGCTGTCTCCGCAGACTCACCATGGCTTTAATTATAGACCCGTAAGACTTTAGGTTATTGTAAACGGTAAAATTTATGTTAAATCCTACGTCCCCATTATGACAACCCGCATTTGCACATTTTGAATTAATGATCGGAACAATATCTTTTATATAGCTAACCCCGGTAAAGCCATGACCAACTTTCACTGCCACCGAAGTTTTGCATTTCTGTCCATCTGTTACTTCTATTTTATAAAAACCAGACTTTAGCATAGAGAAAACAGAATCGTTTACAAACTCTTTACCTTCAAATTTATATAGGTAAGGTCTCACTCCATTTCGCGCCTTAACGATAATCGAGCCGTTATCCGAAAAGCATTTATCATCCGGTGTAGCAATGGCAGTTGCTGATAAAACAGTTCCGGTACTACCAACATTTGACCTTAGAAATCCAACACAACCATTGGCATCAACAACTTTAACTCGGTAATCCCCAGCATAAAGCTTTGCAAACTGACCTTGCGACTGATACACCCGATCGTCAATTGTATAATTATATGGGCTTCGTCCTCCAATCGCCTCCACAATAAGCTCTCCATCAGGGTTGAGACAACTGGTAGCCATTTTTGTTGCTATTAACTTAAGATTTGGCTGAGGGCCAAGAGGATTACATTCCGGTGAGGGTTTAGCCTCAAAAAGATTACAAGAAAAAAAGGAGCAAAAAACCAAACAACTAACGCTTATTAACTCAGTCTTTCTCATAGCCTTCAATCCATTGCCAGTAAAAATGAAGATACGTAATAGGGAATAAAATAAAAAAGGGGCAATCAGCCCCTTTTCAAAATCTAACTATAGATTCCTATTTTGCTTTTTTCACCACTGCCTCAAAAGCTTGTGGATGATTCATGGCTAAATCAGCAAGTACTTTGCGGTTCAAATCCACACCTGCTTTTTTCAATTTACCCATCAATTCTGAATAGGACATGTCATGAAGTCTTGCTCCTGCATTGATCCTCTGAATCCAAAGCGCTCTGAAATCTCTTTTCTTGGCTTTGCGATCGCGATACGCATACACTAAACCTTTCTCAACGGCATTCTTTGCTACCGTCCAAACGTTTTTCTTACGACCAAAGAAACCTTTGGCTAATTCAAGCACGCGTTTGCGTCTTGCTCTGGATGCTACACTGTTTACTGAACGTGGCATAATTTTTTAATTTTTTGGTCGGTGGCGCCTTTCTGTTTCAAAGGGCTTGTGTGCCAAAAACCGGGTTTAACATTTAACCAAACACCTTCAAAACTAAATTCTGAAAGCAACCTCCCGATATTAACTCGAAAGGATTTTTTTAAACCAAATAAGGAAGCATCGGCTTGATATTACCCTCGTCAACTTTCTTAACGGTGGTTTTATTGCTTAGTCTTCTTTTTTGTTTCGTTGTCTTTTTTGTCAGGATGTGACTCTTATAAGCACGCTTGCGTTTGATTTTACCACTACCGGTAACTTTAAATCGCTTCTTAGCACCTGACTTTGTTTTTAACTTAGGCATTTTTATTAGACGTTATTAGTAAATCCTTATTTGTTACTTCTTGCCAGCTTTAGGGGCAAGCATTAAATACATTCTCTTTCCTTCCAGCTTAGGCATCTGCTCTACTTTCCCAACCTCCTCAAGCGCTTGTGCAAACCTAAGTAACAATATTTCTCCCCTCTCCTTATACACGATCGATCTTCCTACAAAATGCACATAAGACTTTACCTTGGCACCTTCCTTGAGGAAGTTGATCGCATGCTTTACTTTAAAGTTAAAGTCATGATCATCTGTATTAGGGCCAAAACGAATCTCCTTTAAGACTGTCTTTTGAGCATTTGATTTAATTTCTTTCTGCTTCTTTTTATGCTCGTATTTAAATTTAGAGTAGTCTACAATCTTGCATACCGGAGGTTCAGCACTGGGTGAAATTTCAACCAGATCTAGTCCCTGATCCTGAGCCATTTTAATGGCAGCAGATGTAGCATAAACATCAACCTTGATGTTTTCGCCAACCACGCGGACACGAGGAGCTGTTATTCTCTCGTTAACTTTGAAAGGTTCTTCTACAAAACGCCTTGGCCCTCTGTTGAACGGCCTACTACTACTACCTGGTAAAATTGCCACCTATTGGGGTTAAGTTTTCTCTAATTTATACGTTCAGATTGGCGCATTTTTGCCAATCAGGCCGCAAATATCGCCAATATTTACATTATTCAAAATAATAATCACGGCTTGCCCAAAGCCTAAAGCACTACTTTGGAGGAGCCACTTCCTCAACAAACTTAGCGGCAAATTCATCCAGGCTAATTGATCCCTGATCACCTGCTCCATGCTTTCTTATTGCTACCTTCTTCTCCAAAACCTCTTTTTCACCAACAATAAGCATATACGGCACTTTTTTGACTTCAGCATCTCTGATTTTACGGCCAATTTTTT
The DNA here is from genome assembly GCA_031384515.1 of Bacteroidia bacterium. Classification (GTDB taxonomy): domain Bacteria; phylum Bacteroidota; class Bacteroidia; order Cytophagales; family Cyclobacteriaceae; genus ELB16-189. Next base: position 75,795 of record JANNAQ010000078.1, read on the forward strand.
CATCGCGGTCGTCCAAAAAGCCTCTGATGTCCATGGCCTTCAGGGTGTCAATTACATGCTTCCCATACTCATTGAACTTTTCCGAAATAGGCAAAACAGCGATTTGCTCAGGTGCCAACCACAAGGGAAAATTACCAGCGCAGTGCTCAATCAAAACAGCCACAAAACGTTCTAATGAACCAAAAGGTGCTCTGTGAATCATTACAGGACGATGTTTCTGATTATCGGAGCCAATGTATTCCAGTTCGAACCGCTGTGGCAATTGATAGTCGACCTGAATAGTTCCCAATTGCCAACTACGACCAAGGGCGTCTTTCACCATGAAGTCAAGTTTGGGGCCATAGAAAGCGGCTTCACCTTTGACAGCAACTGTAACCAACCCTCGCTCATCTGCCGCCTCCTGAATTTCTCTTTCAGCTCGCTCCCAAAGCTCATCTTCTCCGATGTACTTGGCTTTATTCTCAGGATCACGTAAGGAAACCTGTGCCGTAAAGTTTTCAAAACCGAGTGATTTAAAAACATGCAATACCAGATCAATAACTTTAATAAACTCTTCCTTCACTTGATCGGGTCGACAAAAGATATGAGCATCGTCTTGAGTGAACCCACGGACGCGAGTCAATCCATGCAGTTCTCCACTTTGTTCATATCTATAAACAGTTCCGAACTCCGCGTAGCGAATAGGAAGATCTTTATACGACCTTGGTTTAACTTTATAGATCTCGCAATGATGAGGGCAATTCATTGGCTTCAGCAAAAATTCTTCACTGTCATCCGGAGTTTTAATAGGCTGAAAAGAATCCTTGCCATACTTCTCATAGTGCCCCGAAGTAATATAAAGTTGCTTGCTCCCAATGTGAGGTGTTACAACAGGATCATAACCAGCTTTAATTTGTGCTTTGCGCATAAACTGCTCGAGTCTCTCCCTAAGGATAGTTCCTTTGGGTAACCAAAGTGGCAAACCCATCCCAACCTTTTCAGAAAAAGCGAATAACTCTAGCTCCTTACCTAATTTGCGATGATCACGCTTCTTAGCTTCCTCCAGCATAAAGAGATATTCTTCTAGCTCCTTCTGTTTTGGGAATGTAATTCCATAAACCCGGGTAAGCATTTTATTCTTTTCATTGCCACGCCAATAGGCACCAGCCACATTAAGGAGCTTAATCGCTTTAATAGACCCAGTTGAAGGAATGTGTGGTCCTCGACAGAGGTCTGTAAAATTACCTTGTTTGTAAAAGGTAATTGATCCGTCTTGCAAACCTTCAATTAATTCAAGTTTGTAGGGGTCCGCTTTCTTGGCGAAATAATCAACTGCATCTTTTTTAGAAACATCGCTTCGAACAAAAGCATTGTTCGCTTTCGCGAGTTCAATCATCTTTTTCTCAACCGCAAGAAGCTCCTCATCTCCGAAAGGTTGTTCACCTAAATCAACATCATAGTAAAAGCCATTTTCAATTGGCGGACCAATTCCAAATTTAACACCCGGGTAAAGTGCCTCCAGGGCTTCGGCAAACAAGTGAGCTGATGAATGCCAGAAGGCATACTTACCTCCCTTATCACTCCATGTAAAAATCTTGATTGTTGAGTCAATTTCTATGGGTCTGTCCAAATCCCAATTTTCCCCATTCACTTCAATGGAGAGTGAATTTCGGGCCAGCCCTTCACTGATGCTCTTGGCGATTTCAATACCCTTGACTCCCTGAGGAAATTCTTTGACGGAACCGTCAGGCAGCGTGATTTTCACAATACTCATTCGTGGCAATTTTGAGGTGCAAATATGCTGTTTTCTATGCTTTCAATAAAATCGAAGAAAAAAAAAGCTACAATTGGAATTGAGCTGTGAAAAGGACACCGAATTTACGTGCCCTCTCATTATCCAAATAGGAAAGTCGATGAACAAAGTCGACTCGTAAGAAACGGAATATATTCTCTATGCCATAACCCAGCTCCACATAGGGTTTTCCATTTGTAAAATAGCCAACTTGAGATGTCTGTTCCCCCTCTCTGGTTGTTGAAGATATCATATCTCTATTTGCCTGCCGCATCCCACCAACAACAACATTTGACGTTGCCAAAAGCCTCCAGTTTAACTTCTTTAAGAGTGGTATTCTATTCAAAAAAAACCCTTCGAGGTAATGCTGGTATTGTAGGGAAGCAAAATGATCACTTACAAATTCACCATAATTCATCAAGTTAAAGGTAACTGTAGAATATACAGGAGATTGATTACCCAAGTGAAATGCCAGTAATGGATAAGGCAATGTATTGAACACGTTCTCACCGGCTAGATTAAGATAGGCATATCCCAATGGGCCCCATTTAATCCGCTTTCTGAATGTGAGCCTCAATTTGTCGTATTCAAAATCGCTGCCGAAGACTCCTTTAAAGCCGTGTGTATATTTCACGGTAACGACCGGCCATTTATCTGTTCCTAAACTTAACCGTTCGTTGTCATTAATAATGAAGAATTCATCTCTTGCCCATCGTGATTCGATGGAAACTTCAGATGACTGAAATGTTTCCAGCACTTCTGAATTGACGTCACTAGGATCTTGTTTATATCCAAAATTGTAGGTTGGTTCAAATGTCCAATGGCGAAAGGAAACCTTTTGAGAAAATCCTTTGAATAACTCTCTTTGAAATGCGGTTCTGTACTCATTAAAATAGTAGCCCTGCCTGAAAAAACCCCACCGGGTAGCAGCTAAAAATAAAGGATTCTCAGCAAGCGCCTCATCATCAACACCAACTCTTGCCAGGTCACTTCTTACCCTAAACGAGATGGTTGTCCATTTATCTTTGGATAAAATTCTTTGAGCAGATGCCATATACTTCACCCTGGAATCGTTAAAGCCATAGCCTGCTTGCCAGGCATAAATCCATTTTTTGCTAAAATTGATATTTGTTTTGAATCCGAATTGAAGTCGCAGGCCTTCAACGTTATTCCATGACATAAAACCCAGGTATGGCCCAACCTCTACTTTCCCAACCTTAACATATCCATCCAGAAACGCCTTTACAATTTCAGTGTAGGTTTTTACAATAGGAATATTGCGTAGCGTATCTATCATCTTGTAAACGTTTTTCTCTGCTTCGCTGAGTGGCTCGTGTCGCAGGGTATCCCAATACTGTTCCTCCTCATTTAATCTTGCATCTTCGGCCAATTGAATAGGTCTCTCATAAAATTCAACTTCATATGGTTTGTTGACAACGAAGTTCTTATTGCTGGTATAAAACTTGGCTAACATGCCGGCAGAGTTTTCACTTATTTCACCGACATCAATTAACACTCGGTTCTTAACTGGTAGCCAAGCGCCTTCCACTGTTTTTCCTAACTCTTGCTGGACTCTTATCTTATCGATAAAATTAAGGTTGGCCTTTTGGCTTACAGTCGCATCAATCTGCCTCAAGGCCGACTCTTCTTTGGTTATCCAAATCGTTCCATTAAATGCCAATACCTGTTCACTTTTTGGGAAGAAGTCCAGGCGATAGCAAAAGTCATCACCTACCATCATACTATCGGTAAGATCATACTCATAGTAAAGTCTCCAACCATCAGCTATAGGCGAGACAAAATCCTTTGTGGCAATATTCAACCAGTTTTGATAAAAGTTGTATTCTTGAAAGGAGGATCCAATAAACTGTGAGATCACAGTTCCATCTTCCATCCCTATTCCATTAATCTTCGATTTTAGGATAAGCTCCTTTTTCAGAGAGGGACTACTGCGGTAGTATATTTTAGAAATGCTTTCAGTTATAAACACAGGCAGGATCGGTAACCCATCTTCTCCCGCTACACTCTTTGCACTATCAATTACTTCGGTCATTTTTTGGACAATTTTCCGCTTCCGAAATTCTTCAGTCAAATGATCCGCATCAATTTCAATTTTAGTATACGTGTCATACTCATAGGCAGAAAGCTTACCTTTTTCATTATTACTTTTGTTACGCACTACTTTGCGAAGTATTTCAAAGGCAGGATTCTCGCCTGAATTAATAACTATCTCTTGAAGTTTTGTAATATCTTCTACAAGCTGAATATTGACAACCTGCTTACTTCCCCTAATGATTACCTTTTTACGCGACTTATAGCCGATATAAGATGCTGTTATGGAATCAACGAGCGATGCTGTCTTGATTTTATAGCGACCATCAAAGTCAGTAGTTGCACCAATGGTAGTGCCTTTAAATACTACGTTAACAAATGGAATTGGATCACCTGAATTGGAATCCGTTACCTTTCCCTCCACGATAGTTTCCTGTGCTTTAGATAGGTGGACAACCAAAAACAGAAGAAACAAGGGAAGACCAACTGCACGAAACCCAAAAAAACGTATCACAGAATTGATTAAAAAGCAAATTTAAGCATTTATACGTTTTACTGAGCCAAAGAGATTTAATCTCTACAGAATAATTTCGCAACTGGGAATCAAATACCTAAAGGTTCTTTATCCCCCAAATGGCGCGGAGCTGTTTTTAGTAGATACAGATCAAGGACAGCCTTAGTGCGGGCGAAATATTCTCTGAAATAAACATTGAATTTGTCCTCCTGTGCTGGTTCAGAAGCAACAACAGCTACTGCATCCATATTGTAATAGTTGCTTATAAATATGGCTCTATAGCAATGAAACGGCTGTGTGATAATGGTAATTTTATCTTGTCCGAATATTTCTTTACTGCGAACAATAGAATCTAAGGTACGCAACCCTGCATAATCCAAAGTAATAGCGGAAGCCGGCACGCCCAACTTGACCAGTGCCTTTTTCATTTCAATTGGCTCGTTGTAATACCTGGTGCGGTTGTCTCCACTTAATATAAAGTGACTTACCTTTTTTTCATGATACAGGGCTGCGGCTGTTTTTATTCGGTTCTCAAAAAAAGGGTTAGGAGAACCATTAGTAAGTTTATTGCTTGTTCCTAACACCAGCCCCACTTCATTAGTTGGAAGTTCACGGTAATCAGAAAATACTTTGTCTTCGGTACTTTTTATAACCCAGACATTCGTTGAGATTATCAGAAGTGAAAAACCAATAATGAGCAGAAACAGCCTACCAGCAACCTTTCTCCAAAATACCATAGACATGAAATAATTAAAGCGCGAGTAAAATTACTCAATCGATCTCAGAAACTCCCTCTCAATAATCTCGGATCGCCTTACCATTTTCCGATACCATTGCAATCGAATGAATTCCTTCTCCAAGTTTGTCAATTGCCAGGGTGCACTTGATTGCCGAAGCTTTGGAATGAGTGTATTCAAACAAATAGCCGCACTAACAGAAATATTTAAGCTCTCTGTAAATCCAAACATGGGGATTCTGACTTTCATATCGGCATGTTGTAAGGCATATGCAGATGCTCCATCCAACTCATTCCCCATCACGATGGCGATAGGTTGATCAGTAACTGATATTTCATCAATTGAACTTCCATTCGCGTCAGGTTCAGTTACCAAAATCCGGTACCCCTTTTGCTTTAAATTATTAAAGCATTCCTCAATATTATTAGAGCCTTTTGCCTTATACCTGATCAGATCAATCCATTTGTTAGCCCCTTTAATTACTTTCTTATTGACCAAGTACGAGCTTTTGCTTTCTACTACATGGATGTCTTGGAGGCCCATGCATTCGCAGGTACGAACCACAGCACTTGCATTCTGAGCTTGGAAAATATCCTCCAGAACAACAGTAATGTACCGTGTGCGTTGTTCTAATACTTTTTCCAGAAATGTTTTTTTATGCTCCGATATGAACTGGGCAAGGTGATTAGTGGCTAATTGATTTTTTTCTTCGGGTGCCATTGATCAATTGATAAGGGAGCTGTTAAAATTCCAAAGTAACTAAAAGTGTGCAAATACTGATTGCCGTAATGTTGCGTTCACATTTCAGTAAACTCCAATTACCTGAAATTCTTATTTTTGCAACGATTTTTTAGTCTCCATGCAATTACCATCTAAGATGAATTAATGCAATATCTTTTCCCCAACGACTTCATCTTTGGAACCAGTACAGCAGCAGCACAAATTGAAACAGCTTTTGATCACGACTGGCAAGGGGTAAAGGCTACTGATGGGCACCTCTTTGAGCGTACTACTGATCATGAACTACGGTTTAAGGAAGATGCGGAGATCATTTCCTTGCTTGCACCCTATTATCGCATGGGGCCGATGTGGAGTAAACTCCAACGCGAACCATTTGGCAACTTTCATCCCGAAACAGTTATTGAATATAGATCGCTCTTATCTGATTTGAACTTGCGAGGAGTAAAAATCATGATGGTACTTCATCATTTCACCAACCCAACTTGGTTTGCCAAGCTTGGCGGCTGGGAAAAAGAAGAGAACATCAAGTTATGGATTGACTTTGCCAAAAAGGCCGTTGATCTATTTGGTGAGCATGTGAGCCATTGGAATACCTTCAACGAACCCAATGTTTACGCCAGCAATGGATGGATAACCGGGTTCTTCCCTCCTTTCAAAAACAATCCGGTAAGGGCTGCCATGGCAGTCAAAAATATGGGCAAGGCTCATGATGAGATTTACGATTACATTAAAATGAAATTTCCGGATCAACCTATAGGGATTTCACATAACGCTATTGTTTTCTCGAATGAGAATATTTTAGGCTGGTTTCCTGTACGACTTAGTGACTGGTGGTTTATGGAGTGGGTACCTAAGCACTTTGAAAAAGTTGATTTCTTTGGAATGAGTTATTATGCTCGCGTTACGCATGATCCCATGCCAGTTACCTACATTGACACACCCGATAAAATACATAAGCTGGGCCTGGCACATGACGATATGTGGGAGTATCATCCTGAAGGTCTGCGCACTTGTATTGACCGATATTGGAACAAGTACAAAAAGCCGATTATTATAACAGAGAATGGTGTAGCCGATTCAAGTGATGATCTCAGGCAAAAAGCTATTGTCGATTATGCCTTGATTTTACATCAAGCCTTGCAAGACGGAATTGACATACGAGGTTATTTCTGGTGGAGTACTTGGGATAATTTTGAATGGCACCTTGGGCCATCGATGAAATTTGGCCTTTATGAGTGCGATGTAATTACGAAGGAAAGAAGAATGCGCAAAAGTGCTGAGGTGTTTAGAAAATTAGCTCATTACAAGATGATTGAAAGATAGAAACGATTGGAGTGACACCAAATTAGTCTTTCAATATCCTCATCTCCACTCTTCTATTAAGAGATCTGGCTTCCTCTGTCTTATCTTTCGAAATTGGTTGTGTTCCTCCAAAAGCTTTCGTCTTTACTCGATCTTTAGCAATTCCGTTTGAAGTCAAATACTTTTTTACGGCATCGACTCGATCTTGCGATAGCTCAGAGTTGGCCTTCTCGCTTCCCTGACTGTCAGTATGACCTTCCAATTGAATTTCAATTTTAGTATTCACTTTCATCATGGCAACGATTTCATCAAGTTCAGCATAGGATTGAGGATTGATGACTGCTTTGCCCTGTGTAAAAATCAAGCGGCTGAGACGAATGGTTTGCCCGGTTGGAACAATTAATAGGTCACGATTAATGATTAAATCGACAGCCTCTTTCGGTTCAACCAAAATTGTACGCGGAATAAATCCAACTGCCTTAGCGGTTATTGAATATTTCGAAGATCCAAAGATCCCAAACGAATACGTACTGTCATTTAATGTTCCCGATATTCCGCCAGTTGGATAGCTCTTATACGAAATCTTTGACTTTATTCCCTTGCCTGAAAGTGCATCAATTACCTTTCCTCTGACAATTATTTCTTGAGAGTATCCAGATATACTTGCCCATAAGAGCCCAATAAAAAGAAGAGGTCTATTCATTTTTTATAATTCAAATTCAATCGAGTCACCTGCCGTGAAGGCCTTTGAATCTTTATCATCAACTTCTGGCTTCCGGACTTCCGGACTATTTTTTCTTACTTCTCTTTTTTGGTTTTCCTGGAAGAGGTCGGCTTGCTCCGCTTTTGGCTTTTTGGGAAGCGGCTTTGGATCCTTTCCGTTGACTTTCGGGCCTGGACTTTCCTGACTTGCTTTCGCTTCTCTTGTTGGTTCCCGGAAGAGGCTTGCTTGCCCGTCCTCCTCGATGATCGGCTCTGGACTTGTCTCCTCTTTTTTTTTTGGCGACTGAGAACCCTTTCCGGTTTCAGTAGCCTCGACTAACTCGTTGTCGTCATCCCCTTCTTCAAGGCCGCTGTCTTCGGGTTCCTCAACCGGTTTAATTTTTGTGATCTTGTATTGAGACAGTTTGTTCCCTAAGGCTTTCCAGCCTTTCACATCAATAATATCCTCCAGATTAACTATCTCAATTTCTTTTTCCTTTCCTTTTCCTTTTACCACCTCAAGCTCAATTTCAGGAGTATCAGAGGTTGTCACAAACTCTAATCGCGAACCAATTCCTTCTGATATAAATCCAAATTCTTTATCTAGTGTATTGGTTTCAATCAGAAAGCGCTTTACAAAATATTGCTTGCTTTCACCGTCTATGTAAACTGCAGAGATGGCTTTCTTCAGGTTAAATTTCTCAACTAAAACCGTTTTTTCAGGTTCATAACGATTAGTAAGTTCATAATTGGTAATCTTATAAGCTCCGCTTTTCGTTATCGATAAAATCTGATCATCGCCATCAAACTTACCTACATGCTTACCTCTCTTGTCTTTGTTAAGTCGACCAGAAGCTTCATCAAACCATAACTCAAGACCACTTAGGGTAGAACCTTTTGCTTCCTTGAAGTCGACTTTTCGTACAGGATACTTAGTAATCGTATTTCCGCGTGCACCCCTCCCTTTTATTTCAAGTTCAGAAAAATCAAAATCAAAAATTTTCTTGCGGGCTGTACTGGATTGGCTAAGTTTTACCTCAACCACCTCCGCCTCCCCATTCGGATTGGCGCTTAAATAATGCACTTTACTATTTGGATTTCCTTGATCAAGATTATATTCCTTGTCTCTGATTATGGCCGGCATGGTAAATCGCTTCGCGAATGTGGTTCCGCTTTTCCCATCACTGTATACGAGGTTGTAGACCATCCGCTCATCACCCTTCTTCCAAATACCAACATGAAGAATGTCTTTGCCCATGAATACCTTTTCGTTGATCCGACTAACCTTTACGATGCCGTCCCTCCGTATAGCAATGACATCGTCCAATTCAGAACATTCAGCGATGTACTCATCCTTCTTTAATCCCCAACCGATGAACCCATCTTCACGATTTACGTACAGTTTCTGATTATTGGCAATAACTTCTGTTGCTGTTACTGATTGGAAGCTCTTGATTTCTGTTTTGCGCTCGCGTCCCTTACCATATTTGTCTAATAAGTTTTGGTAATAGGCAATAGCATAGTCCGTCAGGTGTTTTAAGTGATGAAGAGTTTCTTTCAACTCCTTATCTAAATCCCGCATCAGTTCATCTGCCTTGAAGGAATCAAACTTGGAAATTCTCTTTATCCGAATCTCTAATAACCGAAGAATGTCATCACGAGTAATTTCCCTATAAAACTGTTTTTTATACGGTTTAAGTCCTTTGTCTGTAGTCGTTATAACAGCTTCAAAGGTTTCGGATTCTTCAATATCCCTGTAAATTCTTTTCTCGATAAAAATCTTTTCCAGAGATGAAAAAAGGATTTTCTCCATCAGCTCTGCCTTCCGTATCTCTAATTCCTGTTTAAGGAGTTTAACGGTTTGCTCCGTATTGTACTTTAAAATCTCATTCACCTTCATGAACTGTGGCTTGTCGGCAACAATCACGCAGGCGTTGGGAGAAATCGAAACTTCGCAATCTGTAAACGCATAAAGCGCATCAATTGCAATTTCTGGTGACAGTCCAGGTTGAAGCAATATTTGTATCTCTACATCTTTAGCGGTATTGTCGACAACCTGCTTTACTTTGATCTTTCCTTTCTCGCTGGCCTTCACTATGGATTCCATCAAGGAAGTGGTGGTCGTTCCAAATGGAATTTCTCTTATGGCGAGTGTCTTCTTATCAACGATTTCAATTTTTGCCCGGACCTTGATTTTACTTCCACGGATTCCCTGGTCGTATTCAGAAAAATCCGCTATACCACCAGTTAAAAAATCTGGATAAATCTTTGGGTTCTTCCCTTTCAAACTGTCGATAGAAGCTTTAATTAACTCACAAAAGTTATGGGGAAGTATTTTTGTAGAAAGTCCTACCGCTATACCCTCCACTCCTTGAGCAAGAAGCAAAGGGAATTTAACCGGAAGCGTAACGGGTTCCTTTTTACGGCCATCATAGGAAAGTTGCCACTCAGTTGTTTGCGGATTGTAAACTACGTCCAACGCAAATTTTGAAAGTCTTGCTTCTATATAGCGAGGAGCAGCAGCACTGTCTCCGGTTCTCACATCGCCCCAATTTCCTTGTGTATCAAACAATAAATCTTTCTGCCCAAGGTTAACGATGGCTTCCCCAATTGCGGCATCACCATGTGGGTGAAACTGCATGGTGTTCCCTATCACATTCGCCACTTTATTAAATCGACCATCATCCATCTCCTTAATGGAATGAGCAATTCTGCGCTGAACTGGTTTTAATCCATCTTCGATTCGGGGCACTGCTCTTTCCAGAATTACATAGGAAGCATAATCGAGGAACCAATTTTCGTAAAGCCCATCAATGGAAATAGAATGCACTACATCCTCGCCTTCTTCGTTAGATGTTTTTTTCTTTCCTGGTGGTGTAACTTTTTTACTCATACTTAATGTCTATCTAATGTGATTGTTGAAAATCACTTACTACATCTCAACTTCCTCCGGTTTTTCTTTTTCCTCTACAACATCCAATTCAATCCGGAGATTATCAATAATAAATTCTTGCCGGTCGGGTGTATTTTTACCCATATAAAACTCTAGTAATTTTGCCAAGTGGCTTTCCTTAGTTAGCAATACTGGCTGTAATCGAATATTATCACCAATGAAGGTTCCGAATTCCTCAGGTGAGATTTCGCCCAATCCTTTGAAGCGAGTAATCTCAGGCTTACTACCTAACTTCCTCACTGCTGCTTGCTTTTCTTCTTCGCTATAACAATAGATAGTTTCTTTTTTATTGCGAACTCTGAACAATGGAGTTTCAAGTACATATACATGGTTTGCCTTTACCAAATCAGGGAAGAATTGAAGGAAAAAGGTCATCAATAGCAATCGAATGTGCATACCGTCTACATCTGCATCAGTGGCGATAATCACTTTGTTGTAACGAAGGCCATCCAAGCCATCTTCAATGTTAAGTGCGTGTTGAAGCAGATTGAATTCTTCGTTTTCATATACTACCTTTTTGGTCAAGCCATAACAGTTCAATGGCTTGCCTCGTAAACTAAACACCGCCTGGGTCTCTACATCTCGTGATTTGGTAATAGAACCGCTGGCAGAATCTCCTTCGGTAATAAAAACAACCGATTCCATCCCCTTCTCCCCCTTCTGATCATCGAAGTGAAAACGGCAATCTCTTAGTTTCTTATTGTGAAGGTTTGCTTTTTTGGCGCGCTCGTTCGCCAACTTTTTTATACCGGCAATCTCTTTGCGCTCTCGCTCAGATTGTAAAATTCTTTTTTGGATAGCATCTGCAGTAGAAGGATTCTTGTGGAGATATATTTCAAGTTCTTTGGCCACAAAATCTCCAACAAAATTCTTAACAGATTGGCCTCCTTCAGGTGCCATGTTTATTGACCCAAGCTTGGTTTTTGTTTGAGATTCAAAAACAGGCTCTTGTACACGCACTGCAATTGCCCCCAAAATGCTTGCACGTATATCGGCTGCATCAAAATCTTTCTTATAAAAATCACGCACACCCCTCACCACGCCTTCGCGGAAAGCGGCCAAGTGTGTTCCACCTTGGGTGGTGTTCTGTCCGTTTACAAATGAGTAGTATTCCTCCCCATATTGATTTCCATGAGTGAGTGAAAATTCGATATCTTCTCCTTTACAGTGAATGATGGGATACCTCATTTCTTCTGCATCCGCTTTTTGTTTAAGCAGATCAAGGAGCCCATCTTTTGAATAAAATTTTCTTCCGTTGTAATTAATAATCAACCCTGCGTTCAGAAACGCATAATTCCACATCAAATCATCCAGATATTCCGGAATGAAATGGTAGTTTTTAAACATTGTATTGTCTGGCTCAAACTCAACAAGTGTTCCGTTCTTTTCATCGCTCTTCCCAACTTTAGGATCGCTCGTCAGGATACCCTTCTTAAACTCAGCTAACTTGGTTTGACCCTCCCTAAAAGCCTGCACTTTGAAGTAGTTAGACAACGCATTCACTGCTTTGGTACCAACGCCATTTAAACCAACAGACTTTTGAAATGCACCTGAATCATACTTCGCTCCTGTGTTGATTTTCGAAACAACATCCACCACCTTACCGAGTGGAATACCACGACCATAATCACGCACGCTTACATGTTGATCGGTAATCTTTATATCGATAGCCTTTCCATAGCCCATCATGTGCTCGTCAATACAGTTGTCGATTGTCTCCTTCACCAACACATAAATACCATCGTCTTTGGCAGAACCGTCACCTAACTTGCCAATGTACATGCCCGGGCGTAGCCTGATATGCTCACGCCAGTCGAGTGATTTAATGCTCGACTCATTATATTCGATTGATTCTTTCGCCATAAGATTTTGAAACGTCTACCTAAGATAACCCAGTTAAAAAAATTCGTCCGCAAAGAAATCAAAGTTCACCTGATTATCATGATGACTTTAATTTTTTAAGTTTAAAAGATTACGGTATCTAAAGACGTAATTTTTATCGGAACTTCAAGCAGTTGAAGAAAATCGCCAATTACAATTATCAATGAAGTTAGTAGTGGTAACTTGTTGATTTTCAGCAGTAAAAATTGATTTAATCAAACAGGGTGTTTACTTAGAAACTTGCGAGAAAGAGAATAGATAGGCCAACTAATGGACCAAAGAACTATCAGGCCAATGCTACCATAGATTAAAATGCCTAGTCCGCCATAATCAAATCGTTCACCGCTATTTGAGACGCCCAGGAAGTTAATGACCGTTACAAAAAATAAGTTTAGCGCTGCTACCAACCCATAAAACCAGGAGGTGAAATCAGTTTTTTCTTCTTTAAAAAGCTTGGCTACAATAAATACCAATACATTGATCAACCCAATGATGGCCAACACACTATAGAATAATCCTTCTCTAGATATTATAACTGGTTTATCGCTCGGAATCACAGCCACCTCTAGCGGAAGCGAGGCATATACATAAAAAAAGATGGCTCCAGTTGCCAGCAAAGAAAAGAACCATACGAATTTGAAAATCTTAACGGTCATGTACCTAAATTTGAGCAGCAAAAATAAACATTCAAGTTGAACCTCAACCCAATCGTTCTTTCAATCCCGATTTTTTTCATCCTGATAGGGCTTGAGTTGGTTGTGGAACGCCTCTCCCATCGTAAACTCTATCGCCTTCCAGACGCAATCGCCAACCTTAGTTGCGGAATAACCTCGCAACTTTCCGGATTATTCATGAGGGTACTTGCAATTGGAGTCTATGAAGTGGTGTTCTCTAACTTTGCGCTATTTATATTGGATAAAAATGTGCTGTATTGGCTCGGCCTTTTCTTGCTTACTGATCTGGCCTATTACTGGGCACACCGTATGAGCCATGAAGTCAATCTTTTTTGGGGAGGTCATGTAGTACATCATCAAAGCGAAGAATATAATCTTTCAGTTGCATTGAGGCAAAGTAGCTTTCAAGTAGTATGGACATTTGCCTTTAGCCTGCCCATAGCCTTGCTGGGTTTTAACACGTTGGACTTTGCACTTATTTCAGCGCTAAACACCCTCTATCAATTTTGGATTCATACGGAAACAATTAATAAAATGGGATGGGTCGAACATGTTTTCAATACGCCATCCCATCATCGTGTTCACCATGGACGAAACCCTAAGTACATTGATAAGAATCATGCTGGTTCGCTGATCATCTGGGATAAAATGTTTGGCACCTTTCAAGCCGAAGAAGAGCGACCAATTTACGGTATAACGAAACCCATCAAGAGTTGGAACGCAGTGTGGGCCAACTTTAGTCATTATTCTGAAATGGGTAATGATTTAAAACGAATTCCAGTTTTTGCCGATAAAGTCAAATTTATTTTTAAAAAGCCTGGTTGGCTTCCAGACTATTTGGGTGGTTACCAAGCAGCTCCTGACATGGATGTCAATCAGTATAAAAAATATGATACCCCTGCACCTGTTCTGATCAGTTATTATGTTTTGTTTCAATACATAATTTGTTTAGCCTGCACTGGATTATTTCTATTTCAGCAAGGACAATTTTCCTTGGTTGAGAAATCACTTGTCGCCATATTTATTTCCATCTGGGTGGTTAATAGTGGTGTCCTCTTTGAAAGAAAGAAATGGGTTTTTTATTCTGAATGGGCGCGAATCATAATTTATTCGATTGCAGTTGCCGGATTGACTTTCTGGCTCCATCTCTCTCCTATCTTTTATTTAGTTGCATTTACTTATTTATCGATTTCAGGGGTTTGGTTTTACAACGTTTCTCAACATGCAAAAGCAAGTACTCTTTAGTCTATTCCTTTTTCTTTTGCTGTCATGTGGAAAAGAGTTGCCCGTGCTAGATGGAATTGATCTTGAAAAATGGAAGGAAGATAAAGCAGGTTGTGCAATGGTGCGCCAATCAACAATTGATCAACTGGATCGACAACGAGAAAAGATCAAATCGCTTTCACAACCTGAAGTGATTGAGTTATTGGGCCGGCCTGATAAAAATGAACTCCTCAAACGCAATCAAAAATTCTTCTATTACTATTTAGAGCCTTCACCCGCATGCCCGTTAGGGAAATCAGAATTTAAAAAGCTAATGATCCGGTTTAACGCCATCGGACTTGCCAAGGAGGTATCTATCGAGTAACCAGCCAGGGATTTCCGCTGATTTTGCTACCAAGGATCACCGGTTATCTTTGTAGCCAAAACTTGACAATCCTACATGAAAAATATTGCTGTTATTGGTTCGGGTACAATGGGCAATGGCATCGCCCATGTTTTTGCACAAGCTGGTTTTAAAGTTACCATCATTGATATTGCCGAAGACGCCCTTAAAAAAGCGATGGCCACCATTGAGAAAAATTTAAACAGGCAAGTTGAAAAAGGAAGTATTACTGAAGCACAGAAAAAGGAGGCACTTGCCAATCTCAGCAGTACTACCTTTATGATTGAAGGAGTGAAAAATGCTGAACTTGTAATAGAGGCAGCCACAGAAAATATCGATCTCAAATTAAAAATCTTTAAAGATCTGGACGAACACACAAAACCAGGAACAATTCTGGCAACCAATACTTCCTCTATATCAATAACAAAGATTGCCAGCCTTACCAAAAGCCCAGATAAAGTAATTGGCATGCATTTTATGAACCCGGTTCCTGTGATGAAACTGGTAGAAGTAATTAGAGGATACAGCACAAGTAACGAGGTGACGCAAACGATTATGGAGCTTTCCAGAAAACTGGGCAAAGTTCCTGTAGAAGTAAATGATTACCCCGGCTTTGTGGCTAATCGCATCCTTATGCCAATGATAAACGAAGCCATTTATTCCCTTTACGAAGGAGTAGCCGGTGTTGATGAAATTGATACCGTAATGAAACTTGGTATGGCACACCCGATGGGGCCTTTGCAACTGGCAGACTTTATTGGATTGGATGTTTGTTTATCGATTCTTCAAGTTCTTTACTCAGGCTTTGGCAATCCAAAATATTCACCGTGTCCCTTGTTGGTGAATATGGTTCAGGCTGGTCATAAGGGAGTAAAAAGCGGAAGCGGATTCTATCAATATATTGCTGGCAGCAAAGAATTGAATGTCGCTGAGCGATTTAAGAGATAATGGCCATCGAACAAGATCAAAAATTCTTTTCGTACTGGAACCAAAAGAGAGCACTTGGCCGATGGAAGTATTCCTTTTTTAATGGAGTTATTCAATGGGCATGGCCAGTTTTTGTGCTAAGTGAACTTTTCAAGTTTGCCGTTAATCGAAGCGGATATCAATTAAGTATATCGCGGCTGTTGACAGGTTTTATGATCTGGACTGTCCTTGGGTTTTTAGCCTGGGGATTGTGGATGTGGCGATCAAACGAGAAAAATTTTGAACGTATCAAAAAAGAAAATCCGGAGCTTTAAACTCCGGATTTATTTTGAGATCTATTTCTTTAGTAAATCTCTTATCTCTGTTAAAAGCACTATGTCTGCTGCCGGTGGCGCAGGTGCGGCAGGAGCAGCCTCATCTTTCTTTTTCGCAGCATTCATTCCTTTTACTATCAAAAAGAGGACGAACGCTACTATCAAAAAGTTAATGGTGGCCCCGATAAACTTTCCGTACTTAACTGCTCCTAGTACGGTCAGATCTTCAAGTTTACTAAGTTGAGCTGCATCAAGTGCTGGCTTCAAAATTAACGGGGTAATCACATCATTAATCAGGGAATTTACAATCGTTCCAAAGGCCGCACCGATAATAACACCGACAGCCAGATCTACCACATTGCCACGCATGGCAAAAGCTTTGAATTCCTTTAGCATAAAAATTTAGTTTAGGTTTTGTCCTACAAAACTATCTTTCTAGCAGAAAAGAACAAGCCAACATGGCTTTTTGCTTTCGTAGTTATTTAAGAATCTTTATCTGATTCCTCAAGCCTCTGAAACTGACCAGTTCCAGACCTGTATGGCCGATAAACATTTTTGCTTGAATTTTAACAGGAATTTTATTGGCGTCATCTGAAATCCACACACTGATCGAGTTTTCACCATTAAACAATTTATTGTCTGGCATAATAGGTACCATAACATGGCAGGGTATCTTCCCGATTTTAGTGGATATGATTTCCTTTCTTTTATACATGATCTTCAATTTGTAAGCTGTATCTTCAAAGAAACCAGTGATAGCGACAGTGTCCCCAATTTTTATCTTTTTGAAATCGAAAAAACGCATTTGGATAAAGCCACCCACCAAGTCAGTCGCGTTGGGTGGAATGTCAAATTCATTGACATTCTCATATACTCCCTCTTTGTTAAGGACTTGAACTTTTGCTTTCTTGTTTACATGGTCGAAGCTTACCATTTCGTCCTTTCGATAACTGTTTTCCTTGATTTTCCTATATGAGACATGAGTTACCATGGCGGCTGTGTCAATGTAAGCACCCCAATTATCATTCACTTTGTAAATCCATGATATTCCAGTGGTTTCTCCGTATGCGTCAATCTTGAAACAACGCCTGGAGTTGATATTATAAATCTTGGAATCCACTTTTGTTATCGCTTTGCCAACATTGAGTCCCAAAAAACTGACCCGGTAATCTAATTGCTCACCTTTGGAAAAGCTCTCATTCTTAATGACCGGATAGGCCATTTGCGTTTCTCCAGAAAAACTGAAAAGCGCCAAGCAAACCAACCCAAAAATCAATTTTTTCATTGCTTCAAAAATAATTCTTTAGAGTGTAACGGTCAAAGGGTGTGCCAAGACGAATAGAGTGTCAGATTTTGGCCCAAACAGAGATAAATCTGTTTTTTCTTACAACCAACGATTCTAAGCGGAAACATTATTTTCCCTCAAGGCGTCATTCAAAGAGGTCTTCTTGTCCGTACTTTCCTTGCGTGTTCCTATAATAAGTGCACAAGGAACGTGGTAGTCACCAGATGGGAATTTTTTAGCGTAAGAGCCCGGGATCACAACTGAACGGGGAGGTACAAATCCTTTATATTCAATTGGTGTCGGACCCGTTACATCTATAACTTTCGAACTACCTGTAAGTACCACATTGGCCCCTAGAACTGCTTCCTTACCAATCCTAACTCCTTCTACAACAATACACCTTGAACCGATAAAAGCATTGTCCTCAATAATAACCGGAGCAGCTTGCACAGGCTCAAGAACACCTCCGATTCCTACACCTCCGCTAAGGTGAACATTCTTTCCAATTTGAGCACAACTACCAACAGTTGCCCATGTATCCACCATAGTTCCCTCATCCACGTAGGCGCCAATATTTACATAGGATGGCATCATAATTACCCCTTTGCTTAAATAAGATCCGTACCGTGCCACCGCACTTGGAACTACCCGAACACCTAATTCTTTGTAGTTCTTCTTCAAGGCAATTTTATCGTGAAACTCAAACGGTCCAACTTCGATTGTTTCCATTTGCTGGATGGGAAAATAAAGAATAACAGCCTTCTTTATCCATTCATTTACTATCCAGTTTTGACCCTCCTTACCAGGTGGTAAGGCAATGGGTTCTGCTACCCGCAACTTACCTTTGTCCAGTAATTCTACTACCTGACGGATGCCTGCTTTTACCTCTTCTTTCTTAAGAAGTTCACGATCGAGCCATGCACTTTCAATCAATTCTTTCAATTCCATTTAGCTTTACTTTTATATCGAAGGGCAATAATACTACTTCGCCACTTACTTCATCCAAAATTCAATATTCAAATTTGAATACAGGACAGTTATAATTTTAGGATGTCGAATTTTAGATGCTTCTTGAGGCAACCCAAATGAAGAAAAAAACAATCGTATTAGCCTCCCTCTTGAAGCCTGTGGACGACACGAGGATGTTCGAAAAATTTGGCATTAGCCTAAGCGATTCTGGTGGCTATGATGTGGTGATCATTGGCTACCCGTCCAGCATCAAACCTGCTTATCCAAATATTTCTTTTGTGCCTCTTGGCACCTTTAAAAGAATAAGCTTGGATAGACTTCTGGCACCCCTTAAAGTACTTGCTAAAACATATAAAGTAAAACATGATATATTAATAGTTAATACCCATGAATTATTGATAGTTGCCTTGTTAAACAGAATAATATTTGGCAGCAAAATTATCTATGATATTCAGGAGAATTACTACCGAAACATTCTTCATACTAACGCCTTTCCAAAATGGGTAAGACCCATTCTAGCCTATTGGGTACGAGCTAAAGAGATACTTACTTCCCCCTTCTTCCATGGGTTTTTTATGGCTGAAAAAGGTTATAAAAAGGAGATCAGGTTTGCATCAAAAAATGTAACCATACTTGAGAATAAACCTCGGGTTATTGGTCAGCCAGTTAGGATGACAAAGCCGGGTAGAACTCAACTTCTTTTCAGTGGCACTCTTGCAGAAAGTACGGGGGTCTTTGAGGCAATACGTTTAGCAAAAAGTCTTCATGAATTAGACAAAACCATCGCTCTATATATCATTGGGTATGCTGCCAGGAATGATACATACCAAAGGATCAAGGATGAAATTTCAGGGCACGATTTCGTAACGCTTCAAGGTGGAAATCACCTCGTTCCTCACACTGAAGTTATGAAGGCAATCTTCGAAGCTGATTTTGGAATAATCTCCTACCCACCCTCCCCTCACACTGAAAATTCTATGCCCACTAAACTCTATGAATACGTGGCCGCAAAGCTTCCTGTTTTGCTGTGTGATCACAAACCATGGGTTGAGTTTTGCCGTCAATTTGACGCTGGGTTAATTCTGACAGCTGCCACCACTACAACTGAACTACTTACCTTGATGAAATCAGAAGTCTTCTACAAGAAAGAAGCTGCGGATGTATCCTGGCTAACAGAAGAACAAAAGCTGTTAGTAGCCCTTGATAAAATTTGAATCTAAATTATTTTTTAGATAAGTCTAAAATTTATAGATTTGAGGAAATTCATGCCATGCTTAGCCTCACAGAAGAAAACTACTTGAAAGCTATCTACCATCTATCTGATGGTGGAACAAAATCTGTTTTGACCAATGAGTTAGCTGAGGCAATGAACACCAAGGCTGCCTCTGTCACAGACATGATCAAAAAGCTTTCTGTCAAAGAAGTAATATCCTATGAGAAGTATTATGGTGTAAACCTCACCAATTCAGGCAAAGCGGAAGCACTTCAGGTTATCCGCAAGCATAGGCTTTGGGAGACTTTTCTGGTACAAAAGCTCGGCTTCACCTGGGATGAGGTTCATGAAGTGGCTGAACAACTAGAACACATTCATTCAGTCCGACTTATTGATAAACTTGATGAGTTTCTGGAATTCCCAAAGGTTGACCCACATGGAGATCCAATCCCGGATGGTAAAGGCAGAATAAAAGCACAACCTCAATTGCCCTTAGATCAACTAAAAGAGGGATATCTGGGTACAATCACAGCCGTAAAAGATTCTGATTCTAACCTGTTGAAATACCTGGATAAAATTGGTGCTAAGCCAGGTCAAAAAATTAAAGTGACAGCCAAAGAGGAATATGACGAATCGATGGAGGTTCAAATCGGAGAAAAGAAGGTCTTTATCTCAAAAGAAGTCTCCAAGAACATCTTAGTAACACAATAAAATAACAATGGAAGTTCATAGTGCTGCGAATACCAGCCATACAGCCAAACAGGGAAAATCTTTAAGTGAGGTAAATGCCTCAGTTGATACTAATCGCAAAGGCTGGAGAAAACTATTTGCCTTCATGGGGCCAGCTTATCTGGTAAGTGTAGGATATATGGACCCAGGCAACTGGGCTACAGATATTGCAGGCGGAAGCAAGTTTGGCTATACGTTGATCTGGGTACTGCTGATGTCCAATTTGATGGCACTTCTTCTGCAAAGTCTGAGCGCCAGACTTGGCATTGTTCGGCAATTGGATTTAGCCCAAGCATCAAGGGCTACGTTCCCACCTGTGGTCAACTTTACATTGTGGGTATTAGCTGAATTAGCAATTGCTGCCTGCGACCTGGCAGAGGTACTCGGAATGGCAATTGGATTACAACTGCTTTTTGGTTTACCCTTAATCTGGGGAGTTAGTTTAACGGTCTTGGATACTCTCCTCCTTCTCGTATTGCAAAGCTATGGCATTAGGAAGATTGAGGCATTCATTATTGCACTCGTTGCCATAATCGGGGCCTCGTTTCTCATAGAAATGATTTTGGTTAAACCTGCGCTTGGAGAACTTGCAAAAGGATTCATTCCTTCAATTCCCGATGATGTGGCACTTTACATTGCCATCGGAATAATTGGGGCCACCGTAATGCCACACAATTTATACCTGCACTCTTCGCTTGTTCAAACGCGCAGGTTCGATTCATCAGAAAAAGGAATATGGACAGCAATCAAATATAACTTCATAGACTCTGCTATCGCTTTAAATGCTGCCTTTTTAGTAAACGCTGCTATTTTAATACTTGCAGCATCTACATTCTTTAAAGCCGGGCTATACGAAGTCTCTGATATTCAAGATGCCTATAAATTTTTATCGCCATTGACTGGTACCGAATTGGCTCCACTCCTTTTCGGGATTGCCTTGATTGCTGCAGGGCAAAGTTCAACCATCACCGGAACTCTGGCAGGACAGATTGTTATGGAAGGATATTTGAACCTGAGAATTGCACCTTGGTTACGCAGGTTGATTACTCGTTTAATTGCAATCATCCCAGCCTACATTGTTATCATTATTTATGGTGAGAGCCAAACTGGAGAACTGCTGGTATTTAGCCAGGTAGTGTTAAGCCTGCAGCTGGGCTTTGCTATCATACCGCTCATTCACTTTACCAGCGACAGAAAAAAGATGGGTGCTTTCACTATCAAACTATGGATGAAGATTGCAGCCTGGACTGTTGCCATCATTATTATTTCACTAAATGTAAAATTGGTTTATCAAGAAGTAGCATCCTGGTTAACCTCTGCATCGGGTAACGCTTGGATAATTTGGTGTACTGTTGTTCCCATCTGTGCAGGCGCAGCTCTTCTCTTAGTTTATATCACCATAAAGCCTGTACTCCTAAGGAGGTCTGCGGAAAAAGACGCCATTATTCCACATGGCCGCGCAACTATTCTTAACATCACAGACAAACCATTGTACAATCGAGTAGCTGTTTGCATCGATTTTTCAGATGTGGATGCCCTTACCATTAGGAGTGCTCTTTCACAAGGAGGTGCCAATGCGAACTATTTATTAATACATGTGGTTGAAACTGCTGGGGCCATGGTGTATGGAAGTAATATTGCAGATCATGAGTCCAACGAAGACGCTCAGGCGTTGCTTGCATACGCCAAACAATTAAGAGACAAAAACTTTCAGGTGGAGATGAGAATTGGGTACGGAAATCCTAAGCAAACAATACCAAAACTAGTAACGGAGTTTAATGCAGAACTTTTGGTGATGGGTGCACATGGTCATAATCTAATGAAGGATCTTATTTTCGGAACTACTGTAGATACGGTGCGTCACCGGGTTAAAATACCTGTGCTTATTGTTCGTGAGCCATAAGGTAAGCGGGTACATACCCCTGCAACCTTCTTTTGGATTTCCTGTTAGTGATTTCTGGTAAGGTTGTTTCTAAATTCATTAATTTCCCATTGTTGTAATCATACGTGAGATAATGCCTCGGAAAAAACAAGAAAGTCAATCTGCCAAACATCATGACGATACTATCATTGCACTTGCTACCGTTAATGGCATAAGTGCATTGGCAGTTATTCGCCTTTCTGGAAAAGACGCTATAAAAATTACCCAAAAAGTATTTGAGGGCAAGAACCTGGAGAAGCAAGCCTCCCACACCATTCACTTTGGTAGCATCACGGATGGACAAAGAACGATTGATGAAGTCTTGGTTTCTGTATTCAAAGAGCCAAATTCATTTACACATGAAAATGCTATTGAAATTTCCTGCCATGGTTCACCAGTAGTTATAAAAGAAATTATTAAACTTTTGCTCACACATGGCGCCCGATTAGCGCAGCCTGGTGAATTCACTAAGCGGGCATTCCTAAATGGTCGCTTCGATCTTGCGCAAGCCGAAGCTGTTGCAGACTTAATTCACTCAGAGACTGATAACGCCAGACAAGCCGCCATCAATCAAATGCGAGGTGGATTCTCAAAGGAAATTAAACGCCTTCGCGAAGAACTCATCCACTTTGCCTCACTAGTAGAACTTGAACTGGACTTTGGCGAAGAAGATGTTGAGTTTGCCAAGCGCGATGATCTTAAAAAACTGGTACTAAAGATTCAATCATACTTACGGCCACTTATTCAATCCTTTAATGAAGGCAACGTGATCAAGAATGGAATACCAACCGTGATTGCGGGTAAACCTAATGCAGGTAAATCAACTTTATTGAATGCTCTATTGAACGAAGAGCGTGCCATTGTATCGCACTTACCTGGCACCACTCGGGATTCCATTGAGGATGAGATGATACTGGAGGGAATCACTTTCCGCTTTATTGATACTGCCGGCTTACGCGATACAAAAGATGAGATCGAAGCTATTGGCATTGGTCGAACACGCGATAAAATGAAACAAGCAGCCTTGATACTTTATCTGTTTGATTTGTCTGAAACAAATTCTACTGAAATTAGAAAGGAAGAAGAAGAACTAAAATTGCTGGGTGTTCCCTTTATTAAAGTCGGCAATAAAGTTGATATGGCAAATCGGTTTATCCTGAGAAGTCTTGAAAATCAGGATTTCGTGATGATATCAGCTGCTCAAAAAACCAACATGGATGAGTTAAAGGAGCAAATACTCAAGCGAGTTCACGTCAACACCGTTAAGCAAGGCGATGTATTGGTTACTAACTTGCGCCATTACCAAAACCTGACCTCTACCTTCGACTCGCTAACAAGAGTATTGACTGGAATGGATGGAGGAGTTACTGGTGATTTTCTTGCTATGGACATCCGACAGTCGCTGCATTATCTTGGGGAGATTACAGGCGAGATTACAACAGATGATTTATTGGATAATATCTTTTCCAAGTTTTGTATCGGAAAGTAATTCCTTTCAGCATTCAGGGCTCAAAACATAAACCAAAGCAGTCGCTTTATTGTGAATTATTAACAACATAATCTGAAATATTTCGTTTATCTTTACAAAATATTACAATATGGATTACAGGCCAGCTCTTATACGTTTGTCGAACCAGCCATTGTCGCATCAATTGCTAGTGTCCATATTTAAGGACTACGAACGCCCCAATGACAAAATTTATCAGTTGGCAAAAGAGGGCATCATTCAATCGATCAAAAAAGGATTATATGTCGTTGGTCCGGCATTAACCATCGACCGGAAACCAGAACCGTTTCTTCTCGCCAATCATATTTTAGGTCCTAGCTACGTATCGGTAGAAACCGCGTTGTCATATCATGGCCTTATTCCGGAACATGTTTATGAAATCGCGTCAATGACTACCCAGGCTTCTCGCAAATTCAATACGCCATTGGGTGCCTTTACCTACACGCGCCTTCCCCTCCCCTATTATGCATTTGGAATTCGATCCGAAAAACTTGCCGATGATCAATATGCGATGGTTGCCTCTCCAGAAAAAGCATTGTGTGATAAAATCATCACCACTTCAGGATTGTTACTTCGTAGCAGGAAAGCAGCAAAAGAATTCCTGCTTGAAAACATGCGAATGGATGAAGATACTTTGAAACAACTCAACGCTAAAGAAATGATGACATGGATAAAAGGAAGTCTGAAAGAAGAAAGTTTATCAATGGTTGTTAAGGTGATTCAGGAATTATGATCAAAGACTGGCTTGCAGAATATAATCCGAAGAACAAGGGGGAGGCACAATCAGCCCTTCGTGAGATCATGCAGGAAGTTGCGTTAGCCGGATTGTATCGTGGTGGATTCTTTGAGAAGGCTTCATTTTATGGTGGCACTGCTCTTCGCATATTTCATGGACTTGATCGCTTTTCAGAAGACTTGGATTTTTCTCTTTTGGAGCCTGATCCAGATTTTTCCCTGGAAAAATATCTGGACGCCATTCAGAATGAATTTCAGGCGCTAGGCATGCAAGTGTCTATCAAAGAAAAAAAGAAAGTAAAGGATACTCACGTTGACTCCGCTTTTTTGAAATCAGAAACGATATGGAAAGAGCTTGTATTGGAAGGCATCCTTCCGCAAAGCGGACTCTCACAGCAAGCCCACATCAAAATTAAAATTGAAGTTGATACGGTTCCTCCTATTGGTTTTGAAACAGAAGAGAAACTGTTGCTGCGGCCTTTTTCATTCTATGTGAAATGTTTTACGTTACCATACCTCTTTGCCGGTAAAATGCACGCGCTGCTTTTTCGCAAATGGAAAGAAAATGTGAAAGGTCGTGACTGGTATGATTTCGAATGGTATGTAAAGAAGGGTGTTGCAATGAATTTAAAACACTTTGTTGAACGAGCACAAGGTAGCGGAGATCTTGACGAACAAAAACTGACTGAACAACAATTCAGAAAATTCTTAACCACCAGAATCAATTCGGTTGATATGGAAAAAGTAAAAGCTGATACCGTTCGTTTTATTCCGGGTGGCAGCAAGCTTGATATCTGGTCGCAGAAATATTTCATTGACTTATCAACCCATTTGAAACTGGATTAGTGCTTTACATCTCACATCCATTTTTTTATAGCAATCGAACTACCACTTGGCGAGGTCATGCGAAAATCTATCTTCGTTTTCAAAACAGACAACTAAAAATCTCTTTTCGGGATGTTTAGGTTTCTCCAGCGATGATTCGGTAATTATTGTTGCTGGTTTGTTGCGGTGCCTAACGTACTGATTACATGCTGTGAGCAAATCCTGTATCGAAAAGCAATCGCTTGTTGTTTCTGATGCTTTCTATTGTAAAAGAGAATGCTTTTTTACTTTGAATTTATCAAGGTAGACTTGTCCCTCTATTTTAGAAAATAATTAAGTACTTTTAGTACAAATGGAAGAAACTGAACTCAAGAAAAAAAAGGCTGACCGCGGCAGGGAAACTCTTTTTAGATCTACCTATCAAAATCAAAGCAATCTTATTCAGATGGCCGATAACAAAGCCAACATTATTATCAGTATCAATACCATGATCATCTCGTCCATCATTGCTATTACAGGCTACGGAGCAGTAGCAGGAAAGATTAATACCTATGAATATCAGGTGATGATTCCTATTACGGTAATTGTGCTTTCGTGTCTTGTATCTGTCATCTTTGCCATTCAAGCGGCTCGCCCAAAACTTATCAGGGCAAAAAACCAAGGAGGCACGATGCAAAAATCAAGCTTACTTTTTTTTGGCGTGATCGCCACCTACACCCAGCAAGGATACATCGATGAAATGAATAAATTATTGGATGCCGGAAACGAACTATACGAGCACATGACAATTGACTTATATAACCAGGGATTGATTCTTAAGCGTAAGTATAACCTGCTGGTGTATGCCTATCAAATCTTTATGATCGGTTTTATCTTTAGCGTATTGGTATTTCTTGGGTTTCTTGTGCTGGGCCGGTAAGGAGTCGTTCAGTTAACTCTAGCAGTGTCAATCCAACACTTCGTATAAGTTTACACTTTCCGCTTTGTTTTTGAGGCTTACTTGTCCAATTGATTTACAATTAAAAGACTGCTTTACTTTTTCATAGCAAGCTTCACTAATTACAATTTGATTGGCCGTTGCCGCACTTTGAAAACGTTGTGCAGTATTGACTGTGTCACCGATTACGGTATAGTCCAGTCGCTTTAAAGTTACCGATCCTACATTACCTGACACCATAGTTCCACTATTAATACCAATAGCAACTTTAGGCATATATCCCCTATTGCCCGCACTAGGCATATCTTTAATGATGTTCCTGATATTCAAACAAGCGTCTATAATTCTGTCAAGGTGATAAGGACCTTTAAATACGGTCATGACACAGTCGCCCATAAATTTATCGATGATACCTTGCTGTGCAATGATCTCCTTGACAATCACATCAAAATAATCATTTATCAACTTTACCACTTCGCCAGGGGTTTCCCTTTCACTAATGGCAGTGAAGCCAACAATGTCAATGAAAGCAACCGATGCCTCTACTGTCTCACTCTCCATCAGGGCGGCCTCATATTCCTTAGTAGCCATAAAGCTCAATACATTCTGGTCCACATACATCTTCAGAATATTATTTTCCTTTATCGCCTTTAGTGTCTCCCGAATTTGCAACACATGTTTGATTGTTTTTTCGATGGTTAGGGTCAAGTCATCAAAATTGACCGGCTTGGTAATAAAATCAAACGCGCCTCTGTTCATAGCGGTGCGAATGTTATCCATATCGCCATAGGCAGAAACCATAATTGTTTTAAGGAGTGGGTTAGATTCGTTGAGGCGACTCAATAAGGTAAGTCCATCCATTTCAGGCATGTTGATATCGCTCAGCACAAAGTCGATATCAGGATACTGCACCAGTTTTGCCAGCGCGTCATTTCCATTCACCGCGAAAATGAATTCATAGTGCTGCTCACGGATTTTCTGCCGAAACTTCTGCTTGATGAGCATTTCCAAATCAGCCTCATCATCGGCTACCAGTATTTTTGTCATCCGTTGTTTAGATTTAATTTTTCTTTGAGCTTGATAAAATCAACGGGTTTGGTTAAGAAATCGTCCGCTCCTAATTCGGTGGCAATTCGTAGATTCTCTGCATCATCATAGGCAGTAATCATCATGACTACCGGAGGTGGTTTCATATATTTTTTCTTAACGTTTTCCAGCAGTTGCAGGCCGCTCATGCCCGGCATGTTAATGTCTGATAAAATCAACATGGCTTCGTGCTCCCATCTATTGAGTTGTATCAGCGCATCTTCGCCTGAAAACGAAAAAATAAATTCCACCTCACCGCTTTTTATTTCCTTCCTGAAACGCTGCTCAAAAAGTACTTGCATATCCCGTTCGTCATCGACAACTAAAATTTTCATACTGATATTTATTGTGGCAAAACTATGATAAACTCCGAACCTTCACCTTCTTTTGTTTCAACTTTGATTTCTCCTTCATGTGATTTTGTAATGATATCGTAACTCATGCTTAAGCCGAGCCCAGTTCCTTGCCCGGTTGGCTTGGTAGTAAAGAAGGGTTGAAAGATTTTATCTAGTATTTTTTGAGGGATACCGTTGCCATTGTCTTTAACCCTGATTTCTACTTTACCATTTACCTTTTTTGTGCTCACGGTAACTGTGGGCTCGAAGTCACCACCAATCTTCTTTTTCTTATCTGTCACCGCATAAAATGCATTGGTTATTAAATTAAGAATCACTCTGCCAAGATCCTGCGGCACCGCATTGATCTTACCAATGCTTTCATCAAAATCAGTTTTCATGGAGGAGTTGAAGGATTTGTCTTTTGCTCTCAATCCATGATAAGCTAAGCGTAAATATTCATCGGCTAAAACATTAATATCAGTCAGTTCCTTTACACCACTGCTGCTTCGACTGTGTTGCAGCATTCCTTTTACAATACCATCGGCACGCTTGCCATGAAAGATTATTTTTTTTTCGTTCTCATCGATATCATTGGCAATGTTTTTCGCCTCGTTAATATTACCTTTCGACAATTCTTCTTTCATTTCTGCAATGAGTTCTGAATTAACTTCCGAGAAATTATTAACGAAGTTCAATGGGTTTTGTATTTCATGGGCGATGCCGGCAGTAAGCTCACCTAAGGAAGCCATTTTTTCGGATTGGATAAGTTGAGATTGGGTGGATTTTAAATCATCAATGGACTTGTTTAGCTGCACCGTACGAAGTTTCACCTTTTCCTCCAGGATCAGGTTTTCTCTCTTCAGCATTTTAGATCGGTACTGCACGATACTTCCTACCACCAATGCAAAACCTCCTAAATACAAAATCCAGGCCCACCAGGTATTGGTCCAGTGTGGCAATATCGTAAAACTAAATTGTGCAGGTTGGCTCCAGTCTGCATTAAACCCGCAACTAGTTACTTTAAACGTATAACGTCCGGCCGGAAGATCGCGATAGTTTTCGCTGAATGCTTTATCCGAAATTCCGCTCCATACATCATCATATCCTTCCAATATATAGCGATATCTTACCTTATCGCGGTTTGTTGAATGAGAACCCGTAAACTGAAAACTCAAATAATTTTGTTCATGGGGTATTTTAAGATTCACCGGCAAGTTAAAATACCCACTCAGGCTATCCCATCGAATATTGTTTTCCTGCAACCATCCTTTGTCTTTGGGAAGATTACTTTTCGTGAAAAAAGTATCCTTTTGCGCACTGTATAAAGTATCAAGGGCTGGGTGTTTTTTTATGATCGATTGATTCGTATAAAAGTTATGAAGTTTATCAGAAATACTAATGCCTGATATGTGGGTGACATTGTGCGTACTGTCTTCAGTTGGAATATCGATGACGGTCAACGCCTGCGTCTCAATCCCAAACCATAATTTATCTAAATAAGAAATAGCTGAACCTGAATTAAAATCGGTGAAGATAAATCCTTGTTCTTTTCCGTAGGACTTAAGATCGTAGTCCCACTCGCTATCAGATGATGAATTGCCTTTAGATTTTGGAATGAAAACGGTTAAACCATTTCCTGTGCCAGCATAAATCCTTCCTTGATTTTCATATAAGGTATAGACTGCAGGATTAATAAGACCATTTTCCGCAGCGATCGTGGTGAGCAGTCCTTTTTCATGATCGACTATCAAAATTCCAGATCGGGTGCCTAGCCAAACCCGTCCTGCATTGTCATTCAAGATAGCAGCACCATTTCTTTCGCTTATTTTTCCATTCTCCATCAAATAGGAAATTGTGTTATCAACCGGATTAATAAGATTTATTCCTTTGTCGGTGGCTGCCCAGATCATACCACGATTATCTTGCTTGATCTCCCATACAATATCTCCTATTAATCCATTCTCATTTGTAAGCAGGGTAAAAGTTCCCTTTTCCAAATCAATGATTTCTATTCCTCTCTTCCCGAAGGAACCCGTCCAGATTCGCCCTTGAATGTCTACCATACTGGAATTCGCGAATGTGTTTTTTAATCCCTGCTCTTTGGTAATCGTAGTAATGGTTTCTTTTTCAGGATCAAAAATTGCACATCCTAGCCCTGGTGATACAATCAGATACGTTCCGTCTTTTAAGTTGTGAAATTGGAAAGAAGGCCCTCTTCCTTTGCCCAATTGTAGTTCCTCATCAACGTGGATGATCCTATTCTTATCCGGATAAAAAATATCTACCCCCTGCCGTGAACCAATCCAAAGGCGGTGTTGCCTATCTACCAAAAAACTCCAGACATCCGGCCCGCTCAATCCGTCCGCAGCAGTGAGAAAATTGGGCATGATGCCTTTTGTATCAATCAGGTTAAGCCCAAGGTTGGTGGCAATCCACACCTGATCTTCATTGTCGTTCATCAGATTGATAACAAAATCATCGCTCAATCCTTTTGATGCATCCAGAAATTTGATGGTGTGGTTGGAAGGATCAAAAATATATACCCCTGCAGCAGAGGCCATCCATATTTTTTGATCGTAGGCTTGAATAAAATTATTGACATCGTGTCTAATACCTGTTTCAGTACCCATGGTTAGAATACTTCCATTGGTTGATTGAACAATTGATATACCGCTTCCTAATGTGCTTATCCAGATCTGATTTTTACTATCCTTAAACAAGCCAGTCACCTGGTTGGAAGGGAGTCCGTTCTTATTATCTAAAGCCCGGACCATACCTGTTTCATAATCTACTATACTTATCCCCGATTCAGCGCCCACCCAAATATTTCCCTCGGCATCCTCTACAAGTTGCTCGGCATTTCCTTTATCATCCTTTTTAAGTTGAGCTACCTGCCTAACATTCTCCTTTTCAGGATCGATGATAAATATACCATCACGTATGGTACCAACCCATAGTAAACCATTACTGTCCATAAGCATATCACAGCCATTAGTACGGACATTTCCTGATCCTACAAATTTGTCTACTACCCCTGTGGTATGATCAAAAACATATATTCCGATAGTTGTATAAATCCAGATTCGACCTTTTCTATCTTCAATCATGGCAGATACTTCTGCGATGCTTCCCGTAAAGGTCGCCTCGATAAAAGAATAGATTTCAAGGTATTCACCGTTGAACCGGCAGAGACCTTTATCTGTGGCAATCCAGAACATTCCATGGCTATCCTGCATCATAGAAGTAACGATGTATCCAGGAAAGCCCTGATCTTCGCCAAACTCAAAAATTCCGGTAGAAGCATCCCTTTTCAATTTTGGCAAACCACTCTTCACGATCCTTGGGGGGTCGATCAACGAAGTTTTAAACCTGAGCGGTTTAGCTTCGATGTTTTTGAAATCGATTAGCGTATCAGGTAACTGATTGAAATCAAATTTGACCTCTTTAGCAGATGCGTCCAAAGGAAAAAACCCATTGGGATAAAATGGTTTTGAGGGTAGTTTATCAAAATTAACTTTTCTGACCCCAGCTGGTTTGGCAGACTCTGTGTTGCTTACCTTCCATTCGATTTTCCTGGGCTCGCTAAGTTGTAAGGAGATAGTGACCGGTGTTGGAAATTCCGTATTGTCAGCAGGAAAAGGAACGGGCTTCGTACTCCTGGTGCAAGAGGAAATCAGAACCAAAATTAATATGTAATGAAACCCTTGCATCGCTTTAATCGACTTCATGTTCATAAATCAGAATTAATCGAGTTTGTGGAGTAAACGATGCTAACTCTACTCTTACTATACTCCTTCATGCAAAGAAATTATTTGGTCAAGATAAGGGAAAAATCATAATAAATTCAGCGCCATCCCTCTCCATAGTTTCCACTTTCAACTCGCCACCATGTGCTTTTACAATATCATACATTGTCTGAATCACTGATTTGTAGGATTAAAAGATTTCACGGATTTCATGTTCAAGTGGAAATGCTTATAACAAACTCACTTCCTTCTCCCTCTTTTGTCTCAACTTTCAATGCCCCACCATGTGCTTTTACAATATCATAACTTAATGATAGGCCTAATCCAGTTCCCTGCCCGGTTGGTTTGGTGGTAAAGAAGGGTTGAAAGATTTTATCGAGAATTTTTTTGGGGATGCCGTTGCCGTTGTCTTTGACTTTTATAAGGACCTCACCCCGGCCCTCTCCAGAGGAGAGGGAGCGATGTGTGCTAATTGAAACAGTTGGTTCATAACCCGGCTGATTTAATTTGGCTCGCTCATTCACAACATAGAAAGCATTCGTAATCAAATTCAAAATCACCCTTCCAATATCTTGTGGAACGACATTGATGCTGCCAATGCTTTCATCAAAATCAGTTTTCATAGTGGCATTAAATGATTTGTCCTTTGCACGAAGACCATGATAGGCCAACCTAAAATATTCATCGGCCAGGGCATTGATATCAGTCGGTTCTTTTATTCCTGAACTGCTTCGTGAATGTTGCAGCATGCCTTTAACAATGTCTGAAGCCCGCTTGCCGTAGTGATTTATTTTTTCCTGATTTTGAATTATGTCTTGCAATAGTCCATCCTCCAATTTATCATCGCGCTGGTCTTGTGTCTTACGTCTTTCGTCTTGAATCTCTTTGATCAATTCTGTATTCACTTCCGAAAAATTATTAACGAAGTTCAATGGGTTTTGTATTTCATGGGCAATGCCTGCCGTTAGCTCACCAAGGCTTGCCATCTTTTCGGATTGGATAAGTTGGGATTGGGTGGATTTTAAGTCAGCCAGTGCGCCT
This sequence comes from Bacteroidia bacterium, assembly GCA_031384515.1. GTDB lineage: Bacteria > Bacteroidota > Bacteroidia > Cytophagales > Cyclobacteriaceae > ELB16-189. The sequence continues at coordinate 108,301 of JANNAQ010000078.1, forward strand.
TCTGCTTTTTGTTTTTGTGTTTCCACTTCATCCTTCTGCTTTTGTAACAGTTTATTTGCCTTTTTACGATTGAGATTATTTTTATAAAGTAGCAACGCAACAATCACGAATACACCCAATCCGCCAAGCAATGCATACTGTTTTAACTGGGTTTGATAGGCTGCCCTCTTACCCTCTTCTTCAATGCTGCGCATTTGCTCTTTAAAAGCCAACGCCTGAATAATATTCTGATTACTCTGATTAAAAATGGAATCTCTGGCTTCGTTCTCAGCTTTAAGATAGTAATAAGCACTATCGGTTTGGTTTAGTTTATCAAACAACTGTCTTTTTAAAGTTGCTGCTTGTAATTTCAAATTCGGATTACTGTTTTTTTGGGCGATAACCCATGCTTTTTGTGTTTTGATTTTGGCTTCTTGTATCAGGTTGTTGGAGAGCAGAAATGGCACATTCCTTGAGTAGAAATTCATCTTCCGCGCAACGATTTTTATAGAATCTGACAACGTATTTGCTTTGTTAAAATACTCCTCTGCCAAATCATTTTTACCTAATTTCCAATTTAAGTTAGCATTGAACATGGCAGCTTGAAAACGATAGTTAATACCGCTTACTCGTTCACTCGTGGCGGTAAAGACTCGCCCGTAGTAGACTGCAGAGTCCAATTGATCAATCCTTAAAAAAATACCAGCCCTATTTCTTTGGTATTGCACCAACATGTAATCGTACATGGGCGAAGATGGATCAGGTAAATTTTTACCACCCATAAGCGTGTATTTTAATTCTTCCTGTCTATTGCGAAGGGAGCCATAAACACCAGCTATATCAAAATACAATGAACTGATCCTTCGCTTGTCATTTACTTTTTCGGCCAAAGGCAAGGCCTTAAAAAAATAGTCAAGCGCAGCCGCGTTATCACCTTTGATAGACCATAGGTAATAGCCAATCCAATTATAACTTGTTGAAAGCATCGCGTCACTTTTTTGACTCTGGGCTATTTTGAAAAGTTCAGCGCAAGCCGATGAATCAATCTTATTTCCCTGGTAAGCGTCATCGTTTTCCAGGGTTTTTACAAGAAGGTTAAACCGCTCAACAGGGTCGGTCGCCTTCGCCAGAGAGGTCTTCAAACTGTCGGTGTAATTGCTTTGCGCAAAACCCGAGCTTGCGAGCATCGTTGCCAAAAGAAGTGTACTTATAATAAATGTCTTTTTCATGGTTTGCCTTTTGTTCGTTTACTCAATACGGGTACTCGTTCAGCCATTGCCAAAAGTTTTCCGGATGTATGACTTTAGTTTCAACGGGTTTATACTTTTCTAAAAAGCTTGTCGAGAATTTTACTTTGGCTAATGGATTCCATTTGAATTCGTATGCATAGATTTTTCCATCTATCTCTTCTACATAGTCTATTTCTGCCTGTTGTTTGTTTCGCCAAAAGTAAGTACGGCCATGAAAGCCATTATACTGGAGTAATTTTTTTCGCTCAGTAATCAAAAAATTCTCCCACAAAGCGCCTACATCTTGCCGGGTGGCCACGGGTGCAAAATTTCCCAGCAAGGCATTGCATATGCCGTTGTCATAAAAGTAAATTTTCTTTTTGGTGCTTATTTCATTTCGCTCATTGCTGCTGAGGGTGCCCAGCCTGAATACAACAAATACCTGTTCTAACAAATAGATATAGCTATCCACCGTTTTTACATCGGCCGAAACCAAGGTGGCCAATTCATTGAGCGAAACTTCGTTGCCAACCTGAAGCGCTAAGGCTTTTAAAATTTTTTCCAGCAACTGCGGTTTTTTTAAACCCACCAATGCGAGCACATCTTTGTAGAGATAGCTGCTGGCAATATTGGAAAGCACGTCTTTGGCATCGGGCAAGTTTGTAACCACTTCCGGATACATGCCATATACCAAATATTGCGGAAGCGATTCCAGAAATGTTGGGATGCCCTGATAAGTCATTAGTTCGGCACAGCTAATAGGGTATAAAAAATACTCCCACTTGCGGCCAGTTAATGGTTCCTGGGTTTTATCGGCAATGGTGAGTGACGAAGAGCCGGTGATGATAAACTGAATTCCAAGGTTGGCATCAATGAGTTGTTTGCAAATCATTCCTACTTGTTCAATCATTTGGGCTTCGTCCAAAATCACGATTCTTTTTGTTCCGAAGCTTTGCTTGAGTGCGGCTATATTTTCCACTTTCCACAACGATTTTGTTACCGCTGCATCGCCATTAAAATATTCAACTGGCTGTTGTAGTTGATCGGCAAGGGCTTTTGCCAGCGTGGTTTTACCTGTTTGCCTGGGGCCAAAAATGATGAGTGCTTTTTTGTAGTCTATCCTTTCTTTCAGCACTTTAAGTAATGCTCTTTCAATCATCGCCTTCTTATTTTACAGACTAAATATAGAACATAATCCATAAAAGGAATACTTTTTGTGGAATTAACTGTTTTAAATACGTGTTAACTTAGTTTTTGGGTATAAAAAGCAGGATACAGCAATCCAAAGTATCGATGCTATTTGGCAGTCCAGATTCACACCATTGGTAGCCAAATGATAAATGTTGAGCCCTCACTCTCCTTCCCTCCCTGCGCTGCCGCTTCAGCAGACAGGGTCTCCACCTTCAACTCACCGCCATGCGCTTTTACAATATCATAAAAAGTCTGAATCACGCCTGCCTGCCGGCTAGGCAGGGATTTGCACGGATGGGCGGATTGCACGGATTTTATTTTCATGCCAATGGTATTTGAATAATAAATGTTGATCCCTCGCCTTGAATTGTTTCTACTTTCAATTCTCCGCCATGTGCCTTAACTATATCATAACTCAATGATAAGCCCAATCCTGCTCCCTGCCCGGTTGGTTTGGTGGTGAAGAAGGGTTGAAAAATTTTGTCCAGTATTTTTTGTGGAATACCATTGCCATTGTCTTTTACGGAGATCAACACTTTGTTGCCTTCTTTCTTTGTGCTGACCGAAACGGTAGGCTCATAATTGGCTAGTAGCTCGTAGCTTGTAGCTAGTAGCTTTTGCCTCTCGTTTACTGCGTAGAAAGCATTTGTAATTAAATTCAAAATCACTCTGCCAATATCCTGCGGAACTACATTGATGTTACCAATGCTTTCATCAAAATCAGTTTTCATAGACGAGTTGAATGATTTGTCCTTCGCTCTCAATCCATGATACGCTAAGCGTAAATATTCATCGGCTAACGCATTAATGTCGGTCGGTTCTTTTACCCCACTGCTACTGCGACTGTGTTGCAACATGCCTTTTACTATGTCAGCAGCGCGCTTGCCATGGTGATTTATTTTCTCAAGGTTTTGCCTTAAATCATTGGCAATCTCTTTTGCTTCATCGTTGTTTCCCTTTTCCATTTCGACATTCATCTCCGCTATCAACTCTGTGCTGACCTCGGAAAAGTTATTGACAAAGTTTAATGGGTTTTGAATTTCGTGGGCAATACCAGCGGTGAGTTCACCAAGCGAAGCCATCTTTTCGGATTGTATGAGTTGGGATTGGGTGGATTTTAAGTCGATGAGGGATTTTTCTAACTCTGATGTTCTTTTCGTCACCAGCACTTCAAGCAAACTATTTTGTTGTTCTAATAATTCTTTTTTTTCCTCTGTGATACGAATTACATTCTTGGCTTCGGCCTCACGTTCTGCTAAAATTTCTTTATAGCTGAGAGCAACATATACAAGAAAAAGTGTAGGCGCAATCAACAAGACAAAAGCCTTCAATAAATTTTCATATTCATAGAAGGTATCAAGATAGTATTTATGAAGAAAGACCCAGAATAATGATCCGACAGTAAGTGCAGTCATGGCAAATACAACGGTCCACTCAATCTTTTTAATCTTTTGTCGAGAACTGAAAACCAGCCAAACAAAATATCCCAACAAGGCTGCCTCTACCAAACCAAAAGGCCATGAAATACTGAATACATGGCCGAGCACACTGGTAAAGGGCATTAGTATCACAATAGAAATAGATATCCATGATATCTTTTTTTTCAAAACCCTTTCGGTAATTAAAAGAGTTAGGGCATGCATTACCGGGAGGGATAGTCCATTGGTAAAAAGGAATAGTGCTTTCTCTGCTGTATAGGTTAATTCAATAAAAACACGATAATACGAACCTACAGCTGCCAACAAAACAACTGTGTTAAGAATGGTTGCCAACTGAAATATCTTTTGATTGGGATTTAGATAGAGTAACAATAGAAAAAGGAATAATAGCAAACCGGAAACTGAAATACTCAACGTACCCAGTACATAGCTTTCCTTTGCTTTTGATGTAACCCAATTATTAAATGCCGGACCGGTAAGCGAAACAAAATTAAGGAGGTTGTGGGGGTTAAGCCTTAACTCACGTTGAGTAAACAAAGCTTCATAATCAACAACGTGGATGGCAAACAAATATTCCTTTTGCGGCACCAAATCAAGGGCTCGGTCATATTTAAGTACCGGATTAAAGGCTTCATAAGGATTGCCCGTATTGCCAAACGAATGAACCAATAAACCATCTACATACACATCGGTGGCAGCCCATAATTGACGTGCAATGCCAACCGGAACATCGCGGAAAGTTTCATCCAATTTAATTTTTATTCTGAACCATCCCTCTACTCTGCCGGATTCATCTGCAAGGTTAGCGGAAAGTTCAGTTGGCTTGAATTCTTTCCAATCACTATCATCCAAATAGGGGTTGGCCCAGTCAGCATTATTTCCTTGCTTAAATACCCAGCCTTCCAAATCCGCTAATTGAATTTGTTGATTCTTATCAAAGTGTTTGGCGGAAAGTACTATCCCCTGACTTTGAGCAAAGTTATTGTGGGCCAGGATGAAGAAGATAAAAAGTATTAGTAGATAATTTCTCATGAGCTTTTTTTAAACAAGAATCAGAATTGTAAATACACTTCCCTCTCCCTCCCTCGTCTCCACTTTCAACTCTCCTCCATGCGTTTTCACAATATCATAGCTCAAACTCAACCCTAATCCTGTTCCCTGGCCGGTAGGTTTGGTGGTGAAGAAGGGTTGAAATATTTTATCGAGTATTTTTTGTGGGATACCGTTGCCGTTGTCTTTGACTTTTATAAGGACCTCACCCCAGCCCTCTCTCCCGCCTTGCGGGAGAGGCCCGGAGAGGGAGCGATGTGTGCTAATTGTAACTGTTGGTTCGTAGCCTGGTTGATTTAACTTGGCTCGCTCATTGACAACATAGAATGCATTCGTAATCAAATTCAAAATCACTCTGCCAATGTCTTGTGGAATTACATTTACTTTTCCAACACTCTCATCAAAAGCGGTTTCGAATTTGGCATTGAAGGATTTGTCTTTTGCTCTCAAGCCATGATACGCTAATCGTAGATACTCATCGGCCAAGGCATTAATATCCGTTGGTTCTTTTACGCCACTGCTGCTTCGACTGTGTTGAAGCATTCCTTTTACTATATCAGCCGCGCGTTTGCCGTGGTGGTTGATCTTCACCATGTTTTCAGAAATGTCTTTCAGTAGATCATTTTCAAGTTCTTCATCTCGCTCGTCTTTTGTCTTTCGTCTTTCGTCTTGTATCTCTTTGATCATCTCCGTACTCACTTCACTAAAGTTGTTGACGAAGTTGAGCGGGTTTTGAATTTCGTGTGCGATGCCTGCAGTGAGTTCACCAAGCGAAGCCATCTTTTCGGATTGTACTAACTGCGCTTGTGTCAGCCTAAGATCCGAGAGTGTTTTTTCTACTTGCGCTTTCGCGAATTCTATTTTATTGAAATCCTCATAGCGCGCATAGGCGGTAGAGAATGCATCGGCTACGGATTGGATCAGGTTCAGGTTATCATCTGTGAGTGAAGTGGTATTGCCTACATACAGCATGCCTTGCAGGAAAGGCAGGAAGTGGAGATAAATCCCTTCCTTCGGCACGGTATTCAAGTACTGTTCACGGGTGGCGATCACGCCTTGTTGAAAGATGGTATCAGCCAATATAGAAAAATCTTTTTCTATCCAATGCGTCACATATTTCTTGTGGTGGCGCCAAGCGGTCACGGCTTCACCCAAATTGGCTGTAGAATCATAGGGTAATTCGAAGGCCGCTATGCCCTTGCCATCGGGTGTTGATAGAAACGTATGTGTAGCTTGCTTTTCATCATCCATGATAAACACGCCACACCTTACAAACGGGATACCCAGCGTGGTAAGTTCTTTCCAGATGAGTGGTGTGATGCGTTCCAGATCTTGCTTGGTACGCATGCTGGCAATCTCAGCACGAACTCGATCGAGCGAAGCACTGCGCACGGCATCCAGAGCATTGGCTTCTGCCCGTTGCAATTCTAAGTAGCGTCTGAACGTGAGGTCAACGATCGCTCTAAATCGTTTCAATACTTTTATCTCATCTTCGGTATAGGGTTTATCAGACCAAACATAAAACGCGCCTTCCGAATAAGGAAGAAAGCATCCGTACCATTCATCGTATTGGGATTTTATAAGAGGACTATTGAAAGCTTCACTAACGTGTGTTATATATGATTCTAAAAGTTCTCCCTTTAACACTGGAAAATAGTCGGACTGACTAACCATAAAGTCCCCTATTTTGGAAAGTACCGGATGACCTTCTAATATAATTGTGCCACTCAGCGAAAGAGTTGCTCCTTCTTCAGACGAAGTAGCGGAATACATTTTGGCCAAGCGACTTTCTTTATCGATTAGGGCCACACCGCCACGGAAGGAATTAATTCCCAATCTTTTCAATTCCGTAAACACAACACCTGCAGTAGATAGTAAGTCATTACTTGTGTGCATAGCCATGGCTTTGCCGCGCACTTTTTCGAGAGAGGCTTCGATGGTGGCTTCTCTTACTTGCGCTTCTGCTTTTTGCAGATCGAGGTATCTGCGGTAGGTTTGGCCAAACACACTTGTAAAGCGTTTGAATATAGCAGCCGATTCAATAGGTAAAGCCTCAGTGGTAAAAGCAAAAAGAGAACCGTCAGAAAAATGAAAATTGCTGTGAATTTCTTTGGCCGGCAATGTCTCTAAATTAAATTGAGTGGGATAGTATTTCGAATTATTGATCGACTGATAGTAGTTGATCATGTCCTGGTCTTTCAACTCATAGGAAAAGAATGGTTCTTTATTCGCCCAGGAGGCACGCGCGCCTACGAGCATGGGGTGCATGCTAATTTCCAGTTTCCCAATAATCAAAGTCGCCTTTTCATTGGCGTTTGACTTGGCCGTCCAGACTTCTGCGAACTGAGGATCATTATGGATCAAGATGCCACAACGATTTGTTTTTACATCCAACTTTACCAGTTCATCAAATAACGTAGCTACACTCTCGCCCACATCTTGGCTATTGTGCATGGCCATAGTTTTGGCACGCACTCTTTCCAGTGCCGCTTCTATTTTTGCTTCTCTTGCTTGGGCTTCGGCTTTTTGGAGATCGAGGAAGCGGGTGTAACACTGCTCAAAAACACTAGCAAATCGCTGCAATACTGCCGCATGTGCATCATCAATCGGCTCAACACCCCACGAGAAAGCCCCATGCTTCATATACGCGTTTGAAAAAATTATTTTTTCGAACGACATCATAAACTGCTGGCTCTCGATTGGTATGTTTTTAAATTCAGTTTGGCCAAACGTATATTTATCGTATGACTTTTTCTCTTCGCCCGATACTTCAATCACCGAGTACCTCTCGCCTTGTTTCCATCTATTGAGTTGTGCTACATAAAACGGGTGTTCACAAAAAGGCATATGATAACTTTCTGGATACTCTTTTCCAGGAAAGAACATCCACCAAGTCATGTCACCAGATATTCTATCCATAATTACGATTGAACAAAAGCCAGAGGTGAAGCCTAAGCCAAGTAATTGATCATGCACGGCCGCAGCAATTTCGCGAAGCTCACCGCTGTGCTGCATGGCCATTGCTTTTGCTCTTACCCTTTCTAATGCTAGTTGTATTTGCGATTCCCTTGCCTGTGCTTCTGATTTTTGCAAATCGAGGAAGCGCACGTAAGCCTGCTCAAATACTTTAGCAAAGCGCTTCAGGATTTTAAATTCGTCTTCCTTAATTTGCTGCCCAGACCAACTATCAAAACCCATTATCGAGTTTTCTTCAGTGGCAAAGCTGGTTGTCCAACTTTCTGCCTGAATACAAAAATTGGTAATGTCTTCGGGAATAACGGATTTATTGTGTTTTGCTTCGTACCTGTAGTAATCATCTTTTTCTTTGCCTTTATAATATTTATTAAGTCCGTCTTCTCCGTTTTCAAAAGCATACCACAAATCTGCAATGATTGGATTGTTTGCCATCTCTTCTTCGTAAGGCATATAGACTTTAAGAGGATTGGCCAATTGTTTTGTTGCCACCCAGGCTTCAATATTTTTTTTGGGTTTGTCGAAAAAATAAATAAAAGTTGTGTCAAAGGGCACTTCAAGCTCTTTAAGCTTTTCAAATAATACCACTACCACTTTTTCAAGTTCTTGCGATTGATGAATTGCCAGGGAAGTGGAGCGAACTTTTTCAAGAGCTGCTTCTATCTGTGCTTCTCTTGCTTGTTCTTCTGCTTTTTGGAGATCGAGGAATCGCACATAGGCTTGCTCAAAGACATTTCCGAATCTTTTTATAATAGCATTCTGTTCTTGACTATACGGAGCGGGAGTATAATTACCAACGGTAAGAATCGTATTCTTCATTAAGGATTGCGAACGGGCAAACCCAGGCGTACCGAGTAAAAAACTTTTGCTCTCAGCCGGAATATGACGCAAGTCAGAGTAATCAAACATATGCTGCAAAAACTGAAGATTTTCTTCACGGCTCAGGATATCGGTATTAAAATCGACTCCATTTTTGCGTGTTTGTAGCGGCCGGTTAAATGCCGGATTATCGATATAGGGAACTTTTATTAGAAATGGTTTTGACAATTGTGGGGAGGCCAACCAAAAATTGAGGCCCATTTGTTCCGTATCAAAACCAAAACTCACATTATCAAATTTGAATTGCAGCTGCTGCAATTGCTCTGATACAACCAATATTACTTCCTCCAATTCCTCACTCTTGTGCATGGCCAACGATCGTGAACGCACTCTTTCTAAGGCTGCTTCAATCTGTGCTTCTCTTGCCTGCGCTTCTGCTTTTTGAAGATCGAGGAAGCGGGTGTAGGTCTGTTCGAAGACTTTGGCGAAACGAACAAAAAGACTCACTTCTTCAAATGGCTCTGTGGTGATCACCATTAGAATCCCTTGCTTGAAACAGGCATAATGATCTCGCTGCCATGTTGGTGTTGGGATACCCAGCTGTTTCACTTTTTCGAAAATAGATTGAAGAGCTGGAATAGAAGCCATATCCTGATAATGCTGCTTTATGTCTTCTCCAGAGATTTCATTGATAAACAATTCATCGCCTCTCGCCCATGCATCATATTGCTTCTGAAAAATATCGTTCATGTCCACAGGCACACGGTATGGTGGAAGTAGTCCTTGACCGGGAAGGCTCAACCATTGTTCAGTATAAGAACGCCCAGATTCACATAGCACAAAACCACACGTCCACAATTCGCCACCCAGCGATCGCAGTTGTTCGAACAAGACGACTGCTACTGCCGATAACTCCTCACTTTTATGCATGCCCATGGAACGGCTGCGCACTCTTTCCAATGCCGCTTCTATCTGTGCTTCACGCGCCTGGGCTTCTGCTTTTTGAAGATCGAGGAAGCGGGTATAGGATTGTTGGAATACTTTTCCAAAACGATTCAGGAGTGTATTTTCTTCATCTGTAAAAGGAGTCTGTGAATAGTTCTCAATATACAACCCTACATTCTCGAGCAAAACGGTAGAAATAATCAGCCCCGGTCTGCTAAAAATGGATTCGATAGCTTCATCCGGTAACGGAGGAATCCATTTAAAAAGATCTTTGTAGAATTTATTTTTCTCTTCAAAGTTCAGCTTGTTTGCAAAAGACGATTCCCCCTGAGCCTTTGCCACCTGAAAGCTGTTCCAATGTGGTGAATCAAAATAGGGAATCTTAATTTCTGAAGGGGTCACCTGTTTCGAAGCAAACCAGATATGCATATCATCCTCTTCCTTATAGTCAAGGATAAACCCGGCATGCTCCACCGGAAGCTGTAAGTCTACCAGTTGCTTGTACAATGCTTCAATCACATCTCTCAACTCTTCACTTTTGTGCATGGCCATGGTGCGGCTTCTCACTCTTTCCAACGCAGCTTCTATCTGTGCTTCTCTTGCTTGCGCTTCTGCTTTTTGCAGATCGAGGAAGCGGGTATAGGTTTGTTCGAATACTTTACCGAATCGCTTGAAAATATCTCCTTCTTCCTCCGAAAATTCCTTGGGAAAGTACCGTTGAAAAACCAAAACGGAATTTTTAGATAGGACATTTGCTCTTATTAATATCGGTTTACTAAACACGAAATCCTGTCTTTCTTTAGGTATAGTTCTAAAATCAGAATTTTTGAATAGCAATTTGAAATATTCGTTCTTTTCAGCTCTCGAATAACTATCCGTATAAAAATCCACCCCGGCCTGGAGTGCCTCAGAGATTCGTTTATTAAGGGCGTGTTCGAAAAGTGGAACGTGAAATTTTTCCAAATAATCCTGCCCTTCTGTCGTAAACCAACTATATACCCCCTCTTCCAGATTATTAAAATCAGTTATGATTTGTGTGCCATTGATTTCAATCCCCAACCCTTGTATTTCCTTATCGAGTCCTCCAACCACCTGGATTAACTCTTGGCTTTTGTGCATGGCCATAGACCGGCTACGGACTCTTTCCAAAGCCGCCTCTACCTGCGCTTCCCTTGCCTGTGCTTCTGCTTTTTGCAGATCATTGAAACGGGTATAAGTGAGATCGAAAACTTTTCCGAAGCGGCTTAGTATATCCAGATTAGCATCTGATAATGGCTCATCTCCTACAGTTTGTAATCCTCCAAAATTGCTGAACGAGTCAGAAACAACATATTTTTCCATAGCCCTCAATGCGACCTGTGCTGCCTTGGGGGTTCTCTTAAATTCTGTTTCACTGAATAGATAATCATCATAGATTCGTTTTTCTTCCCCTTCCAGTGTATATACTAACTTAGTCTTTCTTTCTTTCCATCCTTTCATCATCGCATGGTGAAAAGAATAATCTTCAAATAACATGTGATAAGACTCAGGGGCTTTAGTAATATCAGGGTTGGCTGCCCAAACAGTATTTGACATGGAGCTTTCATCAATGATATTAATGATGCACCATGTTAATGCAAAATCAAGTTTGATCAATTCTTTAAAAACAGTATCCACTAATTCAGACAACTCATCAGACTTTTGCATTACCATTGCCCTTGCTCTAACTCTTTCCAATCCTAATTCAATCTGCGCTTCTCTTGCCTGCGCTTCTGCTTTTTGCAGATCGAGAAAACGTTTATAAGCCAGATCAAAGGCGGCACCCATTTTTAATAAAATAGTTTCTATTTCGGGTTCAGGCGCAGTATAGAAATCGAGATTCAACCATCCATGTGTAAGCTGCACCGCAGGATGCCATGCATGCTTTATCCTGTTTTCTTTAAAATAATTTTCAATGGTGTCCGCCAAAGGTCTGTCAAACTGCCGTATCCAATCAACGGTGATCCGCAGATCGTATTCGTCCTGCTCCACCACAAGATATTTTTCATTTGAGTTCCATATCCTGTTTATATAAAAGCCAGGGTTGTTTTTTTCTAACCGGAATACGATATCCGTGTTTTCCCACAAACCATCTTCATGCAGTTTAGCACCCGTATTGTCCGACAGCCTGATCGTTCCATCATCCTGCCTGAGCGTAAAAGTAGTGGCAGAAAATCCGGGAATATTCAAAGATTCCAATTCAATGCGCATGGTCACTGCTACGTTCATTATTTCATCCGACTTATGCATGGCCAGTGCTTTTGCCCTTACTCTTTCTACAGCCACTTCTATTTGTGCTTCTCTTGTTTGGGCTTCTGCTTTTTGTAGATCGCTGAAACGCTTGTAAGCAAATGAAAAAACAGAAGTAGCCCGCTGTAACAAATCCCAACTCTCTTGGGAGATTTCTCCGGGCGAGGCCGCACCCATAAATCCGTTGGAGAATTTTAATAGGTGGTACGTTCTCTCGGGAATTTCGCCACCATAATATCCTTTCAGTACAGAAGATTTACCTGCACAATAGTTGATCCACTCCTTACGGTTTTCGCCTTGCATCAAAATGGATGTACGCGTCTGCTTTGAGCGGTGAAACTTCTGCATCTGCTTACCCACCCATGTCTCGTTCAGGCGCAGCGTCATGTGGTCGGTGACTAGTTTTTTATTTTTGCTACGAATGTCTTTGATGGCGTACCAACATTCAGTGGTTCCTTTTGTCTCATCTAAAATGTAAATGGAACTGGTTTCTAATTCTTCCACACCCAGCGCTCCCATTTCATTGCGCAACACTTCGGCTACTTCTGCCAGCTCTTCTGGTTTTTGCATGGCTAGCGAACGCACACGCACTTTTTCCATGGCCGCTTCAATTGCCAATTCGCGGTTCTTGTGCTCCAGTTCAACGGTGCGTCTTTTTACTGCATCGCGGAGTTGAAGATTTTCGGCAGAGATTTTTTCAATGGCAATATTCTCCCCTTCTTGAGCTTTAAAATCGGGTACCGAAGAATGCTGATGGATCATTTTCCAGCGGTTGGCAATTTTCTGCATCAGCGATGTCGCTCTGAATTTCGAATAGAAAGTCCAGATCCCTTCAATCAGTACATATAAATCACATAGTTCATTAAAAAGAATAAACCCATCAACTGGTTCAGCCTTGGTTATCCGATTGCGCATCTCTACGTTTCCGGCCACCTGGTCAATCGTTGTCTTCACGAACTTTACTGCATCTTTCTTATTGAAAAAGACTTCGTTCTCAACACTTCCAATCTGGGTATAATGATCATCAAGCAACGAAGCCAGGGTTTCAATGTCTCCAAGGATATAACTTTTCCAATACAAGTCATGCGCTTTTCGGGCTTCGGCTTCAGCCTGTTTGGTCAGTTTCCCATTTGTCTTTATAGCAGTCGCCTTCATTTTGCCAGATGGCGTTGCCTTATGCTTTGCTGGCAATTTCTTTTTGATGAGTGATGGTGATTTCTTCTTTTTCATGCTGTGATCTTTACCTCTACTATAATTTTACATGTACCGAGCCTACGGCTCTCTTTTTATTTTTACACCTTATAGCCACAGATTGAAATCCGTGGCTAGTATATCGGCCGAGCCTACGGCTCTCGGATGCAATCGCTACATCGCATCAAGGTACGTTGACTAGAGCCGTAGGCTCGGCTCATTTTGTAACCCCCGACTTCAGTCGGGGGATTTAAGCCATAGCACCATCATGAGTGCCGTAGGCACGGACCATTTCTCAAATCAAATCCTCAAAAATATACTGCTCATCATAGCTTACATTAAACTCCTTTAGCAAGCCCACATACTCATCCTTAAAAAACTGCTTTTTGTGATGCTCTTCTTGGTTCTTAATATAGTGATATACATTGTCATTGTGCGTCTGACTGTAAGAGAAAACTCCGTACCCTTCCTGCCACTCAAATCGCTCTTTCGTAAGTTGATGGTCGTTGATGTATTTTGACGATTTGGCTTTGACCGTTTTCATGAGTTCTGAAACTGAAACCACGGGCTTCAAACTAACGAAGCAGTGCACATGATCTTCTACGCCATTGACGATAATGGTTTTGCAGTTGGCTTCATTGATGAGATTTCCTATCACGGCAAAAACCTGATTTCGCCACGATTTGTCAAGCACAGCTGCTCTGTACTTTACTGCAAAGACGATTTGGAGATAGATCTGGTGGTACGTGTTGGCCATACTATTTCTTTTTAATTTCTATATGTTTCGAGCCTACGGCTCTTTGCTTTTTCTTGCTGTCTTCCTAGTCAACGAACTAAAGTTCGTTGTTAGGATATTGGCCGAGCCTACGGCTCTCGTCTGTTGCCACTGCATCATTCCGAGATACAAGAGCCATAGGCTCGGCTTATTTTTTTAACTACGGACTTCAGTCCGTGGTGTTTGAATGTGCAAGTGCCGATAGTGCCGTAGGCACGGGGCATGTTCTTTTTATAATCAGGCCTTACTTTTCAATTTTGCTGAAATTTCTTGCAACCGCTCTTGCTTCTTGGCCTCCCTATTTTCCTTTCCAAAACTTGTATGGTATCGGTGCGATTGCAAAAAAGTGCGCTGCATAATGTTCCACTCACGTTCGGTCTCTACTACCTCTTGCTCTTTCAGCTCTACAAAAAGTTTTCCGCCAATTTCATAGAAGTCATCACGGCCAAGGTAATCCAGATCGGCATCGCACAAAATTTTCTCAAGCAGTGTCTTGGGCGACTGCGGCAAGCGCGTGGCTAATATCATGTTGGCAATGATGTCTATATCGGAAGGTGGTAATCCAAATTCAGGTAATAGGGTGCGAGCCATGGCGGCTCCCGTGGCTTCATGTTCTTTTCCTGATTGGATAAATCCGATGTCGTGCAGGAGCGCAGCCAGTCGCAAGAGCTTTACATCATCCGTACTGATTTTTTGATCTTCCGCAATCAGCTGAGAAGTGGCTAACACATCCACCACGTGCGCAGTATTGTGATAGGGCAGTTTGGGTATAGAGTCATTCAGTATTTCCTGAATATGCTTCTCCGCTTTTTCAAAATCTGCTTGTTGTAACAGATATGCTAGTATGTTTTTACATAGTGGATCGACTTTCCACCAGACCAACGCTACATCATTCGTTTGTAATGCGCGCTTATACCATAAATTTGCTGTTGAATAATTCTGTTGACTGCTATACACAACCACTAAGAGAGCGTTTACACCGCGCTCGTTAGCTGCACTTCGTTTGGTTAACTCATCAATCAGTTCCTGACATTTTACAGAATCGTTTAATCCATGATAGGCCATCGAAAGGTACGCGACCATCGAAGGTGGTCGTAGTGTAGAGATTCTGAAACCGGATAGCACAGCCTCGGCTGATGCTTGCCAGTTTTCAAGACAGAGATACATGCGCGCTTTAAAATCATACAAGCGCACCACAGCCGGATATAACTGTATCGCTTCATTCACCACTACCAATGCCTCTTCATTTTTGCCCAACAGATGCAGACAAATGATTTGATAATTGAAGTACGCGACAGAAAGAGGCTCGATGACTTTTGCCTTGTTGACATACGTTTGCGCTTCTTCCACACGGCCCATCATGCAAAGCAAATAACTGTAGGTATAAAGTATGTTGGCGTTGTTGCTGTTCATTGTGGTCGCCTCTGCCAGCAATGTTTCGGCTGCCTCAAAGTTTTTGTGGATGAAGAATTCCACAAATGCTTTCGTGAGGTAGTCGTTATCGGTTGCCCCGCGCTTCCAGGCTTCTGCTAAGTAAACATCAATGTTCTGCTGTGCTTCCTGCGGAGAGAGATCTCCATTCCACGACATGCGTGCCGAATACGAACTCGCCAAATAGGAATAGGCTTCTTTGAATTCCGGATCAAGGGCGATAGCTTTTTTGAAATAGTCGGTGGCCGCCTTATAGCCCTCCACGCCCCATTGATTGAAGGCGTGGCGGCCCTTCAGGAACAAATCGTATGCTTCCCGATTCTTAGTCGGTACTTCTTTTAATTTTTTACTCTCCTGAGGATCCAGAGACGCATGAAGCTCTTTAGCTACAATTTCTGCCACGCTGTTTTGAATGGCAAAAATATCATCCATACTTTCTACAAAAACTTTTGACCAGAGATGTTCTTCACTTATTGCATCAATTAGCTGAACTGAGATTCGCACTTTGTTGCCCTGGGTTTGGGCACTTCCTTCCAAAATATAATTTACATTCAACTCTCCAGCAATCTCAGGCGCAGTCTTGGTGGTCTTCTTGTAGCGCATTACAGAAGTGCGCGAAATCACACGTAGCTGTTTTAAGCCTGCTAGCTGAATTAAAATATTTTCAGTGATTCCATCTGCAAAATATTCCTGGGTAGCATCTTGTGATAGATTTACAAACGGAAGTACAGCAATAGATTTCTTATTCTGATCAGAGGAAGGCTTTGGGTTGAGTACTACATCTGTCTCTGAATCACTTTTTGCTTCGGGCAGAACATCTCTTCTGCCAGGAAACCGCAATCCATTGAGAATGTCCTTAATGGCATTGGCAACTTTATTGAGTTGATCGCGATAAAACAGCCTGCTTATATTGTCATCTCGTTTATCCTCTGTCCGCAGGGGCCGATTAACTCCTGCGGATTTAAAAATAAACTCAATGGCTCTCAGTACACCACCGATCTCATTTTCAAGTATCGCCTTATCTTCAACATCAAGATCATGAATTCTTATGGGAAGAATACGGCTACCAACATTTCCATTACTAAGTTTGATATCCCTTCCAAACTGATCTTGCTTCGACACTTTATTAAAGACGCAAAACTCATGCTGCCAGGCAAAACTTTTTGTATCGCAATAGGTTTGGGAAACAATCGGAATGAAAATAAGGCATTTTAGTTTTCCTTCCAGACTTTTATCTACATGATGAGTTTCGAGCAGGCCATTGTGTGGATTAGTGTCGAAGTAAACGGAAACAGTTTCTTTAATGGTGGAAGCCAATTCTTCCTGCAGTGCCTTAACAAAATCTGTTACCCATCCCGATCGGTTATCATTATGGCGATAACTTATAAAAATATCATATTCAAATCCAGTTACAATAGATGGCATAGCTTAAAGATAGGAAAAAGGTGAAGAATAGGCCGCCTACTAATCGGTTCAAAATTGAGAATTGGATTTCCCTACGGCAGGGCGAATGCAACATACGCGTCACCAGGTTTAGTTCTAAGTTTTCCACCACCACAGGCTATAACGATATATTGTTTGCCATTCAATTCATACACAGCCGGTGTCGCAAAACCAGATGCGGGCAGTTGATATTCCCACATCACTTTTCCCGTTGCTTTATTGAAGGCTCTGAACTTATTATCACGAGATGCGGCAATGAAGACCAACCCTCCTGCTGTTACGACAGGCCCTCCATAGTTCTCTGTTCCTGTTGGAGCAACTCCACGTGCCTTAAGTTCAGGATACTCACCTAAGGTTGTCTGCCAAACAAATTCACCCGTATTTAAATTAATGGCACTTAGGGTTCCCCAGGGTGGGCTGATAGCCGGGTAGCCTTCGGGACTCAAAAACTTATTATAGCCGGCCATCTTATATGGCATAAAGTTTACAGTATCTATTTTTGCTAAGCCAGCTTTAAACTCTTGACCTTGTTCCGTTTTTATATCTAGGACAAATGAGGCCAACGCGTTTAGTTCTTCCTCGCGAAGTTGCTTAAATGCAGGCATCATTCGTCTGCCATTCGTAACAAGACCTTTAAATTCTTCGGACTTGTACTTTGATTTTATGTTAATCAAGGTGGGGTTATTTCCGGCTCCCTTTCGATCAGCACCATGGCACACGACACAACTTTGATTGTATAGTCGTTGGCCTGCCTGTAACCACGATTCTTTTCTTGGCAACTCAATTTTGTTTTCATTCATCTTCATCACCCACGGCATCTCATTGGCATTTACATATAATATACCTGATGCAGGATCGAAGGCTGGACCTCCCCATTCACCACCACCATCAAAGCCAGGAAAAATAAGAGATGGCGTTTTGCCAGGAGGAATAAACATGTTTCCATGCCGATAACTTTTTAAATCGCGTTTTAATTGGGCTTGCACGCTATCCGATAAATAAGGATTGATATCATTGTCTGTCAATGTTTGACGAACAAATGGTGCCGGCTTTACTGGAATCGGTTGGGTAGGCCAGACTTTCTCACCAGCCAATTCACTTACTGTGTCTACTGGTATTTCATAAATATCAAAAATGGGTTTTCCAGTTTCTCTTTCAAATACATACACCATCCCGTTCTTGGTGGTTTGAGCCACTGCATCAATTTGCTTTCCATTTATAGTGAGTGTGATTAAAGCAGGAGGAGTTGGCAGATCTTTATCCCACAAATCATGGTGCATAAATTGAAAGTGCCAAATGCGTTTTCCCGTAGCAGCATCCAATGCCAGCAAGCAGTTGGCAAATAGATTGGCTCCTTTTCTTTTGCCACCGTAAAAATCATAAGCTGCAGAACCTGTTGGCGCAAAAAGAATTCCGCGCTCTTCATCAAGTGAAAATCCACTCCATGTGTTTGCTGCACCAATGAACTTCCAAGCGTCTTTATCCTCCCATGTTTCATATCCATATTCACCAGGTTGTGGAATAGTGTGAAAGATCCATTGCAATTTTCCCGTCCTTACATCATACGCTCTAATGTGACCTGGAGCTGCTGGCGGAGCTTCATCTACCCGAGTACCAAGAATAATCAAGTCTTTGTAAACTATTCCAGGCGATGCATTCACCACAAAAAGATCTTTGACATCGCGACCAAGGTCATCGTGTAAATCAATAGATCCATTATTTCCAAACGAAGGAATCCTCTTTCCCGTGTTTGCATCAATGGCAAATGTATTTGAACCTGCTGTAAAAAATATCCGTTTATCACTTTGCCCATCGGTCCAGTAGGCTACACCTCGGCTATTAATCATGTTGTGAAATGACGATCGATCAGAGTCAAATTCAGTTTTTGAATTTGCGTCAAAAATCCATTTCTCCTTTCCCGTTAAGGCATCCACTGCAAACAACTTCATCTGCGGACCTACACCAAACAAAATACCATCAACCATTATCGGATTGCATTGTATTTGTGAGCCATGCAAGGTATCAGCATCACCCGTGTTATATGTCCACGCTACTTGTAGCTCGTTAACATTGGAGGTGTCCACCTGTGTAAGTGAAGAATACTTTATACCCTCTTTAGTTCCATTGTACACCTCCCATGTTTTATACTCCTTTGGCGCAGTGCATGAAAAAAATACAAGCAAGCAAAATAGTGAGAGGATATAACTAAACTGAAGATTCTTGGTTTGCATCTTGATGACTGTTTTGTTGCTGAATTTATTCAGGTTGGTAAAGTGGTATTTATTAATTCAAAAACCCGGCTGATTTCATCCAATTTTTACAACGATCGATCCATTGATCGTCAGTGGTTTTGTTGTTCATCCCAAAACCGTGTCCGCCTTTTTGATAGATATGCAATTCGGCAGGAACTTTATTTTTCAAAAGGCTTTCGTAGAATACAACACTATTGCTTGAGGAAACAGCCTGATCATCGCTAGCATGGACCAAAAATGCTGGTGGCGTCTTGGCTGTTACCTGAAGCTCATTTGAATAGTAGGTGATTTTCTCAGGAGATGGTTGTTTGCCAATCAACTGCTCACGCGAGCCCAGGTGGGCTATCTTATCGTTGAAACTGATTACCGGATAGATTAATATCATAAAATCCGGGCGAAGGTTGATGTTCACTGGATTAGGAATAACAGCTGTTTCGAAATGAGTTCCGGCTGTGGAAGCCAAATGCCCACCGGCAGAAAATCCCATAATGCCAATTCGGTTCACATCTATATTCCATTCTTTAGCATGCTCTCGTACTGTTTTGATCGCTTGCTGTGCATCTTGCAACGGTCCAATCTCACGGTTCACCATGGTGGCATCATTGGGGATTCGATACTTCACCACAAAAGCAGCCACGCCCATTTCGTTAAATTTTTTCGCCACATCTGTACCTTCATGACTGATGGCGTTGACCCAATAACCTCCACCAGGGCAAATAACTACGGCTGTTCCATTTGCCTTTTCCTTAGTGGGTAAGAATAGGCTAAGTGTGGGCTTAGAGATTTTACTAACAATGGTAATACCATCCCTTTGTTCGGACCTCTCTTCGTCCTGAGCCGTTTTGCTATTGGGAATTTCGCTGGAATATAGAGGGATTATAGTTTGAGCATAATCAGATAGCGCCATGGCCATGAAGATCAGTGTTAAGAGAGTTACCTTAGTCATAAAAATAGAGGGCATTTTCGTACAATTTATGGTTTAATTTATTCTAAGGGCAAGCGCTTTACAGTAATTGTCGGGCAAAGAGTCGGGCAACTCTTGTCAAGAGCCTATTTCAAGCAAATAATTTTGTCACTTTATGGTAAACAAAATAACAAGTTGTTATAAATTTATCAGTCATTCTGGTGTTCCCGAAAGAACTAGTAAGAACCAAAACTTAAAACAACCCTATAAACATTAATACAATGGCAAAAAAAACTAAGAAAAAGGTAGTCAAGAAAGCGGCTAAAAAAGCAAAAGCAAGACCAGCTAAAAAAGCAGCTAAGAGGAGTGCTAAAAAAGTTGTAAGAAAAGTGGCAAGAAAGGTAGCGAAAGTCGCAAAAAGAGTAGCTAAAAAAGTGGCTAAAAAAGCAGCTACCATAGCGAGGAAAGTGGTGAAAAAAGCGCCAGCCAAAAAACCGGTTATCGTTAAAAAGCCTGTAGTTGTTGCATCTCCTGCGCCTGTTGCCCCAGTAGTAACTCAAGCACCAGTAGTGGCTCCAACTCCAGCACCAGAATCTAATACTGAATCTGGAAGTGGAATGGGCTCCCCCATGTAATTCTCTTACGGGGATTATTTTCAGGGTTACTAAATAAAATCGATCCCGTACCGTTATTCGGAATTCAGGATCGATTTTTATTTTCCAGGCTAGTATCCAAAAAAATATTCAAACTGAAATTAGTTTCAGTCTTTAACAGCCTAACATATAGTTTTCTAATCTGTCTCTATTGGTATCTAAATACAAAACTATTGCATGACTCAGTTCAGTCTTAAAAGCCTTCTTTCACGCGTAGAATTGCAGCGTGAAAAAACCAAGGACTACAGAAACATTGTTATTATTCAAGTCATTATTGTCTCAGTCGGTTTGATTTTGTCTGAACAACTATTAATAGATTCAAAAAGCAGTGAATCAAAATTCATTATCTCCATCTGTTTATTTTTTGGTGCCACCTATGCTTTCCTACAATGGGATCTGCTTAGAAACTTCACCTCTAATCGGATAATAATAAATACCATATTTATAATCTTAATTGGAATAATGATCATGGGCATACTGGGTGAATTTCCTTATTACCAGATTATTCAGGTATCCAATCGGCAAGCTTACTTGTTAACACTACATGGCGTATTATTTCCAATTGAAGTGACAGTTATCAGCTTTGCCATACGCGATCTATTCTCTGGTAGTCATATGACACCGGATAAGCTATGGGGAGCAGCCTGCGTTTTTTTGATGATCGGAATTTCGTTTGCAAGTCTGTATGATTTAATAACTATAGCCAAGCCTGGAAGTCTTGGAGTAGAGATAGAATTAGGCCTTCCTAATTATGCCGAGTGTATTAGTTATAGCTTTAGTATTTTGGGCGGTGTGGGATCAGAACTTCACCCATCAAGGCTTATTCGCAACATCAGCATACTTGAAGCTGTCTGGGGAAGCCTTTATGGAATGCTTATTATCGGAAAACTGCTCGGACTTCCCCGTTCTGAAGAAGGAAAATAGAATTAACTTGTACCCGTTAATAAACCAAAACTATGAATAACCGCAGACTACCAATTATTATCCTGGGCATTGTAGCATTTATTGTGCTAATGACCTTATCGTCAAGCTTGTTTTATACCATTTCCGCCACTGAAAGAGCCATCATCTTTTACCCGTTTGGAACCGGATTGGATAAAGATCAGGTTATTGAGCCGGGCTTTCACATAAAGGCTCCCTGGAATGACGTATATGTTTACACGGTAAACGAAGTTTCATCCGATGAAAATATGGATGTATTGGACAAAAATGGTCTATCCATTCACGTGGATATTACCGTTCGATTTTTCCCCATCCCAGGCAAAATCGGTTACATCCATGAAAAATTTACAAAGAACTATGTGAATGTATTAATCATTCCGGAAGTAAGGTCAACAGTTCGTCAGGTAATGGGTCGCTACACCGCTGAAGAAATCTATTCTACAAAGCGCGCTGAAGTAGAAAATGGCATTACTACAGAAACGGAGAAAATACTTCACGAAAGTAATGTGACCGCCACGGCAGTATTGATACGTTCAATCAATTTACCTGAGCAGATTAAGGCGGCTATTGAAAACAAGCTTCAACAGCAGCAAGAATCACTTGCCTACCAATATCGCCTTGACAAAGAGAAAAGTGAAGCCGAACGTAAACGAATTGCAGCTGAAGGTGAAAGCCGCGCAAATAACATTATCAATAATAGTTTGAGCGACAAGCTATTGAAAATGAGGGGAATCGAGGCAACTTTAGAGTTGGCAAAGTCTCCGAATAGCAAGGTTGTGATCATAGGATCGGGCAAGGATGGTCTACCTATGATTCTTGGAAATAACTAACTAAGCAAATTGGATAGGCAGCAGGCTACCCCATCTGACCGTAAATCGCGGTGGTATGGAAAGTGACTACTGCCTATTTTTTTATCGATAAGCGTGCTGAATAATTCTTCGCAACCATTTTTATCTACCAACTGTTAGACCTATTTTAGAGCCAACGTATTTTTAAAATTATGTCAAAGACTGCAGAACTAATCATTGACGGAAAGTCATACAAACTCCCGATCGTTGAAGGAACAGAAGGAGAAAAAGCAATTGATATTGCCAATTTGCTGGAAGAGGCCGGAGTTACAACCCTTGATTTTGGTTATAAAAATACCGGAGCCACTAAAAGTGCAATTACCTTCCTGGATGGTGATAAAGGAATACTTCGCTACCGCGGTTACTCCATCGAGGATCTGGCTGCCAAGTCAACTTTTCTTGAAGTGTCTTACCTTCTAATTTTTGGTGAACTTCCAACGAAGGAACAGTTAGATAAATTTTCGAACGACATCAAGACTCATACCTTAGTTCATGAGGATGTAAAAAAAATATTAGATGGATTTCCTTCAACAGCCCACCCGATGGGGGTTTTAGCATCTTTGTTCTGTTCTCAAACTGCTTTCTATCCAGAATCTCTTGATCCTAATCGCTCGGCAGAAGGAGTTTATTTGAGCATTGTACGTTCACTTGCTAAAATGCCAACCTTCGCAGCCTGGGCTTATAAAAATGCAGTTGGGCATCCTGTAAATTACCCTGACAACAAACTGGAATACTCTGCTCGCTTCCTTAAGATGTTATTTTCACATCCCGCTGAGCAATATGAGGTTGATCCAGTAATTGCCGATGCATTAGATAAGTTATTAATCCTTCATGCCGACCATGAACAAAATTGTTCCACTTCAACGGTGCGAATTGTGGGATCATCAAAGGCCAGTATCTATTCTTCCATTTCGGCAGGTATCAATGCACTTTGGGGACCCTTGCATGGTGGTGCCAACCAAGAAGTGATTGTGATGTTGGAGGCTATCAAAAAAGATGGTGGCGATACGGAAAAATGGATCAACAAAGCTAAAGACAAAAACAGCGGCTTCCGGTTGATGGGCTTTGGGCATCGAGTTTACAAAAACTTTGACCCCCGTGCAAAGATCATAAAGAAAGCGGCAGACGATATTTTAACAAAGCTGGGTGTAAACGATCCAGTTCTTGAAATCGCATTAAAGTTGGAAGAAGTAGCCTTAAGAGATCCTTATTTTATTGAGCGCAAACTTTATCCAAACGTGGATTTTTATTCTGGTATTATATACAGAGCACTTGGCATTCCTGTGGATATGTTTACCGTAATGTTTGCCATTGGTCGCTTGCCAGGATGGATTTCACAATGGAAGGAAATGCGCGAAAATAAAGAGCCTATCGGCCGCCCACGGCAGCTGTATGTGGGCCAAACACAACGGGCTTACGTGGAAATGAAAAAGAGACCCTAGACGCAAACTTTAAAACTTTCTATATTTAAGGCTGGAACTAACCAGCCTTTTTTTATGACCATACAAGACGAATTTAACTCAGCCGTATCTAAGTCAAAAGAACTTACCAAACGTCCTTCAAACGAAGAGCTGCTTGATCTTTATGCGTTGTTTAAGCAAGCCACAGAAGGAGATGTAAGCGGTGATCGCCCTGGTGGATTTGATTTCAAGGCGATTGCTAAGTTCGATGCTTGGGCGGGTAAAAAAGGTGCTACCAAAGAAGCGGCTTCACAGGATTATATTAAACTTGTTGAGCGGTTGTCTCAACAATACGCCTAGCAAATAGTGTTAATGATTATCCTTACTACGCAGCCAATTAGCGAAGTGTGATTACCGGTTGCCAATCACCAAACAAAAGAACAAATATTGCTATTCTACCAGCCCGATATTGACATAGGCTCCCTCCACCTGTCAGAAGAAGAATCCAGACATGTTGTTAGGGTTCTACGTTCAGTCGATGGTGATATGCTTGAGCTTACTAATGGAAAAGGTAGCTTATTCAAAGTAAGGATTACAAAAGCAGATCCGCACAAGTGCCTCTTTGAAATAGTGGAACAAAAAGAAAGTAAAAGAAAGAGCTTCGCTATTCATATCGCTATTGCCCCTACAAAAAATGCCGACCGCCTTGAATGGTTTGTAGAGAAATCGGTAGAAATCGGAATTGATAAAATCAGTTTTATGCTATGTAAAACCTCAGAACGAAAATCCATTAATATGGAACGTGTTGAGAAAATTGCAATAAGCGCAATGAAACAATCAGGGCAATATTGGCTGCCAGAACTTGTTGGAATGTGTCCACTAAAGAAAATTGTTGCAACTCAAGCATCTCAAAAATTCATTGCCTATGTTGACTCATCAAACCCTAATCATCTGAAATCGATAGTTAAACCTAACCAGGATTACGTAGTATTAATTGGCCCAGAAGGAGATTTTAGCAAGGACGAATTACTAATGGCTGAACAAGCAGGCTTCACCAAGGTAAGTCTCGGAGCGAATAGATTGCGCACAGAAACAGCTGGCGTTGCAGCTTGCCATATCCTAAACCTGATCAATTCATAAGTTACAGTTATGGCAATTTTAGATTTTAGAATTGCGATTTTAGATTTTGATTAATCTAAAAATCTTAAATCATAACTCATAAATCTCAAATCAGACTATCTTTACTATCCTAACAGTTAAGCAATGACAACATCCGAAGCCAGGAAAGCCATACAAGCGCTTTCGGAAAAAATCAATTACCACAACGATCTCTACTATCAAAAAAGTAAATCTGAAATCAGGGACCTGGAGTTTGATCAACTACTTGAAAGTCTCATCAAACTGGAAGAGCAATTTCCAGAACTAAAGCTTCCTGACTCCCCTTCCCAGCGGGTGGGCGGCACCATCAGTAAAGATTTTGCTTCAGTTGTTCACCAGTATCCCATGCTTTCACTCGGCAATACCTATTCTCAACAAGAGCTGGAAGACTTTGACGGTCGGGTTGCAAAAGGCCTTGAAGGCGAAGGCTATGAATATTTTTGTGAACTCAAATTTGATGGAACCTCTATCAGTCTTACTTACGAAAATGGACTACTAGTTCGAGGAGTAACTCGCGGAGATGGGGTTAGAGGTGATGATGTGACAGCTAATGTCAAAACAATAAAAACTTTGCCCTTACGTATCAAGGCAAAGGATGCTCCAAATGGATTTGAAGTCCGTGGAGAAATATTCCTTCCTAAGGATGTATTTAAGCAACTGAACAAGGAACGTGAGGACATTGGCGAAGAAACTTACGCCAACGCACGCAACACAGGTTCCGGCACATTAAAAATGCAGGGCTCTTCTGAAGTAGCAAAGCGAAAATTAGATTGCTATATCTATTATTTATTGGGAAAAGAAAGTAACGTCAAAACTCATTCAGAAGCCATTTCAAAATTGGAATCGTGGGGCTTTCAAGTTTCCCCTACGTATCAAAAGTGCAAGAACATCAAAGAAGTTTTATCCTACATAAATTCCTGGGAGAAGAAAAGAACAGATTTACCACTTGAGACAGATGGGGTAGTTATAAAAGTGAACAGCCTGGATCAGCAGGAAAGACTTGGCTTCACGGCCAAAAGCCCTCGTTGGGCAATCGCATTTAAATACAAATCAGAAAGTATTAGCACTAAACTTAATGGAATAACCTATCAGGTAGGACGAACTGGTGCGATTACACCTGTGGCTGAATTAGAGCCGGTACTGCTAGCAGGTACAACTGTTAAGCGGGCATCTCTTCATAATGCAAATGAAATATCGCGCCTTGATTTAAGAATAGGCGATTATGTTTTTGTTGAGAAGGGTGGTGAGATTATCCCAAAAGTTACTTCGGTAGATCTATCTAAGCGAAAGACGGATAGTAAACCTGTTACCTATATTTCAAAATGTCCTGAATGCACAACTGAACTAATCAGAATTGAAGGTGAAGCAAATCATTACTGCCCAAATGAAAAAGGTTGCCCTCCACAAATCAAAGGAAGAATCGAACATTTCATTCAACGAAAAGCCATGAACATCGATTCTCTGGGAGAAAAAACAATTGGCCAGCTGTATGATCTTGGCCTTGTAAAAAGCCCCGCTGACTTATTTGATCTTAAACAAGAAGACCTCTTGAGATTAGATGGATTCAAAGATGTATCTATCAAGAATCTATTGACAGGAATTGAAGCATCTAAGGCTACGCCTTTCGAGTCTGTACTTTTTGGAATTGGTATTAGATACGTTGGGAAAACGGTAGCCGAAAAACTTGCTCGTTACTTTAAAAGCATTGATGTATTGGCCAAAGCGTCAAACGAAGAACTTCTTAGCGTGCCAGAAGTAGGTGAGAAAATCGCGCAAAGTGTTGTTGCATTCTTTTCAAAGTCTGAAAATGTAAATGAGATAACCCGCCTAAAAAACTCAGGCCTTCAACTGATATCCGATGAAAAAGAGCCAGAGAAAGTCAGTTCAATTCTTGAGAACAAATCATTTGTTATATCAGGCACCTTTCAAAAATATGAGCGCGACCAACTAAAGGATATCATCCTGGCCAATGGCGGCCGTATCTTGTCAGGTGTTTCTGCCAAGTTGGACTATTTAGTGGCAGGCGAAAATATGGGTCCATCAAAATTGGAGAAGGCTGAGAAATTAGGAGTGAAGATAATTTCCGAAGAAGATTTTGACAACCTGATTAAAGGTTAGCCTAATTAATGACGTTACCCACCTTGCAAAAATCTGTTTATATTTCGGGATGTTTAAAATGAATTTTTTAAGGTGGCGCACTGATATAGCGTTGAAGAAAAACAAAAGCCTGAGAGCAAGCTTACCCTATAAGCAGGCTAAAAACTTCGGCATTCTTTTTACTGTAGAGGACAAGCAAAAACATCTGGATATCAAAGAGTTTATTAGCCATTTGGAGTCGGACGGCAAGCAGGTTAATGTGCTTGAGTTCCTTCCAAAGAAGAAAGAGAACTATGAATTTCTATTTGACTTTTTCACAATCGATGATCTGTCATTTTGGGGGTCAATAAATTCTGCTAAAGCTGAAAAATTCTCAGAAACTTCTTTCGATTACCTGTTTTGTGTTGACAATCAATCGAATCCTCTTCTTCTAAACTTACTTGCACGGTGCAAGGCCAGATGCCGGGTTGGAAAATTTGCGGAACATGAAAGTTCGTTTTTTGAACTCATGATTGACGGTAAAGGCACAACAAAAGGGCTAATCGATCAGATGTACAAATACACCAAACAATTGAAATAACATCGCATGAAAAAACTCCATGGAACCGGTGTAGCATTGGTCACCCCATTCGATGAGAATGAGCAGATCGATTTTAAGGGCCTTAAAAAACTATTAACTCACACTGCAAAAGGTGTCGACTATTTTGTTGTGATGGGCACCACTGGGGAATCAGCAACTTTAAACAAAGGTGAGAAGAAGAAGGTGTTGGCTTTTGTTAAAGAAAATAATTCAAAAAAATTACCGATCGTTTATGGAATTGGGGGTAATAATACGCAAGAGGTAGTTGAGGCAATAAAAGAAAGTGATTTGACTGAAGTTGATGCATTACTTTCTGTAAGTCCCTATTATAATAAACCTTCTCAAGAAGGAATTTATAAACACTTTTTAACAATAGCGGATAATAGCCCGATACCAGTTATCCTCTATAATGTACCCGGCAGAACAGCCTCTAACTTAAGCGCAGAAACGACTTTAAGATTAGCCCAGCACCCGAATATCATAGGTATTAAAGAAGCTTCCGGCAATCTGGAACAGTGTATGAAAATCGCTAAAGAAAAACCGAAAAACTTTATGCTCATATCGGGAGATGATATGCTTACAGTTCCTCTTTATGCAATTGGCGCTGTTGGGGTGATCTCAGTATTAGCTAACGCGTTTCCAGTTATTTTTAGAAAGATGAAAGAGTTCGCCTTTGCAGGCAACTTTGCAAAAGCGGCAGCCGAACAATTCAAACTTCTGGAAATCAATGGTCCTATGTATGAGGAGGGTAATCCTGTTGGTGTAAAATACGTACTTAAATTGATGAGTATTTGCACAGGTGAAGTTCGACTCCCTCTCGTCAAAGCATCGGACATACTTCAAAAGAAGATTGAGAAATGCTCTAAAGTCTTGATTAAGTAGAGTTCAAAAAAAAAGAGCACCTTTTGAGTGCTCCTTTCACTAATTATCTTTTTCTCACTTATTGAGGATCTTTGTTCTTCAATTCCTGAACCTCGGCACGGATAGCCTGAGCGATATTTTTAAGGTCTTGCATACCCTTACGAACACGAGTACCAGCTGCGCTGTTTGCTTTGTTATAGAACTTGTCTGCATCGAGTTCGATGAGCGCTATCAATGCTTTTAACTCTTCAAATTTTTTCATTTTTATAGGGTGTTTAGATTAAAAATTCATTTCAGTCATGCTAAATTAAAGAAAAACGTTTAAAAACAAGTCGAAAACCCATTTTTTTACATTCCTTTCGTTACAGACACTAGTTCTTCCTTGCGGTAAAATCCACTATCCAGCTTGGCTTTTAAGGCGGAAAAGGCGGTTAAAGTCTCCTCCACATCAGCTAAAGTATGTGCGGCTGTCGGGATGATCCTGAACATGATAATGTCCTTAGGCACAACGGGATAGATCACCACTGAACAGAAAATACCATAGTTTTCTCGGAGATCCATAGCCATGTTAGCGGCCTCTCCTACTCCTCCTTTAAAAATGACCGGTGTAACCGGGGATTGTGTGGTGCCTATAAAGAAACCTCTCTCCTTAAGACCATTCTGCATGGCCCTGAAAATCTTCCATAGGTTGTCCTTAAGCTCTGGCTGTGTGCGTAATAACTCAAGTCTCTTCATACCCCCAATAACAAATGGAAGTGGAAGGCTTTTTGCAAAAATTTGTGAACGGACACTATACCTCAGGTATTTCAAAATCTTAGCACTTCCTGCCACAAACGCACCAATGCTTGCCATGGATTTAGCAAACGTTGAGAAATACAAATCAATCTGATCTTGCACTCCTTGCTCCTCACCTGCGCCAGCCCCAGTTTTTCCCATAGTACCAAAACCATGAGCATCATCAACTAATAGTCTAAAGCTGTATTTTTTCTTAAGTGCAACAATTCCTTTCAAGTCACCCATGTTACCCGACATGCCAAACACACCTTCTGTTATCACCAGGATACCACCACCTGTTTCATCAGCTAATTTTGTAGCACGTTGAAGCTGCTTCTCGAGGTTTTCCAAATTATTATGTGGAAATACGAACCGTTTACCCATATGCAAGCGCACACCATCTATGATGCAAGCATGTGACTCCGCATCGTAAACAATAACATCCTTACGATCAACAAGTGCGTCAATTATAGACATAACACCCTGATAGCCATAATTCAATAACATTACATCTTCTGTTTTAAGGAAATCAGCAAGTTGTTGCTCAAACTTGAGATGGTGTACAGAGTTACCTGACATCATCCGAGCTCCCATTGGAGCCGCCAATCCATACTTAATGGTTGCCTCCGTATCCGCCTTACGAACTTCAGGATGATTAGCTAAACCCAGATAGTTGTTTAAGCTCCAGTTTAGAACCTTTTTGCCATTGAACATCATCCGTGGGCCTATATCGCCTTCCAACTTTGGAAAGAAGAAGTAATCATCAGGGAGGTGGGAGTATTTGGCCAGAGATCCGGCCTCCATTTTTAGCTTGTCAAATAAGTCTACCATTTTTTCCTTGTTTCAATTAAAAATTGGGGCAAAAATAATGAAAAATCAACAAAATTAAGACCCCTGTGATACTTTCAGACAATTCGCTTTCGCCACACACAGTTGCAAAAGACTCAATAATCAAGGAATAGAATATCAACTTTGGCCGTCACCCCAGCAAGCTCAATGTTTCATTAATGTTTTACAATCCGTTTCAATGAACGGATATTCAATTCAAAAAATTAGATTTGTTAAATTCAATCATCACTAAAGGTAAAAATGCCAACTATTAAGAAACTTCTGGTAGCCAACCGTGGCGAAATTGCATTGCGCGTTATGCGAAGCGCCAGAGAAATGGGAATCAAAACTGTTGCTGTTTACAGTGAGGTTGATCGGCAAGCTCTCCACGTTCGATTTGCAGATGAAGCCATTTGTATTGGAGCCCCACCCTCCTCAGAATCTTACCTCCGCATTGAAAAAGTGTTGACTGCGGCAAAAGAATCCGGAGCTGATGCCATTCATCCGGGCTATGGATTTCTTTCTGAAAACGAGGACTTTGCAAAAGCTGTAAGAGAGGCTGGGCTTATCTTTATAGGGCCATCTCCCGAATCAATAGAACTTATGGGAAGCAAACTTGCTGCTAAGACTGCTGTAGCAAAATTTGGTGTGCCACTTGTGCCGGGAACATCTGAACCCATCTCAGATATTAAAGCCGCGAAAAAAATTGCAGCAGAAATTGGATATCCTGTGCTTATAAAAGCAAGCGCGGGTGGTGGCGGGAAAGGAATGCGCATTGTTGAGAATGAAGGCGAGTTTCTTGAACAAATGGAACGAGCAGTAAGCGAGGCTACCTCAGCATTTGGTGACGGCTCCGTCTTTATAGAAAAATATGTTACACAACCCAGGCACATCGAGTTCCAGATTTTTGGTGACCAATACGGAAATGTTGTTCATTTATTCGAGCGTGAATGTTCCATACAACGCAGACATCAAAAGGTAATCGAAGAAGCTCCTTCTTCAATTCTCACACCCGAACTAAGGAAAAAAATGGGTGAAGCCGCAGTAAATGTTGCACGAGCTGCCAACTACTATAATGCAGGAACAGTAGAGTTTCTCGTAGATGATAAATTGAATTTCTACTTTCTTGAAATGAATACAAGATTACAAGTGGAGCATCCAGTAACCGAGCAAATTACAGGACTTGATCTTGTGAAATTACAACTCAGAGTAGCACAGGGTGAAAAACTTCCATTCAAGCAAGACGATTTAAAGATCATCGGCCATGCCATTGAAGTAAGGGTTTATGCAGAAGATCCAGCCAATAACTTCTTACCCGACATTGGTACACTGAGAACATACAGGAGGCCGCAAGGCCATGGCATAAGAGTAGATGATGGATTTGAGCAAGGCATGACTATTCCTTTCTATTATGATCCTATGATTGCAAAAATGATCTGCACAGCTGAAACAAGAGAAGATGCGATAGACAAAATGGTACGAGCAATAGACGAATATGAAATTACCGGACTAGAAACTACCCTTGGCTTCTGCAAATTTGTGATGCAACATGAAGCATTCAAGAGTGGAAATTTTGACACCAAGTTTATTGAGAAGTTTTTTAAGCCAGAGTACCTTCAACCCAAGTCTGATCCTATTGAAGAAGTACTTGCTTCCATATTGGCTGCTGAGTTGTACAGTGCTTCCAATATGAATTCGCAAGCCACCACTATACCTTCGAAATCAAGTGAAAGTAAGTGGAAAAAAAATCGTCTTTAATATTCTGTGAATAGGTTCAATCGCCCACTTATACTCGCCTCTAGTTCCCCTCGTAGGCAATACCTGATGAAGGAAATTGGGTTTCAATTTAAAACCGAAGCTCCCGATATTGATGAATCATTTCCTCCAGACATGGATGTCAAGCTTGTACCGGGGTTTCTGGCAGAAAGTAAAGCTCGTGTGTTTGCCCATACTATTAACTCAGAAGTTGTTGTGGCTTCCGACACGGTTGTAATTCTCGATGAGAAAATTTTAAATAAACCTATCGACCGGTCTGATGCCATTTCTATGCTAACTGAACTCGCAGGAAGAACGCATTTAGTTGTTACAGCTGTTTGTATTTATAGCAAGGAGAAAATGGAAGTATTCGATGATCACGCCCATGTGACCTTCAAAAAGATTTCTAAGAAAGAAATTGAATTCTATGTCGATACGTGTAAGCCATTCGACAAAGCTGGAGCTTATGGAGCGCAAGATTGTCTCCTTAAAGGAATTAACCCATGTTCGCCACAAGAAATAGAGTTCTTGAAAAGTATTAACAGACAAGACCTTATTGACAAAAGTCTAACCAGTTCAAATGCTCAGTTAGGCATCGAGATTATTGAAAAAATTGAAGGAAGCTACTTTACAGTAATGGGACTGCCCATCCATAAAATTTATCCTCGCTTGATGAATTACCAAGAATGAAGAAAATTTGGAATCTAGTTAGATTTCATTGGCAAGACGATTTCAGCCTAGGGTATTATTCAAGCGTTATTCTATTCCTTGCTCTTAGCCTTGTCTTCAACTATTACGTAGGTCTTGAAAATCAAATAATTGATCGGGATTCAGAAAAACTTATTCGAATTCTTTGGTACTTTATACTGTATGGCACTGCCTATTATGCCACATTTTTCTTACTAGTCGTTTTCAAAAAAAGGAAAGATTTAATTGTTTCATCCGAATTCTGGACGTTAACCTTAATCGGAATTTTTTTACTGTCTATTAACAGCGGACTCCCATTCATTCCCACTCTACTTACGCAATTGGAGATAAACATTAAACTGTATTATTGGATTTATGCTACTGTTAATAATTTAGTTGGGTTTGTTGTTATAAGCATTCCATTAATTTTCCTGGGGATATTTTCAAATACAAATACCCAGCTTTATGGTTTAACTTCATCAAAGTTCGGGTTCAAACCCTATTTAATACTTTTGTTGATTGTACTACCGATTATAGTACTGGCTTCTTTTGCAAATAGTTTTCAGGAATTTTATCCGACTTATCGATCAAATTCAGTAGCGGAAAATCTACATTGGCCAAGCTGGCTGCCAATGTTTATCTATGAATTTGTTTATGGTCTTGATTTCTTCAATACCGAATTCATGTTTCGTGGGTTTATGGTCATCGGCCTAGGCCATCTTCTCGGTAAGGATTCCATTATGCCAATGGTTTCTGTTTATTGCTTTTTTCACTTTGGAAAACCTTTTGGGGAGGCCGCCAGTTCAATACTTGGTGGTTACGTATTGGGCGTAATTGCCTATTATTCTAAAAATATATGGGGAGGTGTGATCATCCACATTGGAATTGCTTGGATGATGGAATTTATGGCCTACCTTCAAAAAGTTTATTGAAGAACTTCTTTATAAACTTTCATAAGATCCGCGGCTATAGCCGAAGGTTCAAACCGTTCAATGTAAATTTTTGATTTCTCTACACTCTGTTTACGGATAACTTCATCCATGAGAATTGAATCTAAAGCATTTTTTAGCTGCTCAGAATTTTTTGAATCCACATACAAACAATCTGGTCCACCTGCTTCGGCAAAACATGAACCTGAGGAAGTGATGACGGGCACC
This sequence comes from Bacteroidia bacterium, assembly GCA_031384515.1. Classification (GTDB taxonomy): domain Bacteria; phylum Bacteroidota; class Bacteroidia; order Cytophagales; family Cyclobacteriaceae; genus ELB16-189. Next base: position 141,930 of record JANNAQ010000078.1, read on the forward strand.
CCACAAGCAATTGCTTCCACTATGGGAATTCCAAAACCTTCAAACAAAGAAGGATAAACAAATACTTTTGCTAAGTGGTATATTCCAGGCAAATCTATAAAGGCTGCATTATGAATAAAGAGAACTCGCTTATCTAAACCATTTTCAGTAATGTAGTCGGTCAGCTGCTTGAGGTAGGAGGTCGATCTGCCTACTATAACTACCGGCAAATCATTCTTCGATTGTTTGAGGGCCTTAAGTAAAAGCAATACGTTCTTGCGCGATTCAATAGTACCCACATTCAAGATGAACTCGCTCGGGAGTTTGTATCTGACTGCAATCTCTTTTAATTGTTCAGAAGAATACACTCTCTTGAAATTGGCATGACAGCCCTGATACACAACATCAATCTTTGCCGGATCTACTCCTAGAAATTCAATCAGATCGTTTGATGTTTGTTTACTAATCGCAATTATTCTATCAGCCGACTGACAAGCTTTACGGAGCTTCCAATCATAGATCGTAATATCGATGGGCTTATAAAATTCGGGGAAGCGCTTAAAAATTAAATCATGTACTGTAACAACAGTCTTTAATTGTTTTGGCTTGGTTAAAGGGAGTTCATTACTCAATCCATGAAAAATCTCAACTCCGTCTTTAGCCGCAACATTTCCAAGGCTGTATGATCTCCAGAAACTTCCCAGCCGAAAGGAAGCGGTCGCTTTCGAAGGTTCATGAACTTTAATGGATGTTTTATGAAGAATGGCATTTACTTCCGGATGGCTTCGAATCTTAGGTGAGTATAGAAGGTATGCATTATCCGGGTAGGTCTCGCTTAACGCACTTACTACAAAACGACTGTAGTTACCGAGTCCAGTGAAATTATTAAATAGTCGTTTCGCGTCAAATCCAATCCTCACTTCGGAAACGTTTTTTTATAAAACTCAATACTCTGAAGAATAATTTCCATTGCCTTTTCTTTCGATTGAAATTCATCAACGACAACTTTCTTGTTCTCCAGGACTTTATAATTCTCAAAAAAATGTTTTAACTCTATTTTAAAATATTCGGGTAGTTCACTTACATCCTTAATATGGCTAACACTTGCATCCTGTTCGGCAACAGCTATTATCTTATCATCGGCCTCTCCTCTATCAATCATGCGCATAACCCCAATGACCTTAGAAGGAATCAAACAACGAGGCACCACCTCTACTTGTGTTAACACTACAATATCCAAAGGGTCGTGATCTTCTCCCAGTGTTTGAGGAATGAATCCATAGTTAAGCGGATAGTACATAGATGCGTATATTACACGATCCAATTTTATAAGTCCGCTTTCTTTATCTATTTCATACTTAGCACGTGATCCTTTCGGAATTTCGATGATAGCATTTACATGTTCAGGAGGATGATCTCCAATTCTGACTTCGTGCCAAGGGTGTTGTACCATATTTATTTTATTAGGCCACGAAGATAAAAAAAAGCCTCATCCCCATAGCAATCGGATGAGGCTTTTCTGAGCGATAACTAAAATGGCTAATCCTTTTTCTCTTCGTCCTTCTTAACTTCCTTCTTTGCTTGCACAATTTTATCTCCCTCTTTCAAGCGCTTGGACACTACCAGGAATGGACCTGTTACAATTTCCACACTATCCGCTATTCCAGAAAGTATTTCAATGTTGTCATAATCACTTATTCCAGTTTTCACTTCCACCATTTTTGCTATACCCTTCTCATTAACAAAAACAACAATTCTATCCTGCTTCTTCTCCACTGCCTTCTTGGAATCGGTAACCACAGGCTTTCTATTGTTTCCTCCATTGTCCTCGTCCTCTTTTTTCTCCTCAACACCTTCTGGCTTGCGGGTAGTCACAGCGGCAAGAGGAACTGAAAGTACATTGTCTTTACGAGTGGTGATAATCTCCACACTTGCCGTCATGCCAGGCCTGAAGGGAAACTTATTTCCTTGCTTAATTAAATCTTGATAAGAAGTTTGCAAAATCAAAATTCGAACTTCAAACTCTGTAATTGCATCTGCTGAAAGTTTGTCTTTAGCGGTATTGGCAATGTTGGTCACAATTCCTTTGAACTCTTTGTTAATATTCGAGTAAGCATCTACGTCAATCAGAACAGTGTCACCATAATGGACGCGTACGATGTCATTTTCATTAACGTTAACGCGAACCTCCATTTTATTTAAATCCGCAATGCGAAGCATTTCGGTTCCACCCATGGTAGCTGTTCCTACTACACGCTCACCTTGTTTAACGCTTAGTTTAGAAACAATTCCCTTCATAGGTGCAACCACAGAAGTCTTCCGAACATTTTCCCTGGATTCTTTCACTGAAGCCTCGGTGCTGTTTACAATATATTTTGCCGCCTCCAGCGATTGCTTAGCCGATGTCAAATCATTATTAGCCACTTTATAATTCTGCTGACTAAGTTGCCAATCGGATTCGGATATAACTTTCTCATTCCACAATTTCTCCTGCCGCTTGTAGTCTTGCTCTGCTCTCATAAAATTTGCTTCCGCACGTGAGAGGGAAGCGCGAGTGGATTCCACATTGGCGCGTTGCTGATTGAGGGCAGCTTCAGACCGCTCAAGTTGGCTTAACCATACTTCTGGACGAATTTTGACAAGTACTTGCCCTGATCTTACAGAATCACCATCCTCCACATTCAATTCAATAATTTCCCCTGAAACTTCAGGCGCCAGTTTTACTTCTGTAACGGGCTGCACAGTTCCAGATGCACTTACTTTTTCTGTGATTGAAACCTTCTTAGCCTTAACAAGTTCTACTTCTAACTCCTTGCCCTTGCCTATCCATCCTTGTGATTTCCCAACCACCAACAATATAATAACCACTATTAATCCACCGATGAGATAGTAAACTAGTTTATTTGATTTTTTCTTTTGCTTTGCCATTCGTTCAGAAATTATTGGGGTTAGTAGGAAATTGTTTTGCCTTGGTAGAAATCAAGTACTTTCTTTTTGAAAATGAAATTATACTTGGCTCGGGTAAGATCAGATTTGGCTTGGAATAAATCGTTTTCTGAAATCTGATATTCAACATAGCTTAGTGCGCCAAGATCAAACCTTTGTTTATTCATCCGGTAGGCTTCTTCTCGCGCATTCACTTGCTTAAGCGAAGCGGTATATGACTTTGCAGCCGAATAGGCATCATTATAGGCGGTTTCAATTGTTTGACGTAACGTGTTTTCTGTTTCCTGCTTAGAAATAGTAGCCAACTCTTGATTGATCGCAGCACGTTGAACTGCAGACCGGGTTTGCAAACCATTAAATACAGGAATGCTTAGTTGAAAAGAGAAACTTCTAAATACGTTATCTTTTAACTGTTCCCTTTGATTATAACCCTCAGAAATCAATTTCGTTGAGGGTACAAAAGAATACACTTGCTCATTGCTAGGTTTAGTTAAGCCAATTGGACTCGTTGACAGGGATGGAGGGGTATCGGCATCTAGCGCATAGCGAGCTTGATCCGAAATACTTGCGTAGTTTGAGGTAGCATTGGCATTGACTGAAAGTCTTGGGTATAAATTCCCCTTGCTGGCTTTTAACCCCAATTGTGCGCTCTGAACTCTTAACAAAGCACTTTTTATTTCAGGCATAGTTTGCAGAGCAATACTATACACCTCCTCAGGCGTTTGTTCTAAAACCAGGTCTTCGGTTTCAAGTTCAGGGATAGTTACGTCAAACGGAGTAGAGCCCGGCAACTGCATCGCCTGCTTTAGCTGTAGCAAAGACAAATTCAATGCGTTCTCCTGATTGATCAAATTAACTTCATTAGTTGCCACCTGAGCTTCCTGATTAAGTTCGTTTGACTTTGGCAATGCACCCGCAAGAACTTGCCTCTTGATTCGATCTAGCTGCTGTTCGCTCGAGCTCAATTGGTACTTTGCATTTCCGAAAAGTTCTTTATTGAAGATGACATTTGTATACAAAGTCACCACGTTAATGATCACATCATTTTTTGCTTTGGAAAAATCCTCATTGGAAGCATCATAATCAGCAATACTTTGCCGAAAGGTATTTTGTAAACGCAAACCATTAAATAGTGTTAAAGAACTATTGGCTTGCAGGTTGAGGGTATTGGAATTTCGGTTCGCGAATAAGTTTGTTACTGGGTTAAGAGCACGTCCATAGTTCTGTCCGTACGCTGAGCCTCCATTCAAAGTAGGTAAAAAAGACATTTTAGATTGCAACAAGTTAATTTTGCTGCTTTCAATTCCGTAAAGGCTTCTTTTTACCCGAAGATTTTTCTCTAATGCAATATCCACGCACTCCTGTAAGGAATATTGCTTTGATGCCTCTTGCGCATACAACTGAGAAAGCATCGACAAAAAAAGGATTTGAAGTAGTACAACTCTTTTCATAGTTCTTATCATCTGTTCGTTTAAATTTCAGGAATGTAATTCACCTCTTTCACCCAACTGAGACTCTTTAGGTAGTCAAATGTTACAGGCTTTATACCCGAATCCGTTTCAATCACCAAGCAGGCTTGATCATTTTTACCTTTACGGGAAACCGACATGGTTGCGATGTTGCAATCATCATGAGCCAATACACTAGCGATAAATGCAATACTGCCCTTCATGTCATCGGCAAAAATTACAGTAGTGTGTAGGCTTGCGCTGAAATCGGCCTTAAAGCCATTTACTTCAGCAATATTTATTAAGCCACCACCACGGCTTTCACCTAAGACTTCAATTTCTCTATCACCTTTCTTTAGTTTAAGTCGAATGGTATTGGGGTGCATGGTGGATGCATTGCCAACCGACTTAAATGTATATTTCAGTCCAACGCTAGCTGCATTCTCCAGCGATTCCTTTATCCGTTTATCATCTGTTTTATAGTCTAAAAGTCCAGCTATAATAGCGCGATCACTTCCATGACCTTCATACGTTCTGGCGAATGAATTATAGAAAATGATTTCAGCGGTCTCTGGTGTGCCTCCCAGTATTTTAATAGCCGCCCTCGCGATCCTAACCACACCAGCAGTGTGCGAACTCGAAGGACCAATCATAACAGGGCCAATCATATCAAAAACACTGCTTTTTTCGGGCATAGCCTAAATACGGAATAGTTTAAAACTGGTTGTATGTATTACCCAATTCTGACCAATATTTTACTGCCTGAATTTTGTTTCGTCCAATCCCACAATCTATTTCATGAAAAGTTATACCGCGATAGGCGCTTTGATTGAAGCGTGCGACTGGTAATTTACTACTTCAAAATCCTCGAACTGATATTCGAAAATTGAATTTGGTTTGCGAGCAATACGTAAGAATGGTAGAGGAAATGTCGCTCTCGACAACTGGG
>JANNAQ010000098.1:0-31463 GCA_031384515.1 Bacteroidia bacterium
GCCATGAAAGAAAACTTCAAGATTTGGCCACACTTCCAGGATGCTCTTTTTCTCTAGCTCCATTATGCGTTGTATTAACAGAACTGTCCATGTGGGCACTCCAGAAATATGACGAACATCTACCTTTGCTGTTTCGCGAGCAAGCATATCAATTTTTTCTTCCCAGTTGGTCATTAGCGCTACCTCAAGACTTGGGGTGCGTATGAATTGAGCCCACGGGGGAAGGTTTTTCATTAGTACTGCGGAGACATCCCCATAGAAAGAAGAAGAGCTGGGATCGAATTCGTTGACCTGATGACTTCCCCCAACACCTAATCCTTTGCCTGAAAAAATCTCGGTGTCTGGATAATTGTTGACATAAATAGAAAGCAAATCTTTGCCTCCTTTAAAATGGCAATCTTCCAGAGCCTCTGGTGAAACGGGGATAAACTTGCTGCGGGCATTGGTGGTGCCCGATGATTTGGCAAACCATTTTACTTCGGATGGCCAAAGAATATTTTGCTCACCACGCATTTGCCGCTCGATGTAGGGAAAAAGCTGCTCATAGGTATGAACCGGAACCCGGTCTTTGAAGTCTTCGTAGTTAATAAGGTCATCAAAGCCATACTGTTTGCCAAACTCTGTTGATTGTGCCGTGTTCAACAATCTTTTTAGCACCTCGTCCTGCACCTCAAGTGGATATTTCATGAAAAGCTCTATCTGGTGGATACGCTTTTTCATCACCCAGGTGAGAATAGAATTAAAGATTTGCATAGAAATCAAATTTCAAAGAAAACCCTAGATAGCTGAGAATGCACCTTAGGTATAATGAATTGGACTAGCTTAAAAAAAACAAGTCGGCTAACAGAGCCTGGCGTCATTCAAAATTTGATTTTAGTTGTGTTCGATTAAAATCTGTTTTTGCTCGGCACCCTTGTTGTTAGCAACGGTTAAAATGTATAATCCAGAAGGGAGACTTTTGGTTGGAATTATTACTTTCTTTTTTGTTGATCTTACAGTAAACATCAATTCTTGATTGTGATTGCGTAATGTGATTTCATTTTCATGATCCAAATAACCACTTGGATTTGAATCCGTTGCCTCTGCAAAGGTTACGGTTAACTCCTCACCAGCAGGATTTGGGGAAGCCATTAAATAATAACAAGGGCTTACAGATGTAAAACGGTAAGCGTAGCTTCCACTGGAACCGCAAATATTATTTACCCCGGCTGCAACAGCATTGTAGTATTGACTATACGAGCCAGTATTTAATGCAAGCTGTGTAGTTCCCTGACCAGATACATAGTTCCATTCTGATGGCCATGTCCAATTTATTGATGTAGTACCAGGCAAATTGGGTACGGAATAGTAAACACTTTGATTGCAAGAGGCATAATCAGGCCCCGTAACCGGGTAGTCGTTACTAGAATACGGGCCTGTGTGAAATGCAAATGGAGCTAGGGTATAACATTCATTGATAAATGTTATAAACCCATTTCCATTAATTACTTTTGTCAAGTTTGCCGTTGCACCACTACCACTAGAAGGAGACACAAGATAAGATGGTGTAACATACCACGAAATAAGAGTATTATCTGGGGGGCTAGTTTGAGTAAATGTTGCATTTGTGCAAAACAAATTATTTCCTTGTATTACAGGGGCACTTTTCACGGGTGCTAACACAGCTAGTGTATTCAATGAATTGTACATTCGGTTGCCCTGCTCAACGGTAAAACGATTCCGACATGTATGAATTGAGTAGGACATAAAATTACGAGTATCGGGATTGTATGTACTTCCATTCTGATCTCTAAATGTGCCAATATAGGAGCAATTGCTATTAACCCAATACATATTTGTGTAGAGCCCAGGATCAGCTGGCGTATCACAAACATAGTCTCCACAAGTCACACAATTTGACCCGTTGACTAATTCATAACAATTAAAGATATGATGTGTGTGAAACAGATTCAAACAATGACCCATTTCATGCGGCAATGAGGTTGTATTGCTTTGAGGTCTTCCAATATACAAAGCAATACTTCCCACAGCTTTAGCATATGGAGCAGCAAGGGATTCATAAATATATATATTGATCGCGTAGGGTAAGTCCTCATTATTACTTTGAGTAAAATTATCACAAAGTTTGACGAAATTAATATTATGACCCTGAAAAGAATTGTTCAGGTTGCTAAGCATACTTGAAGTGTGGCTTGGTGTTACAGAGTTATTAATGATATGAAAAACAACATTCACAGTAATTGGAGATACAGCGGATTTAGTGCCGATGCCACTAGTTTTTGCTAAGAGCTTTTTCTTGGTTTGATATTCTATTTCATTTCTATTATCCTCAGGTGTACCACAAAGTAATCCTTGCCCTATTGAGGCATTTGTTATTAATGCAAATGAGACAATTAGAAAAAACCGTACGATTCTTTTCATGCTCTTAGATTTTTTAAATTTCTACTCTCGGTAAAATTTTGATCCATAATAACCCTCCTCAACAAATCCCCTTATAACAAGGGTGTCGTTTTTAGAATTAAACAAATACTGATAATTATCAGTGACAATGCCGCCATTTGAACAAATCCATGTTACATTGATTTTGTCTTGATTAATACCATATTTTCCTTGGCTGCAATCTGTTCCAACGTCACCCCCTGAGATTATATCACATTGATCACTAAAAGAAAAAGTCAAATCCTTAGTCACTTTTCGCCAGATAAAGTCACCTCCTAAACTGTAACATGCGCATTCTTCAATCAATTTCCATTTGCCAACTATCCTAGGGTCAGTCACTTGACACGCTTCACATTTAGATGTTTCGGGCGGTTCACATTGACATAAGAGAAACAGTAAAAGGAATAATCCACCTAATTTCATCTGTATAAATTATATTTAAAAAGATATTATTGCTGCGCAAATAGCCAGAATAGAACTTTCACCCCGCCACAATAAGATCAATTGAAAGATAGCGATTATGCATATTCAATCCAACACCCCATTTGGTTTAATTCTTTTGGAGAAAACGACTCATTTAAGCCACTCTAAACCCCAAATTTTGGTTTTCGCAATTGGAAGTTCTGGCCCAGATAGACTTTACGAACCAATGGATCATCAGCTAGTTCCTGTGACGAGCCCGCCTTAAATAGTTTCCCGTCAACCATCAGGTACGCACGATCTGTAATGGAAAGCGTTTCATCCACGTTATGATCGGTTATAAGAATGCCTATGTTCTTCTTTTTTAGTCGTGAAACGATTCCTTGAATTTCTTCTACAGCAATAGGGTCAACACCCGCAAAGGGTTCATCTAGTAAAACAAAGCTTGGGTCAACTGCTAAAGCACGGGCAATCTCGGTCCTTCTCCTTTCTCCTCCAGACAATACCATACCTAAATTTTTGCGCACATGAGTAAGACTAAACTCTTCCAGTAATTTTTCTACTTTTTCCTTACGATCTTTTTTACTCATGTCCCGCATTTCAAGAGGTGCGAGAATATTTTCTTCTACAGTAAGCTTGCGAAATACGGAGGCCTCTTGGGCGAGATATCCAATGCCGCGCTTGGCACGCTGGTACATGGGCAGATCAGTGATATTTTCATCATCTAAAAATATTTCTCCACCATTGGGTTTGATTAAACCAACAATCATGTAGAAGCTTGTTGTTTTGCCAGCTCCATTTGGGCCGAGTAGACCAACAATTTCCCCTTGGCCTACCTGAACGGAAACGTCATTCACCACTATTCTACTTTTGTATTTCTTAACCAGATGGTTGGCACGCAAAATCATACTATTAAAACTTTATGTCTTTAATTCTTAACTGAAGAGAGGTGTTTCCATTGAACGTATTTTCCTCTAAGGTATAGGCCATTCTAAACCTATCTCCGGCTGCCATACGGGGATAATGTTCCATCATATCGAACCCTACTGCATTGAACACAGAATCATTACCCTCCTGAGCTGCGGTAAACCGAAGATGTTTGTCTTTAAATGAGGCTAGGGAGTTTAATACATACACGGCTTTGGCTTCAAAAACAGGTCTGTGATTTTCCGGCCCAAATGGTGCCATCTGTTTTAAAATAGAATTGAATTTAGAAGTTAATGCATCAAAACTTATCGGGAGGTCAATTTCTATTGCTGGGGTTTTCATTTCTTCTGTTAAAGTGGAAGCCACCACTTCCTCAAAGCGCACTCGGAATGCCTCCAGATTTTTTGGATCCATGGTCAATCCAGCGGCATACTTATGCCCCCCAAATTTATCAAGTAAGTCACCACATCGAGTAATTGCTTCGTATAAATCGAAGTCTTTCACACTTCGTGCTGAGCCGGTAATTTTATTATTGGATTCAGTTAATATCACTGTGGGTCTATAATATTTCTCCACACACCGAGCAGCAACTATGCCAATTACTCCTTTGTGCCAGGTATTTTTAAAAAGAACCGTGGATTTTGCATTTCGGCTTGCCTCATCACCTTCTATCATGGCTATGGCTTCCTCGGTGATGTTTATGTCAAACTCCCTGCGGAGTTCGTTTTTGATGTTGATCTTTTCGGCAAGCTCATTTGCTTCTGCTTCTGTTTTTGAGATTAATAACTCAACGGCTCCTTTCGCATGAGCCACCCTGCCAGCGGCATTGATGCGTGGTCCTAGCGTGAAAACTACTCCGGATATATCAAGATCACTTTTTATGGCTGCTATGTCTTTCAATGCTTTTAATCCGGGCACGGGATTTTGGTTTAGCTTTTGAAGGCCATAATGTGCCAGAATCCTGTTCTCCCCATTGATGGGAACAATATCAGAAGCAATGCTCACAGCAACAAGATCGATGAAGTTATAAATCTCCTCTTCATTTCTGTATGTGCGTGCAAATGCTTGTAATAGTTTGAAGCCTATGCCGCAACCACTCAGTTCTTTAAATGGGTAATCACAATCAACTCGCTTTGGATCAAGTACAGCAATGGCATTTGGAATAGTATCTCCAGGCATATGGTGATCGCAGATGATAAAATCAATGCCTTTAAAATTAGCAAGCTTTACCATGTCAGAAGCTTTCACTCCAAGGTCAAGGGCAACAATTAATGTGAACGCATTTTGTTCTGCCCAAATAACTCCCGCTTCAGATATACCATACCCTTCGCTATAGCGATCAGGAATGTAAAACTCGCAATTGCTGTAAAAACTTTTAAGATAACAGTAAACAAGAGAGACGGATGTAGTTCCATCTACATCATAATCTCCATAAACAAGAATTTTTTCATTCTGATCAATTGCTTTCTTTAACCGCTCCACAGCTTGCTTCATGTCTTTCATTAAGAAGGGATCATGAAGATGATCAAGAGAAGGACGGAAAAATTTTTTAGCAGATTCAAAGTCAGAAATACCTCGCTGTAAAAGGATCGTTGACAAATGAGAGTTTATGTTGATGCTTTTGCTAAGCTGTTCAATTTGATGGGAATCAGGAATTTCTTTATAAATCCACCTCTTGCTCATGATCTGTTAAAAATTGATGGCCCCATTTTTACCTGGTAGTCCATCAGATCCATTTTTTCCCTTCGTACCATGCTTGCCATCTTGTTCTGAGGTACCCGTTACTAAAATTCCGGGCAAGCCTGGTGAGCCTCCTTCTCCTCCTAAGCCACCAAGGCCACCATATACCCTTACAATTAATCCCTTCCCTAACTCATTTCTCAAATCAGGGCATTTATTGCAGCGAAGGGTTAGACTACCAGATTTTCCACCATTTCCACCTGGAGCTCCATTTCCTCCATTTCCTCCATTTCCACCCTGGCAAACTCTAGTGCCAGAACTACCACCCCCACCGTCTCCTCCGTTTCCACCATCCCCTGCATTTCCGCCAGCTAAATCAATTGACAAATTTCCGCCAAAGATTATTTCATCGGTGTATAAAAATAGATTATTACCACTGATGCCATCATTGCCACGGGCTCCGTTCCTCCCCGATGTTCCGTCATGACATGGCCCATCAATACTGTACCCTTTTCCACCAGCTTTACCATTCTTTCCATTTTCACCACGCCCAATTATTTTGCACCCTTTCCCGACTATCAATTTTTTGGAGTGTATATAGTTGTCATCTTTTACATAATTCAATTTTATACTAGATGAATCTTTCATGATAAGGGTGTCGGCTGAAAGAACATCAGATGAGGAGAAGTCAAATGTCTGGTTCATCTCAATTACTAAACTGCTATAGCGCAATTGGGAATAGGTTGCGCTAGACGTGGCTATTAGGATAACGAAAGGCAGGAAAGACCTAGTCATGCAGTAAAAGTAAGAATCGGAATCAATCTTTAATAAGCGAATAGCCATGACCAATTCTAAGCAAATAAAAAAAGCAGCTCTGATGTGCTGCTTTTAATTCTGGTAAAGGGTGAAATCTAGTTGGTAGGCTTTTCAGCTTTTTCTGCGGTTACGCCTTCCAAAACATCTTTTATTTCAACTCGTGCGCCATCTTTGTAAGGCACGATCCAGGCATCTTTCACGCCCATATCACGCATATATTTTTTGAATGTATCAGCCTCCCAATAGTCTCGGAAAATCCCAATGGTTATCTTTTGAGGTTCGTTTTTATCCTTATCACCAGCTTCGCCACCGAAGTTAGGATTGTTATCAAAGTATTTGGATAAGTCTTTGTTTTTAAAGGCACCTACCTGTACTTTAAATACGACACCTTTTGAAAAATCCATTGGATTAATAACTGGTGTTAATTTAAGTTGAGCCAATTCAGCTTTTGCAGAGGTAAGCTCCGAGCGCATGCGTGAAATCTGATCTTCCAGTTCTGCAATTTTTGCATCCTTATCGCTGATGGTAGATTGCAGTTGTTTGGTTTGAGTGGTCAGGGTGCTTACGCTGTTATCGGCTACCTGCTTGTCTTCACTAAGCTGCTTAAGGCTGGACGGGTTTTTCTTGAATTCCTTGGCTTTCTTTTTCCATTCCTTTATCTCGGCCTTGGAAAGTTGGGCGAAAACTTGGGAGCCGGAAAAAATCAAAGCCAGGCAGAGGAACATTACTCTAGTTTTCATTTCAATTGGGGTTAAATCTTTGTTAAAAGTAAGAAATTATCTTTAAATGATGCTTTAGGCCAATAGGAATTTTGGAGGTTGAACGCTGATGGAACCTTATTAGGAGCTATTTCATGCTTACTTATCCAGACTACCCACCATCTTTTCGGGCCGTACCCATTCATCAAATTGTTGTGAGGTGACTAGGCCTAACTCTATTGCTGCTTCTCGAAGAGTCTTATTTTCCTTATGTGCTTTCTTGGCGATCTTAGCTGCATTTTCATAGCCGATATGTGTATTCAATGATGTTACTAACATCAATGAGTTTTCCATATGTTGTTTAATGATGGCCAGATTCGGCTCAATGCCGGCCGCACATTTATCATTAAATGAAACACACGCATCTCCAATTAGCCTTGCAGACTGAAGAACATTAGACGCAATTACTGGCTTGAAAACATTCAACTCAAAATGGCCTAGCGAACCACCGATGGATACGGTTACATCGTTGCCCATCACTTGAGCACAAACCATGGTTAATGCTTCTGGTTGAGTGGGGTTTACTTTGCCCGGCATGATGGATGAGCCCGGCTCGTTATCAGGAATAATAAGTTCGCCAATGCCTGAGCGTGGGCCAGAGCTTAATATTCGTATGTCGTTTCCAATCTTCATAAAGGCAACGGCTGCACGCTTCAATGCACCGGATAACTCTACCATAGCATCGTGCGCTGCGAGGGCTTCGAATTTGTTTGGTGCAGTAACGAATGGATAACCAGTTAGCTCAGCTATTTTTTTAGCTACTAAAACATCATATCCTTTGGGAGTATTTAATCCTGTACCCACGGCTGTTCCGCCCAATGCTAACTCACTCACCGCTTCCAATGCATTTTTAATAGCGCGAATGCTATTATCAATTTGTTGCACATAGCCCGAAAACTCTTGACCTAATGTAAGAGGAGTCGCATCCATAAAATGAGTGCGGCCGGTCTTTACAATGTTTTTATAATCATTTGATTTTTTTGCCAACGTATCGCGCAGTTTCCTCATTCCCGGAAGGGTAATTTCCATCACTTGCTTGTAAGCGGCAATGTGCATGGCCGTAGGGAATGTATCATTAGATGATTGTGATTTATTCACGTCATCATTAGGGTGAAGAACTTTTTTTTCATCGGTTAATTTTCCGCCCGACAAAACATGGGCACGGTAGGCAATCACTTCATTCGCATTCATGTTGCTTTGCGTGCCGGAACCTGTTTGCCATATAACAAGCGGAAACTGGTCATCTAATTTTCCAGCTACGATTTCATCGCAGACTTTCGCAATCATGTCTTTTTTATCGGCTGCTAAAACGCCAAGTTCATGGTTGGCCATGGCAGCAGCTTTTTTCAAATAGCCGAAGGCATAAATGATTTCCTTTGGCATGCTTGCCTCGGGCCCGATTTTAAAATTATTGCGCGAGCGTTCGGTTTGTGCGCCCCAATATTTATCGGCAGGCACTTGCACCTCGCCCATGGTATCTTTTTCGATGCGGAAACTCATATTTTGAATTTTTAGATATGAACCAAAGGTAGAAAAAGCGTAGGACTTACACCCAAGCCAGCCGGTCATTTCAGCGGTTGAGTTAATTAATAGATGGTTGTAAAAATTTTGGAGAGATAAGAGTTTCTAACCCAGCTTAGACCCTTCATAAATTTCTCTCAACGTCAATGATACCTTAACAGCATGGATGGCCAAAGTATCTTCAATGGATCGTAGATCTTTCAATTCCCAGTTACCCTTTGCATTAATTTGATAGGCTTCGATGCTTATGGATTCAGAATCTATGGTTATGAATTCTTTTAGGCTAGGAACTTCTCGGTACAGTTCTGAACTTTATTCCTTGGACTTAACTCCTTGTTGAGAGTGAATAGAATCTCTATTATTACGATTGGCTGAGCGGCATAGTAACGATCATTTAATGCAGCAAATAAATAGGCAGTTTCATAAATTGAGCTCCTTGCCCTTTAAAAATGATTTAAGTACATTTATTTAATATGAATAAAAGTCTTAAAGTATGAATACTCATGTAAGTATAAAGTACTTAACTAAAGGTGGACACTTAAAATTGATGGAGCTAAATGACCAAATTGAATTTGTGGAGGCGTGTGCTAAAAATTATTATTTCTTTGACCCATTCAAAAATTTATTTGTGAACCCATTCTTGAATAAGAGAATAAAACCGTTAAGGCTTGAAATACTATTCTATTATGATGGCAAAGAGCAATTTAACAAGTTATTAAGTAGTGAAACCCTTACGCTGAAACAAGTTGATAGAACGGTCGAGAAAATTCACTATGATGCAGCAATAGCTAAACTTGTAGGAATTTGTCTATCATACTTTAAATGGATTGGTTTCATATTAATAGCTAGTTCATTTTTTTCAGAAAAGCAATTTGTGATACTTACAGTGGGATTATATTTTGTCTATCTAGATTATACAATTTTCGATTCTTACTACGGTTTCTTTTATTTAATTGACGAACTCCCGAGATTGATGATGTTTGAAATTCTTGGTCATTAAAATGCAAAAAAATGGCAGGAATTAAAAACTTTTTATACAGCTGGCAGTATCTTCTTGCTAATACTGACGTCCTTTAGCTTGTACAAATTTAGTGATTCGCTAATTATTGCTATGTTATTCTTTTTATTCCAGAGTACATTGGTCACAATTCCAATGGCAAAATGGCGCTGTTCAAAGCAATTAATGTCTATGATGAGAGCAACGGAAATCAAAGAAATATATGACTCATCGGTTAAAGAAATGGATAAACCTCAATAACGCCTTGGTTATTTATTAGAAAGAACCCAATTGAAGTGATAACTAAAAGCAATGATGGTGTAGAGGTTGAATTTGAAAAGTATACCGATGAAACCAAGACACACTTTTTTGGAATCATTTTGAAGGAACCACTCAATGAAGGCATTGTTGACGGCATTATTGGCAGCAGACTAAAGTTTGAGTCTTCTTTGTTCAACCTAAAAGGAATGTTTATTAAAAGTTATTGCGAAGCAATGATCTCAATAGAAAATCGGGACGTAAGTGAGTGATGATCAACTTGAACATGGATGATAATAAGACTAGTAGAGGAGATCCACGGTCAATTTAAATATACATAATTGACAGAATCCGACATTCCATTTCTTTGAAATTAAAAAGAAGGTTATGATAAATCTAGTTGTAAAAACGGCAGAAAAACTCAAGAAATTTCAGTCAGGAGAATCGATTGACGTGTTTCATGTTCTGGCCAATGATGATGAAAATCTTGAGATCATTGATGGATGCACTGTCAATGTTTACCTTAAAACCGTTAATGGAGACCCGCATAAGGGAAAAATAGAAAAAGTAAGGAGAATAGTGCAATCATCAGGTGTAGACGACAAACGAAATCTTAGTTTGACCATTAGAAGAATCTAATCGGCTTCAATAACATCAATGATATCTGCAAGAAGAAAAATCTGACTTTCCATTTCATTACCTTTTTCACTCCGTACTTCAAGTCGCAGCCCTTCGTGTGCAAGACCCGATAGTGTTGTCAAAGCCGCCACCGGAGTTCCTGATTTAGACCAACCCTTATCTGTTCGAACTTTAATTTTTTTCTTAGCCAAGATTATTTGGTTAATTTTCTGAATCAGATCCATAGGAATTTATTATTTGTCACTACTATTTTTAATCAAAGCTTCGTGCCCTCATAAATTTCATTCAAAGACAGCGATAGGCCAACGGCTGGGATGATTAGTGTTTCATCAATCGATCTGTAGTCTTTCAACTCCCAATTACCTTCTGTATTGATTCGGTAGGCTTCAATACCTATAGATTCAGAGTCAATAGTGATAAATTCTTTTAGGGTGGGGATTTCGCGATACAGTCTGAATTTTATTCCCTGATCGTAATTTCTTGTGGAGGGAGATAAAATCTCAATTATCACAGTTGGTTGAACAGCTGTATCCATATCCACTTTGGAAGGAATAATTTCACCGCAGATGATTGAAATATCAGGATAGGTGAATAAACTATTCTCTGGTATGTGAATACGAAGATCACTTCCATACGGTTTACAAGGTTTGCCTTTTAATTGTATGCCAATCGATATAAAGAAATTTGAGAAGATTACATTATGACGTGCCCCTGCACCAGCCATT
Organism: Bacteroidia bacterium; assembly: GCA_031384515.1. Taxonomy (GTDB): domain Bacteria; phylum Bacteroidota; class Bacteroidia; order Cytophagales; family Cyclobacteriaceae; genus ELB16-189. The sequence continues at coordinate 11,181 of JANNAQ010000098.1, forward strand.
GCAAATACCTCTCCTTTAAAGTATTCGTGCTTTTGCAGAGAGTCCTTCTCAAAGAGAAGATATTCCTCTTGGGTGAGTTTTGATTTGTTATAAACGACTATTGGGTCTCGGACTTCCATAGTTAAAGTTAACCAAATTTCATTTGGTTATACCATTAGCTAAAGCGTGAAATTATTTTACACTCAGCATCCCTTCTTCTTTTGCTTCCAGAAGACTTTCCCCTATAAGATATTGATCTACGGCTCTCGCTGCTTCGCGTCCTTCGCTGATCGCCCAGACTACTAATGATTGACCTCTGCGCATATCACCCGCAGAGAAAACCCCTTCAACTGAAGTTTGATAACGATTACATTTTACATTGCCGCGCTCGTCAACGTCTACGCCAAGTTGATCCAACAATCCTTGACGTTGTGGATGCAAAAATCCTAATGCTAAAAGAGCAAGATCGCAAGGGATTGTTCTTTCCGTTCCTGGTACTTCAGAAAAAGATGAAGCTTTGCCGGGTTCTGCTTTTTTCCATTCGATCTCAGCAAGTTTCAAACCGGTTACATTTCCTTTTTTATCCCCAATAAATTCTTTGGTTACGATAGACCACTGACGTTCACAACCTTCTTCGTGTGAAGTGGAGGTGCGTAAGATCATAGGCCAACTTGGCCAGGGCATTGAATCATTTCTGTCTTTTGGTGGCTTTGATAATATTTCTATTTGTGTAACACTTGCCGCTTCATGGCGATTAGAAGTACCCACACAATCCGACCCGGTATCACCCCCACCGATGACCACTACATGTTTGCCAGTAGCAAAGATATCGTCAACTTCAACTTTTTTTCCACTTACTCTTTGATTCTGTTGGGTAAGGAAATCCATAGCAAAGTGTACACCTTTCAAATTCCTTCCAGGAATAGGGAGGTCACGGGGAATGGTTGAACCGCCACTCAAGACAATTGCATCAAACTCCTCGCGCAACTGTTGAATAGGAATATTTACACCAATATTGGCATTAGTTAAAAATGTAACACCTTCGGCTTCCATTATCTGAACCCTTCTTTGTAACACATTTTTTTCCAACTTAAAATCTGGAATACCATACCGGAGGAGCCCACCAACTTCATCAGATCTTTCAAAGACAGTTACCAAATGTCCAGCTGAGTTCAATTGCGCAGCTGCAGCCAATCCCGCGGGACCAGATCCTATTATAGCCACTTTTTTTCCGCTACGTGTAGTTGGTATGATTGCTTTAACATATCCTTCTTCGAAAGCTTTTTCAATAATAGATTTCTCAATGAACTCAATCGCTACTGCGGGTTTGTTAATGCCTAGCACACATGAGGCTTCGCAAGGGGCTGGGCAAATCCGGCCAGTGAATTCCGGAAAATTATTGGTAGAGATTAATAACTCGTATGCCAATTTCCAGTTCCCTTGGTAGACGGCATCATTAAACTCCGGGATGTTATTTCCTAGCGGACAACCATTGTGGCAAAAAGGAACACCACAGTCCATACACCGTGCCGCTTGCTTTTGTGTATCAGATGGGGTTACATGCTTCTCAATCTCCTGATAATCTTTGAGACGCTCTTTAGGATCACGTTTGGGAGCAGTTTCACGATTGAATTCTAAAAATCCCGTTGGCTTAGCCATAATTAATTGTCAATGTTCATTAATTTAATCTTATCCGTGGTCTGTGTCCTCACAGACCACCAATGTCAATCCATCTATTTCGGTCTGTGAGGACACAGACCGAGGAATTGCCTTTTGTCAATGGTCAATTTTTTAAAAATCTATACTTTAATTGCAACCTTCTTAGCGACAGATTGGTCTGCTTTCCTTTTTTCCAATACGACTTTGTAATCCATTGGCATCACTTTCACGAATTGGATAAAGGAAGCTTTCCATGACTTCAACAAGTCAGTGGCCACATCACTGCCTGTTAAGGCAGAATGATCCTGAATCATCTTTTTGATTAATGATTCATCTTCGTTATCCATTTCATCAAACATCACCATCTCCATGTTGCAATTCTTTTTGAACGAATTATTCTTGTCGTAGATATAGGCAACGCCACCGCTCATCCCCGCAGCAAAGTTTCTTCCTGTTTCACCAAGAATTACAACTGTGCCCCCTGTCATGTATTCACACCCATGATCGCCAACACCTTCGACAACTACTTTCACGCCTGAATTGCGCACTCCGAAACGCTCTCCTGCACATCCACGAATGAATGCTTCTCCGGAAGTGGCTCCATAAAATGCAACATTGCCCACAATGATATTTTCAGAGGCTATAAAACTTGCTTTCTTGTCAGGATACAAAATCAATTGTGCACCAGATAACCCTTTGGCAAAATAGTCATTGGCATCACCCTCCAATTCAAATTTTAAGCCGGCCGCACCAAATGCTCCAAAACTTTGTCCGGCTGTCCCTTTAAATCTGTAATGAATTGTTCCTTTTGGAAGACCGGGGCCTAAATAAACTTTTGAAATTTCATTAGATAGCATAGTACCAACCGCACGATTTCTATTGTTGATTTCAAAAGATCCCTCCACGGTTTCAGCATTTTCTAATGCTGGTTTCGCGCGTTCAATTAAAGTCCAATCAAGAACATTAGTGAGCTCATGATCTTGCTCTTCTTGTTTGTAAAGAGCCGTATCCAAACTCATTGGCTCTTTGTATAAAATCGGTGCGAGGTTAATATGTTGATGCTTCCAATTGTTTTCAAGGTCATTCACATCAAGCTTATCGACTTGACCAATCATTTCGTTCACAGTGCGAAAACCTTGTTCTGCCATAATCTCCCGTAGTTCTTCTGCCAGGAAGGAAAATAGATTTACTACATATTCAGGCTTGCCGGTGAAGAGCGCACGAAGCTCTTTGTTCTGCGTAGCTACACCGACCGGGCATGTATTCAAATGACATTTGCGCATCATAATACAACCTGTTGTAACCAACGCAGCAGTTGCTACTCCCCATTCCTCAGCACCAAGAATTGCAGCAATAGCCAAGTCACGCCCTGTTCTGATTTGCCCATCTGTCTGTACCACAATTCGACCACGCAGTTTATTTCGTACTAACGTTTGATGTGTCTCTGCTAAGCCTAACTCCCAAGGTAAACCAGCATGACGGACAGAACTTATTGGTGATGCACCTGTGCCGCCATCGTGTCCAGCTATAAGAACTACATCAGCATGAGCTTTAGCTACACCAGAGGCAATTGTTCCAACTCCAGCTTCCGAAACCAACTTCACGCTAATACGCGCCTCGCGGTTCGCATTCTTCAAATCAAAAATTAATTGAGATAAATCTTCAATTGAATAAATATCATGATGCGGAGGAGGTGAGATTAGTCCGACTCCAGGAGTGGAGTGCCGAACACGTCCGATCCACTCGTCTACTTTATGACCAGGCAGCTGACCACCTTCACCAGGTTTTGCGCCTTGCGCCATTTTAATTTGCAATTCTTTGGCGTTGCTTAAGTAATAACTTGTTACACCAAAGCGACCAGAGGCCACTTGCTTGATGGCAGAATTTTCCCAATCGCCATTTTCCTTTCGAATGAATCGTATTTCATCTTCCCCACCTTCCCCACAGTTGCTTTTTCCACCAATACGGTTCATAGCAATGGCAAGTGTACTGTGAGCTTCATGTGAAATGGAACCAAAGGACATTGCCCCGGTGGCAAAGCGTTTGAAAATATTTTCTTTGGGTTCTACTTCGCTAATCGGGATTGCTTTTCCTTTTTTAAACTTAAGCAAGCTTCGCAGTGTAATTGCTTTCTCGCTCTGCTCATTAATTAGCTTTGAATATTTTTTGAAAAGGGAATAATCATTTGTCTTGGTTGACTGTTGCAACAAATGAATTGTCTGAGGATTGAACAAATGCGCCTCTCCACGTTGCTTCCACTGATAAACTCCACCAACTTCCAAACGTGGAGTTAAATTAGGCGTTTTAGGGAATGCAAGTTTATGTTTGGCTAAAGCTTCTTTAGCAATATCATCTAATGTAAGTCCGCCAATTCGTGAAACAGTTCCTGTAAAATATTCATCAACTACTTCCTTGCTGATACCAAGAGCTTCGAAAATCTGGGCTCCATGATACGATTGCAACGTAGAAATTCCCATTTTGCTCATGATCTTGAGCAATTCTCCAGACACGGCCTTCTTATAATGATAGATGGCCTTTTCTTCTGTTAATTCATCTCTTAACAGATTGTTTTTCTTCATGTCATGTATCGTCTGGAAGACCAGATAGGGATTGACGCCCGAAGCACCGTAACCAATCAAGGTAGCAAAGTGATGAGTCTCCCAAACATCCCCTGCTTCAATGAGAATTCCTGCTTTACCGCGAAGTCCTTTGCGAATGAGATCGTGATGAACAGCGCTGGTTACAAGTAATGAAGGTATCTGAGCGTGACCGCTATCAAAACTCCTATCCGATAAAATGATAATGGTAAAACCATCTTCAATTGCATCAGTCACATACTGGCAAATTCGTTGAAGTCCTTTCTCCAGTGAACCTGGTTTGCCATCTGCTTTGAAGTAGGTATAAATAGTTTTGGTTTGAAGATGACGGTGATCGATGTATCGAATCTTTTCCAGTTCCCCATTGGATAGTATTGGTGTAGGCAATTCCAACGTGATGCAGTGCTCGGGGGTTTCTTCCAATAAATTTAATGACCCTCCAACGTGCGATGCCAATGACATTACCATTCGTTCTCTAATCGGGTCAATCGGAGGATTGGTTACTTGAGCAAATAACTGCTTGAAATAACTTGACAGATGTTGGGCCTGATTAGATAGAACTGCAAGAGGAATATCGCTGCCCATCGAGCCAAGTGCTTCTTTACCTGTATCGCACATCTGAGCAACAATGACTCTCAAATCTTCTGACGTGTAACCGAAGGAAATTTGTCTTTTTAGAAATGTATTGGGATCATACTTATGAAAACTCCCACCAGGTTCTGGAAGGTCTTGCAACCGCACTTTATTATCCTTCAGCCATTTTCCATAAGGCTGGCGTGTGCAAATATCTTTTTTCAGTTCATCATCGCTTATAATACGACCTTGTTCCAAATCAACCACAAACATTTTGCCTGGTTGTAAGCGACCTTTGCTGATCACTTTGGCAGGATCAATATCTAAGACACCTGCTTCTGAGGCCATGATCACACGGTCATCATCTGTCACTAGGAAACGAGACGGACGTAATCCATTTCTGTCTAGGGTAGCACCAACAATTTTTCCATCGGTGAATGTAATGGATGCGGGCCCATCCCACGGCTCCATCAGGTTGGCGTGAAATTCATAAAAATCTTTTTTCTCCTGGCTCATGTGTTCGTTGCCATCCCATGCTTCGGGAATGAGCATCATCATTACATGAGGTAATGAACGACCGGCATGCATGAGTACTTCAATCGTATTGTCCAGGTTGGATGAATCGGATTGAATCGGATTACAAATCGGAAGAATCATATCTAACTCTTCCCGACTAAAATATTGTGAGGAGAAAAAAGCTTCCTTGGATTTCAACCAATTAATGTTGCCTTGCACCGTATTAATTTCACCATTGTGGGCGATGTAACGGAAGGGTTGCGCTAAACTCCAGGAAGGGAATGTGTTGGTAGAGAACCTTGAATGAATTACCGCTAAGGCAGAAACTACTTCTTCGTTTTCAAGGTCAGGAAAATAAGGTCTTACCTGATGCGATGTTAACATGCCCTTATAGGCAATCGTCTTATATGAAAGTGAAGAAAAATAAAATTTGTTATTCACCCCGTGAACGGATTCGTTGACAATCCTGGTAGAATATTTTCTCAGGATGAATAGCTTACGCTCAAAGTCGTCTGGATTGGAAAGAGTTTCGGGGCGTTTAATAAAAATCTGTTCCATCACAGGTTCTGCATTAACTGCAGATTCGCCTAAATCAGGATGACCAGTAGGTATTTGTCGGTAGCCCAACAAGGTCATCTTCATCTTTTTGATTTGCCTAGCCAAAACATTTCGGCACTCCTCACGGACTTTGTGATCTTTTGGAAGAAACACTAAACCAACACCGTATTGTCCATATGCTGGAAGCTTAATGTTTAGCTTTCGACATTCATTGGTATAAAATTCATGAGGAACTTGTATGAGTATTCCTGCCCCATCGCCTGTGTTGGGTTCGCAACCACATGCACCTCGGTGCGCCATTCGCTCAAGCATCGTGAGGGCATCGCTTATAATCTGATGAGATTTTCTTCCTTTGATGTTGGCAATAAAGCCAACACCGCAGGAGTCTTTTTCAAACTGCGGATGATAAAGGCCGTTGTGTTGTTCTTCGTTCAAGGTAATAGATAGTTATAGCTTGGATAAAGTTACGCTGTTGAAGGCAGCAATTGTCAAAATAGTTCTTAAAATCACTTAAAATTTTTACCAGATCAGCTAACAGTTAGTAGCGAAAACGATTGTAAGAGGCCAAATCAAAAAGTAAGTTTACGAGATCACTGAGTTTTCTTATGGTTAATGCCTTATACAGAATGTCAATTGCTAGTAAGATTAATTCGATCAGTTTCCAGTTCCAGGTGAGACTTATTGAATTTAATGCATATGCCTGACGCTTGAAACATTAAATATTACCTTGCACCAACAAATAAAACAAACATGATCAAAGAATATATTCAATCCAATCAACAACGCTTTTTAGAAGAACTTTTTGAATTGCTTCGTATTCCTTCTGTAAGCGCAGACAGCCGCCACAAGGGAGATGTGCGTAAGGCTGCAGAGTATGTAGTACAGAAATTGAAGGATGCTGGCGCTGATAAAGTTGAGCTCTGTGAGACAAAAGGTCATCCAATAGTTTTTGGTGAAAAAATTATCAATCCATCACTTCCAACAGTGCTTGTCTATGGTCACTATGATGTTCAACCTGCCGATCCATTAAACTTATGGGAATCACCCGCTTTTGAACCGGTAGTTAAAGACGGGAAAATTTTTGCTCGTGGTTCATGTGATGACAAAGGTCAGTTTTACATGCATATCAAGGCGTTTGAAATCATGAGTAAGCTTAACAAGCTTTCTTGTAACATTAAGTTTATGATCGAAGGCGAGGAGGAAGTTGGATCTGATAACCTTGGAACTTTTGTTAAAGAGAATAAAGCCAAACTAAAGGCAGATGTTATTCTGATTTCAGACACCTCATTAATTTCTTTGGATACACCATCGATCACTGTTGGCCTTCGTGGTTTGAGTTATTTAGAAGTTGAAGTGACAGGTCCAAATCGTGATTTGCATTCAGGCGTATATGGTGGTGCAGTTGCCAACCCGATCAACATCTTAAGCAAGATGATTACTTCGTTGCAGGATGAAGACGGACGAATAACCATTCCGGGCTTTTATGATAAGGTTGCTGAGCTTACTTCTGCACAACGCGCAGACCTTAACAAGGCACCATTTGATTTGAATGCTTATAAAAAGGAATTGGGTATTGAGGACATTAAAGGAGAGAAGGGGTACACCACACTTGAGCGCACAGGCACTCGTCCCACATTGGATGTAAATGGGATTTGGGGTGGCTACACAGGCGAAGGAGCAAAAACGGTTTTACCATCAAAAGCATCTGCAAAAATTTCGATGCGCCTTGTTCCCAATCAGAATAGTGAAGAAATTATGAAGATGTTCACTGACCATTTTATTTCTATTGCACCGACATCAGTGAAAGTAAAAGTAACGCCACATCATGGTGGCGAACCGGCAGTAACGCCAACCGATTCAAAGGCTTTCAAAGCAGCCAGTAGTGCATTTGTAGAGGTGTGGGGAAAATCGCCTATTCCAACGCGAGATGGAGGAAGCATTCCAATTGTATCGCTATTCAAAAGGGAATTGGGCTTGGATACTGTATTGATGGGATTTGGTTTGGATAGTGATGCCATCCACTCACCTAACGAACATTACGGCATCAAAAACTTTTTGATTGGTATCGAAACGATAGTATCGTTTTATAAGCACTACTCGAAGGCATAAAGCTGATGAAGCAGGCGGAGCCATGAAAGCCATCATAGGATAATTGTCATTCGACTTGTTAATTTTTAGTTAAGCAAGAAATAGTACAAGTTGTATTTTCTCGCAGGCCAACTTATTTGCCATCTTCTTCGTTACTTTTGCGCTATTATATTATAAAATATGTATTTAAAGCGGCTTTTTATCGCGTTTGCGTTTGTCACGTGTACTCTTACCCTATCGGCTCAGATTCTACATCCAGCTAAATGGCTCAATTCGGTTTCAACTAACGAAGCGAAAGTTGGCGATGAGGTTACGCTAGTCTTCCGTGCTAACCTTGATAAGGATTGGTATTTATATTCTACTGAATTTAATTGTGAAGATGGCCCTAATAAAACGGTATTCACTTTCAAGGCGCACCCAAGTTATAAGTTAGTTGGAAAAATTGAGCCTATTGGAGAAATCGACAAACATGATGACATTTTCGAATGTGATATAAAAATATTTAAGAAAGCAGCTGAGTTTAAGCAACGTATAAAAATTCTATCTGCTGATCTTAAAATAGAGGGAGACTATGACTATCAGGTGTGCACTGATTTAAATGGAAGGTGTATTCCATTTAATGAAGAGTTTTCTTTTAGGGACATCTTAGTAACTAGTAATACTTCATTAAAAAGTCCTGAACAAGAACAAGAGAATTTACAAGTATCTGAAGTAAAAAGAGACACCTCATCTTTTGCTAGGCAAGTGCCTGAGAAAACCTATGGTGAACGCAAAGGCCCTGTTTTGGATAAAACAATTTTGGAAGGAGAATCTTCCATTCATGAAGAGTCGTTTCTTGGTTATTTAATTTTTGCATTCATCTTGGGACTAACCTCTTTAATTACTCCCTGTGTGTTTCCAATGATACCAATGACCGTTACCTTTTTTCTAAAGGACAATCAATCGAGGAAGGAAGGAATAAAGAAAGCCCTTGTCTTCGGATTTTCCATTGTATTCATCTATACCTTAGCGGGTACTTTGTTTGCTTTGCTTCTTGGCGCAGAAGGATTAAATGCATTGGCGACACACTGGGCGCCCAACCTTTTTGTTTTTGTCATCTTCATTGTGTTTGCACTTTCCTTTCTGGGACTTTTCGAAATCAATGCTCCGTATAAATTGGTTAACAAAGTAGATCAGCAAGCAGAGAAAGGCGGTTGGATTGGTGTCTTCTTCATGGCCTCAACTCTAGTATTGGTTTCCTTCTCTTGTACAATTCCAATCGTAGGAAATGTGGTTGTGCTAGCAGCAGGTGGGCAGGTTATTAAGCCGGTATTGGCCATGTTTTTTTATTCATTGGCGTTTGCCATTCCGTTTACACTTTTCGCCATTTTTCCTGAATGGATTAAGAGTCTTCCTAAATCTGGTGGCTGGCTAAACTCAGTAAAAGTAACTCTTGGATTTTTAGAGTTGGCATTATGTCTAAAATTTTTAAGTATTGCCGACCAGGCTTACCATTGGGGCATACTCGATCGGGATATTAACATTGCTATTTGGATTGTGCTCTTTACATTGTTAGGGATTTATTTCCTTGGCAAATTGAGAATGTCCAGTGACAAACCTGTTGAAAAAGTTACTGTACCAAGATTGTTGCTCGCTTCGGCTACATTTTCTTTTGTAGTATACCTTATTCCAGGTATGTGGGGAGCTCCCTTAAAGAGTTTGGCCGGATACCTGCCACCTCTATATACACACGACTTTGATTTAATTGCCCTTACTCGGAATGACAAGGTTAATGAATCCTGTGAAGATGCTAAGTATGCCGAGTTCCTTCACCTGCCACATGGATTGCAAGGTTATTTTGATTATGATCAGGCATTGGCATGTGCACGCAAGCAACACAAACCTTTATTTATCGATTTTACTGGCCACGGGTGTACCAATTGTCGTGAAATGGAGGCGGTGGTCTGGAATGATCCACAAGTTATAGAGCGCTTACAAAAAGATTTTGTTGTAGTTGCCTTGTATGTTGATGACAAAACCGAATTGCCTGAAGCAAAATGGTACACTTCTCAATATGATGGCAAAATAAAGAAGACACTAGGTAAACAAAATGCAGACATACAAATCACCAATCTTGAAAATAATGCACAGCCCTATTATGTTTTAGTGGGTGACGATGAGAGAGTGTTGGCTTGGCCATATGGGTATAATAAAAGCGTTGAAGGTTTTGTTGAATTCCTGGATAAAGGAAAAAATAAATACAGAGACCTATACCCGGGCTCGATCATTGCCGAGTGAGCTTCTATTACCATTGATTTTAATGAATGAACATTTTTAGTAACAAGGTAGCAAAGCAAAGTATTTTGTTGGGTGTCATAATCCTGATTCTTGGTGGAGCCTTTCTTTTAATAAATAATTATACATCACTGTTTTCACTTAACGGGGATTTTGCTGTAGAAGTAGACTCAACTCACGTTGAGATTGAAATAAAGAAGCCTCAACTGCTATATGGCATGATCGTTAACGATCTTCATATTGTTGAAGATGAGGTTAAGAAAAACCAATTACTTATAGACCTTTTCCAAGGGACTTACGTTCCTGAAAATATATTACGGGAACTCAATCTAACATCACGCACGTCATTTGATTTTCGTAAAATATCGGCAGGAAAAAAGTACACACTACTTGTAAAAAACGATTCTATCAGAACACTAAGAGCGTTTATCTATGAACCCAATCCTATTGATTACATCATTTTTCATTTGGAGGATTCCTTATTGATAGAGCCTTGTCAACGAGAAGTGAAAGTCCAAAATAAAAACATTACGGGCATCATTCGATCCTCACTTTCCGAAACCATTGAGGAACTAGGCATCTCACATGAACTTACCAACAAGTTTGTTGACATATTTGCCTGGCAGGTTGACTTCCAGCGGTTACAGAGAGGTGACAATTTCAAGTTAATGTATGAAGAAAATCAGGTGGATGGAAAACCCATCAGCATAGGTAAGATTACAGGAATTTTCTTTGAACATTTCGGCAATGGTTATTATGCAATTCCATTCGACCAGGGAGACGGAGAAGACTACTTTGATGAACAAGGTAATAGTTTGCGTAAGGCGCTACTCAAATACCCCATAGAGTTTACGCGAATTAGTTCTCGGTATAGTAACAACCGGTTTCATCCCGTAGCAAAAGTTTTTCGCGCGCATCGCGGAACTGATTTCGCTGCACCAACGGGTACACCAATTCGAACCGTAGGAGATGGAATTATTGAAGAAGCTCAATATAAAGCTAACAATGGAAACTATGTAAAGGTGAGACATAACTCCACCTACACCACTCAATACCTTCACATGTCAAAAATAGCTTCCGGGATCAGAGCTGGCGCGAAAGTGCGACAAGGCGAAACCATAGGATATGTTGGTAGTACGGGACTTGCTACCGGTCCGCATTTGTGCTATCGTTTCTGGAAAAATGGTGTACAGGTAGATGCACTCAAGATAGAGCTCCCCCCATCTACGCCAATAAAAAATGAAAATAAGGAAGCCTTTCATTTGGAAGCTCAACAATTGATGAAACAATTGGAATTGATACCATTTCCACCGTATGCACTGCCAGAGCTTGTTTCTGGAAACTAATTAAAAGGCCTTCTCGTATATTTTATTGTTACTTTTTTAGTTAGAGAAGTAATTAACTTAGCCATTATTGTCAAAGCAGTATCTGATGATTCGTGTCCTTGCTCTTTTTTTTGTATTTGTTTTTGCTACTACAGCTTTTGGGCAAAGGGTTGGATTGGTATTAAGTGGTGGTGGGGCTAAAGGGCTGGCGCATATTGGAGTTTTAAAAGCATTAGAGGAAAATGAAATTCCTATTGACTATGTTGTTGGCACCTCAATGGGAGGAATCGTTGCTGGATGTTATGCATCTGGTATGAGCCCTGGCCAAATTGAAGAGATTGCCCTGTCAGATGAATTTCAGCGGTGGGTAAGTGGGCAGTTAGAAGAAGGATATAACTATTACTATAATAGAAATGACGATCATCCATCTTTTCTCAAGCTTAACCTTTCACTTGACTCCACACTAAACTTAAATTTGAATTCCAGTTTGGCCAATGATATCTCTCTCAATTTTGCGTTGGCAGAGATGATGGCTCAATCCTCATCCATATCAAAAAATAATTTTGATAGCCTCTTTGTTCCACTTCGAGTGGTGGCGGCAGATATTTTTACGCAAACCGAAGTGATTTTAAGGAAAGGTGTTCTAAGTGATGCAATGAGAGCAACACAAACAGTTCCTCTTTTTTATAATCCTATTCGGGTGGATGGCAAGTTTCTTTTTGACGGAGGCGTTTACAATAATTTTCCGGTAGATGTGGCAGCAAATGAATTTAACCCAGATGTTATTATTGGTTCTAATGTATCTACAAAAGTATATGACGATTATCCCTTTGCTGAAGATGAAAAACTAATATCACGGTCCTTGCTTTACATGCTGCTTGATAAATCCGATCCCAGTCGAGTTCCGCCAGGAGGAATTTATATTCAACCTGATTTGAAACCCTATACGGCTCTTGAATTTGTGCAGGCAAAAAGTATGATTGATAGTGGCTATGCGCAAACCATTAGACAGATGGATGAGATAAAAGCAAAGATCGCCACCCGAATTCTTTGTGAGGATGTGGCAGCCAGACGCAATGCCTTCAATGGAAGAGCTAGTGCCCTAGTGGTAAATGAAGTTAGGTTTACTGGATTTAACTCTAAGCAACAGCGATACCTCAGTAAATTCTTTATGCGAAAGAATAAGCAACCTCTATATTTTAAGCAGGTCAAAACAGGTTACTATAATTTGATAGCAGAAGACTATTTTAAAAATGTATTTCCGGGTTTTCTATACAGTGTCGATGATGCAAAGTATGAATTTCAGTTAGTGAAGCGACCTCAGAATAATTTTCAAGTAGATTTTGGAGGTACTATTGCCACCCGAAGCATAAGTGGAATATTTTTGGGGTTGAACTACTTTTACTTCAATCGGTTACTAACGCATGCCAGCACTAATTTTTATGCAGGCACCTTTTATAAATCCGCTCAATTGAAAGCACGATTAGATATGCCAAGCTTTGGTCAATATTATATTGAGCCAGAAGCAACTTTTAATTCATGGGATTATATTCAGGGGAGTGATTTTTTGACAACAACGGATAGACCAACCATATTGAAACGCATTGATCGAAAAGTTGGAGTTAGCTTAGGGAAACCCGTTGGCAAAAAGTATAAAGTTGATTTGTATGGCTTCTATGTAAATAATACCGACCGCTTTATTAATACTAAGTCGTTTGTGTCCACCGATACTTTGGACAAGTTAAGTCTCTATGGCACACGTGCCGGTGTTTCTCTCTCAACTAATGTGTTAAACCGAAAGCAATATGCTAACCAGGGCCATGCATATGAGTTTAGTTTTGACTGGTTCAGCCTTATTGAACAACTGGAGACGGGCACAACCTCGCGACAACTAATCAATACTAGCCAAAATCGCGCATGGGTACGGGCCAGACTAACTATGGAACAATATTTTAAGCGTGGCATCTATAGTTCTGGTTATTACCTTGATGCAGTCTTTTCTAACCAACCTGTGTTTAGCAATTATCAGAGTACTGTTATAAATGCCCCTTCCTTCAATCCTATCCAGGATAGTCGTACGTTGTTGCTTCAAAACTTTAGGGCCTTTAACTATGTTTCAGGAGGCTGGCGAAATGTATTTTCCATCCGGAGCAATCTTGATTTTCGTCTAGAAGGATACTTGTTTAAACCTTTTGAGCAGATAAAGGAGGGTTCTAATCAAGAAGCTACTGTAAGCTTGGAGCTTACGAAAGCGTACTTTGCAGCAACTGCCGGTCTTGTTCTTCATACTACCGTGGGACCGGTTAGCTTAAGCTTTAACTATTACGATGATCCCGAGAATCAATTTGGGGTGCTACTCCATGTAGGTTTTTTGCTATTTAATCGGACTTCTCTAGAATAATCTTATTATAATGGGCAGACTAATCACCCTTACCTAAGAATACCCATTTCTAAGGATGTATTATTTTTATATTTTTAGCTAAGTTTATCCCCTTAGTTAAGTTCGGCTTATTCAATATCCCATATTAATGAAGAGATTATTTCTTGGTATATGCATTCTTATATGTGTTCAGATTGGCGCCAAAGCCCAGATAGTACAATGGGCGAACAAGGTTATTGAGGTTTCATCAGAATTAACACCGGTTCAATATTCTGCCGAGCAAATACTAGGGAAACCGAATGTCCATCCAGCAGGCGGACAGAATCCAAACGCCTGGACCCCGGATAAGCCAAAGAGGAAGGAGTCTATAAAAGTAGGATTTGAAAAGCCAATTCAGATTCAGCAAATCGCAATAGCAGAAACTTATAATCCCTCAGCCGTTTGGAAAATTTATACCTATGACGAAAATGGGCGGGAATATCTTATCCATACCTTTAATCCAATTGTTGTGCCGCTAAAAAGCAGGATGCTTACCGTCTTTGTAGAAAAGACAACCTACAAGGTAACGAGTGTAAAAATTGAATTCGATGGGGCAGCATTAACCGATTATTTTTCGATTGATGCAATTGCAATTACAGATTCTAACTATCCCATTGTTACTAATATTGATATCCCTGATTTATTGAGCAAAGGGCTGATAACAGAGCGATTGGATGAAAATGTTAACAGCGAGTTTACTGAATTGAACCCCATCCTTACTCCCGATGGAAAGACTCTTTATTTCAGTCGGAAAAATCACCCGGGAAATGTGGGTGGGGTAAACGACAAGGAGGATATCTGGTATTCGGAGCTTGGAGCGGACGGAAAATGGACGCTTGCAAAGAATATGGGGCCTCAGTTCAATAATGAGTCCCCTAATTTTGTCAATGCAGTAAGTGCGGCTACACCTGACGGGAAATCAGTTATTATGCTTCTTGGCAATAAATACCTTGAAAATGGTAAAATGCTTGCTGGTATATCTATGAGTAACAATATCAATGGATCATGGAGTAAGCCAACCGCCCTTGAAATAGAAAATGATTATAACTATAACGAGAAGTCAAATTACTTCATGGCCAATACCAGAAGATCTTTGCTCATGTCAATTGAGCGGGAAAACTCGCGCGGAGGCAGAGATTTATATGTGAGCCTTGCTAAAAATGATAGTCTTTGGGGTGAGCCGATCAATCTCGGAACAGTTGTCAACACATCCGGAGACGAGACCTCACCGTTTTTAGCAACGGACGATAAAACACTTTATTTTTCTTCAAATGGTTTTAGTGGATATGGCGGTAGCGACATTTACGTTTCTACACGATTAGATGATACCTGGACAAACTGGTCGGATCCTCAGAACATGGGACCGGATATTAACTCAAAGCTAGATGACTTGTTTTTTAATATCCCAGCCTCGAGCGAGTATGCCTATTATTCACGTGGTATGACCGAAGAGAACATGGATATCTTTAGGGTAAAGCTTCCGGTGTTTAAAAGTCCTGAACCTGTTATTCTGGTGAAAGGCACTTTGATTGATTCAAAGACTGGCAAACCAATTGGAGCAAAGATTATCTACGAACGCCTGACGGATGGAAAAGAGGTTGGAATAGTATATTCAAATCCTGAAACGGGTGAGTATGAAATACTCCTTCCAGCTGGTCACCTATATGGAGTAAGAGCAGAAGCCGAAGGTCATATATCCTCAAGTCAAAATCTTGACCTTCGAAACATAGGTAAAGACACTACTGTTCAGCATAAAGACTTTACCCTTGATCCTATCGTAGTTGCCCGTATAGAACCGGATGCTACTATAACTCTCAACAATATTTTCTTTGCTTTTAACAAGGCAACGCTTAAGCCAGAATCATTCCCGGAATTGGATCGCATTGTGGATCTAATGAATAAAGAGAAGAACATGACAGTTGAAATATCAGGACATACAGATTCAACTGGTCCGGATGATTACAACATGTGGTTGTCTGAATGGAGAGCAACAGCGGTGGCAAAATACCTAACTCAGAAAAGCATTGAAAAAGGACGTGTATTGATATCTTTCTTCGGTGAAACCAAACCGGCAGTATCGAATGATACAAAAGCAGGAAGAGATAAAAACCGAAGAGTGGAATTCAAAATCATAAAGATGTAGTTTGCTGGTACCTATGAAAAAATCATTCCTTTTTCTGGCTATACTAATAGGCTACATAAGCCCAACATTTGCCCAAACAGCGGACACGTTGATCTATGCTCAAGGTAAACTAGTGAATGCCTTAACAAAAGAACCCGTTACTGGTAAAATCTCTTATCAAAGTTTGCCATATGGCAGCAAAGTTGGGATGTTGAGTGGTAGCGAATATAAATTTGCAATGTATGATAATGAGCGGTATTCTATAATTGTGCAAGCCCCTGGTTTTGCTCAGGTGAAGTACCTGCTTGATCCTGCTTCTGCAAATGGTGAAAGAATAGTTGTCCAAGATATTGAACTTGGCGCACCAGTTAGCGCAGCCAAAGTTGTAGAGACAGCACATACTGCTGGTAAGGAAATGACACTTGACAACCTGATTTTTCCTCAGGGGAAAGCAAAAATTGATGCTGCCTCTTATACCGAATTAAATTCCGTGGCAAAAATGCTCCAGGACAATCCTCCAATGGTTATTCAATTGGAGGGGCATACAGATAACCGAGGCGATCCAAAGGAAAACATGAAATTATCACAACAAAGAGTGGAAGCCGTTAAAACATATTTAATTTCAAAGGGTGTTGCCAAGCACAAGGTAAAGACAAAAGCATTTGGGGGAACTATGCCCTTGTCACAAGAGAATACAGAGGCCTCACACAAAATGAATCGAAGAGTTGTTGTAAGAATCCTGCAAAACTAGCGGGAGGCAATAGGAGTGTTCTTCTCCATAATAGTGTTCTTATATTGATGTATCACTTGATTCTTTAAATCAGCGGATAAATTGCTTTCTAGTACTGATCTAACCAGAACAATAGCTAATTCTTCTACCCTGGGGGATTCATAAACTCTTTTTGATTTCTCTAGGAAATCAGCACATACTAATAAATCACCATTGTTATACGCTTTGATGGCACGATTGAAATAGAGTAATCCCACCAATTGATTCTGTGCTACCTCATTGAATAAATCGAACGAGTAATGATAGTACATTTTATCATTAGAAGAAGCAACGATCGTATTTTGCCTGTATGACCTAATTCTCTTTTCAATTTCTTGAGAGTCTTGTATAAATCCGAATAGCCTATCCGTTGTTTCGAGCAGTACTTGGCCATCTGTACTATTAACTAAAATGAAAATGTGATAGTTGGTTTCAATGATTTTATAGTTGAAATTCATTTTATCAAGGACAACGCTGAACAATGCAGTTGCTGTAAGACAATCAAACTTTCCACTGGTAAAAACTTCTCCCAGATCAGCATACTGGGAATAGCTCTTTAAGAACTGTTGATGAGTTGTCTTAAAAATAGTTTTAAGTAATTTCTTGTCTGAGGAGCCTCTCTTTTGCTTAAGCGATTCAATGAAGTGATTTAGCTTTTCAGATTCTTTAACAGATGGTTTTATTGAAGAGGTGGCCATGAGATCCTCAAAAACGGTCGACTGCCCAATCGCTAAGGTTGGCAAAATGATCAGAAATATGGCTATAACTCCCTTCATAAGTTATCTGTATGTTACCAGATTTAGCATAAAATTAACAAAAAATTAATATTCACCAAATTTGGTAACATTGGCTTAACATTGAGAAAGCAATATTTTATACCTTTAAAAGACATAGGGACCCATGGATACAACCACTATTGACCTGAATACGACAAGAATTGATAGTGTGCTAGCCGCTCAAAAGACCAAGAGTATTGCCTTAAGGTCTGAGTCGATTAAGAAACGAAAGGAGCAACTAAGGAAACTTAGTGATTGGATTTTCACCAATCGCGAACAGATCAAACAAGCCATTCATGCTGATTTTAATCGACCTTTGCCGGAGGTTGATATTTCCGAAATTTATCCGGTAGTAACGGAGATTCGTCTTGCTCTTTCAAATTTAGAAGCTTGGAGTAAGCCCAAGAAAATTGATGCTCCTTTGACTTACATTGGAACTCGCGCGGAAGTCCGGATTGAACCTAAAGGGGTTTGCTTAATTGTTGCCCCTTGGAATTTCCCCTTTAACCTTTGTATTGGCCCCTTAGTATCTTGTCTTGCTGCAGGTAACACCGCTATAATAAAACCTTCTGAATTAACTCCTCATACATCGGAATTGATACAAAAGATGGTTGCTGAAATATTTGAAGAAGATAGGGTGGCTGTTATCCAAGGAGGACCGGAAATCTCATCATATCTTTTAAATCAACCTTTTGATCATATCTTTTTTACAGGAAGCTCCGCAATCGGAAAAATAGTTATGAAAGCGGCAGCACAGAATCTTGCCAGCGTTACATTGGAGCTTGGTGGAAAATCTCCAACCATTATTGATGCAACTGCTAACCTTGAAGATGCAGCAAAAAGAATAGCCTTCGGGAAATTTCTTAATAACGGTCAAACCTGCATTGCCCCGGATTATGTTTTAATAGACGAAAGAGTCAAAGATAAATTCATTAGTCTTCTAAGTACTTCAGTTCTAAGATTATTCGGAGAGCGGAATGTAATTTTAGAAAGTTCACCGAACTATGCGCGGATCATAAATGATCGACATTTTTCACGCATTAACCAGCTAATCCAAGACGCTCTGCAAAAAGGTGCCAAACTTGAATTGAGTGGAGGGGTTAATAAGGAAAAGCGATTTATTCATCCCATAATTTTATCTGATGTAGCTAAGGACTCCAAAATAATGGAAGAGGAAATCTTTGGACCAGTATTACCAGTACTCACATTTAGTTCAACACAGGAGGTAGTCCAGATTATTAATAGTAAGCCAAAGCCACTTGCCCTTTATATTTTTACCGGCAACAAGAAGTTTCAAGAAAATATTTTGTCACAAACTTCAGCAGGGTCGGTTGTGATCAATGATTGCGTTCTGCAGTTCACTCATCCAAATTTGCCGTTTGGAGGTGTGAATAATAGTGGCCTCGGCAAATCTCATGGACAATTTGGGTTTATGAGTTTTTCAAATGAAAAACCTGTTTTGAGCCAAAAAAGAGGCTTTTCAAGCCCATACCTATTGTATCCACCTTATACTAACTCGATGAAGAAGTTAGTAAGTGTCCTTTTGCGCTGGTTATAATGCAAGTCATACTCTTTCTTTAAATGACAGCACGTTTTCCTTGTGGATGCCAAAAAACTAAAGTCAGATTGTCTTAATTTTACATTCCTCAAAAAAGTTTGTGTATGAAAATCGTGAAGAGAGTATTGATCGGCTTTGGAATTTTTATTGTGCTGCTGGTAACAGCCGCTATTGTTGTTCCTATTGTTTTTAAGGATGATATCAAAGCTGCCATTGACAAAGAAATTGCAAAGTCTGTGAATGCCGATGTTGTTTTCGATGTGAACAATTTTAGCCTCACGCTATTCCGCAATTTTCCGAATATGACTGTGGAGGTAAAGGAACTGGGTGTTTTTAACCGCGCACCGTTTGAAGGGGTTCCTCTTTTTGTAATAGAGGAGTTGGATGTAGAGGTGAACCTTAAGGAATTAATCTTTGGAGATCAACTTCGTATAAAAGGCATTACGCTTGTAAAACCTCAAATTACCATAAATGTTCTGGCCGATGGTCGTGCTAACTATGACATCACGTATCCTTCTACAGATACTCTTACCGTAACAGAAGAACCAAGCAACTTTTCTTTTGGGATTGACCACTGGGAAATTGTTGATGGTAACATTGTTTATGATGATAAGTCACTTCCTTACTTTCTTGGGTTGAAGCACTTGAATCACACGGGCAGTGGAGATTTCACGCAGGATGTATTTGACTTAAAAACAAAGACGGTAGCCGATACCCTTACTACTTCCTACGGAGACATGGAATTGCTTGCTGATAAGCGGGTAGAAATTGATATGGTTATTTCTATCAGTGAAGATTATTCAAAGTATACGTTCAAGGAAAACTCTACCAAGGTGAACGACTTTGCGATGAGCTTTGATGGCTGGTTTAAAATGAATGAAAAAGATTATGGGATGGACATCAGCTTCAAGAGCCCTGAAAATACGTTCAAGAGTCTACTATCGTTGGTGCCGGGCATGTACACCAAAGACTTTAGTGGGATTGAAACAAAAGGAGATTTATCCTTCAATGGATTTGTAAAAGGTACCTATAGCGATACACAAATGCCAGCCTTTAATGTGGGCTTGTTG
>JANNAQ010000048.1:0-70761 GCA_031384515.1 Bacteroidia bacterium
GGCTTTGAGAGATGGCGTTCCATATGCAATAGATTTTTGTAATCCTGCGCCAGATGCTGACCTTGCATCTGTAGGAGAAGAAAATTTTGAATGGGTAGTGGAAAATGCTGCAAATATGGCAATTGAAAGAGCTTTGGAACATCGCTCTGGTCAAATGAATTTGACTTGGGGCAATTTTGTGAAAGATGCTACACAAGGAAATTTAATGAAATAATGTTAATTTCACGCAGATAACGCAGATGAAAGCAAATATCGCTGATAGTAATATTTTGATATGTGTTATTTGCTATCATCTGTGGTGGCTGAGCCTGTCGAAGCCTCATCTACAAGAACTAAAATAATACTCATGAAAAAACTTCCATTATTTACCCTCGGCATCGAGGAAGAATTTCAAATTATAGACCCTGAATCTCGGGATTTGCGCTCGCATATGTACCAGATTTTGGAAGGGGGAAAAGTGCTACTCAAAGAGCAGGTAAAAGCCGAAATGCACGACTCTGTGATTGAGGTAGGTACCGAAATTTGCTACAATATTCAAGAAGCACGCAAAGATGTAACGAATTTGCGTAGAGTAGTAGCTGAGATTGCCATGCAAAATGGTGCACGTATCGCTTCGGCAGGGACGCATCCTTTTGCACGTTGGCAAGACCAAACTATTACAGATGACCCTCGTTATGCCAAAATCGTAGATGATATGAAAGATGTGGCACGTGGAAACCTAATTTTTGGTTTGCATGTACATGTGGGCATAAAAGATAAAGACATGGCTATTCACATCATGAATACCGTCCGTTATTTTTTGCCACATGTCTATGCGCTTTCAACAAACTCCCCTTTTTGGGAAGGACGAAATACAGGATTCAAATCATTTCGAACAAAAGTTTTTGACAAATTCCCTCGTACGGGTATTCCTGATCATTTTAATAGTTGGGATGATTATAAAAATTATATCAATCTCTTGATCAAGACAAACTGCATTGACAATGCCAAAAAAATCTGGTGGGATGTTAGAGTTCATCCTTTCTTTGATACCATTGAATTTCGGATTTGCGATGTGCCCATGCGAGTCGAGGAGACAATCGCCATCGCAGCTGTCTTTCAAGCCCTGGTACTAAAGTTGTACAAGCTCCGTCTGCAAAATATGAGTTTCATTATGTATACTCGGTCGCTTGTTAATGAAAACAAGTGGCGTGCATCTCGTTATGGACTAGATGGAAAACTGATTGACTTTGGCAAGCAAGCTGAGTTAGATACGCGCGTGTTAATCGAAGAACTGTTGGATTTTATCGATGATGTTGTGGATGATCTTGGCAGCCGTAAATCCATTAATTATATTCGCACCATTCTGAAAGGTGGAACTGGTGCCGATCGGCAGCTAGCTATCTTCAAAGAAACTGGAAGTCTTGAAAAAGTGGTGGATTATATTCTGGACGAAACAATAGCAGGTGTTTAATAGTTATCATTGTTTCGTAGGGTTCAATAGAAATTTAATAGATCAAACTTGTCGAAGGAAAATCAAATAAGAATTGCAATCCTGGACCTCTATGAAGGAGTTCCTAACGAAGGGATGCGGGGTATTCGCCAACTTATAGAAGAATTTGAAGTGGACTTTCATCTGATGGTGACATTGGAAGTCTTTGATGTGCGACTTAAAATTCAGATTCCCGATCTTAGCTTTGATGTTTACATTTCTTCAGGTGGTCCGGGAAGTCCCCTAGACAGCGAAGGTTCGTTATGGGAGCGCAACTATTTTTCGCTCATGGAAGGGATTAAGGATTATAACCAAAATCACCCTGATCAGAAGAAGCATGTCTTATTAATTTGCCATAGTTTTCAAATTTTTTGCCGATACTATGCTTTTGGAGTTGTCTCTAAAAGAAAGTCAACTTCGTTTGGGGTAATGCCCATCCATAAGACTTACGAAGGGCATCATGATTCCTTGTTCAAGTCACTAGGAGATCCTCTGTGGGCAGTTGATTCACGTGATTATCAAATTACACAGCCCAATATTGAAAAGATTGAATCAGCCGGTGGTGCCTTATTGTGCATAGAAAAATACCGGCCACATATAGATCTCGACAGGGCAGTTATGTCTATCCGTTTTGATGAAGCATTTGTTGGCACACAATTTCATCCCGAAGCTGATGCACTAGGAATGAGAATGTATCTCTTGCGCGAAGACAAAAAGGAGTTGGTTATTGAAAAACATGGGGTGAACAAATACTGGGAGATGTTAGATCACCTGAATGACCCTGATAAAATAATGCTTACTTATTCAACTATTGTTCCTCGGTTTCTGATGGTTGCGACACAGCACCGGATTAGCTCTATTTCCATATGATCTCGGATGCACGTCTCCAATTCAACAAACAGTTTACTGATAAAAAGTATATTGATTTTCTTTATGATCTTGATCAAAGTTTTCAACACAAAATTACGTTTAGGGTGGCCGAGAGCCCGCTGTTTATTGGTTCTAATTTTAAGAAGAAGTTGTTAAAGGCTTCCGATGCAATCATTGATTTTATTGTCAGGGATGATTTCAAGAAAATAACAGATCGGGCTATTCCCAAACATTTAGTGGTGCCCAACGAGACAGATCATTCCTTATTTATCGCCCTCGACTTTGCCGTTACTAAAAATAAAAAAGGAGAACTGGATCCACAGCTTATTGAAATGCAGGGATTTCCTTCTCTGTTTAGCTGGCAGGATTTCCTGGCCAATAAATTCCGGGAACATTTTGTCATCCCAGCTGAACTTGAGCAACATTTTAATTTAACAAGTGAGCAGTATAAAATTAAATTGAGGCTGGCATTGCTCAATGGCCATGATCCAGAAAATGTAATCTTGCTTGAAATAGACCCCTTAAAGCAAAATACAGCTATCGATTTTCTGATCACTGAAAAAATTACTGGAATAACACCAGTACATATAGGCGATGTTATAAGGGAAGGTCGCAAACTATTCTATATAAAAGAAGGAAAGAAGATTCAAATTAAGAGAATCTATAATCGTGTCATTTTTGACGAACTAGTCAAACAAGCTGATTCAAACTACCAGTTCAACCTCACTGAAGATGTTGATGTAGAATGGGCGGGTCATCCCAACTGGTTTTTCCGAATCAGTAAGTACACCATGCCATTTATCAAAAGCGAGTTTATTCCAGAATGCAAATTTCTATCTGACTTCATCGAATTCCCAACAGATCTGGAAAACTATGTTTTAAAACCTCTGTTCTCATTCTCTGGAAGTGGAGTATTGTTCAATGTAGTGCAAGAGGATATCGACAATATACCTGTTGACCAACGCAAAGACTTTTTACTGCAGAGAAAAGTGCAATACGAACCAGTAATTCAAGCTCCAGATGGAATGGTAAAGGCCGAGGTTCGTATTCTATTTTTATGGGAAGAAGGGGCAAAACGACCAGTGCCTGTTACTAATCTTGCGCGGCTAAGTAGAGGTGATATGATTGGAGTAAAATACAACAAGGATAAAACGTGGGTTGGTGGATCGGTATGTTTCTTTGAGAAGTAATAGCAATGTCGAGTCATCATTTTGTAAAAGAAAATCAAGAGCCGGCTTTACTGATTCTAAACACAGAAGCTATTCCGTTTGAAAAATTACAAGAGCTTCTGGAGTGGAGCCCAACTGTGATTGTGAATAAATCTTCACTAGAAAAAGTAGTAGGATGGGGAATTAAAATAGATGTAGTGCTGGCGCCAACCGAACGAATTCACTCCCTGACGCAAGCTTTACAGCATCAGACACCCATTCAATTTATTTCTTTCAAAGACGAAGGTGAAATAATTGCCAAAGCTATTGAATTCTTAAAGTCAGGTCATCAAAAGGCAGTTAACGTGCTGGCCAATTCCTGGGCAGATTTCGAAAAACTTCAAATCGCCAACTTAGATTGCGAACTATTCTTCGAAGGCAAGCGATGGTCATTTGCTAAAGACGGACGATTTAGAAAATGGTATGAGCAGGATGTACAGCTTTATGTTTATCCAAACTCAATACAGTTTTCCTCTTTAACTGGTGCAAGTAAGTCATTGGCTACAGAAAATAACGGCATAGTACAGCTTGAAAGTATAATGCCATTTTGGGTTGGAGAAGAAGTTTAGACAGCAAGTCTTGCCATGACAATTCTATCCTTACCATCTAAATCTTTTATGATTTGAATATCACTATATCCCTCGGATCTAAATAGGTTAGAAACATTGGTTCCAAACCGTTCATTGATTTCCAGATATACCTTACCTCCAGGCTTTAGAAGGAATCTTCCATTTTTTGCAATCGCTTCATAAAAGATAAGTGGATCTTCATTCGAAACGAACAAAGCCAGGTGAGGCTCAAAATCCAATACATTAGATTTCATGGAGCTTTTTTCGGTTTGAGTGATGTAAGGTGGGTTGCTAACGATTATATCAAACCGATGATCCACAATCTCATCCTTCAGAATATCTGATTTAGAAAAATGGACTTTCGACTTTAGTTGTTGTCCATTCCGTTTGGCAACATCCAGGGCATCTTCACTAATATCAATCGCATAAACTTTTGATGATGGTAGTTCTGCAGCAAGCGTGATGGCAATACAACCCGTTCCTGTACCGATGTCTAAAATAGTTGGAGCGGATACATTATCATTTATTATCGACATGATCAGTAATTCTGTCTCTGGCCTTGGGATTAGAACAGATTTGTCAACAATAAACTGCCTTCCATAAAATTCTGCCTTTCCTAAAATATATTGGATCGGTTCTTTTTGATTGATTCGATGAACTACTTCAGAAAAGGTTTCAAGCTTAACTGCTTCGATTTCCCTTCCGGCTATAATATCCGTTTTGGTAAGGCCAAATCCGTCTTCTAACAACAAATAAACGATGCTTTGGATTTCGTCTTGACTTTCGTCCAGCTGAATGCTTTTAATGAGCCACTCAAAAAGTTTTTTGGAATTGGTCATGGTGAACTTGATCTTTGCAATGATACCAAATGATCATGACTTCAGACGAACATTT
Source organism: Bacteroidia bacterium (assembly GCA_031384515.1). Classification (GTDB taxonomy): domain Bacteria; phylum Bacteroidota; class Bacteroidia; order Cytophagales; family Cyclobacteriaceae; genus ELB16-189. The sequence continues at coordinate 5,013 of JANNAQ010000048.1, forward strand.
CATGCAACGTGTGATGGAACTTGCCAAATTGGGGGTTGGGCGCGTAAGTCCCAATCCATTGGTTGGTTGCGTGATTGTATGTGAAGGGGCTGTTGTCGGAGAAGGATGGCACAAAAAATATGGCGAGGCTCATGCCGAAGTAAATGCCATAAATTCGGTAAAGGATAAAGAACTTTTAAAAGATAGCACGGTCTATGTTAATCTGGAGCCGTGTGCCCACACGGGTAAAACTCCGCCATGTGCCGACCTACTCGTTAAACATCAGGTAAGAAAGGTGGTAATCGCTAACATTGACCCAAATCCCTTAGTAAGTGGCAAGGGAATTGAAAAACTCAAGGAGGCAGGGATTGAAGTCGCAATAGGTGTTCTTGAAAATGAAGGTAAAAATCTGAACAAAAGATTTTTTACTTTCATAGAAAAACAAAGACCCTTCATTGTTTTAAAGTGGGCTCAAACTCAGGATGGGTTCATTGCTCATTCAAACTACGAATCACGCAGGATCAGTAGTGAATTTTCACGGCAGTTAGTACATAAATGGAGAAGTGAAGAAGATGCTGTACTCGTTGGAACAAAAACAGCAGCACATGATAATCCAACTTTATCAGTACGTGATTGGTCAGGGAGAAACCCAACAAGAGTAGTAATTGATCGTTTTTTACGTTTGCCCTCTACCCTTAAACTATTCGACAAAACACAACACACTATTTGCTACAATGTTATTAAAAATGAAGAGCATCCAAACCTCAGTCTGATAAGGCTTGATGAAGTCGAATTCATCAACCAACTTGTAGGGAATTTATATAAACAAAAAATTCAATCGTTGATTGTTGAAGGAGGTGCGCTAACAATGAAGCTATTCATTGATGCAGGGCTTTGGGATGAGGCGAGAATATTCACGTCACCACGATCATTTGGTACTGGAATTCCTGCAGCTCTTTTTAAAGGTGATATCGTATCCGAAGAACTCGTATCAAACGATTCATTAAAAATCTATATTCCACATGGAAAAAGTAAATCTTGAACAAAAGTTATCCATGTTTTCCGATCATTGGAATCCCAAGATCATCGGAGAGCTGAATGGACAGCATGTAAAGCTTGCTAAGTTGAAGGGAGAATTTGTATGGCACCATCATGATCATGAAGATGAGCTGTTCTATGTGGTGAAGGGCAAATTAAGGATGGAATTCAGGAATAAAACTATTGAGATGGAACCCGGTGAAATGATTGTTGTACCTAAGGGTGTAGAACACAAACCTGTGGCATTAGAAGAAGTACATGTTATGTTATTCGAGCCCGCCAGTACCCTAAATACTGGAAATATTGAAAGCGAGCGAACTCGGAAGCACCTAGAAAAGCTTTAGAATTTTACAATAAGCTTGGCGCCAGATCCATTAAAATAAATTTTAGGTTTAACTCTCGAGGTCGCCACTTTGCCATTGAAAATATCAAGTGAATTCAGGGCGCGTGATTTAAACATCCTATTAAATTGAATGGAGGCCAAAACCAATCCGGCCCCTGCCGCGGCAAATGCCCATTCGGGATTTCCACCAACAATTGAGGTTGTTAGTGGCAACGCTATTAAAAGACCTCCCGTAAAACCCAATATACCTGCAACGTTGTAGTTTACCTTGGCCTTATTAAATTCTTCGAACGCTAAAGGATTTTCGCGAAGAATTTCCCTGACCATCTTTAAGCTGAGTACTGTTGTATCACGTTCAAATCGTACTCCACCAAATGTTTTATACATGGTAATTTCCTGTGCGCTAGATGGCAGTACACAGGTGATAAAAATAAATACGATCAAAAAAATACTTCTCAAAACATTAAATTTGATTTCTGAAAATAAAAGAAGTCAGGCTTACCTGACTTCTCTAAGAAGGATATAGGAACGAACACTAAACAAGGCGCTTCGCCACTTCTTCCCAGTTGACAACATTCCACCAGTTAGCAACATATTCATTGCGCTTGTTCTGATACTTTAAATAATATGCATGCTCCCAAACATCCAGTGCCAAAAGCGGAGTTCCTTTAATATCGCTCACATCCATTAATGGATTATCTTGATTTGGCGTTGACCCGATTTTAAGTTTACCTCCATCATTGACTAGCCAAGCCCACCCCGATCCAAACCGGGTCATCGCTGCTTGGGTAAATTGTTCCTTAAATTTATCAAAAGATCCGAAAGCTCCTGAAATAGCATCACCAGCTTTCCCAGTTGGTGCAACGCTGCCAGGTTTCATAACCTGCCAAAAAAAGTTGTGATTCCAAACACCACCACCATTGTTTCGTGCCTTGGAAGAAAGCTTTGACATATTGGCAAAAAAGTCACTTTCAGAAGTGAATGAAATACTCTCAGCTACGATAGCATCATTTACATTTTTCACATATGCAGCATGATGCTTGCTGTAGTGAATCTCCATTGTTTGGGCATCAATACTCGGCTCCAATGCAGCATAGCCATAGGGCAATGCAACCTGTGAGAATTGAAGAGCCAACGTCTCTTTTACATGGTCATGCGCTTCCAATTTAGTAGAAGAAAGCATCAACGGAGTTCCTATCGCAGTAATAGCCGATACTTTCAAAGCATCTTCTACAAATTTTCTGCGGCTAATATTTTTCATTTTTAATAGTTTAGTTGTTCAAATAGAAAAGATCGTGCCTAAATATCACACCAGTAAATTTACCCAAAATTATTTAGCTTGCATAGACTAAATAAGTAATCACATGGCCGATATCCTGTATGATGAAATCCCATCATTAGACCTTGCCGATTTCACAAGTGGTGATTCCATCAGAAAAGATAAGTTTATTCAGGATCTTGGAGTGGCCTATAACAATATTGGGTTCGTGGCCATTCGCAATCACTACCTCACTGATGCTTTGTCTGATCAGTTATATGCGAGCATAAAAAAATTCTTTTCGCTTCCTGATGCTGTAAAACAGAAATACGAAATACCCGGCCTTGCTGGTCAACGGGGATATATTGGAAAAGGAAAAGAACACGCCAAAGGGAGAAACACGGGTGACCTAAAAGAATTTTATCACATCGGTCAGGAGGTACAAGATAATGACCCAATCAAAAATGAATATCCTGACAACGTGTGGCCTTCCGAGCAGCCAGACCTAAAGCAAATTGGATTGGATGTGTATCGAAGATTAGAAAAGACCGGAGTACAAATGCTAAAGGCAATCGCCCTCTATCTGAATCTTCCTGAAAATTATTTTGATACAAAAGTTAAGAACGGAAATAGCATTTTAAGACCGATTCATTATTTTCCAATAGAAAATCCTGATAGTGTACCTGCTGATGCGGTGCGTGCGGCAGAGCACGGAGATATTAATTTAATTACGTTACTGATGGGGGCAAGCGCAGATGGCCTGCAAGTGTTGAGAAAAGATGGAAAATGGATTCCGATAACAGCACTTCCAGAACAGCTGGTAGTCAATGTAGGTGATATGTTGGAAAGGCTTACGAATAAAAAATTAAAATCAACTATTCATAGAGTAGTGAATCCTCCTCGTCATTTGATGAATCATCCCAGATATTCCATTCCTTTCTTTATGCATCCCCGATCGGAAATGAATCTGACATGTTTACCAAATTGCGTTGATACCCGACATCCTAAATTGTGGGAGGATATAACTGCAGGTGATTTTCTGAATCAGCGTTTAAAAGAAATAGGACTCAAGAAATAAATCCTCCACTTTGATACAGCGCATCCGATATTATATTTTCTTAAAGGATGTTTTAAAATTATCGATTACCTGCTTTGGTGGCCCTCAAGCGCACATTGCACACTTCCAGAAATTTCTTGTGACTGAAAGAAAATATCTAAGTGAACAAGATCTCAATGAATTGTATGCACTTTGTCAGGTTTTACCAGGACCAACCTCTACGCAAACATTGACCGCTATTGGCTATCGGTTGGGTGGTGCAGGTCTTGCCTATCTTACGCTACTAGTCTGGGCCTTGCCTGCTGTTATCATTATGACAACTGCTGGCCTTCTAATTACAAGCTTTGAGAAGAAACAAATTTCACTTGAGTTTACACGATTCATTCAGCCTATGGCAGTTGGATTTGTTAGCTATGCTGCTTATAGCATCAGCATGAAAACTGTAAATACAAAATTAGGGCTTGTTTTGATGGTCATTGCTGGAGTGGCCTCCTATTTTATAAAAACACCCTTCGTTTTTCCAATCACTTTACTAGTGGCTGGCGTTGTTACATCATTCAACTACAAAGCACATCCCAAGGAAGCAAAAAAGAAGTTTGACATCAAATGGTCCAATTTCTTTTTATGGGCAGGCGTTCTCATTTTCGCAGCTGTCTTGGGTGGAATTACAAAAGCACTTCCCATTCGACTCTTTGAAAATTTTTATCGCAACGGAAGCTTAATATTTGGTGGCGGACAGGTTTTAACTCCTATGCTTTACACAGAGTTTGTTCAGTATGCGCCTAAGCAATACCTAAGTTCACAAGAGTTTTTATCAGGATATGCATTGGCTCAATCTGTACCTGGCCCCGTATTTTCTTTTAGCGCTTACATTGGCGCCTTGGCTATGAGAGATTATGGTATCATCGGGAAACTTCTGGGGGCAATCATGTCAGCTGCCGGGATTTTTTTGCCCGGAACATTCTTGATATTCTTTATGATACGCGTATGGGAAAGCCTCAAAAAATTCAGACCTATCCGTGCCTCTCTAGAGGGAATTTTTGCCGCTAATGCGGGATTAGTAGCTGCGGCAGCAGTCATTTTATTTCAGCCCTTAGAAAACTCTTTAACTAATTTTGGGTTTACCATTGGCACCTTTTGCTTGCTTGCTTTTTCACGCATGCCCTCGTGGGCAATAATAATTTCAGGCTTACTACTTGGTTTGGTAATAAAATGAAAAACCCCACGAAGGTGGGGTTTAGCAATATTTGTATATGACTTTAGTTTTCCTTTAACCTAGTTTGAAGGTAATAGGAAGAACCATTCTTTGCTTTACAGATTTACCGCGTTGTTTACCTGGACTCCAAGCTGGAGCTCCTTGGATTACGCGTACAGCCTCTTCATCACATCCAGCACCTATACCTTTCACGGCTCTTACATCTGAAATAGCGCCATCCTTACCAATCACAAACTCAACAAATACTTTCCCCTCGATACCCATCCTTCGAGCTTGTGGAGGGTATTTCATTTTGTCAAATACATACTTATAAAAGGCGGGCATTCCACCTTTTGGTGAGGCCGGTTCCTCAACAATAGAAAAGATCTCATCAACTTCTTCTTTAACTTCTTCTGCAACTACAGTAACCTCTTCAATTTTTGTTTCTTCAGATGCTTCAACATCGAATTTAATATCAAGGTCTTCCTCGATTTCCTTTTCATCAGGAACTTCAATAATCACAGGTGCCTGAATTTGTGGTGGTGGTGGTGGTGGTATATCTGTAGGTGGCACTTCTATCATTTCTTCAAAAGTGTTCGTGTTTTTACCCACGAGAGAAGCCAATGTTTCATCATATTGCTTCCACTCAAAGGCCATTACAGACAATGATATTGAAATCAAAAGGCCAATGCTCAAGAAAAACGTTGATTTATTCTCCAGATTGGCTTTTTCGGTCTTCTTTGCTTCCATAGTGCATTAATTTAGGATCTCAAATATAGGGATAGAATCCAAATCTGATTGCTTCGTCACAAAAAATCGGGTTTATTTTACTACCAGAAAGTCAAAAATAAAGTAGCAACCGATGAGAGTCACTTTCGGCTACCGTAAAAAAGGGTAAAAAAGATGGTAGGGAATACACTATTGTTCGTGGAAGTGGGCATCAATATCACTTTATTGAAATAGGCATCCATTAAAAAACCCACCTCAAAGCCTGTCACTTGGCTTTTTATTGTTCCTAACTCAAAATTCAAAGCTGCTTTAATGTTGCCACCCATCTGAATCTTGGAGCTTCCAAGACCCTCAAAAAGATTGCCTGTTCCAAGAATGTTGTTGAAATAATGATCCGGGTTATGAGGATCATATTGCTCATGTTTGGTTGAGAAAACGCTATTGTCAACCGACCGTTCAATAAAATACGGGGCCAGAATTCCAAAAGATGGACCTGCAGCGGTAACTATTTTTACTTCAACTCCCTGCTGGGAGGCTTTTCTGAAGAGTATAAAATCTCGGCCATATTGAAACCTGAGTGCATATAGGTAATTGCTTTTCCCATAAATAAAAAAATTACCAGTTGAACCAGAACTTCTTCTTACCTCTTGTGGGTGCTTTACATTCATGATCTCGAGACCATAACTTTCAAGCATCCAATCATTTAATCTTCTCGCCTTCTTAAACGTAAAGCCTCCTATCAAACCTCCTGATGAATTCTTATTAATGCCCCAGGTAAACTCTGAGTTATAATCATAGCTATCCGTTGACTGCCCAGTTACTGACAAGGAATAAGCGGTAAAAAGCAAAATGCCCAAAGATATTTTGGCCGTAAAACCCATTTCTAAAAAAATCTTTCCCCTAAATTTAATTCAAAATTCAACACCAAGTTTGAATTCACAAAATAAGATATTTACCCTTCTTTATCACCAACTTTGCGGTATCACTACATTCAAACGTATAACCAATCCATATGTCCACTATTTCTGGGTCCTATCTAGGTTCGTTGAGAACACAGGCATCTCATATTAAATCTGGTAACACCATCATTACGGATGCCCCTATAGACAACAATGGAAAAGGAGAAGCATTTAGCCCAACTGATTTGGTCTGTGCGGCTTTGAGCAGTTGTATGATAACGATTATGGGCATCTTAGCTGACCGAGAAAAAATTGATCTTAGAGGATTAACCTCTGAAATTGTTAAAGTAATGAGTTCCAACCCAAGAAGGATTGCTGAGATTCAAATAACTTTTAATCATCCCAACTTAGTGGCTACCGAAGAGCAAAAACAAAAGTTAAAACAAGCTGCACGAACTTGCCCGGTAGCGCTTAGTCTATCTGAATCTCTTAAGCAAAGCATCGAGTTTAATTTCTAAAAAAGAGTCTTACTTTTTCTCAATTTCAGACTTGACATTTTTGTAATCAATGTCAAAATGTGAACTATCGTAGACAGATTTGCCATTTCGGATTAAAAGAATTTGAGGTGACTCATGCTCTACAAAAAACTGATCCGCGATGCTTTTTGAAATTGTTCGATAGGAAAGCAAGTCTAGAAAATACGGTTTAACATCTTTCATTTCGCTCTCATTCCAACTTCGTTCCATTCTGCCCAAAGCTGCCCTGCTGATTGAACAACTCGTGCTATGCTTAAAAATCAGCACGGGTCTCTCATGAGATTCCAATACCAAATCTTGTAATTGTCTTGACTCCTTCAATTCATTCCAGGTCATCATTCTGTTAGTAAGTTGAGCGTTCTAATTGTACCACATTCCTTCCTCCCCTTTGTCGTATCTGGGTTTTCTGATCTTTTCTTTAAGGTGTTCCGGTTGAGTCTCACTCTTGCGGAACACTTTGGACCAAAATAACTTCACATTCATTAAAAAAGTTCTCTCTTCTTTTACATTATCGCGGAAGCTATGAGCAAATTTTGAATCTGGATGAAGTCGATTGTCTTTATACTTGTGCATTTTTGTGTTCCCTTGATAATCTCCAAACTGTGCAATGGCCTTGCCCGGATAAAATACTTTTAGTGCATCATCAGCACTATTTGGGTTATGCTTGTTCTCCCAATATTTCTTTACTCCTCGAGCATATTCTGAAGCCTTGACAGAGGATTTATAAGGTGCAATTCCTTTCAATGATCCGTCAGCTGCTTTCGGCTTATCCTTATAGTCACGTTCTTTTACTTTGACTTGAAGGCCAGTGACAGCGTATGTTGTTTCATCCGGTCGTTGCTTTTTTATAGACTCCTTTGAAGCATTTGGATTTTGTACATACGCTCGTTTAACAAGGTTTCCTTCTTTTGTTCTTCCTTGAAATTCTCCAGCGTCTCTTGTTCCCATGCGGGCCTCCGGTAAGGGCTGTTCGTTATTATTCCAAAGTTTTCCGCTCACACTTCCGCCTCCCTTTTCAGGCTTTCGTGTTTTCATGTTTCCCTGAAACTTTGCAGCACGAATGGTTCCTGATCCAGCTCCATTTACATCAATAGCTTGTTCATTATTATTCCAAAGCTTTCCGCTCACACTACCACCTCCCTTTTCAGGCTTGGCCGTTTTCATATTGCCTTGAAACTTTGCAGCACGAATAGTTCCTGATCCAGCTCCATTTACATCAATAGCTTGTTCATTATTATTCCAAAGCTTTCCGCTCACACTACCGCCACCTTTAATTGGCTTCTTTCCCTTCATGCTTCCTTTCCAGTTGGCACCATCGGAAGAAAAACCACCTGGATCAAGTACACCGATTTTATTATTGCCTTGGAATTTTGACGCGCGAATTGTTCCAGATCCTGCCCCATTAACATCTATCGCTTCTCCTCCATTATTCCAAAGTTTTCCGCTAACACTTCCGCCTCCTTTGAGAGGTTTTCTTCCTTTTAAATTCCCTTTCCAGCCAGCACCTTGAGAGGTAAAGCCTGGACCAGCCAATCCTCTTTTTACATTTCCTTGCCAGCCGGCTCCCTGCGAAGAAAAGCCTGGGCCAACGGATCCTCTTTTTACATTTCCTTTCCAACCTGCACCTTGTGAAGAGAAGCCTGGACCAGCCAATCCTCTTTTTACATTTCCTTGCCAGCCGGCTCCCTGTGAAGAAAAGCCTGGACCAGCGGATCCTTGTTTGACATTTCCTTTCCAACCTGCACCTTGTGAAGAGAAGCCTGGACCCAGCTCTCCTCTTTTATAGTTGCCTTGAAATTTTGATCCCCGAATAGTGCCAGCACCTGCTCCATTCACATCAATAGGCTCACCATTATTGTTCCATCCCTTTCCACTTGCACTGGCTCCACCCTTTATTGTTCGTCTTCCCTTAATGTTGCCAAGATGTTTTCCATATGATGATCCTCCAATGCCAGGTGATCTTGGTGGGAGGCTGTTGGTCTCAACCTTTCGTTGCTTTCGATTTGCCAGCCTTATTCCAGAACCTGGCAATGGCTTGCCAACTTCCCCACTACTAGAAATAGATAATTTTCGAGGGAAAAAAAATTCTCCAACCGACTCTGTTGTCCTGGGTTTAGTGCCTCTTAACTTCTTTCCAGAGATATCTCCAGCCCATGCATTTTGCCTTTTGCCACTTCGATCAAAGCCTCCTCCTGCTCGTTTGCTTGCTCTGTCTCCACCAGGCTTCCGCCCAAAAGTTCTTAGCGTATCTCGAGATATTAAGCCTGCTGGCGAAGACCTGAAATTTCTTTTTACTAATGGACGACCAGTAATATCTGTTGTTACTGGTTTACCACTTTTAGTGATTTTTCCCCAATAGACATTCTTTTTGACCCTAGTAACAAATGATCTAGATCCTGAACTTAAGTTAACATTCTTCTTTTTTTTTGGCCAAGGGCTAGATGAAGACCTTAAGGTACGGGGTGAGCCAATTCTTCCTGACTGTATTCTATCGGAATTTTGTGGCTTGCGAGAAGGATGATTTTGGTATTGACCAAATTGCTTATAGGTGTTTTTTATTTGACCAGAGCGAGAAGGAGTGCCTACAGGGCCACCCTTTATATTCCCCTTCCAGGCGTGTTGTTTATTTTGTGGGGTAATATTGATAGGATAATCCCCCGATACAGTTTTCGTGTAGACTTTAGGCTTGTCCTTTTTGCTTTTTGGCAAACCATAGTTGACAAAAGGACCCTTTTGGGGATAAACGTTGTTCCTTGCAACACCCGATTTAGACGGCTTTATTCTACGAATGGGTTTACCAGAAATATCGCCAGACCAGGCGCGTTGACTCTGTTCGCGAGGTGGTTCACTAACTATTCTTCCTTGTGACTTGGCCGCTTTATCACTTTGAGTTCTCTTTCTGCCTTGATAAGGATCTGGCTGCTTTATCCCAACATTAGCACGGTTAGCGGAAGACTTATCTTTAGTACGTAAGCGTCTTCCTGAAATGTCTTTTGTTTTAGGCTTTTTATTTCCTTTCTGTGCCCTAACCTTACCTTTGGATTCACGCACCTGACGTTGGTTGGAGACAGGTTTGTCACCCTTCGTATTTTGGGAATAAGCAGAAAACGAGAAAACAAAAAAGAAAGAGAAGATGAATGCTATCTTCATAATACCATTCAAGTGAGGCGTGCTATCGTCTTTGCAGAAGTCCAAGATTTGGAAAATAAACAGGCTAAGTTAACTAAAAAAACTGATTACAGTTTGGCTTTGGAATGCTTGAAGAAGATGGCTCAAATTCCTTTTTAATACTGTAACAATTCTTCAATCTTTCCTTTCAGTCTCCCTTTAGGCAAGAAGTTATTTTCTAAAGTAGGTGCAAATGGAATAGCCGTATCCAAACTGGCAACTCGGATCACGGGTGCATCAAGATCTGTAAAGCAATGCTCGCTGATCCAAGATGCAATTTCAGCCCCTATTCCACCTGTCAATGTATCTTCATGCAATACCAAAACCTTGTTGGTTTTTTTTACCGTTATCGCCACCGCTTCTTTATCCCATGGAAGCAAGGTGCGGAGATCAAGTATATCAGCATTTACACCTGGCATAGATTCTAGAATTTCTTTTGCCCAATGCACACCCATCCCATATGTGATAATGGAAAGATCATTACCCTCAGCTACGAGATTTGCTTTACCAATCTCGATGGTGTAGTAGCCATCAGGTACCATCTCTTTTATAGAACGATACAAAACCTTATGCTCGAAATACAAATATGGATTTGGATCTTCTAAGGCAGCGCATAGCAATCCTTTTGCATCATAAGGGTTGGACGGATACACAATTTTCAAACCTGGAGTGTGAAAAAACCATGCTTCGTTGCTTTGACTATGAAATGGGCCGGCAGCCGTGCCTGCTCCTGTTGGCATGCGAACCACCACATCGGCTGGCTGACCCCAACGCCAATGTGCTTTGGCAAGGTTATTTATGATTTGATTAAAACCTTCCGTGACAAAATCGGCAAATTGCATTTCGACCATCGCCTTCATGCCTTTGATGGAAAGCCCCAAACTTGTACCTAAAATAGCCGCCTCACATAAAGGGGTATTTCGGACGCGGTCTTTTCCAAATTTTTCAACAAAGCCATCAGTAATTTTAAATACTCCACCATAATCGGCAATGTCTTGTCCCATTAATACAAGGTTAGGATGTTTCTCCATGCTTTGACGGAGTCCATCACTAATAGCATCTATAAAACGCTTTTCGGTTGTCTGATCTGATGAAGGTTCAATTACGCTTTGAGTAAACGGTGCATAAACATCATCCAGTTCCTTTTGCGTATCGGCAACCGGGTGCGTTTCCGCGAAAGCGATTTCCAATCCTTCTTCAATTTCTTTCTTGATTGTCTTGCGAAGAATATCAATGAACTTTTGGTCGATCACTTTTCCCTTCACTAAATACTTTTCAAAATTTTCGAGAGGATCTTTCTTCGCCCATTCATTCATAAGCGTCTTAGGAACGTATTTAGTTCCAGACGCTTCCTCATGACCACGCATCCGGAAGGTAATACACTCTAATAAAATCGGTCTCGGCTTTTTCCTAAGACTATCCGCCAATGTCCTTACCGTATCATATACTTCCAATATATTATTTCCATCAACTTGTACTCCTTCAATGCCGTAACCAATTGCTTTATCTATAAATTGTTTACATCGAAACTGCTCTGAACTAGGGGTTGATAATCCGTATCCATTATTTTCAATTATAAAAATGACAGGCAAATCCCATACAGCAGCTACATTAATTGCTTCATGAAAATCTCCCTGGCTTGTGCCCCCGTCTCCATTGAAAACGGCCGTTACCCTGTTTTCTTTTTTAAGCTTGGTCGCAAGGGCAATCCCATCCGCCACACCGTTTTGCGGTCCAAGGTGTGAGATCATACCCACTATATGATGCTCATTCGTGCCAAAGTGAAAAGAGCGATCGCGCCCTTTGGTGTAGCCCATTAATGTTCCTTGCCACTGCGCAAAAAGACGATCAAAAGGGAGCTTTCGCCCAGTGAATACGCCTAGGTTCCGATGCATGGGTAAAATATAATCATCAGCTTCAAGAGCCTGAGTGATTCCAACAGAAATAGCTTCTTGCCCGATACCGCTAAACCACTTGCTGATTTTATTCTGGCGCAATAGTATGAGCATCTTCTCCTCTATCATGCGTGGGCGAAGGAGGGCCTCATGCAACTCTTGTAATTTTTGGTCTGAGTATTTTTTTCTATCGAATTTCATAGGAGATAAAACTAAGGCGAAGATAATGGAAATTTAATGCGACATTCTTGAATACGGTTATTGAAAACGTGTATATTTAGGAGTACTTAAAACGATAATAAATGAGCTTTTCTGATATTCTCAAATTATTTAATCAAGGAAAAGGAACCGCCAAAAGCCATATGAAAAATCTTATTGAAATGGCAGCGGTTGACGGCAATTTTGAAGCGATAGAATTCAATTTGTTAAAAACAATTGCCAAGCGAAATGGAATTTCAGAGAGTCAACTAAATGATATCCGGAAAAACCCGACCGGCATTAAATTTGAAATACCAACGGATAGTAAAGAAAAGTTTAACCAATTATTTGACCTGGTGCACATGATGAGCGTTGATAATGCTGTTCATGATGAGGAGGCTAAACTTTGTGTTCTGTTCGCCATAAAGTTTGGCTATCCACGAATGAATGTTAAAGAATTGATTGATACTGTACGAAGTAATATTCAACACGGACAAAATCCAGAAGAAACTTTGAAACGAGTGCAATTGCTGATCGGGTGAGAAACTACTTATTAAAACTCAATTAGCACCTGTCCCTTTTCAACAGTATCCCCTTTCTTAGCTTTTACAGTTTTTACTATTCCCTCTCCTTGAGATTTTAAGATATTCTCCATTTTCATCGCTTCCAAAATCAGAAGTTGGTCACCTACTTTTACAAGGTCACCTACTTTTACTTTCAAATCGATAATCAGGCCGGGCATAGGTGCCTTAATAAGATTGATCTTTCCTGCAATAGCAGTGTTCATGCCCATCCGCTCTAACAACAAATCAAACTTGTCTTTTAAGTCAACGGTATAATTTCTTCCATTAATTTTAAACGTAAAACTTTTCGTGCTTTTATCTGCATTGATTACTTCTGCACGGTAGTTTTGATTTTGATAAATGATATGAAAATAACCCTCCGAGATATTTATCTTATCCCATTGAAATGGATTTCCATTGACCAGAAATCCATTCTCGGTCTTGGTTATCTCAAAAATCTTGTTTGCAACTTTCGTTTGAACCATCAATCAAAAGTAGAGGTTAGAAATTAGAATACTGAGTTCCGAAGGTAAAATTTAGAAGTTGGTGTTCTTCGGATGTCATTGACGCGCAATTCCTTTTACTCTCATTTCAATTTCTTTACTACCTTTACACTGTCGAAAGACAAAGGGGTGCCAAACAAGGGCTGAGATCATACCCATAGAACCTGATGCCGGTAATGCGGACGAAGGGAGGCAAAGTAAACACGTAAGTAAGGTACATTCCCCAATGTGCCTGCGGGTTTAAACAAATAAAATAAATGTTCAAATTAATGATGGCGGCAATAGGCTGCTCGCTTTCGCTGAATGCGATGGCACAATTTACAATTGAGGGAATCGTTCGCGATGCCAAAACAAAAGAAGTATTGGTAGGAGCTACCATCCAGGTTCAAAATCAAAACAGTTATGGAGTAACGGATGAACAAGGAAGGTTCGAAATAAAAGAAGTCCCAATAGGGCAACAAGATCTACTTGTCAAATTCCTTGGCTATAAGGAATTCCATCAGGTGCTAATTATCACTAAAAACATACAAGTCGAATTTGGATTGGAAGAAAGCGCACAACTCACCGATGAAGTGGTTGTGTACGCCACTCGAGCAAATGATAAGACACCAACCACCTTCACCAATGTGACTAGCCAAGCATTGCAAAAGCAGAACTTTGGACAGGATTTGCCCCTGTTGCTTAATTGGACTCCGTCACTGGTTACAACCTCTGATGCCGGAACCGGTATTGGATACACCGGTCTCCGAATTCGTGGAAGTGATGCCACCCGAATTAATGTGACTATCAATGGCATTCCTTATAACGATAGCGAATCACAATCAACTTATTGGGTAGACATACCAGACGTGGCATCATCCACGCAAAGTGTGCAAATACAACGCGGGGTTGGAACATCAACCAATGGAGGCAGTGCCTTTGGTGGCAGTGTAAACCTGCAGACAAATTCATTGAAAGTTGATCCATACGCTGAAATGAATGCGGCTGGTGGATCATTTAATACACAACGCTATACCTTAAAAGCAGGAACCGGGCTAATTGATAATCATTGGACCTTTGATGGAAAGATATCTAAAATTAAATCTGACGGCTATGTGGACAGAGCTTCGTCAGATCTGAGTTCGTACTATTTGAGCGGTGGCTATTATGGCAAGAATACAATAATAAAAGCAATCACTTTTGGTGGGCATCAAACAACGTATCAATCATGGAATGGCAACGATGCAGCCACAATGAAAACAAACAGAACCTTTAATTCTGCCGGGGCCCTCTACGATGCCAATTGGAACGTGACGGGATACTATGACAATGAAGTTGACGATTACCGACAAGATCATTATCAATTTCACCTAACTCAAAAAATCAGCGACTATTGGAATGCAAACTTATCTCTTCACTACACCTATGGTCGCGGTTTTTATGAACAATACAAACAAAATAATGCATTTGTTGAATTGGGTTTAAATGATATTGTATGGAATGACACAACGCTTACTACCGGGGATTTTATAGTGCGCAAATGGCTGGACAATAAATTCTATGGAACAACTTTTTCCTTCAATTATGATAAGGAGAAAACAAGCGTAACAATTGGCGGAGCATTAAATCAATACGGACACGCCAAACATTTTGGCGAAATTATTTGGGGTCAGTACGCTTCTAATTCGCAAATTAGGGAACGTTATTATGATGGCAATTCACAAAAAAATGACTTCAATGTCTTTGCCAAATGGAATTACGGAATCTCATCAGCACTAAATGCCTTTGTTGATCTTCAATATCGGAAGGTAGACTACAACACAACAGGAATAGGCAGTGATTTAACCCCATATGATGTATCAGATAATTTAAATTTCTTCAATCCAAAAGCAGGCTTGAGTTATTCCATTTCGCAAAAAGATGTTCTGTATAGCTCTTATGCCATTGCGAACCGAGAGCCCAACCGCACCGACTACCTTGATGGCGATATAAAACCTAAATCCGAAAACCTTGGAAACCTAGAAGCTGGCTGGCGTAGAAACTCAAAGCAATATGGCTTTGAAGCGAACTACTACCTAATGAATTACACCAATCAATTAGTGCTCACTGGCAAACTCGACAATGTAGGAAATCCGATCAGGGCAAATGTTGGAAAAAGTTATCGCACAGGAGTTGAACTATCAGGTACTATTAAGCTTTCTAAAAGGTTAACTTGGAACGGCAACATGACCGGAAGTGTTAACAAAAACAAAGACTTTGTGATAGATGAAAATAAATTAGAAGAAAAACAAAACACGGCCATTATCCTGTCGCCAAACTGGATAGGTGGAAGTCAACTAACCTGGGAAGTATGGCCTAACATAAAAGCAACTTTGTTAACGAAATATGTGGGCAAACAATATTTAGACAATACGGAAACAGAAAGTCTGATTTTAGAAGATTACTTGATTAACGATCTAAGATTGAATTACACCATTACCCCTAAAGGTGTGAAGGAAATCGAGTTGAGTTTGCTACTTAATAACCTGTTGAACGTGAAATATTCATCCAATGGTGCAACTTACGGGGATGGCGTCCCCTATTATTATCCACAGGCCGGAAGAAATTTCTTAGCCATGGCTTCGTTTAGATTTTAACCGCAGGGCATTCAACAAATATTAACAAGTAGTTGTCGCTGTCTTGTGTATCCCTATTTGTCATTGTCCCTCATGCTCGTATTTTTGCGTGCTTGCTCTCATGCAGGTCTTTAACTTTTCTAGAATGAAGCTTCATGTCGTATTAATTATTCTCCTAACCATTACCTTCAACGCTTTTGGTCAAAAAACAGTAAAGCAAGGCCAGTCTCTTACCCTTTTCACGATACATAATAAATCGGTTACGGCAGATGAGTTCATTTACATATACAAGCAAAAAAATCAAACCAAAGTAGAAGACTTCACAGATATAAAAATTTCTGAATATCTGGACTTGTTCATAAACTTCAAACTGAAAGTCACAGAAGCTGAAAAGCGAGGCATGGACACAACAACTGAATTCAGAAAGGAATTTAATTCTTATAAAGATGAATTGAAGAAACCATATGTTGCTGAATCCAATGAGCTTGACAGGTTGACCAAAGAAGCCTATGCCCGCCTTACCGAAGAAATAAAGGCTTCACATATTCTTATCAACCTCAACCCAGATCCAACACCTGCTGACACGCTCTTAGCCTTTCAAAAAATAAGTGACATACGAAGCAAAGTCTTGAATGGTAAAGATTTTGGAAAACTGGCAAGGGAACTTTCAGAAGACCCCTCAGCAAAAACAAACGATGGTAATCTCGGATACTTCACGTCCATGCAAATGGTTTATCCCTTTGAAGAAGCTGCCTATCAAACTAAGGTTGGCGAAATCTCACAACCCGTTCGCACGCGTTTTGGCTATCATATCATAAAGGTATTTGACCGCCAAGCTGCACGTGGTGAGGTTGAAGTATCTCACATACTTTTACGCACAGGATCTGGTAATGATGATAAAATCAAGAACACCATTTTTGATATCTATGACCAACTTAAGGGCGGTCGCAAATGGGAAGACCTCTGTTCAGAATTCTCCGATGACAATGCCACGAAAGCAAGTGGAGGTAAGCTTCGACCGTTCGGAGTCGGTGCCTTGCCTTCAGTTCCTGAATTTGAAAAAGTTGCTTTCAGTCTGGTTCAAGAGGGAACGGTATCAGACCCCTTTCAATCCGCAATGGGATGGCACCTCATCAGGCTCGAAAAAAAGATTCCGCTTCCACCCTATAAAGAGATCGAACCTGCTTTAAAGAGAAAGGTAAGTCGCGATGAACGATTACAAATCTCAAAAACATCCCTGCTGGCCAAACGCAAAAAAGAACTCGGTTTCATAGAAGGTGAAGCAGCGCAAGAAATCAAAACATTTGCCGACACAAGTCTAGTAAAGGGAAGATGGAAATTTCGAGGAGATGAAGCGTTAAAGAGTAAGACCCTATTTACTATTCAATCTAAACCAATACTTGCAGGCAATTTCATAAACTACATTTATAAAAATCAGGCAAACTCAGCACTTTCCCCCCACGCCTTTATTGATCAGCTCTACGGAAAATTTATTGACGAAAATCTTAGTGATGTAGAAGAAAAAATACTTATTGCGCAACATCCAGAGTTTAAAAATTTACTGAACGAATATTACGAAGGGATTTTGCTCTTCGGCATAATGGAAAAAGAAGTTTGGAACAAAGCTTCCGTTGATTCAATCGGGCAACACAATTTTTATGACCAGCATCAGTTTAAATATATGGCGGGCGACCGCGTTGAAGCCCGTATATTCTCTACAATTGATAAAGCCTTTCTGGAGGAGATCCAATTAAAAATCTCAAATAGAGATACCCTCACAAAAGCCGACATTAAAAAATTTAAGTCTGTACAAAAAACCAGAACGTTTGAAAAAGGTGAAAATAAGGTGATCGATATGATTCCTTGGGCAATTGGAATACATCAATCTGAAGCAGATGGAATATACTACCTTGTCGAAGTAAACAACCTCGTGCCACCCGGAACAAAGAGCTTTTCTGAGGCAAGAGCTCAAGTGATATCCGATTACCAAGATTATTTGGAAAAAAATTGGGTCGCAGAGCTGAAGATTAAGTATCCTGTAAATATTAATCCAAAGGGTAAGAAATTTGTGTTACAAGAATTGAAGAAGAAATGATTTAACATTTAATTAGTAGTGCAATTGATTAATCAAACATTTTGGTCGATGGCTTTGGACTTCAAACTTCAATCCTTCAGATTTTATTCTCTGGCTCTGCTAAGTATACTCCTAAGTTTGCAGAGTTGTGATCTTATCCGGATGAAAAAAGACACACCTGAATCCGGGTTGCAGAAGCGGGTGGCCAGGGTAAACGATATTTATCTTTATCAGGATGAACTTAATGGAATTGTGACCGGTAGTATCTCGAAAGAAGATAGCTCAGCCCGGGTGAACGCATATATCAACAGCTGGATACGCAAACAACTATTGATAAGTGAAGCCACAAAAAAAATAAACATCAATGAATCTGAAGTTGAGCGCAAAATACTGGATTATCGATATAGCCTGATTGGCTATGAGTTTCAAAACTATTACATCAAACAAAATCTTGATATTAAGATTTCAGATCAAGAGATTGAAACCTACTATAAAGAACACGTGGATAACTTCATCCTTAAACAAAATATTGTTCGGGGAACATTCATTAAAGTGCCAACTGCTGCACCTCGTACCAGCCAAATAAAAGAACTAATCTATTCTCAAAAAGAAAAAGATGCAGAAGAACTCAAATCGTATTGTATTAGTTTTTCCGCAGTTTATCATTTGTCCGATTCTTCATGGATTGCGTTTGACAAGCTGGTGGTTAATTCTCCAATGGCAGAAATTCCAAATAAAATTCAGTTTCTTCAGCGTGAAACTTATTATGAAACCAGTGATAAAGAGTTTTTATATTTTCTAAAGATCGAAGATTATAAGATTTCTGACAATGTCTCTCCAATCGAGTTCGTTAAAGAGGATATTAAAAACATTATTTTAAATAAAAGAAAAGTAGAACTTGCGCAAAAATTGGAAGAAGATGTGTATGAAAATGCCGCAAAACGAAAAGAATTTGAGGTTTATGAGAAGTAGAACTATTACGTTTGGATTCCCATCTTTGTTTTTAACGTTTACCCTCCTGTTTTCTTTAACAGTTTCAGCACAGGAAAGCACCGGATTTGTTGTCGATAAAATCATTGTAAAAGTTGATAATTATGTTGTTTTAAAATCAGACCTGGAAAGTGCCTATCAGGGGTATCTTACTAACGGCAATCCAGCCAACAACGATGCCAAATGCAATATTCTCAATGGCATTTTGATAAATAAGCTGATGGTGGCCAAAGCCGAGATCGATTCTATTATCGTTACTGATTTTGAAGTTGACCAAAATACAGAGCAGCGGATGGCAATGATTTTACAAAACTCTGGTAACTCCCCAGAGCAATTAGAAAAAGCATATGGCAAAACTTTGGAAGAAATTAAGTTAGAACTGCGCGACCAGATAAAGGAACAATTGGTGGGTCGGCAGATGCAGACTGTTATTACAAAAGATATTTCAATCACACCACACGAAGTAAGACGCTTCTATAGTCAAATTCCTTCCGATAGTCTTCCGTACTATAATTCCGATGTTGAGGTTGCTCAAATCGTGCGAAAAGCAAAAGTAAGTGATGAGCAGAAAGCTTCAGCCAGACTAAAATTGATGGGGCTTCGAGAACAGATTTTAAAAGGTGCAGATTTTGGTGAACTCGCAAAAAAGAATTCTGAAGATCCCAGCGCCCAATATAACGGTGGTGAAATGGGTTATGTTGGTCGAGGTGCTATGGTGCCATCTTTCGAGGCCATGGCCTTTAAACTAAAGGAAGGAGAAATCTCAATGCCGTTCGAGTCACCATTTGGGTATCACGTCATGCAGCTGATTGACCGCAGAGGTAACGAATATAACTCTCGTCACATTTTACTTTCCGCTGTACCTTCTTCTGAAGATATTGAACGAGCAAAAAATTATTTAGATAGTTTGCGCGAAAAAATAGTTAAAGGAGAGGGTAAGTTTGAGCAAATTGCTATTGAAGTCTCAGACGATGATGCTACTAAATCACGCGGTGGTTTCTTTGCCGATGCAGATGGAGGAACAAGAATTTCAGTGAAAGAGATTGATCCGGTCGTTTATTTCAATATTGACTCCATGAAGGTAGGAAGTGTTTCCAAACCAATTACTTACCGAACGGATGATCAAAAAGATGCTGTACGCATATTGTATTTCAAAACGAAACTTCCTCCACACCAAGCCAATCTTAAAGATGACTGGCACCGCATTCAGGCTGCTGCTCTAGCTGAAAAAAAAGATAAAGCAATGGAAAAGTGGTTTTTGAAAGCGCGCCAAGATGTATTCATCAACATCGACCCAGAGTATCAGTATTGTAAAATACTGGAGTAATAATTTCTTAACTACTATTCAGAATGGCTCAACAATTTTCGAATGATGTGGAGGCAGCCGATGCAATGGCTGAAGCTTTCAAAAAGTTAAAAACAGAAATCGCCAAAGTAGTGGTGGGCCAGGACGATGTTGTCAGGCTAATGCTTACCGGCATTTTCTGCCAAGGTCACTCGCAGCTAATTGGTGTTCCTGGGTTAGCCAAAACGTTGCTTGTGCAAACTATCGCAACCTCACTTGAACTACAGTTTAAACGCATTCAGTTTACACCAGACCTTATGCCGTCCGATATTGTTGGGGCGGAGACGATGGATAAAGAACGCAATTTTCATTTTGTGAAGGGGCCTATTTTTGCTAACATCTTATTGGCCGATGAAATTAACAGAACTCCACCTAAAACACAGGCTGCTCTATTGGAAGCCATGCAGGAATATGCTGTTACTATTGCCGGTCAGCGATACGAACTGCCCAAACCATTTTTTGTTTTAGCTACACAAAACCCAATTGAACAGGAAGGAACTTATCCCTTACCCGAAGCCCAACTTGATCGCTTCATGTTTAATATTCATTTGGACTACCCTACCTACAAACAAGAAGTAGATATTGTTAAGAACACTACAGTCGATGACATTCAAAAAGTGAATAAAGTACTTAATGGAGAAGAGATCGTTGCTTTTCAACATTTGGTTCGCAGGGTACCCATAGCAGACAATGTAGTTGAATACGCAGTCAAACTAAGTCACCTGACAAGACCTGGGTTAAATGGTTCTGCAATTGCAAACGAATACTTGGAATGGGGAGCAGGGCCGCGGGCTTCCCAATATCTTGTGCTTGGCGCCAAGTGCAATGCACTGCTTAATGGAAAGTATTCACCCGACATCGAAGATGTTCAAGCAGTGGCAAGACCGGTTCTTCGTCACCGTATCGTACGCAATTTCAAAGCAGAGGCTGATGGCATAACTGTGGATGGGTTGATTGGCAAGTTAATGGCATAACGATCTATTTCAAAGAATGCATTATCCTTTCTGAGCTTAGTTTTAGTTCAATACCTCTCTCAGTACTTGAACAGATTTTATTTCTCCCAAGTTGTCAATGTGAGTTGCATAAAATCTCAATAGTAAATCCAATAGATTCCTGCGATTCATTGCCGTCATGGTCAGGTGATCATTAAAATCAGCTTTTAATAATTCTGATAAGAGTGCTTCTTCCTTCAAATCCGCCAGCCTCCCCTGAAGGACTTCTTCAATTAATTGCGGCTCAAAGCCAAGAAATCGGCTAAGTCGAAGTAAGAAAATCAAATGGCTGTTTTCGTAACCAGATTGTTGTTTGTCTAATGTTACCAACGCTTCGAACAAAAAATCAAAAAGCTCTTGTGCATGACTTTGCTCCCTAACTGTTTTATTCAACATCTCATTAAGGAACATAGCTTGTGATGATTTTTTAACATCAGAAGTAAGCGATTGATACGGATAAGCACATTGCACCTCCTTAATACGTAGGATGTTTGCATTTTCTTTATGATACACCACCAGATTAAGAAGAGTGAGTGGCTGATACAATGCAATTTTTCCTTTTGCTGATTTACTTCGCACTCCATTTACTATGTAACTCTGCAGGCCAAAATTCTCCGTAAAAATATTCACAATAATAGAAGTCTCACCGTATTTTGTTAATCGAAATACGATGCCACGCGTTTTGTTTAGCATATTATTCAACGATGGCAATCTTGCCTACATTCCTATCAGAGCCATCCGCAGATATTGAAAACACCAAATACATTCCGGTTGCAACTCGCCTACCGTTGGCATCTCGCATATTCCAGGAAGCAGTACCACCATTAGCCATAACTTGCCAGACTAGTTTTCCTGATATATCAGTTATTTTAACTATTGAATCTATTGTGAGCCCTTCAATCCCTACTAGTCCATTAAACTGAGCTGTGATAGGGTTTGGAAAAATCTTTACGCGATCAAAATTTAAAGAGCTCGCAGTTGCATCCGACCTGAAGGAAGCCAACCCTTTATCTGTTCCAAAAAAAACTTCACCAGAAGCATTATTAATTCCTATGCATTGAATGATGCTTGAAAGCAAGGGGCTATTACTGGTAGTGAAATTATAAATTAACTCCTCACCTAAGGGATCAAAAAGCCAAACCCCGTTCTCTGTCCCTATCCATTTCCTATTGCCTCCATCAATTACTAACGATGTAATTTTTTCATCGCGCAAAAGGAAACGATTATCATAGATTGGCTTTGTGGCGTTTACGCTTCCATCAAAAATTGCAGATGGGTTTGAGAAAAAAGCAACCCCTTGTTCTGTACCTACCCATACCAGTCCTTCTCTATCAACTGTAATTGAGCTCACTTTTTTACTTGGCAATCCACCCTGTCCGCCTTGATCAGTTAGATAAACACTCTTGTTGGAGTTTCTATTAAACACAACAAGCCCACCTCCATCGGTTGCACTAATTGGCATCCAGACATTGTCGTTCAAATCAACGATAAGGTCAACGGGAAATCTTGAAAGGAGAAATGGAAATGAATATGATTCCCACGATCCATCTGCTAACAACAATTGCAGGGGTTTACCCGCATTATAGTTTGCAATCCATAGGCCTTCAGGAACTCTTTCTATAGCTGTAACATAGTTGCTCTGCAATGGGCTATTTGCGGTCGTGTAGTTAAACTCTGCCATCTCAGAATTTTGTTTGATGATGCCCTTGCCGAATGAGGAATAAAAAGCTTCGGAAGAATTTGAAAGATCCAAATCGGTAATATCACCAATAGGGAGCATTGCATTAGACCAATCATTTGCAAATACGGATACATTGCCTTTACCACTAAGAGGCGCTAAACTTTGGGTGTACCCGCCACCAATGGAATATGTCATGTTTTGCGCTTGTGCAATTCTCCAAAATGAATTTAACTCTGGGCCGGATGCCCTAAATGAAGTCATTGAATTACTACTGCTATTGAGCAGTAAACCATTCGTGTTATCGCCAATAAATAAATTTCCACCTTTCTCCAGCACATCGTTTGGTTGATTCAACAGCTTTGATTTAACTTCTGTTACTATACCTTTACTATCAATTTGCCAAAGAGCTGCTTTTGAACATACAAAAAACTTTGACCCCAGTCCCTTCAGCTTAGTATAGGTTAGATTTTGAAGAAAAGATTCCTTGATCCAATTATTTCCTTGTTTTCTAAAAATGCTTTGTCCATTCACCGCTGTGTAAATACCGTTGTTATATACCGTGATTACGTTGACTCCAGAACTGAAAACTCCGGAGTTAAATTTTTTCCAATTGTTGAAGTCAAGCAAATTTGAATTCAAGCTGCCGCCCCACACTCCAGCCTCTGTTGCTAGAAAAATGCTATCCTTTAAAATAGCACTTTCCCGGATCTTAATTGTTTGACCGGAGATACCCAAATCACGCCAGGTTTCCCTTATCTCTTTTTTCTTAATGTCCAGCACTACCACGCCAAAGTCAGTAGAAGCGTAGGCTGTATTTCCTGAAATCGAAATGTGATTGATAGCGCGAGAACCTGTAATTTCAGTAGCTATCTTTAATGTTTCAAGATTGGTTATCTTATTGCCCTCCAAAAAATCAATCGTACCATCTTGATAACCTATGACTAGAATCCCTTTAAGTTCATCGTTGGCCAGACAATTTACTCCAATACCAGCAAGGCCATTTAATTTATTGAGACTTCCTGTGGAACCCTCTTGGGAGTCAAAAGACATAAGACCAAAATCAGCAGCACCATAAACCTTGTCATCAATTTCAGCCAGGCTTTTGATATTGGAATAATTTAGATGAAGTCTCCAGGCACCAAGGGGAATATTGGCTTCCTGCGCAAAACCATTTATTGCGAAAAAACTAAAACTGCAAAGCAAAGCAACGCGTATCACTGCTTTTAATTCTTATGATTGCGCTTCATACCCTCAATAAATGCCCCCCTGCCACGGGCTTCATATTTATCTTTCTCTCCTAACACAACCTTGGTTTTGTTTTCAGTGAGTCTAAATGAAAATGAAGCCAGCTCTCCGGTTTGTGCACAGATGGCATGGACCTTTGTCACAAATTCTGCCACAGCGAGGAGTTGGGGCATTGGCCCAAATGGCCGTCCTTCAAAATCCATATCTAAGCCAGCCACAATTACCCGTTTGCCATTGTTTGCAAGCGTGTTACAAACTTCCACAATAGATTCATCAAAAAATTGGGCTTCATCAATTCCTACCACTTCGCAATCTCCAGCTAGCAGGAGAATATCATTTGCAAAATTTACGGGGGTTGAACGTATCTCTCTGTCTGCGTGAGAAACAATCTTTTCAGAATGATAGCGCTGATCAATAGCAGGTTTAAAAATTTCAACCTTTTGCTTTGCTATTAGAGCGCGATTTAACCTCCGGATTAGTTCCTCAGTTTTACCCGAGAACATACACCCGCAGACCACTTCAATCCATCCAGATTTGGCTTGGCCTGTGGTGCGGCTGAGATGAGGTTCAATAAACATGGTGCAAGTTAAAAGTCCATTGCCGATAGTCTATTACCAGCTGGTGTTTTTTCGAAATTACTCTGTACTAACTAGCTTTGCAACACGTTATGTTGATTCAGGAGGTGACCATCCTCTCAGTTAAAAAGTGCAGCGCAAAAGTCTAGAGGCTTACTCATATGGTTTCTATCACTATCTTTAGCACAGAAATAGAGATCAAAATGTCTGCTATTTCAATTGCAAATTGAATCAAGAACTTCTAAGATGGAAGATAAAATAAACTTAAAAGCAGTTGACAAGTATAGTGAGGCTTTTGCAGCTAAAATCTCGGAAGCATATTTCTCATCAAAAGGAAAAATAAACGGCTCTGATATTTTAAATCTTTGCCAAATCCGACAAGTTAATCTATTTGTATTGCGCGATCTGATGAAAACATGGCATCAGGAAAGTCAAAAATTAAAAAGCCCCTATTTCGATTATGAAACTCCCGAAGTAAAAGAAGCTTTGACGCAATTTCAAAATGTTCTTTCAAATCATATTTCAATTTCAAAAGAAAACTTTTTTCCTTTTCTCATAAGAGCTGTTCATCAAACCATCCTCTTGGCGCTAGATCCTTATGATTTCTATTCAAATACTCTGGATAGAGGAAGCAAAACTCACCTCAAAGTTGCAGAACTAAAAAATGAGATCAGGTACCTTAAGATTAACGGTCAGCCACTAGAGCGACTCGTTAAGCAATTGGAGGAAAAGAAATTGGAAATTATCTCAGGTAATGAGGCCTTCGCCCTACTTGATCACATTCTGGAAGAAGTAAACTTTCAACCAGAGGATGTAGATGCCTATTTATCTCAGTTTTCTCTCGTTATTCCAACTTCAGTGGAGATGTTATATGAGAGCGCTATCGAGAAGAAACCAATATCAGTTAGACCACAACCGGTTTCCAAAGAGACAAAAACTATAGCAGAGAATTTTCAGAAAATTCTAAGCATAAAAGAAAATCTGACCATCAATCAAAAATTCATGTTTACCAAGATTCTCTTCAGTGGGGATTTTGATTTATTCTCTCAGGCCATAGATCAGCTCGACAATTCTGATTCATTGAAGCAAGCAAAAGATTATCTCGATACTAACTTCACTTTGTGGGATAAGGAAAGTGAAGAATATGAAGAATTTTTTGAACTGGTTGTAAAGCGGTTTAGCTAACAGACCTGATTCTTTTGAAAATCAGTCAAAATATAAAAGAGACAGGGATCCTTTCGAATATTTACTTTTCTTTGCGATTCAAATTTCTAATCCTATATGAAGATTTCGATTTTTTGCATCACGCTGATATTCAACATGGCCTTGTTTGCTCAATCCAAAAAAGATTTGGAAAACGAAGTGGCCCGTCTAAAGACTGAAAAGCAAACACTCCAAAAAGAGATTGAAGAGTTAAAAAAGCCTGTGGATGTGCAGCTCACAAACAAACATCAAAAAGCAAGCTATGGACTTGGTGTGTTGGTAGCATCAAATGTGAAAATGCAAAGTGGCGATTCGCTGTCATTAGACATTCTTATTGAGGGTATAAAAGATGTTTTCAAAAATGAACCATTGCTAATGCAACAGCAGGAATGCTCCAGTACTGTTCAACAATATATTCAAGAAGCTTCCGAATTAAGATCAACCAAAGCGCGTGCAGAAGGGCTGCGGTTTCTTGCAGAAAACAAAACTAAGGAAGGAGTGAAAACCACAGCAAGCGGTTTACAATACAAGGTTATTAGCTCTGGCCCTGGAAAAGCTCCTCTGCTAGCAGATCGGGTAACGGTCCATTATACGGGGAAATTGATTGATGGAACAGTGTTCGATAGTTCTGTGGCGCGTGGTACTCCTTCTACCTTTGGATTAACTGAAGTCATTGCCGGTTGGACTGAAGCATTACAGCTAATGCATGAAGGTGATAAGTGGCTTTTGTTTATACCAGAAAATCTCGCCTATGGAGAACGTGGCCGAGGCCCACAAATCCTCCCTTATTCTACTCTATTATTTGAATTGGAGTTGATCAAAGTAAACTGATTGGGAAATAGCTCAAAAGGCAGGAAGTTAAATCCTTTGCAATACTTCAGCACGGTGCGCATCTAACTTCAATAAAATAAAAAGTAAGATTGTAAAGCCCCAGAGCGCTGAACCTCCGTAGCTAAAGAACGGAAGAGGAATCCCAATTACCGGAAATAATCCAATGGTCATACCAATGTTAGTGGCAAAGTGGAAGAAGAAAATACTTGCGACACAATACCCATAGGATCTTGCAAAACGGCTCTTCTGTCGCTCTGAAATAAATATTACGCGCAGTAATAAGGCAACAAACAAGGAGATCGTCACCAGGCTACCAATCCAACCATACTCTTCTCCAATAGTGCAAAAAATAAAATCGGTGCTTTGTTCAGGAACAAAATCAAATTTTGTTTGAGTTCCTTTTAGAAATCCTTTGCCCGAAAATCCTCCACTACCAATTGCAATTTTTGATTGCGTTACATTCCATCCGAAACCCAAGGGGTCAGCATCCGGATTGATCAGAGCCTTGATACGATTTTGGTGATGTGGTTTCAGGACATCTGAAATCACGTAATCCACACTTACAATCACTCCCATGATAATAATTGCCCCTATGGTAAGAATGGCAATGCGTTTAACTTTCTTTTTTCCTAAAGCAATAAGAATAGCAAGTGCTACTACTATTCCTCCATGTAAATAGAGTTGATTGGGAACCAAAAGGGTAAGAATAAAAATAGTAGCTGCACAAATTCCGATGATGAGAATAAAGGGAGACATTCCTTCCCGGAAAAAGACTAAAATAAAGCAGCTGAAAACAAGCAGTGTCCCAAAATCCTTTTGCACCAAAATCAATAGCATCGGTACACCAATGATACCAAACAATACAAGTTGCATTCGGAAATTATCCATCCGAAATCCAACAGAGCCCATATACTTTGCGATGGCAAGTGCTGTGGCAAACTTCGCGAACTCGGATGGTTGCAAACCAAAAGAGCCAATACCAATCCATGATTTATTACCGCCTATTTCTTTTCCGATAATCGGCACCATAACCAGCATAGCAATTACAAGTCCGTAAATCAAATAAGCGAATACTTCATAGAACCTCATGTCTACAATTACTATCCCCATTATAATTACTATGGATGCCGCCATGAAAAGCAATTGTCGTCCTGAGTTTAACGATAAGTCCCAAATGGTTTGCTTCACTGTTTCATCATATACTGATGCATACAAATTTATCCATCCTAAAGTAACCATTGCCAGATAAAGCATCACGGTTACAAAATCTAACTTACCTGATATGTTCTCGTCCCTAGTCAATTATTCTAATGTAAAAATTCTCCGTTTAATACATATTGCTCTATATGCGGCCGATTGGTTTTACCCAGTAAATATCTTTCAATCATCAAGCTTGCGATAGATGCCGCAGCACGGGCTCCTTGTCCAGCGTCCTCCACATAAACAGAAATAGCAATTTTTGGATTGTCACGAGGGGCAAAAGCAATAAAAACTGAATGAGCGGGAAGTGGATCATTTTGAACCGTACCTGTTTTACCACAAACTATTATGTCCTTTAGTTTAGCTCTGTATTGCGCGGTGCCCGACTCTACCACTTCTTGCATAGCATCAACAGCAATTCTAAAATAAGACGAGTCAATGGTGGTATAGTGCCGTTCGGTGTATTGAGGTAACGGATTCGAATCTTTGCCAATTGCTTTTATCAGATGAGGAACATAATAAAAGCCACGGTTAGCAACAGTTGCAGCAAAGTTGGCCATTTGAATAGGCACGACAAGATTTTCACCTTCACCAATAGCGATAGAATAAATATTCGAAAATTTCCAGGGGCGATTGTCATAGGCACGATCATAATAAGCAGGCGTTGGAATCAACCCTCCTTTCTCGTTTGGAAGATCAATACCCAACCGACTTCCGAAACCAAAACTATTAATATGTTTATTCCACTCAGCCAATCCTATCCGTGTATCATCATAAGGTGAGTCTGAAACTCCTTTATTAAGCATCTTACGCAAAACACCAAGAAAATATGGATTGCATGAATTCGCTATCGCACCCCTCAAATCCTGGTTATCATGACCTGGATGACAACCGATGAGTGTCTTGTCACATCTTATTCGGGTTTCTGGAGTGATTACCCCCTCTTGCAAGGCCGTCATGGCTTGCGCGATTTTAAAAATAGAACCAGGCCGGTATTGTGCCATCAACGGCCTGTTAAATAATGGCTTAAGTGTATCGCTGCTTATTAATTTAAAATTAGACCCATACAAGCGCCCTGTAAGGAGGCTTGGATCATAGGACGGCCCGGAAATTAGCGACAATATCTCACCCGAGGATGGCTCAAGCGCAACAACACTACCGGATTTCCCATTCATCAGGTATTCTCCATATTGTTGCAGATCCAAGTCAATCCCTGAAACTAAATCGAGACCGGGAACAGAAAGAGAATCACTCTTACCATTATCAAAAGAGCCTTTCTCGATACCTTTTACATTCCTTAGAATAAACTTAACACCTCGCTGACCGCGAAGCTGTTCTTCATAATAAAGTTCGATTCCGCTTTGCCCTATATAATCGCCCTGTTTATAAATCTTTGATTGATCATCCGCCAATTTTGTCTTACTTATTTCACTCACATAACCTAGTGCGTTGGCAAGTGCTGAAGTCGAGTAAGCTCGGGTTGTTCTTGCTTGTATATAAAATCCTTGAAACTCATCCAGATTATCTTGAATCTTGGCAAAGTCGTAATTCGAAAGTTTATCTATAAAAAGAGTAGGCTTATAGGGGGAGTATTCCTTACGTTCCTTAAGCTCTTTAAATTTTAATCGTAACTCAGCTCTCGATAAGTCAAAAACTTCACAGAATCGTGCAGAGTCTAGGTTCTTTAATTCTTTGGAAATAATCTGCAGATCGTATTCAGGAGAATTATATACTATGAGCTTCCCATGTCGGTCATAAATTAAACCGCGAAAAGGATACTCCACTTGCCTTAGAATGGCATTACTATTGGCCAAATCAGAATATTTATTGTCGACCACCTGGATGAAAAATAATTTCACCAGAAAGACAAGTCCTACCAATACAATTACAAGCTGCAGTATCTCCTTACGCCACTCATTCATATTCTTCTTCTATCAGAAGTTAGCAATTGAAGGATAACTAAGATAGTCATTGTAAATAACACACTAAACAATATTTTAGATGATGTGTAGCCAAAACGATTAAACCCGCCAGCTTCGGTAATAAATAAAATAACATGATGAAGCAAAATCAGCGGAATGGTATACACCAAAAACCATTGCACCCCATTTGCTTCCATAGTAGGTCTGGAGTTTGCATCATATCCACCTTGTGGAGTTATCACACCCAACCAATAATTTCTCAAATATGAAATTAATACAGCAGCGCTGGCATGAACACCCAAGCTATTGTAAAAAATGTCGATTACAAAGCCGGTAAAAAAACCAATTACTATCAACGCAAGGATGTTAGTTTCTATTGGAAGAAACAGAATAAACGCTACATATAAAAAGCAAAACGCGGTGTTAAATAGAACAAGATTTTTCAGCAGAGTAACTTGCAATAACAAGTAAAGGAAGAAAGATATGAATATCCAGATGCCTGACCGTATCATTTTGGATCGCCTATTGTTTTTAGTTCTAACGAATCTTTTTCTAATTTAAGATTGCTCTTAACGATTTCAACGAAGGAAAGCTTTGTAAAATCTTGTGACAGCTCTAGTGTTAAATCGTAAAACGGTGCCTCTTCTTTTAACTTAACCTCACGAATTATACCAACGAGGACTCCCTGTGGGAATACTGCATTGTAACCAGAGGTGACAATAGTATCACCAACTAATGGCTTTACATGTCGCGGAATGTATAACAGCCTTGCAAATCGGGGATCGCCACCATCCCATTGCACGGTTCCAAAATTCTGAGTGCGTTTGATAACACTGGAAATGTGCTCATCAATATTTAATAAGGAAATGATTACGGAATAATGTTCGGAGACTGACTTCACTTTTCCAACAACACCAACGGAACTTATGGCTGCCATTCCTGGTTCAATTCCTGAGTCTTTACCTTTATTTATAGTAATGTAATTTTTAAATAAGCTAGTTGTGTTGTTAACTACCTTGGTGCTTACATATTCAAATCTATTGATAATGGCAGGATCACTAAGCTCACGTACCTCTAACAAATACAAACTTTGATTTCGTTGCTCAAGCCTTGTACGAAGGGAAGCATTTTCATCTGCTAACTTCTCATTGATATCTTGTAATGAAAAATATTCACGAACACCATTTGAAAATCCAACGATATTCACCGCCAGCCTGTTTGAGGAATTAAAGAAACTGGCACTCTGGTATTGATTGTTTTGAACAATCAACCAGGCGCAAATCAGTTCAAGGAATAAAAAAGTAAAGAAGGCCCGGTATTCGTAAAAAAATCTAAGCAGGCGGTCCATTTAGCTAGAGTAGCATTCTGAAATAGTCTATAATGGTAATCAGTGATTGGTAATCGGTGATCAGTTAGTTCAATATTGTCTAGTATTCAAACGACCACTGTTACACCGATTATCGATCACCCGTTACCGATTACTAATTTTTACGTCATTAATACTTTGCGATAGTGATTCAGGTTTTTTAACGCAGCTCCAGTTCCACGAACAACAGCTCTCAATGGATCCTCAGCCACATGAATCGGAAGTTTTGTTTTCAATGCCAATCTCTTATCTAAGCCACGAAGCATCGCACCCCCTCCTGTGAGGTAAATACCCCGTTCATAAATATCTGCTGAAAGCTCCGGTGGTGAGAGCTCAAGTGCCTTTAATACTGCTTCTTCTAATTTAGAAATGGACTTGTCTAATGCAAAGGCCACTTCCGAATATGAAATTTTTATGGTCTTAGGAATTCCTGTCATTAAATCGCGACCACGGATTTCATAATCATCAGGACCGTCATCAAGTTCTGTTAATGCAGAACCTACTTCAATCTTAACTCTCTCAGCAGTTCTTTCGCCAATCAAAAGATTATGCTGTCTTCGCATATAATCCAGAATATCTCGATTAAATGTATCGCCTGCTATTCTAATAGACTGATCACAAACAATTCCAGAAAGAGCAATTACGGCAATATCGGTTGTACCTCCACCAATATCTACAATCATATTACCAATGGGTTGTTCAATATCTATACCTATTCCAATGGCAGCAGCAATTGGCTCGTGAATCATATATACTTCTTTTGCATTGGCATGCTCGGCCGAGTCGCGCACAGCACGCTTCTCTACTTCTGTAATAGCCGAAGGAATACAAATTACCATTCGTAAAGAAGGTGGAAACAATCTACGGCCCGTGTCAATCATCTTAATCATGCCACGAATCATCATCTCCGCTGCGTGGAAGTCCGCAATTACACCTTCCTTCAAAGGACGAATTGTTTTAATGTTGTCATGAGTCTTCTCATGCATTTGCATGGCCTCACGACCTATAGCCAATACTTTACCGGTTGTTTTATCTATAGCAATGATGCTTGGCTCGTCAACAACAACTTTGTCTTTGCTAATAATCAGTGTATTTGCGGTGCCCAGATCAATGGCAATATCGTTGGTAAAAAAATCAAAAAGTCCCATTCGGTTTAGTCCTCCTCTAGTAAAATTTAATGAAGCCCGAAATTACAGAAATAATCCGGTGAATTTTAAGTTCATCTCGATGAAAAACTTATGCTACTAATGTTTAAAATGACGAATGCCTGTGAACACCATTGTCATATCATGCGCATCGCAAAATGAAATCGAGTCCTGATCTTTGATTGATCCTCCTGGCTGGATGACCGCCTTTATTCCATGATTACAAGCTATATCAACACAATCAGGGAAAGGAAAGAAGGCATCTGATGCCATTACTGCGCCATTCAAGTCAAAACCAAAAGCTCTCGCTTTTTCAATAGCCTGCCTTAATGCATCGACTCGGCTGGTTTGGCCAACTCCACTCGCCAAAAGCTGTCCTTCTTTCGCCAGAATGATGGTGTTAGACTTTGTATGCTTGCATATTTTGCTGGCAAACAATAAGGCTTCAACATCAGAAGGTGAGGGTGCACGTTTCGTTACCACTTTTAAGTCTTCCTTAGCATCCGTTTTTAAGTCGAGGTCTTGTTCAATAACTCCATTCAGCAAACTCTTGAATTGTTTGGAAGCCGACAGGGATTGATTTTGCCTCAGAATAATTCTATTCTTTTTTGATTTTAGCAAGTCGGCTGCCTCTACCGAGTAAGAAGGAGCGATAAGTATTTCAAAAAAGAGCTTGTTGATCTCTTCTGCAGCGCTTAAGTCGATTGATGCATTCGTAATAAGCACACCTCCAAAAGCAGAAATCGTATCTGCCTGAAATGCCTTAAGGTACGCTTCTCTAACAGTAGGAGCTGTGGATACGCCACAGGCATTGGTATGTTTTATGATCGCAAAGGCTATATTGTCATCAAATTCTTTGACCAAATTGACAGCGGCATCTACGTCTACAAGATTATTATAAGAAAGCTCCTTACCATTGAGTTTATCAAAAAGCTTATCAAGTTCTCCAAAGAATACACCCTTTTGGTGAGGATTTTCTCCATAACGTAATACCTGACCTTGTTGGATACTGCTTTTGAAACTTGGAATTTGTTGTTCCTGATTGAAATAACTAAAGATAGCTCCGTCATAATGAGACGTGACATCGAATGCAAGTGCCGCAAAGCGCTTTCTATCGGAAAGTTCAGGAGCACAGTTTTTATCTTTCAATAGCTGATGAAGTTCAGCATATTGATTGCGTGAAGACACAATTAATACGTCATTAAAATTTTTGGCAGCTCCACGTATTAAAGAAATTCCACCAATGTCAATTTTCTCAACAGTCTCATCCTCTGTACCCCCTTTTGCAACTGTTTCTTCAAATGGATATAGATCAACGATAACAAGATCAATGGGAGAAATTTTGAATTCATTGGCTTGGATCAAATCACCTTTGTCATCTCTTCGATATAATATGCCTCCAAAAATAGCAGGGTGAAGCGTTTTAACCCGGCCTCCAAAAATGGAAGGATAGCCAGTGAGCCTTTCAACCGGTATTACTTTGTAACCTAGCTTCTCTATAAACTCTTGTGTGCCTCCAGTGGATACAAACTCAACGCCCTGATCACCTAAGGTTTTGATGATTGGTTCAAGGTTGTCTTTATAAAAAACAGAAATTAGGGCTCGGGTAATTTTTCGGGAACTCATAGGAGGTTTTTAAAGGCCTGCCGGAAGGCAGGCGCAAAAATGCTTTTTTTCACGCTAAGTCGCTAAATAATAGTGACAGAGAATACAGATTTTTAAATTGCTTTTGCCCTGTGCTAAGCCTTAGGTTAAACCATACAAATTATCTCGCTCCTCAAATTCTTCTGATTCAATTGTAAAGTCATCTGCATCGAGAAAGGCAGGAAATTTATCGCGATAAGAAAGCAGCGAGTTAGCACTGATCTCTAAAGTTTTGATGGCTTCACCTCCATCTATAGTAAAGATTGAGTCTCCTTTTGGACTGATCACTGCCGATTGACCATTGTACTCTATACCATTGTCATCCGTGCCTACACGGTTGACACCGACTACATAACTTAGGTTCTCAATTGCTCTTGCTTTCAACAACGTGTCCCAAGCATTGATCCTAACCATCGGCCAATTGGCCACATAAATCATAAGATCGTATGTGGGTTTCTTTAAAGAAGCATTCCATCGGTTGCGGCTCCAAACCGGAAAACGCAAATCGTAGCAAATGAGTGGACAGATTCTCCAACCTTTCCAGTGTCCGATCAATAGGCTTTCACCTGGAGTATACACCTGATGTTCTTCAGCCATTCGAAAAAGGTGCCGTTTGTCATAGGTTTTGAACGTTCCGCCCGGCTCCATCCATAAGAGTCGATTGTAATATCGATCGTGAACATTGGAGATAAAACTTCCCAGAATCAATGCTCCCGTTTGGTCAGCCATCTGCTTCATCCATTTAAACGTGCGCATATTCATGTGCTCGGCAAGCTTTCCTGCTTTCATAGTAAAGCCTGTGGTAAACATTTCAGGAAGAACGATCACATCTGTAGTTTGCCCAATTTGCCATATTTTTTCCTCAAACATGGCCAAATTGGCTCCGATATCCTCCCAATGAAGGTCTGATTGTATTAATGTGATTCTTAAGTCCTGCATAGATGGCCGTGAAACGGAATGCAAAGAAAACAATACGAAGCCAAATATCGAACCCTTTGGATTATAAAATCTGATTATAGCTTTTTCAGGATTTCTCCGGCCTTCCTTAAGGTGTCTTCGCCTTTGGCAAAGCAAAAGCGAAGAAGTTTGTGATCCGTTTTGTCTTTATAAAATGCAGAAACAGGTATAGGTGCCAGTTTACATTCTTTAGTCA
Source organism: Bacteroidia bacterium (assembly GCA_031384515.1). GTDB lineage: Bacteria > Bacteroidota > Bacteroidia > Cytophagales > Cyclobacteriaceae > ELB16-189. The sequence goes on from JANNAQ010000048.1 coordinate 40,334, forward strand.
TCCATTCAGCCATTTGCTTGTCTGTTCTCTCTGAAACAGATTGGTAAGAAAGCAGTTGGAAATAGCTTCCTGAACACGGAAGTGGGCGCAAAGAGGAGCCTTTAATCTGTTCTAAAAAAAAATCCCGTTTTTGCTGGTAAAATGTACCCAGATGAAGATAGTTTTCAGGGTCAGTAAGGTAATCGGCTAAAGCCAGTTGAACAGGGTTATTGACACTAAAGGTGACAAACTGATGAGCTTTCCTTATTTCTTTTGTTAAAGCTTCGGGGGCAACAGTATAGCCTACCTTCCAACCCGTAGCATGAAATGTTTTTCCGAAAGAAAATACAGCAATACTTTGAGAGGCCAAGCCTGGATATTTTAATACACTTTGGTGGGTAAGGTTATCAAAAATAAGGCGTTCATACACCTCATCGCTAAGAACAATCAATCCATATGTTAATGCTAATTCCTCCAGCGCTCTTAAGTCAACTTCTTTCAGCACTGCACCCGTTGGATTGTGGGGAGTATTGATCATGATCATCCGGGTTTTTGGAGTGATTTTGTCTTTTACTTCTTGCCAATCAATTGAAAAGTGGGGCGGATTTAAATTGATTTGGACTGGAGTACCACCATTCAGCCGAATAGCGGGATCGTATGAATCATAAGCAGGATCAAATAAAATAACTTCATCACCAGAATTAACCAGAGCGGCTATGGCTGAAAAAATTGCTTCTGTACCTCCGGCAGTGATGGTAACTTCTGTTTCAGGGTTAGTGGGTCGTTGATAGGTTTGGTTTACTACATCCGAAATAACCTTTCTTAAAATAGGTACACCCGGCATAGGTGCATATTGATTGTGACCCGCCACCATATTTTGATTAATGAGGTCAATCAATTTTTCTGAAACTGGAAAATCGGGGAATCCCTGCGAAAGATTAATGGCTTCATTCTCCAATGCCATTCGGGACATGACGGTGAAAATAGAAGTGCCAACTTCTGGCAAACGAGATTTTATATTCAACATTCTGTTTAAGTTTTCAAAATTCTAAGGTTAAATACAGGCAACCCCGTGACCCTAGACCTGAAATTAATTACTTACGAAGCGGTGCCAAAATCCGATACTCAGTATCAACATCTCCCTTACTGATGTCAGCCAACTTTCCTTTCAGCATTCTCTTTTTTAACGGAGTGAGGTAGTCTATGAAAAGTTTGCCTTCAATGTGGTCGTATTCATGTTGGATAATGCGTGCCTTCATGCCGTCAAACTCTTCTTCATTCAATATCCAATTTTCGTTGAAGTAACGTACTTTGATTTTTCCTTTCCGGGATACTTTTTCACGAATGTTGGGAATACTCAAACACCCTTCTTCAAATTCCCAAGGCTCACTGAACTCTTTCAGGATTTCCGCATTGATAAATACCTTCTTAAAATCATGCAGCTCGGGCTCTTCATCTAGCGTAGTGCCATCTACGATAAAAAGCCGTACTGCTTTACCAATCTGAGGCGCGGCCAGGCCTATCCCGTGCGCAGCAACCATAGTATCAAACATATCCTGTACTAATACCTGCACATCAGTGCCTATTTTAATGTCCAGGGCTTTCTTTCTCAATACAGCATCTCCGTAAACTACTATAGGATAAACCATTCTCTAAAATTTTGAAATGCAAAGTTAAGGATTATGGTCTGTATGCGTAATACAGGACAAAAGATTCTGGAATCAACACGCTTCTATCGCTTCGATTCCATATAGGATTGCAAAATGATGGTAGCGCTAATTTTGTCAACATTACCCTTTACTTGTCGATCTTTTTTTTTCATACCTCCATCAATCATCACTCGCTGCGCCATAGAGCTAGTAAATCTTTCATCAACAAGAGCTATTGGTTTCTCAGGAAAAGTGTTTTTAAAAATCTCAACAAATCTCCGAACTGCAGGTGCTGTTTCAGAATCCTGGTTATTAAGTTGCTTGGGCATACCTACTACAACTTCATCTACACGCTCTCCTATAAAATACTTTTTAAGAAATTCGATTAAGGCAGTCGTTTCAACGGTATCTAGGGCTGTGGCGATTATCCGCAATGGATCAGTAACAGCAAGGCCTGTTCGCTTTGTACCGTAATCTATTGCCAGGATTCGGCCCATGAAAATTTGTCAGATTAATTGAACTTCACTTTATCAAAGAAGGTCTGCTTAACTTTATTCTCCAAGGCCATGGCCTTCGGAAACAGAATTTCATTTTCGACCCGTGCGTGTGTCTTCAAGCTTTTTTCAAACTCTATCAGTTCTGAATAAATCACTTTTACATGCAAAGGTGCGCTTGGAGCAACGTAGTAATCTTTCGTTATTCTGCGTATACCTTCCATCTCATCATCATGACCTTCATGATCAACAGCAAAGCGTTGAATGGTGTTTCGCTCAATCATGTAATACAAGTTAGAAGGGTTTGTTATGGTCCTTTGAGCACGATCTAACATGGTGATGTGCTTGAAAAGAGTATTTTCCTCTTGGTAGATATGTTGAATAAAGTCTTCCAGAAATAGTGGAAATACCGTCTTCAAATCCTTTTCGATTGCATCATAATCTTTATGATTTGCTTTAAAGCTTTTCACCAACTGGGCAATGTAGGGCAGCTTTTGGTTAACATATAAAAAGTGTGTGTGTTTTAAATATTCAAGTATCAAATCAATTGGGTAAGAGATCAGTGGAAGTTCGGCATCCTGAAAACTCCCCGTGGGGGATTCTAATTCACGAACAACATGCTCAATCAGCAAACTTTTCTCTTGACAAACCTGCTCTAATGTATGCTCAGCGTATTCATAAAACTTAATCCCAAAGTAATGCAGAACATAGGCTCGGATATTATTCTGATCCACTAAGTCCCCAATTCTCCTGTTTTTAAGAGCCGTGTTGTCCATGGTCTGTAAATATATCAATCACCAGACAGTCAACAAAGGGTCATAACACAAGATCTTATTAACTTTTAGTTGTCATTTATGGTCAATTGATCGATTTATTGTTTTTTGCGTACGAACTTTGAGCAAACTAAAACGTTTAAAGGCTAGCAACTCCATTTTTTTCAAGTATGAGCGAACAAAAAAATTCCAATTATCAAATTCGCATTCCAATCATCTTATGTATCGGCCTGGCGGCAGGCGTGTTGATTGGGGCAAGTATTAGTACAAAATCTACTTACGGAAGCAACGGAAATGATGGTATCAGCAAGTTACGCGAGGTCATGGGATTAATCCAGAAAGAATATGTAGATGACCCGAAAAGCGATGAATTAGTGGAGGATGCCATTCAACATATGCTAACCAAACTCGATCCGCACTCAGCCTATATTTCTGCAAAAGACCGTGAAGAAGCAAATGAAGATCTGCGCGGAAATTTTGAGGGAATCGGCATAGAATTCAATATTTTTCATGATACCATTGTGGTTGTCTCTCCCCTTGGAGGTGGGCCCTCAGAGGCCGTAGGCTTACGATCTGGTGATAAAATTGTAAAAGTAGACAGCATATTGGTTGCAGGGGTTAACATTACCAATGGTGATGTGATGAAATACCTGAAAGGCCCCAAAGGAAGTGAAGTAAAAATTGAGATCGCCAGGAAAAACGAAAAGAACCTGCTTCCATTTACCATCATTCGCGACAAGATTCCTCAGTACTCAGTTGAGACTTCCTACATGATTGATCACGAAATCGGTTACATCAAGGTAAGTCGGTTTTCCCAAACCACCTATGAAGAATTTCAGGATGCCTTAACAAAATTGAAAAAGGCGGGCATGAAAAAGCTTGTTCTGGACTTGCAGGGCAACCCTGGAGGATATATGAATCAAGCAATCGATTTAGCGGATGAGTTTTTACCGGCCGATGAAAAAATTGTTTTCACGAAAGGAAAAGATACACGCTATAATTCAGATGCGAAGTCTACTAAGAAAGGAGAATTTGAAAGTGGGGACTTGATTGTTCTGTTAAATGAAGGCAGTGCATCTGCTTCTGAAATTCTGGCAGGCGCTCTTCAGGATAATGACAGAGCCCTTGTGGTAGGCAGAAGATCTTTTGGCAAAGGTCTTGTGCAATCACCATTTGACTTGAGTGATGGTTCTGAATTGCGTCTCACTATTTCGCGCTACTATACACCAAGTGGTCGATCCATTCAAAAACCATATGAGGATATGGACGAATATGGGAAAGATATTATGAAACGTTATAAGAAAGGTGAGTTCTTCCATGCCGACAGCATAAAGTTTAATGATTCGCTGAAATACAAAACCCTGAATGGACGATCGGTTTACGGTGGAGGTGGAATCATGCCAGATTACTTTGTGCCATTGGATACAACATTAAGCAGCCATTACCTTAATGCATTATACAACAGCAATTCGCTACAGGAATACACGTTATACTATGCCGATGAACATAAAAAGGAACTTGAGAAAATAGGGTTTGAAAAATTCTATACTGATTTTGAAGTTACTGGTTCAATGATTGACAAACTTGTTACCACTGGAAAGAGGAATAAAGTTGAACCGAATTATAAAGACCTGGCTAAGAATAAAGCACTTTTTCAGCTTCACGTCAAAGCTCAGATAGCCAGAAAAATATGGAAGAATGATGGCTTCTTCCCTATCTTCAATGAAACAAATGAAATCCTTCAACAAGCGGTAAAGCTATTTGATAGAATTCCGGATTTAAAAAGAAGGACGATGTAATGAATCTGGCAGAGTTATACTCTAGAGCAGTGAAACCACTTTCCCTGTACGAACAGATTCATCGCATGCAAATGCAATTCTTAAACTATTAACGGCATCCTGCATGTGATCGGTTAGGTCCATATTTTCCTGGATAGCCTTTAAGAAGTAACGCTGTTCTCTATTGCACAACTCCTGATGATTAGGTTCATCTTTTAAATTAATCCAGATATCCTCTTTTACGAATTGATCATTCTTGTCAAGTTCAGCACTATGAAATCTCAAGGATTCGGTCTTCGTGTGAGATTCAATTGAGTCTGATTTGCCGCTCCCTCCAGCATCCTTGGCCACAATAGAAACCGATCCTTTTGGACCAATCACATCTTTCACAAAAAAAGCTGTCTCGCTGATCATTGGTCCCCAACCTGCCTCATACCATCCCACAGAACCATCTTCAAAACGAATCTGCAACTGTCCATAGTTATAATTTCCGGCAGGAATATCTTCAGTAAGACGTGCGCCAATTGCACTAACTTGAATTGGCTTGCTGCGTGTCATCTGGCACATCACATCAATATAGTGTACACCACAGTCCACAATCGGACTTAAACTTTTCATTAGGTTGCGATGAACATTCCACATATATCCATGGCTTTGCTGATTCAGGTTCATCCGCATCACCAGAGGCTTGCCAAGCTCCCTCGCCATCTCTACAAATTTTTCCCAGGAGGGATGGTGGCGTAGGATATATCCCACAACTAGTTTCTTGTTTACCTTTATAGCAGCAGCCATAACACGTTCAGCACCTTTTACAGTATCGGCCAATGGCTTTTCAATAAACACATGGCAACCGTTCTCAAATGCCATGATGGCAAAATCTTCATGCGTGTCGGGGTAGGTGGAGATGCAAACCGCATCGGGCTTTGTTTTTTCTAGCGCCTCGGTATAGCTGCTAAACAAGTCAAAGCCTCCCCCAAGTTTTTCATTTAACACTTCTTTACTTTTTCCGGTGGAGACAATGCCACAAATCCGAAACCCATCCATTGCGTGATAGGCGGCTGCGTGTGACGCTCCCATATTTCCACAACCTACCACTAGAACCTTCAAGGGCATTACGTTTGACGACATATAAAATCAAATTTAGAGTTAACGATAAGGATTTGACCAATTTAGTTAAAGTATCAGAATGTACTAACAGTTATTTTATCATGATCCTTAATTTTATCGGTTAAAGTGATGTAATTTGTTTATCTGCTAACTTGACAAAGTAAATACGAATACCATGTACTATCACAGCCTGGGAAAAATTCCTCCAAAACGCCACACGCAATTTCGACAGCCGGATGGAAGCCTTTACAAAGAAGAGCTGGTGAGCTCAGAAGGCTTTTCTGGAATATTTTCTAATCTGTATCATATCAACCCACCAACTCGCATAAAAGGCGTAAAGGATGCCGTGAAATACGGCCCAAAAAGAATTGAAAAATACGATCTCAAACAAACTCACCTTAATACGTCTAAAGTAACCGTAACAGGTGAAGATTATCTTGACGCAAGGAAAGTATTGTTAATGAATGCTGATTGCTCTATTTCAATATGCTCACCCAGCAAACGTAAAATGGATTACTTCTATAAGAACGCAGAAGGTGATGAAGTAATTTATGTCCATGACGGAAAAGGTGTTTTGATTTCTCCATTTGGAAAACTTGACCTGAGGCAAGGAGATTACATTGTGATTCCTCGCACGGTCATCTACAAATTAGAATTTGAAGAGGGGCCACTGCGTTTGTTGATCATCGAATCAGCTTCGCCAGTAGAAACGGTGAAACGATATCGAAATCAGCTGGGGCAACTCGGTGAACACTCACCCTATTGCGAACGTGACATAAGGCCTCCTCATGAATTAATTACGGACACATCAAAGGGAGAATTCCTATTGAAAATCAAAAAACAAGGTTACTTGCATCAATACCTCTATGACTATAGTCCGCTGGACCTTGTAGGTTGGGATGGTTTTCTTTGGCCCTACGCTTTTTCGATTCACGACTTTGAACCAATCACAGGAAGAATTCATCAACCACCTCCTGCTCATCAAACGTTTCAGGCACATAATTTCGTAATCTGTTCTTTCGTGCCCCGCCTATTCGATTATCATCCACTTGCCATACCAGCCCCTTACAATCACAGTAATATTGACAGCGATGAGGTATTGTATTATGCCGAGGGAAATTTTATGAGTCGCAGAGGTATTGAAAGAGGCTCCTTCACTTTACATCCTGGTGGTCTTCCTCACGGCCCACATCCCGGAACCGTGGAGAAAAGTATTGGTGCAAAAGAAACACACGAACTTGCTGTGATGATTGACACGTTTCACCCTCTTCATTTGACAGAAGATTCTTTAGAATTTTTAGATAGAAGCTACCCCATGAGTTGGACGGATAATTCTACTGAAGGTTTTCATGAAGTGAATACACCATGAATCTGTTAATCCTTAACATATGCGGAATTTAATCCTTCTCTTTTCTGTTTTGGCTGCCAGCTATTTAGGCCAAGCTCAATCCATAAACATTATTGGCGCATGGGAGAGTGGCCCTGACGAAAATCACATCGCCATGATTGTAACCGACCACTATTTTTCAGCAGCTGTATATAATAAAAAAAATAACACCTTTATCGGCACATGTGGTGGCCTCTGGAGGATTGAGAAAAATCAATTCCTTGAAATACACGAATTCAATACACTTAACCCGGAGTGGATCGGTGTGGAGCATCAAACTGAAGTTATGCAGAAGGATGATAAACTCTTATTTAAAACAAATGACAAAAGGGAAGAATTCTCAAGAATTGATTCTGGTAGCCCCGACCTGCTGGCAGGAGCTTGGCTTATTACGGGCCGTATGACTGACAAAGGAATGGAAAAAAGAACCCTCGGGCCGAGAAAGACTATGAAGATACTTTCTGGCACTCGCTTTCAATGGATTGCATGCAACGATGAAACAAAAGAGTTTTTTGGTACTGGTGGCGGTACCTACACTACAGAAAATGGGAAGTACATTGAAACCATTGATTTCTTCTCAAGAGACAATTCTCGTGTTGGGGCTAAACTTCTATTTGATTTTAATCTACTTGGAAGTGATTGGCGCCATTCCGGGCTCAGCAGTAAGGGCGAACCAATAGATGAGGTTTGGACCAAACGTGAAAAGATTGAAAAACAATAACCGCATTAATCATGAAAAAAACGTTTTATCAGATTCTTGCCAGCATTAATAAAGTATTATTGCCACGTTATAGCAAGCGGGACTTTACGAAATTGAGCAAAGCAGGCAAAGTCATTGTTGCCTATCGCTATTGAGTTACCATTCATGCGATTGAATAAGAGCTACCCATGAACTCCTTTTTGTACCCGATTCAAGTTCGCTGGTCCGATATTGATCAGAACCGTCATCTCAGACATTCCGCTTATTATGACTATGGTGCTACTGCACGCATCGCCTGTTTCTCACAACATGGTCTAACCAACCTCAAGTTTGAAGAACTACACATTGGTCCCATTCTATTTCGTGAAGAGGCTATTTTCAAAAAAGAAATTAAGTTTGAAGATCAAGTGAGCATTGACATGGTAGTGACAAAAGCAACGCCTGACTTTGCGCGTTGGAGCATATCCTTCGTGAAAAAAAATGATTGATCAGGCTTCTATCAATCATTAATCCAGCGCTCAATCACCTTTGGATAATTAGCATACTCCAATTGATGAACCTTTTCTGCAATTTGTTGAGCCGTATCAGAAGAAGAAACTTCACAACTAGTTTGAAATAATATCCTTCCCTCGTCATAGTGTTCATTCACTTCGTGAATAGTAATACCCGTTTCTTTCTCTCCCTTGACTTTAACTGCTTCATGTACTTTCATTCCATACATTCCCTTACCACCAAATTTGGGTAACAAGGCCGGATGGATGTTAATGATTCGAGGTGCGTATGATTTAATCAGATTTAAGGGGATGAGCCATAAAAACCCAGCCAGCACGACATGCGTTATTCCCGATTGCTTTAACAAATTCACTACTTCATCGCTGTCAACAAACTGACTTTTAGAAAAGACCATTGTAGCAACACCATATTTATTAGCTCGTTGCAGTGCTGATGCAGCTGGATTGTTACTAAGTAAAAGGACAATTTTGATGGACGAATGAGATTGAAAATATTTAATAATTTCTTCGGCATTGGTGCCACTACCTGAAGCGAAAATTGCGATGCGAGCTTGATTTGCCATTATTGCAAAGAAAGCAATTAAATAAACGCCATGCTTGAAATCCCCAGCAACATGATTACTTTACATACTTGACTAAGTCTGTAAAAATCTTTTACGGTATCCGCACGATCTAGGTAGATCAATAAACCACCCACTGGAAGGAAAAGAAAGAAGATGAAATAATAGATCGGCAATCCAACATATATATGATTAATGACAAGAACAGTGATTGCAAACAAACCCACTACAACATAGACAAACCACTTTGACTTACGAAGCCCCCAGATGATGGGAAGGGTTTTACAGCCAAACGTATCGTCTCCTTTTAGATCTTCCATATCTTTAATCATCTCCCGAACAAGGGTCATGAAAAATGCAAATAGCGAATAGATGCTAACCAGGTACGTGTTACTTCCATAATAGGTATTGATAATCAAAATTGACAATCCAGTTAACACAGCTATTATAAAATTTCCGATGAATGGCTGTCGCTTAAGGTTATTGGAGTATAACCACAAGAAAAAAACGGATACGAAATTGATCACTCCAATTTTCCAATTCAAGAAAAAACCAATAACCACTCCAGCAATGGAAAGAAATGTGTGGAATAAAATGGCGTATCTGCGAGTAATATTCTTACCAATCACTACACGATCCGGCTTATTAATCAGATCGATTTTTACATCATAATAGTCGTTGATGATATAGCCTGCGGCTGCCACAAGGATAGTTGAGACGGACAGCAAAAAAAGATCGGTAGTAAAAATGGCCTTTCGGTCAATGAGAAATATTGCTGTACAATATTGAGCAAAGCCGATGATTAACAAATTCCAGAAACGTGTAAGTCGTAAAAGTGCAGCTAATGTAAACGGATAAGTGGTTTGGTTTTGCATTATTCAGGTTCCAAGCCTGCCTCGTTAGGCCATTTGTTTCGTCAGCCGGCAAACGCTTTTCCCGTCTCGCTCGAAATATTCAACCTTATCCATAATGGATTTCACCAGGCGGATGCCCAAGCCACCTTTTCTTTTTTCGTGGATTAAGTCCCCGATATTGTCAGAATTAAATTGGTTGATATTGAAAATATTCCCCTCATCAACAATTTCAAAAATCAACTGACCTTTCTCCGGTACATCGAGGTGCAATTCAAGTCGATGATCGGGGTTGCAATGATGGGCGTGTATCATCAGATTTGAACACATTTCATCCAGCGCCAAAATAATGGCGGCCATATCAATCTCCGATAGCCCTTGTTCCTTCAGCGAAGTGCGAATGAACTCCCGGATACCTTTTAGATTATTTAGGCTACAACCGATGTTATACTGATAGCTCATTTACTAATTTCTTTGCTTCATCTTTTGAAGTACATATCTGCAACAAATCAGCAAGGCCGAGAATGACGAATGTATTCGTCACTTTCTCTTTCATGCCAAATAATATCATTTTTATTTCTTTCTCCTGAAATTCCTCGATATAAGACATGAACACACCTAGCCCTGCCGATGAAATGTATTCTAAGGCGCTGCAATCGACCAAAATTTTAGAAAAACCATCACCCACACTTTTGGCAATTGTCAAGTCCAACTCTATCGAGGAACTCGCATCAATTTCACCGATGATGGCGATGATATCAGTGTCACTTTCCTGTAATCGTTTGATGTGAACCATATGTTTTAAACGGTTTTACTGGTCTTATGTTCGCGTTCTTTTTATCTGAATTTTACAATCATCGTTGTGTAATCGTCATTAATTTGATCGGTTCCCGAATATTCATAAAGCCTTTTAATCAGGTGTTCCTGAATTTCTTTTGAACTTTTTTCTGTTACTTCTGCAACTGTCTTTTCTAACCTAACAAGATCAAACTCTTCTCCCTTTTTATCCTTTGCTTCTGTAATACCGTCCGTGTACAGCACCATGATGTCGCCAGATGCATATGGAATTTCATTTGTCTCAATGAAATTACAATAGTCTTTGGTTTTAATCATTCCCAAGGCTGTTCCCTTATCTTTAAGATACTCTGTTTTTTGGGCTTTGGCACTATAATAGAGTACTGGACAATGGCCTGCCCGGGCATAAAATATCTTTTTCTCCAAGGTATCAACAACAAAATAGGTGGCGGAAATAAACGAACCACGTTCCAAGCAATACTTTAATGCCATGTTGGCACGCACCATAAATTCTTTCGGATCGAGCTGCTGCTGCGCAAGGCTATGAAAGATACCTTTCATCTGAGACATGTGAAAAGCTGCCGTAGTTCCCTTTCCGGAAACATCGGCAATGATCAAGGCTACTTGGTGATCATTGACACGAAGAGTATCATAGTAATCACCCCCTACTTCGTCTGCCGATTGGGAGAAAGCAGTAATATCATATTGGGCATCTTGCTCCAACTTTTGCGGTAGCAAACTTTTCTGAACATTTTTCGCGATTTTGAGCTCCTCTTTGTATCGTTCCGTCTGGAATGCTTCCTCCATCAAGCGAAAATTTTCAATTGAAATCCCAGCTTGATTGGCAAATGTTGAAATGATCCGAGTCATTTCTTTCGTAAATCCTTCGGGCAATTCCTTTAGCAACGCAAGCATGCCAATGGATTCCCCCTTTACTAAAATCGGGAATGCCAGAACAGAACGAAACCGTCCACCTTTTAAAGTGGCGAGGTATCGCGATAGATTTCTTGTCTTATCACTGCCTTGATCTAAAACACCTTTGATATTTTGACTTTTAATGTGGTTCGTTATCTCATGGGCTTCTTTCTCCGAAATCTTATAGGAGAATAACTTTGACTCCAGGTTGGTTCCTTTTATCTCCAACCAGGCAGCATCTGCAAAAACAGAATTTACTGAACTCTCCAACAAAATATTATAGACACTTTCTTCATTTTGTTCTGTCTGAATAGATTGACTTATTCGTTGAAAGTTCACCACCTCCTCCAACTTCTGCTCAAAGGCAGATGATGTTGGAAGATTGAACATAATGACCAGAAAAGAAAATATGCTGTATAGCATGACAAAAGCAAACAGCGCGATATTGAAAATATGGTTTCTGAAATCCAGGAAGGAGGTTGACTCAGCGCTAATTATATCCGATTGACGCGTGACCGTATAGAAGAAGTATCCGAGATAGAAAAAGGTAAGTATGAGGAGTAAAAGGCTAGTCCATTTCTGTTTAAAATTAAGGTAAGCCACCCATTTCATGTTGGCAGAAAGTATTAAGGCAATCGCTCCCAAAACGATCATTAACACGATAAAAACTCCCTCATTGACATCAATTTGGAAGCTGTCATAGATGAGTACGAAAAGAAGCAGAAACTCAAAAAGCGTCCAGGTGCGGATAAGCCACTTCGATTTTTGATAAACAATCAGGCGTTTCCAACAGGTATAGGCGACTATCAAAAAACTAAAGAACAAGCCCAGGTTGATGAGGTATACAAAATCCCCAAAAAGTATATGACCCGGAAGTGGGGTATTGCCTAAGAGAAAAATGATAAACCTGATAGAAAGGGAAATAACCGTTACAATTAGTCCGGAGGCAAAGACTTTCCATAAAAGATCGGTGAAGTTGAGATTCTCGTCCTTCTCTATTTTATACTTATAGTGGTAATAAATAAAAATGACGTAGAGATCCAACATAATCCTGGGCAACCATGAGGGAACATCAGCCGTAAGCCCCTTGGTATCACTGAAAAGAATGGTGAGATCTGAAAGAAAGAGAACGATCCATGCAATAGCCGCACCTAAAGAAGTAAGTCGAATGATGGCTTTGTTACCCAAGCTTTAAAAAAAATAAGCCAACCTTTAAGTAGATCAGCTTACAATATTAGGAAAAGGAAAGACGTAAGGAAAGCAAATATTATTGAATCAACACCTTCATTAAGAGTGATTTTGAAATGATTTGGATAATTGATTTTGCCTGGATCTTTTTACAATAAACCATTCTATAAAATTGAAGGTAATTCTTTAACAAAGAAGTTATTTTTGAATTATGACTAAATGCCCAGCCGAAAAAAGATATTATCACCTACTTTCTGCTATAATTCGGAGCCTCTCTGGTAATGGTCACATCGTGCGGATGACTTTCGTGAACTCCTGCAGCAGTGATCTTTACAAACTTTGCTGACTTAAGTTTTTCAAGGTTTTTGGCTCCGCAATAGCCCATACCTGCCTTCAAACCACCGACCAATTGATAAAGCACTTCAGCAACCGATCCTTTGAACGGAACACGGCCTGAGATTCCTTCCGGTACTAGCTTCTTTATATCATCTTCCGCATCCTGAAAGTAACGATCTTTAGAACCATCGTCCATGGCTTCCATCGAACCCATGCCTCGATAGGATTTGAATTTTCTTCCTTCGTAAATGATGACTTCACCAGGCGCCTCTTCTGTACCCGCTAACAGTGAACCGATCATCACGCTGTCAGCTCCGGCTGCCAGCGCTTTGGTAATATCGCCAGAGAAGCGAACCCCACCATCGGCAATTACTTTTACATCTGATCCTCGAATTGCTTTCGCAGATTCATACACGGCAGATAGCTGAGGAAGGCCAATGCCCGCTACAATTCTTGTTGTACAAATACTGCCTGGTCCAACGCCAACCTTTACGGCATCTGCTCCTGCTTTGGCCAGGGCTTTGGCAGCATCTCCGGTAGCAATATTTCCAACGATAAGTTCTAACTCAGGATATTTCTTCTTAACCCTCTTGGCAGCATCAATCACTCCTTTGGAATGACCATGTGCAGTATCGATACTAATGATATCTACGCCTGAATTGCGCAATGCCTCAATCCGCTCCAGCATATCGGCAGTAACACCAACTGCTGCCCCCACCCTTAATCTTCCAAACTCATCGTGACAAGCATTGGGCTTGTTTTTCTTTTTCAGAATATCCTTATAGGTGACTAGACCAGTTAGTTTTCCGCGTTTACTTACGATGGGAAGTTTTTCAATCTTATAGTTTTGAAGCAGAACTTCAGCCTTGGCCAGGGTGATGCCTTCAGGAGCGGTGATTAAATTCTCCTTCGTCATTATTTCTGCAATCGGCCTGTTCATGTCTTTCTGAAAACGCAAATCGCGATTGGTAATAATGCCAACTAATTTTCCTATTTCATCTATTACCGGAATGCCTCCGATTTTATTTTCGCGCATGATTTTTTCCGCATCGCGAACGGTAGAGCTCACCCGCAGGGTAATCGGATCGAGGATCATACCACTTTGGGACCTTTTCACTTTCCTCACCTGTTCGGCTTGCTCAGCAATTGTCATGTTTTTATGGATAAAACCAAGACCGCCTTCCAGCGCCATACTAATTGCTAACTGTGTTTCAGTCACCGTATCCATGGCAGCTGAGATCAGAGGAATATTAAGCCTTATATTCTTGGTTAAATAGCCCGTTGTGCTGGTTTCGCGGGGTAAAACATCACTATAAGCTGGAACAAGAAGCACATCATCATAGGTGAGCGCTTCGAAGAGAAATTTGGAAGGATCGTGAGCCATGGCAAATAATTTACGAGTGATTATTTGCCGGGTAAAGTTAACCTTAATTGGTCAATTAGCCAATTTGAAAATGAGTCCATTTGAAAATGATTGTAAACGGATTCCAGCATGCTTCTTAATCGTAAAACAGAGAATTCTACGTTAGTACATTGACTGTCGGAACATTAACTTTGAACCTGGAATCTTAAACCTGCCTACCGGCAGTCAGGCTTTAAATTTATGGTGCCATGAAAAAAATAGTTTACATTTTTATATTCCAGTTGATAGTTATTGGGGGACTTGCCCAAACCCAAACTGGCAAGGCATCCTATTATGCGGATAAGTTTGAAGGTAGCCCAACAGCAAGTGGAGAAAAATACAAACACTCTAAACTAACTGCCGCCCATAAAACGCTTCCCTTTGGCACAAAGGTGCGTGTAACTAATACAGCCAATAACCAAAGCGTTGAAGTGGTTGTCAATGACCGTGGACCATATGTTGATGGACGTGTGATAGATCTTTCAAAATCTGCCGCAGAAAAACTGGGGTTTATAAATCAAGGGCTAGCAGATGTTAAATTAGAAGTACTGGATGCAGGTGATGGAAAAAGTAAAATGGAGATGGGGCCAATTGACAAAGTATCAGTAGATGAAAAGGAATTTTATGATTTTGAAATTTCTCGCTTAAATCCCAAAGGATTCGGGGTGCAAATTGGCACCTATCAAGAGTTGGTAAATCTTATGCGATTGGCGGATAACCTAAAAAATTCTTACAAGAAAAAAGTAACGGTTCAAGTCAAGGTGCTCAATGGGGTGAAATATTATAGTCTTGTTCTTGGTCAATTTTCAACTCGCAAAAAAGCAGATATTTTTTTAGCAGGTATAAAGAAAAAATTCCCAGATGCATTTATTGCTGAATTTAATAGACTGTAATAATCTGTTAAGCTTCCAAAAAAATCAGATATATAACAAATGATTTGCTTATCCAGACGTAATCCGAAATGGAGATCATAGGATACATCGCTTCCATTTTAGTGGGTGTTGTTTTAGGTTTGTTGGGTGGTGGTGGTTCTATCCTTTCTATTCCAATACTAGTTTACCTCTTTGGTATTGAGCCGGTGATGGCTTCTGCCTACTCGCTATTTATTGTAGGCATGACCAGTTTTGTGGGTGCCATTCCAAAGTATCGTGAACACCTCATCAACCTTAAAACTGGTTTCATATTCGGTATTCCATCCATCATCACCATCTTCAGCACACGTAAATGGATAGTGCCGGCCATACCCGATATTCTTTTTCAGGTGGGGGAATTCGAATTAACCAAACGCGGACTTCTGCTTGGGCTATTTGCTCTGCTGATGGTGCTGGCCTCATTCTCTCTCCTTCGCAAAAAAAAGGAAATCGTTTCGTCCACTCAACGCTTTAGAACATTTCTGGTAATAATAGAAGGTACGCTTATTGGCTTTCTGACTGGGCTTGTCGGAGCGGGTGGTGGTTTCCTAATAATACCGGCTTTGGTTTTTCTTACTGGATTGCCATTTAAAACTGCTGTTGGTACTTCGTTGTTTATTATC
Source organism: Bacteroidia bacterium (assembly GCA_031384515.1). GTDB lineage: Bacteria > Bacteroidota > Bacteroidia > Cytophagales > Cyclobacteriaceae > ELB16-189. Next base: position 56,294 of record JANNAQ010000048.1, read on the forward strand.
GCCATCAATTCGTTGGTTGGTTTCGTTGGCGATCTTATTAATTATGAAATAGATTGGTTCTTTTTACTTTCTATTACGTCACTTGCCGTACTGGGAATTCTAGCGGGCAATTTCTTATCAAGAAGAATTTTGTCATTCTATCTCAGAAAAGCTTTTGGCTGGATTACTTTATTGATGGGCTGCTGGATTTTGTTGAGAGAATTTTTTCTGAATTGAACTTTCAAGGGATACTTCCAAACTCCTTAGTTCATACCTACCGAAAAGGGCAACTGGATAAGCCCCTAAAAGTAAAAAGCCCTATTTTGAATATAAAAAGCGCTTTTTTGAATAATCCCAGCTAAACTACTTGTACATATGATAGCAATACTATTATCTTTGGTTGTATAGCTAGTGCGTATGGCAGTATTATCAATTAAGTTGAATGAACACTTATATCTAAGCGACCCCCAGCATACCAAGCTGGGCCAAAACATCATTAGTAAAAGTGTGGTACTGATCGATCAATTGGGCTTCGAGCAGTTTACCTTTAAAAAATTGGCTAAGGAGATAGATTCAACTGAAGCTTCAGTCTATCGTTATTTTGAAAACAAACACCGCTTGCTTCATTACTTAATTTCCTGGTATTGGAGCTGGCTGGAGTATAAAGTTGATTTGGCAATTGTAAATTTGCAGAGCCCTGAAGATAAACTGAAGGCATGTCTGCGCACCATATCCGAGGAGAAAAAGTATGACCCTTCATTCGAGTTTGTCAATGAAGAGGCCTTATACCGAATTGTTGTAGATGAATTGGATAAAACATATTTGACTAAATGGGTTGATACCGATAATAGAGATGGCCTTTTCGGAAGCTTTAAATCACTGTGTAAGAAAATTGCCAATATCATTGTGGAAATCAATCCAAACTATGAGTTTCCCAATGCGTTAGTAAGCACAGCCATGCTCGCATCTAAGCAACAGTATTTTTTCTCATCACATTTGCCCTCTCTGAGCAATATAAAACAAGACAAATTTAAACATGCCAACCTTTACACGTTTTTGGAAACCTTAGTGTTCAACACCATCAAACAATAACATGCTATCCAATAACCAGATTTATAGAACCCTTCGTGAAGTTTCTTTAGCCACTCGCCATGAATTTAATCTAGAGGATATTCATCACGTTGAAAGCAATCAGCGAATTTATGATGAATCTCAGCTGAGCGAATTTGAAAGAGATCTGATTGAAGCTGGTAATAAAATTCGCGTGATGTTCCTGGAGTATCATTTGGACGATGCCTCCTTCAAGGATTTCATGAAATCGGAAGCGAGCCCTGTTTTTTCTTTTGTCAAGGAAGATGGAAAGATAAAACCTGTTTTGCTTATCCCAAAGAAGAAGGTCTATCAACAGATTGTCATCGATGAAAAAGAAAATCATCCCACGACAATTGCTATTGATAGTGTGAATCTAATACATGATGAAAAAGGTCAAATTCATTTCTTCGCGATCTTTAATTATCAAAGTCCACTTAGCTCAGGCAGTGATGGAATACCAATAAGTCCTGTAAGGCGATTATTTAGTTTGCTTGGTACTGAGCGAAAAGAAATCATTTACATTTTATTTTATGCTGTCATCATCGGTTTTGTAAGCCTCATCCTTCCCTTGGGTATTCAAACAACCGTAGAACTTGTTTCGGGTGGAGTTGTGTTTAGTTCTGTGTACTTAATGATAGGTTTAGTGATTGTTGGTGTTTTCCTAACAGGAGCGCTTCAAATCATTCAAATAAGCTTGGTCGAATTTCTTCAACGAAGAATCTTTTCTAAAGCTGCTTTTGAGTTTGCTTACCGCCTTCCACGTCTGCGCATGGAAGCTATCTTAAAAAATTATGCGCCAGAATTAGTCAACCGATTTTTTGACGTAATGACCATTCAGAAAGGATTGCCAAAATTATTAATTGACCTTTCCTCATCTGCCATCCAGATTTTATTTGGCTTACTTTTGATTTCCTTGTACCACCCTTTCTTCGTATTCTTTGGATTGATATTGCTGGCTTCCTTGTTTGGTATTTTTTATATGACTGGGCCACGTGGCCTTCAATCTTCTATTCAAGAATCTAAATACAAATATAAGGTAGCTCAGTGGTTGGAAGAGTTAGCGCGAGCGCTTCCATCATTCAAACTGGCAGGTAATACAGATTTACCTATTCGAAAGACAGATTATAATGTAAACAATTATCTGAAATACAGAAAGACTCACTTCAGCACATTAGTAACGCAATTCTCTTTTATTGTCTTATTCAAAGCATTGATTACAGGAGGCCTGCTTATTATGGGTACCATTTTAGTGGTCGATCGCAAAATAACGTTAGGCCAATTTGTAGCAGCTGAAATTGTCATCATCCTTATTCTAAATGCGGTAGAAAAAATAATCATGTATATGGATGTTGTCTATGACTTATTAACTGCCGTAGATAAGGTTTCCCATGTTACTGATATTCCAATCGAAAAGACAGGAGGAATGGATTTTGCCCACACAGATCCGAAAGGTTTTAGTATTCGAACCAAGGACTTGAGCTATCGATTCGCGGGAAGTGATAAGTATGCCGTTCAAAATCTAAATCTTCAAATCCAGCCGGGTCAAATTGTGTGCATATCTGGACCAGGCAATGCTGGAAAAACCACACTAACCAATATCCTCACAGGATTTTATACTGACTTTGACGGGATAGCAACTATTAATCAATACTCGCTCCGTGATCTTGATCTCACTCACCTGCGCGACCAGGTGGCCAAAAATATTTCACAAGAAGATTTGTTTGACGGAACTCTCCTTGAAAATCTTACCATAGGCAAAGTGAACACCACAGTTGAATATGTTATCCAGGCGCTTGAAAGTGTTGGACTCAGCGATGAAATCAATCGTCTTCACATGGGACTTGAAACGCCTATTGTCAGCGGTGGGAAGGGTTTATCACATACGATAGTTCAGAAATTAATTTTAGCTCGCTGCCTGGCCAAGAGGCCAAAGCTCATTGTATTAAATGACTTTTTCACGGCTCTGACTAAATCGGACAAAATGAAGCTTCTCAGTTGTCTTATTCATGAACAACGCACCTGGACGCTGGTTGTAATCTCAAACGACCCACTCATCATGAGTGCTTGTGAAAATATTATTGTCATGGAAGAAGGTAAAATAAAGAGTGAAGGTACCTTTGAGTCTTTGCTCCAGAAGGGTGAATTACAAGATTTTATTTATTAAATCATCATGTTAAATCTATCGAGCAATTCAATTAAGAATAAACTTCCGCATGACAATTTATATTCCTTGCGGTCGCTCAATACGCCCATGGCTGGCAAAATTCTGGCGCGATGGCTATTGGGCATCGGTATTTTATTCCTCGTTATTCTTTTTCTTCCGTGGCAACAAAACATACATGGTACAGGTCAGGTTACAGCTTTGTCACCCAGCAATCGACCACAGACTATTCAAACCATAATTGCAGGACGGATACAAGATTGGAAAATACGAGAGGGCCAATTTGTAGAAAAGGGTGATACCATCGCTATCATCAGTGAGATAAAAGAAAAATACTTCGACCCAAAGATGCTATTACGCTTACGAGAAGTAATTCAATCCAAAGAAAAAAGTTTGGGATCAAAAGACTTAAAAGCTCGTGCGCTATTAAGACAGGTAAGTGCATTGGAAGAAGGAATGAAAATTAAAATGGAACAATCACGCGCCAAGTTAGAGGCTGAGCGCGTACGTTTCTCCAATGCTAAAAATCAATACGAGCGGAATAAAAAACTCTTTGAGGCTGGAAACATTCCCTTGACAAAGTTTCAGGACATTGAATATAAGTATCAGGGAAGCGAAGCGGATTTCATGAACGCTGAAATAGAGATTGATCGGGTGCAGGCTGAATATTTGGAAAAAATAAATAAGGCAGAATCAGATCTCAACAATACCCTCTCCGAGCAGTTTGAAACCCAGGCCGAGCTAGCTAAACTCGGCAATGAATATGTGAACATGGAAATTAGAAGTCAGCAATATTTTATACTCGCTCCACAAGCAGGTCAAGTTGTAAAAGCAACTCAAGCAGGTATTGGTGAGACTATTAAAGAAGGTGACCCTGTTTGCTCTATTATGCCCCTCTCAACGGATGTGGCAGTAGAGATGTATGTAAAAGCAATGGATGTTCCGCTAATCGCCAAAGGAAGACGGGTGCGTGTGGAGTTTGATGGATTTCCTGCGTTGCAATTTTCTGGATGGCCTAGCATATCAGTTGGGTCATTCGGTGGTACAGTAGAAGTTATTGATGTTGTGAATACAAACCCGGGAGAATTCAGAATTTTGGTTATTCCCGATCTTCAAGATACAGCGTGGCCAAAACAAATTCGTGTAGGCTCGGGCACAAAAAGTTGGGTAATGCTGGACGATGTTCCAATTTGGTACGAACTGTGGCGACAACTCAATGGCTTCCCTCCAAGTCTATATGCAGAACCAAAATCCGATAAGCCGGAAATGAAAAAAGACAAAAAAAAGGAATCTGAATCTTCTTCATCGTAACATGAAAAAAGTTCTCTCGCTTTTGTTCTTTGTATTTGCCATTGGGGCAAATGCTCAAACCAGGAGCACACTTGATTCTATTTTTATTTTACCGGATACGATTTCCAGTTTTAACATAGAAGCATTTTATGCTACTATCCTTGAAGCTCATCCAATCGTAAAACAAACTCAATTATTAAATGAAGTTGCTAAACAAGAGATCAGGTTAGCGCGCGGTGCTTTTGATCCCAAACTTGAAACAAGGCTGAACACCAAAGAATTTAATGATAAGGATTATTACAATAAATGGATTGCTTCTTTTACTGTTCCTACCTGGTTTCCACTTGACCCAAAGATTGGAATTGAAAGAAACACTGGAGCATTTATTGATCCCGAAAATGCAGTTCCTGATTCAGACAATAATCGCCAACTCTTCACCGGAGTGTCCTTGCCCATCGGACGAGGCTTATTTACTGACGATCGAAGAACAGCGGTGAAACAAGCCAAGTTATTTACTCAAATGGCGCAAGCCGAGCAGATCAAACTGATCAATAAAATTTTACTGGATGCTGCCAAAGATTATTGGCAATGGTACTTCTCCTTTTATAATTATCGCTTGCTTTCTCAAAATACTGTCATCGCAGCTGAAATTTTCAGGCGTGTAAAGCTGGACGCCAGTTTAGGTGAGGCTTCTGCCATAGACACCGTGCAGGCCAAAATCACTCTACAATCTAGATTAGTTGAACGGCAAGAATCGTATCTTGAATTTATCAATGCCGGAATAAAAATTTCAAACTATCTGTGGGATGCTCAAGGAAATCCATTACAACTTTCTCCTACTGTGGCCCCCTTGCTAGTTCGTGATGATGGCCAAATGTTGGAAACTCAGACTTTACAAGACCTCACATTGCTCGCCCGTGAAAATCACCCTGAACTTGTTAAGCTAAGTGTGAAGTTGGATCAACTTGAGGTAGATCGGAAACTGGCGGTTGAATATTTAAAGCCAAAACTTGATTTGAGCTATAACTTCCTTAACCAACCGATTACACCTACTGGAGATTTTCAATCCTTTACTTTTCTGAATGATTACAAATTTGGATTGGATTTCTCTATGCCCATTTTAATTCGCAAGGAACGAGCTAAACTTGAACAAACAAAGATTAAAATACGCAGCACCGGTTATGAGCGAACACAAGCCGAGCGGGAAATTGTAAACCAGGTAAACTCAGTCTACAATCAAATTGTGAATACGAATATTATCCTGGACCAGCAAAATGCAATTGCCCATAATTATGAGCGATTACTTAATGCAGAACTTTTTAATCTTGAAAATGGAGAAAGCGATCTTTTCAAAATTAACGTGCAGCAAGAAAAGCTTATTCAATCGCAAAGCAAACTTCTTAAGCTTAAAGCTGAATATGAGAAGCTCAAGGCAACTCTCTATTGGGCTGCTGGTGTTAGAAATCTATCCCTAACAGATCGTTAACTTAATGATTAAGGGTTAAGGCTTGGCAGAAGGATTCTTCCGCATCACTAATTGATCTAGCCAATAGACCATGACCATGGTTATCAACATTGCACCTACAACAACATAACCCAGGATATCGTAATTCTCTAATTTGCCACTGCTGGTTTGTACTACAATCATACCGGCAACAGCAGCTGCAACGCCACCTGAAATTTGTTGGATCGAAGAATTGATACCCATGAAAGCCCCACGGTCTTGTGGCTCAGGTATCGCGGTTAACAATGCTGAAGAAGGAATGATACGAGCCATAATTCCAGCAAATAGTATTACGTTAATGACAATGACTATCCACAGTGGGGTGACTCCAAGGTTACAATAGATCAATACCATCACGATACTGATGACTGAACCTATTACGAACATTCTAAACTTGCCTATTGAATCACTGAACTTACCTGCCAATGGGCCTATTCCAATTGAAAAAATTCCGGTAATCATATATAACAATGGCAACTGCTCCATGGAGATCCCCAAATTATTAATACCAAAAGCGCTTCCAAATGGCATCAGCATAAACCCGCCAGTTGCCAATAAAATGGTGGCACCAAATGCCTTTAGATAAAGTTTATTGGAAATGGTTTTCAGAAGGTGTTGAAATGCATTGCGATCCGACTTCACTTTTAGGTGCTCATTGATCGGTTTCATGTAAACCACTATGGCAACCCCTATGATTATACTTAGCCCAACGATCATAATAAACGGTGAGTGCCAGCCCCATTTATTGGCAAGATATAATCCGACTGGCAGACCGAGTACCTGACTTGCAGCAAATGCCATTTGTACGAATCCCATTACTCTTCCTCTTACTTCCAGTTTGAACAAATCCGTGATGATGGCAAAACTGACAGAGCCTACCACTCCACCAAATATTCCGGTAATGATCCGAGCCATCAACAAGAAGTTGTAATCGGGAGCAATACCACATAAAAACGTGCCTACTACAAACCCGATATAAAAGAATAGTAATAGGTTCTTGCGGTCAAAGTTATCGGCAAATCCAGCCGCCAACAATCCTGAAGCACCTGCACTGAAGGCATAAGCAGAGACCACCCATCCAAATTGGGTAGTTGTAATGTTCAACTCAACTAAGAGTTGTGCACCTAAAGGAGATAACACCATAAAGTCTAGCACAATTGTAAACTGAAGAATGGCAAGAATTGCGATAATAAATATATCGTAGCTGGTAAATGTTTTTTCTTTCATGCGATGTGATTTCGGCTTTGCTGGCGCAAATATAAAGGAGTGATTACTTACTATTATTTTTGTTTTGATACCAGGCTATCTAGCTCTAAATACTTTTCTTTCATCAGGCTCAAAGCAAATGCGCCAGCCGAAGCACTGAAAACAGAGTAGTCAAAAGCTCCTTTTATTCCTGTTGAGAAAGCCATTGATAGGCCGAACGCGAGTAATAAAAACCCACTAAATCTTGCAAACAATTCCGTCTTGAGTCCGATCAGTAAAAAGAATGCAAAAATTATTTCTAGTCCGGTGGCTATTAGTCCAACCGCTGAAATCATCCCATCAGAAAACCATGGATTAATTAATCGCGTATAGTCAAGAAAATTATTCCAATTTCCCCAAACTGAAACATTTGCCCTCCACCATCCAAATCTATCTGCAACTGCTGACAAAAAACTTGCTGAAATAGAAACACGAAGAAATAGTTTAATTATCAGTTGTGTCATACCGCTTTATTACCAGAAGCTTAACAAATATTGATACACTTACCGGCTATCCGCAATCGGCCGCTTATGAAATTCCTAAAATAGATTTTATTACTTCCTCAGAAACCCGCTCTGCAGAAGAAAGGGCACCACTTACAGTACCTGCATCTCCCTTGGTATCTGTTGCTTCGCCAGCGAAGAAAAGTTTATTGTTAACAGGCTTACCGAGCGCTAATCGGTCAGTTGCAGTTGCATTAGCAAGCGGATAAGAATATCCACCTTTTATAAATGGATCTTTGCTCCAGTCCTTTAAAATGTAAATAATTTTACCAAAGTTAGGATCGGCTGCATCAAGGTTTCTCCTGATGTAAAGTGATCCCTGTCCTGCATATAGCGCATCCAGTTCTGCAAGAATATCGGCAATCATCAGATCGGGGCCTTTTGCAGAAAGTGCTGCCGCTTTTGCGCCATTTATTGTAATAGACATCGTGCGATAAAATTCACTTTTGCTGACGCCCGCATTAAAGTATTGGGGTGCCGTTTTTCCTCCCCAAATAAAATCAGAAGTTTCTCCCCAAAAATTCTTCTTAAAATCGAGAATCAATCTCAACGTTGGATCCATTCCCATACGCGATAGCGCTGAAGTCATTTCTCCTGGCAAGGCAGGGCTAAATGAAATGCCACCGCTCTTAAGAATAGAAATAGGAACCGTGACAATAAGTTTATTGGCCTGTACTGTAGTGCCATCCTTCAAGGTGATTACGATTGGGTCACTTCCATAATTAATAGCGGTTACCTGCTTGCCCGTCTCCACCAGAGATTGTATATCACTAAAGCGCGAAATCAAAACATCCTGCATAGGATTAGCTTTCATAGTGAAAACTTTTCCATCGTGGCTTCTTGTTTTTAAATCTTGCGAAAGTAATGTGATACCTAATTTATCGTTAGATGTACCATAATAATTTCCAATCTGAGCATCTAAAATAGCTTCAGTGCGAATGCCTGATCCAGCTGCTTGTTTTATTGAAACGGGTGGGCCTACATAATTTGGCAATCCTTTTACAAAATTTTGAGAGGCTACAAAATCCGCATCGCCTTGGAGATCTGCAGCAGCCATCACTTTGTTATCAATAATAAACCGATTCGAGGCAGCATTCTGAAGAATGACTGTAGTTAAATTCAAATTACTAACAATCTTCCCCATGCTGGAGTCGGTACCAAAAACCAGTTCTGCGCCAAGCTCTACTGGAAAATCGGCTATGGTTCTATTCTTTGTATCAAATAATAAGGAATCAGTCGTCTCATTAGAATTCCGGAAGGATTGTATTCTTCCTCCCAATTGGTTGGATGCTTCCAATACAGAAACTTTAATGCCTTTGGAATTGAGTATGTCGGCTGTAAATAAGCCCGCTGCACCAGCCCCGATAATCACAACATTACCATCAAATGGAACCTCCGGACCAGGATCATCTTTTGCGCACGAAGTAAGAAAATGAGGCATTGCCAACCCTGCGGAAAGACCCAAACCAATTTGCTTTAGTACTTTTCTTCGCTTCACTTGATTTTATTCATTACGAAGCATAAATATATGACAGATTTATTGAAAATTTGATCTCGCTTTTCTTCAGTTTGAAAAGCAATAGGGCTAAACATCTAAGCAAACCTGAATTATGCAAGCCATAGAACCCACATCAGCACATATTAAGAAAGTAGTCGTCATCGGCCCGGAGTGCACAGGCAAGACAGATTTATCAAAATTTCTTGCAGACCACTATAAAACGGTTTGGGTTCAAGAGTATGCTCGTGCTTATATAAATAAATTGATTAGACCGTATGAGCAATCTGACCTTACTAAAATTGCACACGGTCAAGCGCGAATGGAAGATGAATGGATACGAGAGGCCAATCGCGTTTTAATTTGCGATACAAATGCGATGGTGGTAAAAATTTGGAGCGAACATAAATTTGGAGAATGCGACAAGGAAATTCTGGCTTTAACGGAGCGTCCTTATGATTTGTATTTACTGACCTACATTGATATTCCCTGGGAGGAAGATCCACAACGCGAACATCCTGACAAACGAGAACACTTTTGGACAATCTATAAAGATTCAATTGAAAAATCTGGTGTGCCCTTTGTTGAAATAAACGGGGCAAAAGAAGAACGGAGGATAAAGGCAGTTGAGGCCATAGAGAAAATATTGATCCCTTAACTAACTTTAGGTAAAAGTGTAATCGGTATACTGTAATCAGTCTACCTAATAACGGATTTCTAATTACCGATAACCTTTTGTTCAAAAAGCTTAAACTATTCAATGACTGGCCCTTACGCAGTTCTTCAAATCCGTGATTTTCGCTTTTTTATTTTAGCAAGATTATTTGTAACCCTCGGTATTCAGGTGCAGGCGGTAGCAGTAGGGTTGCAGGTATATGAAATTACAAAAGATCCCTTATCACTTGGCTTGATTGGCTTGTCAGAAGCGATTCCTGCAATCTCGGTTTCTCTTTACGCAGGTCATTTAGCAGACATTGTGCAACGGAAAAAAATAATCCTTGCCTGTGTTGCTACACTTAGCTTCTGCTCTTTAACACTTCTCTACTTCACCACAGACATTAGTTCTTTTCTCCTTTCGTATGGGGTTATCCCCGTCTATTCAGTAATTTTTATTACGGGCATCGCGAGGGGATTTCTCTCCCCTGCAAATTTTTCATTTATGCCTCAATTAGTACAAAGAGATCTCTATCAAAATGCAGTGACCTGGAACAGCACAACTTGGGAAGGAGCCTCTGTGGGCGGCCCGATGATGGGTGGTTTGGTGTATGGATTTTTAGGGATTACATCAACTTACACTACCTCTTCATTATTGATGATAGCTGGATTGATGTGCTACCTCCTTATTCCAGGTCGTATGTTGCCAAAGGTAAGCGAAGAGCAGGGAATTTATGAGAAGATAAAAGCAGGTATTCATTTTGTTTTTAAAAATCAAATTGTACTTGGAGCGATTACACTTGATCTATTTGCAGTTCTATTTGGTGGAGCTATTGCATTGCTACCCATTTTCGCAAATGAAATCCTGAAAGTTGGCGCTGTTGGTTTTGGATTCCTCCGGTCAGCCCCAGCTATCGGAGCCGTAACGATGGCGATTTTTATTACACATTATCCCATCAAAAAACATATGGGCAAGATCTTATTGTGGTGCGTTGCCGGATTTGGATTTTGTATGATTGGCTTTGGAATCTCCACCAGCTTTTGGTTGTCTATGGCATGTTTAATTTTGAGCGGAGTATTCGACTGCGTAAGTGTGATAATTAGAGGCACCTTGATTCATACACTTACGCCAGAAAATATGAAAGGAAGGGTCGCTGCAGTAAACAGTATGTTCATAGGCTCATCTAATGAAATTGGTGCTTTTGAATCGGGTTTTGCGGCAAAGTTAATGGGTGTTGTACCGTCTGTAATTTTTGGCGGATGTATGACTATTGCAGTTGTTGGAACTACGGCCTGGAAGGCGGTTAAATTGAGGGCATTGGATAAAGTGAATTGATTCGTCAATTTTCAATGGGAGAATTACTTGATTGTTATTACTTTCCATTTGTAATTGAATTGGCAACTTGCAAAGTTATAAATCAACACATATGACAACTCGAAGATCCTTTTTCAAAAAATCATTTGGTGCAGCAAGTGCTCTATCACTCACACCACTTATCAGTAGTGCCATGGCCGAGGATGTTTCTGATGCACTGGTATCGTTGAACAAACTCTCGCCCGTTGAGGCAATGAACGATGAAGACTTATGGGCAAGAATGGCGCAAGCGTACACCGTTTCACCAACTATTCTAAACTTAAATAATGGTGGTGTAAGCCCACAGCCCAAAGTAGTGCAAGATGCTGTTGATCGATACTACCACTTGAGCAACGAGGCTCCAAGTTATTATATGTGGCAGATTCTTGATAAAGGAAGAGAACCCTTGAGAAGAAAGTTGGCGGATTTAGCTGGTGTATCCGCTGAAGAACTTGCCATCAATAGAAACACTACAGAAGCCCTTGGCACTTTTACATGGGGCATTGACATGAAACGGGGAGATGAAATTGTAATGACCAAACAAGATTATCCCAACATGATTCACGCATGGAAACAACGTGAGATGCGCGAAGGAGTAAAAATCAACTGGATAAATCTTAACCTTCCTATTGATAATGATGAGGTAGTAATCAAGGCCTACGTAGATGCCACTACTTCAAAAACAAAGATCTGGCATATCACTCATTTAATCACATGGACTGGACAAATACTACCAGCAACCAAGCTTTGCGCAGAGGCCCGTAAACGCGGCATCCTTACTATTGTGGATGCTGCCCATTCATTTGCTCATGTCGACTTTAAGATTTCTGAATTCAATTGCGATTACCTTGGCACCAGCCTTCACAAATGGCTTTGTGCTCCTTTCGGAACTGGCTTGATGTATGTTAGGAAAGAACTAATTGAAAAAACCTGGCCACTTTTTCCCACAGATAAACCACAGAGTGGTGACATCCGTAAGTTTGAAGCATTAGGTACACGCTCATTCGCACCTGAACAAGCGATTGGTCAAGCCATTGATTTTCACAATGCCATCGGAGGTAAACGAAAGCAAGAAAGATTACATTTTCTTAAAAAATATTGGTGCGATTCCTTGGCAAGGAATCCAAGAGTAAAACTTCACATTTCGCTAAAGCCAGAATACTCCTGCGCGTTAGGCACATTTAGTATCGATGGACTTGATGTAGGCGATATTGCCTCAAAACTTATGAACGATCACCAAATTCATGTGGTCTCAATTAAATGGGAAAATGTGACTGCGGTGCGGGTGACACCTCATGTCTATACAACTACTAAAGACCTTGATCGGTTTATCGATGCCGTTGGAAAAATTGCTGCTTCATAATACTTAGCTACAACTCTCCAAAGTAATCACTGATCAATAGTCTTGTTCTTTATGTCAAATTAATATTCCATGAGAAGAATTTTTTTTGTTGCATGCGTTACACTCTTTTCGCAACTTTCTTTTAGCCAATCCAAAACTATTTCCTTAGCTGGATTAACACAATCCGTGGAAGTCATTCGAGACAACTATGGCATCAATCATATATATGCCCAAAATGAACACGATTTGTTTTTCACCCAAGGATACTGCGCAGCAAAGGATCGATTGTTTCAATTTGAAATCTGGAGAAGGCAAGCAACGGGGACTGTGGCAGAGATTCTTGGCTCGAGAGAATTAAAACGCGATATCGGAACTCGACTTTTTCAATTCAGGGGCAACATGCAACAAGAACTCAACCACTATCACCCACATGGGGAATTGATCATTGAATCTTATGTAGACGGAGTAAATGCTTACATCGAAGAAATTAGAAAAGACATTACACAACTTCCGTTGGAATTCAGGTTACTGGGTATTGTTCCTGAAAAATGGACACCTGCCGTTGTTATATCACGTCATCAGGGGCTATTGTCTAACTTAAGTAGTGAAATTGAAATCAGTAGAGCGGTGGCTACCATTGGTGCGGACCGCGTAAAAGACCTAATTGACTTTGAGCCAGGATCACCCGATCTTACTATTGATCCGGTCATTAACCAACAGCTTCTGTTTGACGATGTAATTGAGCTGTATCAAACCTATCGCAAGCCTATCGTCTTCTCTCCAAAAGATTTAGTCTCAAGTGCTAATCCTAATTTAAAAGAGTTTGAATACCTCTGTGTACTAGACGAGAAAGCCAAAAATGAATTTATGGATAAAGAAAAATTCAACATAGGCAGTAATAACTGGATTGTTGATGGAGCCCATTCGCAAAGCAAGTTTCCACTATTAGCCAATGATCCTCATCGTTCTATCATAGCTCCTTCACTACGCTACATGGTTCACTTAAATGCTCCTGGATGGAATGTAGTTGGTGGTGGAGAGCCTGAAATACCTGGAGTTTCTATAGGGCATAATGATCATGCAGCTTGGGGACTTACCATTTTTGGAATTGATGCCGAAGACTTGTATGTATATGAACTCAATCCTCAAAATAAAAATCAATACAAGTATAAAGGTGGGTGGGAAGAGATGAGATTGATGAAAGACACCATTCCTGTTAAAGGAGAAAAGAGTATTTTAGTAGAACATCAATACACTCGGCATGGCCCTGTTACCTATGTAGATGAAACAAATAATTTGGCCTACGCCATTCGGTGCGGTTGGTTAGAAGTGGGGGGTGCGCCTTACCTGGCAAGCTTGCGAATAGATCAGGCAAAAAATTGGGATGATTTTAAGGAAGGCTGTTCGTTTAGTTACATCCCGGGTGAAAATATGATTTGGGCTGATAAAAATGGTAACATCGGATGGCAGGCAGTAGGCGTGGCGCCTATTCGCAAAAATTGGGATGGATTAGTTCCTGTGCCTGGCGATGGCAACTATGAGTGGGATGGATACCTTCCCGTTAAATCACTGCCTTCCGTATTCAATCCTGCCAACGGGTTTTGGGCTACTGCCAATGAAAATTTAATTCCGAAAAACTACCCACATCGCAATGCGGTGGGTTGGACTTGGGCCGATTCGTATCGAGCTGATCGGATTAAGGAAGTGCTGAGCACTCCGAAAAAATTTAGTTTAGAAGATTTGCTGAAGTTACAATTCGATTATCTCTCTATACCTGCCAGAATGCTAGTTCCCTTTTTAAGGGAAGTGAAATCGAACGATGAAAAAACAGAAAGTGCCCGACAGCTGT
>JANNAQ010000027.1:0-55541 GCA_031384515.1 Bacteroidia bacterium
AAAAGAGAAGAATTTGATCTGCTCCACAAAAACGGAGAACTAAAGTTATTTCCAGAAGCCGTGCTTGGCATTTTCCCCCAGGCAGGTTCGTCTCTGGTGCCCGATTACCTCGATATCATCGATCAAAATAGGATTTCATCCCTGGAGTCATTTTTCGCTAAGCGAAGCAACTCGGCACCTCAAGAAGGCTTTGGAGCAAAAGAAATAAATTTTATCCCAAAAGTTAAAGAGGAAAAAATACTGACGAGCCTATCATTAGATGCTTGGCAAGAAAATGCATTGAAAGCAGTAAAGCTAGGAAACTCAATTGTTGTTCAAGGCCCTCCAGGGACTGGCAAATCACATTTGATCTGTAACCTAATATCTGATTACATCGCCTCTGGCAAAAGTGTTTTAGTAGTATGTCAAAAACGAGCTGCGCTTGATGTAGTTTATAAACGCTTAAAAGAACATGATCTCTCTGATTTCTTGGCGTTGTTGCATGACTACAAAAATGACCGGAAGGAAATTTATGAAAAGGCTGCTGCCCAAATTGAACGGGTGAACGAATACAAAATTCGCAACAATGGATTAGACACTATTCAACTGGAGCGTAAGTTCCTTCATGCTTCCCGAAGAATTGATCAAATCACAGAAGAACTGGAGGAATTTAAAGCTGCACTATTTGACGAACAGGAATGTGGGATCAGCATCAAAGAATTATATCTCCGCTCAAAGCCAGTAAATGAGACAATTAGTTTGAAGCAAGAGTACCAGCATTTCAAGATTGAAGCAATGGCTGAATTCATTCGCAAGCTTCGTACGTATATGCACTATGCCATAACTTTTGAAGTTGAAGGATATCCACTTACTAACCGAAAATCATTTACCGATTTTAGTTCCTCAGATTTAAAATCACTTAAAGTAATCTTTGATGAGATTCCCGAAATCCTAAAGAAACTTACTAAAGAGTTGTTGTCTATCTCCAGTTCTCCTCCAGATTGGCGGCAAGCAGAAGCCCTTCTTGAAAAAGAATCTGATATCAAGGAAGTGTTTCGGCTACTACGAAACAAGGGTAATTTCGAGTTCTTCAAAAGGATGGGACAAGAAACTGATGATGAGACTAGTGAGTTATGGTTATCTAACATCAAGCGGGTAGTAGGCGAATGCTATGCTGATGAAGGGCCGGAAGTAAGTACTCCTACTCATCAATTAGGAACTTTTCAAAAAGCGTTGAGCCGAAGTATGAAAGCCAGAAAAAGCGTTATCGGGCTGGTGCGATGGGAGCTATTTTCAGAAGATAAGTTTCTTATTAAGCGTATTCTCGTAAACAATAGCCTTAAAAGTAATAAGGAAGGTTTCAAGGCACTGGAAAGAAAGCTCGATAGCCGACTCAATCTTGAACACAACCTTTCAAAACTCAGAGCAAAATCATGGCTATTGGATTTTCCTGAAGAGTATAGCCAACAAACAATTGATTCTTGGTTTGACAAACAGATAGAAGCCCTTAAAGCCAAACTATTATATGGATCAGTGCGTGGAATAAAAAGCTTTATTGACCCCAAGACCTTATCAGAAAAAGAATTCAACGAAAAACTTGGGCAACTCTATCACCATCTCTCACAACATATTCCTAAAAAGGAAAAATGGTTAAGCCATTTGAGCATTAACCAAATCGACCAACTTACTGCTGATCCAGGGCAAATAGAATCAGTGAAGGCAATATTGACACAAGATTTTGATGGGCTGTGTGAATACGATCGACTAAAAGCAATTCTTAGCAACGAGGAGCAAACCATAATCAACAGACTTCAGGAAAAAACGGGGACTTGGAACTTTGAATCTGCAGATGCCTTGTTTATCAATAGTCTTTTTCAAGCATGGATTGATCATATTGAGACAAAGCATCCGGTGCTAAGGATGGTTTCGTCAGGTAAACTTGGACTACTTGAAAGTGAACTGCGAGAATTGATTGCGGAGAAACAACAAATAAGTGGCGAAACCATTTTGCTTCGAGCACGCGAACGAGTTGTCGAGGACCTTGAATTTAATCGATTGAACAATCGCGTTACCTATCGAGACCTTCAGCATCAGGTAACGAAAAAGAAAAAAATATGGCCTATTCGAAAACTCGTATCTGAATTTGAAGAAGAACTATTCCGTATTCTGCCATGCTGGCTTGCTTCACCAGAATCAGTTTCTGCTATTTTTCCTATGAAGGAAATGTTTGATCTTGTTGTTTTCGATGAAGCATCGCAATGCTTTGCTGAGCGAGGCATTCCTGCAATGTTCCGTGGCAAACAACTTATGGTCGCGGGAGACAGCAAGCAGCTTCGGCCCAGTGATATTTATCAGATCCGCTGGCAAGAAGAAGATATAGAAGATCCTAATCTAGAACTAGACTCCCTTCTAGAGCTTAGTGAGCGGTATTTATCTCCCGTACAATTAAATGGACACTACAGGAGTAAGTCACCAGCCCTTATCAATTTCTCGAATCATCATTTCTATGGAGGACATCTTTCGTTATTGCCTGATGCTACCCAACTAAACAATTCTGACCCTGCTATTGAATATATAAAGACCAATGGCGTATGGGAAAATAATTGCAATCTGATCGAGGCTGAAAAAATTGCAGAATTGGTTTTACAATTGACGAAAACCGATCCTGAAAAAGAAATCGGTATTGTGAGTTTTAATGCCCCACAACAAAATTTGCTATTGGATAAACTGGAAGAGAAATTTGCCCAACACACACTCTCTATACCCGAAACACTTTTTGTTAAGAACCTTGAAAATGTTCAAGGTGATGAGAAAGATATCATCATCTTTTCTGTTGGCTATGCACCAGACCCAAAGGGGAAAATCAACATGCAGTTTGGAAGCCTGAATATAGCAGGTGGTGAAAATCGGCTAAACGTAGCTATCACAAGGGCACGCGAAAAAATTTATGTTGTTACTAGCATCTGGCCAGAAGAACTTCGACCGGATGAAACAAAGAACCTTGGACCAACTCTTCTAAAAAAATATCTTGAGTTTGCGAGAGAAGTTTCAGAGCAAAGAGAAAAACCATTTGGAGTAAAAAACTTAAAGCACAATCCAGATTGGTACCTGAAAACTAAAATAAAAGATCTGGAAAACTTTAAAGAGGCCGAACTTCAAACAGCATCCTTAGCCTTTGCTGATCTAGTTATAAAGCGGGGAAGCAAATTCTATGGCCTTATCCTAACTGATGACGATCTCTACCATCAGAGTATTTCAGTAAAAGATTCTCATGCGTTGATTCCTCACTTACTTGAACAAAAAAATTGGAAGCAGTTGATGGTCTATAGCCGCTCCTACTGGCTCGATCAAAATAAATTCTTTAATGAAGTGGCGAAGTTTGTAACCCAGTGATTGGCATGAGAATGCCCAGAAGGCTAATCAATAGGTTAAGCAAGGTTTTCAAAAAAATAGTAACTCATTATTTCATCACAAAACCCAACGCATTCAACTCCTTGGCCGTAAGGTTAAGAACGTTCACATCTAATTTGATAGGAGTTAATGGCATGTCCGTTGAATCTGTTTCAACAGACGCGATTGCATCCACCACATCCATTCCTTTAAACACTTTACCAAAAATCATATAGTCGCCATCAAGACGAGCCAATCCATCCTTGTTTTGTACGATATATAATTGGCAACCGGCTGATAATTTTTCGGAATTATTATCACGTCCTGCACCAACTGCACCATAAACGTGCCGGATACTATCGTTGAACTCTGGCTTTATTAAATAAGGAGAATCTGTAAATCCTTCAGGTGTGTCCGGGCAGCCTCCCTGGATAACAAAATTATTAATGACACGATTAAATGTAAGCGTATCCCAGTAGTTTGCATTAGCAAGTTTAATAAAACTCGCCTTATGATTTGGAGTTTCATCGTACAACCAAAAGAGAATTTCACCTTTATCAGTTTTTATCTGGCCTACCGAATAGGTTTCACTCTTCTTGATGCCACAAGAAACCAAAATCGAAAGGAAAAGTAAGGACAGTGCTATCTTCATAATATTATATTAAAGAATTTAAACCTACATTACTCAAAGTTTCCAACGAATGAAACATTTTAACACAGGAGCAATTTCCAATTTCCTGATCGTAGTTGTATCGTCTGTGTTAAAGATAAAACTACAATAATCTTACAAGAACTCTTAAATAAACAGGTTACACCAAACTGGTTCATTTGCGCCATTGGTTCACAATTTCATTTTCTTTTACTAGTAATTTTTATAGCTTACCTCACCTAAATTAAACTATTAAATGAAAAAGCTTTTACTCTTGCCTCTTATAGTTTTTGCGCTACACGCTCAGGGGCAAAAATTGGTTCAAAAAGCGCCTGAAATAAAAGAAGGCGAAGGTCCGTATACTCAACTGATCATACGAGGTGTCATGTTAATTGATGGCACGGGTGCGCCTCCAGTCGGACCGGTGGACATTGTTGTCAAGCAAAACAAAATTGTAAAAATTGCAAGCATAGGATTGCCTACCCCGGGGATGGCAAGTGATGCCAATCGACCAGCATTGGAAGAAGGTGGGAAAGAATTAGACTGCAATGGCATGTATCTTATGCCTGGCTTTGTAGATATGCACGGACATATTGGAGGTGGTCAGGCGCCCAATGCAGAATATGTTTTTAAGCTTTGGATGGCGCATGGTGTCACCACTATTCGCGAACCAGGATCAGGAAATGGATTTGATTGGGTATTGGATCAAAAGACCAAAAGTGAAAAAAATCTGATCACCGCTCCACGAATTAAAGCCTACGTGTCATTTGGATCTGGAAGCACTACACCGATTAGTACACCGGAGCAAGCCAGAGCTTGGGTGAATGAAAACAAGCTGAAAGGCGCTGATGGCATTAAGTTCTTTGGCGCTGCACCCGAAATAATGGAAGCGGCATTAAAGGAAAACAAAAGGCTTGGCCTTCGCTCTGCTTGTCATCACGCTCAGCTAGGCGTAGCCCGATGGAATGTATTGAGCTCTGCAAGTGCTGGCCTCACCACCATGGAACATTGGTATGGCTTGCCCGAAGCTATGCTGGCCAAAAGTACAATTCAGGATTATCCGCTCAATTATAATTACTCCAATGAGCAACATCGGTTTGAAGAAGCCGGAAAATTATGGAAGCAGGCAGCAGCCCCTTACTCTCCAAAATGGAATTTATTAATGGATTCGCTGCTTAAGTTAGATTTTACTCTTGATCCTACCTTCAACATTTATGAAGCTACGCGCGATTTACACAAGGCACGCAGACAAGAGTGGCATGAGCTATATACCCTTCCTAAACTTTGGGCATTTTATCAACCCAATAAAGCAGCACATGGTTCATTCTGGTTTAGCTGGGGCACAGAACAAGAAGTGGAATGGAAAGAAAATTACAGACTATGGATGACTTTTGTTAATGAATATAAGAACAGAGGAGGCCGTGTTACCACAGGGTCAGATTCAGGTTTTATATTCCAATTATATGGATTTGCCTATATCCGTGAATTGGAATTATTGAGAGAAGCAGGCTTTCATCCGTTGGAGATCATACGATCGGCAACATTGTATGGCGCGCAAGCTTTAGGTATGGAAAAAGAAATTGGTTCAGTTGAAATAGGAAAGTTAGCGGACTTTGCAATTGTTGATCAAAACCCACTAGAGAATCTGCAAGTGCTATACGGTACTGGCGCTATCAAACTGATGGAAGACAATTCCGTTAAGCGTGTTGGAGGAGTAAAGTACACGGTGAAAGACGGTATTGTGTACGACTCAAAAAAACTATTGGCTGATGTGAAGAAAATTGTAGATGAGGAAAAAGCAAAAGCTGGTTTTGTTTTGAAGCAGCCAGGAATGAATTAACCCCCGCCCAATCAAATGAAAGTTACTTACGTTTGTTTTTTTATTCTCTTCATCGGATGCAGTTCGCCTAAACCTGAAGTAGCCGAAGAAAGAAAACCTGAAATTATTTCTTTACTAGGCATAGAGTTTTTCGCTCCCACATCTACACAACCAAAGCTTGATAGCAACCTTTTTCTTGCCCAGAAAAATTTCGCCAGAGATTCTTCCGAAGAAAACTTTATTTGGTTGGGAAGACGAACTGCTTATCTCACACGCTACAGTGAAGCCATAGAGATCTTCAGCAAGGGAATAGTGAAGTATCCAAATTCAGTTAAATTGTACCGGCACCGTGGACACCGTTATATTTCGCAACGAAAATTCGATAGCGCCATTTCAGATTTTGAAAAAGCAGTTGAGTTAATGAATGGAGTAGCACTTGAGATAGAACCAGATGGGCAACCTAATAAACTTAATACCCCGCTATCAAATACTCAGTTTAATGTTTGGTATCACCTGGGTCTGGCACATTACTTAAAAGGAGATTTCGTTAAAGCAGAGGATGCCTATAAACAATGCATGCAAGTCTCTGATAATAACGACCTATTCATCGCTACAGCTGATTGGCTGTATATGACTTTCCGTAGACAAAATAAAACCGCTGAGGCAGAAGAGTTATTAAACTCTGTGCAAGAAAATATGCCCATCGTAGAAAATGATTCGTATTACCAGCGTTTGATGCTTTACAAAGGTAATATTGAGGTAACTGATGTACTGAACCCTGATCCAGAAGCAGAAGATATGGATCTGGCTCTTGCTACACAAGGCTATGGAGTAGGCAACTGGTATCTCTATCAAAAAGATACCACAAAAGCCAGGGAGATATTTGAAAAAGTGGTATCTGGAAAACATTTTTCAGCATTTGGATTCATTGCTGCAGAGGCGGACTTAGCCCGTTTAAAATGATAACATCTCCGTAATCATTCGGGTCAACCAAAATTCGATATTGACGTTTCCATTTTCCAAAACTACTTTTATGAAAACTCTTCTTGCTATTATTTTATTGTTACCATTGTCTGGATTCAGTCAAAAGGAAAAACATCCAAAAAATATTATCCTGATGATTGGTGACGGCATGGGGGTTGCGCAGATCTATGCCGGACTAACAGCCAACCACGGAAAGCTTAACTTAGAACAATGCACCACAGTTGGCTTTCACAAAAATCAGGCATCTGATAAATATGTGACTGATTCAGCAGCAGGAGCAACCGCTTTAGCCTGCGGGCAAAAAACGTATAACGGAGCCATTGGCGTAGATGCTAACGGAAAATCAATGCCAACTATTCTTGAAATCGCAGAACGCAATGGTCTTGCCACCGGGCTAGTGGCCACTTGCTCCATCACTCATGCTACTCCAGCCTGTTTTATTTCCCATCAAGCATCCAGATCATTAGATGAAAACATTGCATTGGACTTTCTGAAAACAGATGTTGATGTATTTATTGGGGGTGGACGAAAGTTTTTTACAAATCGCACTGACGGTTTAAATTTAAACGATTCCTTGAAAGCAAGAGGATACCAAATTGCAAACACCATCGAAGAAGTCAAGCAAGTCAAATCAGGAAAACTTGCTGCCTTTCTTGCCGATGAGCAACAATCCAAATTCTCAGCAGGCCGAGGAGATGAGCTTGTGAAATCAACTGAGGTAGCACTTGACCTTTTGAAGTCAAACAAGAAGGGAATGTTTCTGATGATCGAGGGCTCGCAAATTGATTGGGGTGGCCATGGTAACGACACTCAATACATCATTGATGAAATGATTGATTTTGATAACACCATTGGCAAAGTACTGGACTTTGCTAAGAAAGATGGCAATACCCTGGTGATCATTACAGCAGATCATGAGACTGGTGGCTTCTCGATCATTGGAGGCGATATGAAAACAGGGCAAGTCGAAGGAAAGTTTACAACCGGAAACCACACCGGTGTTATGATTCCGGTTTTTGCCTTTGGACCAGGCGCAGATAAATTTTCAGGTATTTATGAAAACACTGACATATTCCACAAAATGATGGATGGCTTTAGATTTACGAAAAAATAAACTCGGGTATTCTACTAGGTGATTGGCTAGAAAGTGTAAATTTAAATGAACGTTTACTAACATAACCAAGATGAAATTATTTGTAACCTCCTTACTCTACATCATTGCGTGCTGTAATTCATTTGCTCAGACGAATGACAACCGCTATTTCGAAATGCGCATTTACTATTGCCTACCGGGCAGATTGGATGCCCTGATCGACCGTTTTCAAACAAACACCACACGCATTTTTGAAAAGCATGGTATGGAAAATATTGGTTATTGGTTGCCTGTAACCAACGACAAAAACGCTCTCTATTATATACTCGCCTATCCCAGTAAAGAAGCGCGCGAAAAATCCTGGGCCGATTTTAGGGTTGACCCTGAATGGAAAGCAGTTGCAGCCAAAACTGAAGAAAGCGGAAAAATTGTTGAGTCTGTAACGTCCGTTTTTATGACGGCCGCTGACGTGCTACCCAAGATCAATGGCGGAGCAAATGGTACCGATAGATTGTTTGAATTGAGAACTTATTTTTGCTTGCCCGGTAGGTATCCCAATATAGTTGCAAGATTTCAGAATCATACGGTAAAACTGTTCGAAGAACATCAAATGGAAAATATCGCCTACTTCAAAAGCGAAGAACCGAATGGAGCACAATCTAACTTAGTTTATCTGGTTGCGCATAAGAACCAGGAAGCCGCCACCAAATCATGGGCAGAATTTGTTGCCGATCCAAAATGGATCGCGGCAAGAGATGCTTCGGAGAAAGATGGAAAAATTATAGAAAAAATCGAATCTGTTTTTCTAAAGCCATTAAGTTTTTCAAAGATCAAATAGAAAGCTTAATCTTTTCTCTTGATTTCAATCGATTTGCTTCTGCCTAACAAGCATTGGAAATCATTCTTAAACAAAACACCAACATGAAACATGTTGCGAAATCAATTCGGCCTTTTGTTGGAGCTCTCCATTTTGAAGAATCCAGAGAATTTTATAAAGAGTTAGGATTTGAAGAAGTTACCTTATCAAAAGATCTGTCGCTTTTCAAGGTTTCAGACAAACTAGGCTTCTATCTTCAAAGCGCCTATGTTAAGGATTGGGTGGATAATTCAATGATATTTCTTGAAGTAGATGATGTTAATAGATATTGGAAAGAACTACAACATCTGGGACTTCATCACAGGTTTAGAAACGTAAAGTTGACCCCTATCCGAGAAGAGCCATGGGGAAAAGAATGTTTCCTGCATGACCCCTCTGGAATACTCTGGCACTTCGGTGAATTCAATTAAAGCTTGATGGTTGATAAAAAAAGCCCCGACCTCAAGATCGGGGTTATTTCTTAATCAGATTTAAAACAATTCATTTACATGATTCCTATTTGTCAATCGTATACTTGCCTATAAATGATGTGACGTCACCACCTATGTACAGATGTCCATTAAATTCCTTAACCGCACCAGCTTCTGGAACAAACTTTCCAGTCGAATCAAAAAGGGCATTGATGATTTCTCCATTCTGCGAAATATTTAATACCATACCAAATAATTCTTGTTTAGGTTGGAGAAAATTGGGTAGTGCATACACAAACTTTTTCATACCTGTCTTAGGATGAATTTTATCAAGAGCATCATTTCTTTTTGTGGAGAATCCTAGCCAATAGCTACCGTTGTCACGTATTGAAATGCCATTGGGAAATCCCGGTAGATTTTCCATAAACACATCCGTCTTCCCTTCCATTTTTCCTGTTAACCAATATCTCAGTATTCGGTACTTTTCCGTTTCTGTCATAAGCAGGTGACTTTCATCTTTACTCAGTACAACACCATTGCCAAAATAGGTACCATCAATTAAGGTTTCTACCTTTTTGGTTGCAGGATCATAGCAATACAACCCACCACTAGGCCTCACTTCCAAAATTAATTTGCGTCCATATTTTACATTGTAAGCAGATTCGTATGATGTGTTTGAAAAATATATCTTTCCATCAGACGCTATATCCAGCCCATTAGGAATAAGGAAGGGTCTGCCCTTGTCATCTTTAGTAGCTAAGACAGTAACTTCCTTGTCTGGCGTAATACTTATTAATCCAAGTTTATGGCTAAGCGCAATCAGATTTCCTTTTCCGTCAAAATGAAGTCCAGAAACCCATGAATTTGTATTGATGAAAATTTCAACTTTTCCAGAGGTGTCAATCTTTAATATCCTCCCATCACTAAAATCATATTCTTTATTGTGAACGCCACAATACAAGTTCCCATCGCCATCAAACAGAATGTCTTCAGGACCAAACCAACCATTGAGCGATATTTTCTCTGTAACACTTAGTTTTTCATTCAATGACAAAGTGCCGGTAAACAAAGGTTTGGGCTCGGGTTGCCAAGCCAATGGATGTAGAGCGCACGAATTAACCAACAGTATTCCGGCAATAACCAAGATGGATCCGGAAGCAGCCATAGCAGTCTTAAATTTCTTCATAGTCTTATGCTTTATTTATTAATCGAGCACAAGATTAGTACCTCGCCAGGCGGATTGCATTAACATAGTTTAAGAAGTAAGAAGTGGGCTTATTTGCTACCAAGTGGATGGCGGATGCGGCTTAATTGAATAGGCGTAATGCCTAGATAGGAGGCAACATGGTATTGCGCAATATGTTGTTCAATGCCCGGAAACTCCTTTTGAAATATTTCGTAACGTTCGGTAGCGTTTAATAAAATTATTTCAAGTTCCTTCTTTTCCTTTTCCAAAAAATAATGCTCTGCTATCTTGCGTGCCAGCCGTTCAAGATCTGGGCAAGAATCATAACGACTAGTTATTTGATCGTACTTCAATTTCCAAATGACACAATTTGTCAATGCTTGTTGAGGGATCAAGTTTGGTGCACCTGTAAGTAATGAGGTATAGGCTCCAATTGTTGATGGCGCCACGAAAAATTGCTTGTTGTATTCCTGGCCAGCTTTATTAATGAAATATGCACGGACTATACCCGATTCAAGAAATGCAATTTCATTAGCCCTTTCATTTGTACTAATAAAATGCTCGTGTTGAGCCAATGTTTCCCGGTGAAATAACGGCTCTATTTCCTTCCAGGTTGGGCTAGACAAAGGAGAAACATAATTAAAAAAAGATCTTACATCCATTACAAAGAATTCATTAAAGATAGAACAATGAGCATTTAAATTATAACTTCACTTTCTCAAACCTATACAAAATCATTTAACCAATACTAGTAACAGCTATTTAACAATAAAATAATATGGAAGAAAAAACAAAGACGATTCTTAGAAAATGGGGAGCCAAACTGAAGAAGGGGGTCTTCAAAATGAACAAAACAGACATCAACGTGGAGCCACTTGAAAAATTTATTGTAGCAGGCAATATAGATGGCGCAATTGCTGAATTACAACGACTGAAAAAAATTAAGAAGAAGTTGAAAAAGGAGGATGAGTAAGAGCCTACTACCCCCTACTTGCTCAGTAGGTGTATTGAATTATGTATATGGCAGGAATAATGCATTTTAAAATCCCTTATTTAAAGCTATATTTAACCTCTATCAGAAAAAATTATTGACACTTTCCATGGAAAAGAAATGTTTTGTTTTCGTGCCTACTAGTGATCCAGATGGATACTCAAAAGGTCACTTTAATAGAGTCTATCAATATATTATTGTTCCTGCCTGCAAGTCAGCTGGTTTTACACCCAGTAGGGCTGATGATCCCGCTACCAGTTTAACCGGTTCAGAAATCCTCAAAACAATTATTGATAGCGAAATCGCCATTTGCGACTTGAGTACCAACGACTCGAATGCTCTTTATGGATTTACTATTCGCTATGCCATTAACCTTCCCGTGATTCTGCTAAAGGATACCAAAACGAACCTGAAGTTTAATTTTAGGGAATTTGAGGCGGTTGAATATGATGAGTCACTGAGGATAGATACCGTTCAAAATGAAATTGAATCATTGAGCGATATGCTGAAAAAAACTTTTGCAAATAAGCTTGAGGTCAATTCACTTCTCAATCGCTTACACATTGGTTCTTCTCAAGCTGCTGAAGCACAAAATATTTCAGCTCCTTATGAAAGTACAGAAAAAAAAGAGAGTCAATTACCAATAATTTCTCCTATTCCAGATTTTGTAGGAGACCCTATCACTAAGCATGAAGAAATTGAAAAACTTAAGACTGGCGATTTCATCTTCCATATGAATTATGGAAAAGGCGAATTAAAAACCATCAAGAAAATGGGTAACGACAAGTTTGCCGAAGTTGGATTCGAGTCTGGATCAAAAATGTTAATTCTAGTTACAACTGGCGTATTAAGGAAAATTAAGTCCTAGTTCTTAATTCTACTTGCCGCAAATCACTCTCTCAATTTTTTTGGCTAATAAGTCCTTGGGCAGTAACCCCATGATTTTATTGTGATAAATGTTTCGCGTTAAAGTAAAATCTTTCTGAAATTCCAGAATAAATAAACCTCAAACTATGAAAAAACTATTTTTACTCCCCTTTGTAGCGGTCATTGGTCTCCTCTTCTTTCAAGGAACACCAAGACCAGAATCCAGCACCAAAAGTAATACCTTATCAGGAAAAGAAATGCCTGCTACTGTTAAGGCAGTGGTTGACCAGAAATGTTATGGATGCCATAATGCCAATTCAAAAAATGAAAAAGGAAAAGCAAAATTGGATTGGGACGCTCTTGCTAAACTAAAAAAATCAAAGCGGTTAGCAACCATGGACGAAATCTATGAAGTGCTTGAAAAAGGCGAAATGCCACCTAAAAAATTTCTTGAAAACAAACCAGAGGGTAAGTTAAGTGAGTCTGACCTGGCTACCTTGATGGCATGGAGTATGGGTAAAAAGAAAAAATAAAAGAATGAAAAATTGGCGTTACATCCTTGGCGCCTTGGCTCTGGTATTTGTTATCATTCAATTCATACCGAATGATTTGCCCACTACTACAACCAATAACCATGGAGATCTCATCAAGACTGGCCTAGCCAGCCAGGATGTAGCTGTCATCTTGCAAACGTCCTGCTATAGTTGCCATAGCAATGAAACGAAGTACCCGTGGTATGCTCATGTAGCACCCTCCTCCTGGCTGGTAGCAAAAGATGTTCGGGAGGGTCGTGATGAACTTAATTTTTCCACCTGGCAACATTACGATTTACGCAAACAGTTAAGTAAACTGGATGACCTTGCCACCGAAGTGGGCGAAGGCCGAATGCCTATGAGGATCTATACAGTCATCCATACTTCTGCTCAACTTGATGAAACACAACGCAAGGTTATTGAAGAATGGGCGGAAACATTAATGGATTCACTGGCCGAAGAGGAAGAAGATGAAGGCGAAGAACAATAAGACATGTTAACTTCTACTCCATACCTCTCATAATTTTTAAGGTGCGTTACCAGATTTTTAATAATTCTAACTCGTTTTGCTTAAAGTTGAAAAGTAGCATCGCTACTTCCTTATATAATTTTTATCCAAGGTATATATCAAGCTGAGGTTCCAATCAAAGTCTCGGGCAGGGATTTCTGATTCAATGGCCTTGTTCACTATACTTGAAATGGTTACCGGAAAACCGTTGACACCGAATGTTGTGGTGGCATTCACATAAAAGCCATCATCGTCATCCACCTTAAGATAAAACACTTGCGGGCTGAAACTGATATAGGTTTTACCAACCAGCTTGATTTTAGTAAGGTTGCTTTGTAACGACAGAAAGTTCGTATTCTGTGGCCCATGCTGCTGAAAGGCATGCCCGCGCAGGTAGTATAACCCAACACTGAAATGGCTTGAAATCTTATAAGTAGGAATAATTTCCGCAGCTAAAAAACGCCTGGTAACGGAAAGCTGTTCTGTAATTCCATTAATAGTTACCGGGCGGGTAATAAAATTTAGCCCGGGAAGGTGACCGCCAAACACCAACTGAAATTTAGGTCTAATGATCGCTTTGTAGCGGTAAATAAAAAGAAACGACCATGGGCGTCCTTCAAGTGCATAACGAAACTGAGGCTCAAAGCTCATACGCTTGTTACCCATCCGCATATCCAGAAAGGCGGCAGGATCTCCCAGTGTAAATGCAGGCACGATAGAAAAACCATTGTTAGTTACGCTCAAATCTGCCCGGAAAAATAATGTGCTGTCAGATTTCTGTGCCCAAACGGAACTTGTATAAACTGTGCTGGCAATAAGTAGTAATAATTTAATTTTCATAAGGCTTAGATGGTTGCAGATGTATACCCATTATACCGCGCAAGTTCTGAAAAGAAAAGTAAATACAGTGGGCCGGGTAGGCATGTGTAATTGGCGAAGTGGATAATCATGAAAAAGCCCACCTTTGCGTAAGCTTTGGTGGGCTATGTAGTCTCGCCCAGAATCGAACTGGGATCAAAAGTTTAGGAAACTTCTATTCTATCCGTTGAACTACGAAACCATTTTTCGTTAGAATTTCATTGGAAAGCAGCTAAATGGCTAGCCGTCATCTTTTTACTCCTTTACGAGCCGCAAAGTTATAAAATTTTATTTCCCTACACCTCAGAATGAAGATTTACATCCACAGGTAAAACAATGAAGGATAACCTGACTCGAATACCTAATTATCTATTTGGGCTGCCTAATACCAATACCGGAATCTTTTCGTGATTTACCAAATCCTCTGCCACACTGTGCCTTACAAAAAAGCCAGTCTTGTCAGCAGTCGTTAAGGCAACCACGTCAGCATCGATCATTTCAATAAACCCATGTATTCCCCACTCTTCATCGTTTGACTCGGCTGTACTGCTAGTAAAATCAATATCTGGATGCAACTTGGAAAAATTTTGAACTACTGAATCAATCGCTTGCTGATCACTTACTTTATCGATGAAATTTACAAAAAGCATATGTACCCTTGCTTTAAATAGTCTGGCAAGATTGACCACCGTAGCCAGTGGTTGGGTAACATCTTCTTTAAAGGTGGAGGCAAAGACAATACTTTCCATTTTAAAGGAATCGTCTGTCAGTTTTTTAACAACCAAAACAGGTACAGGAGAATGGCGTATGAGCCGTTGAGCATTGGAGCCAATCACTAACTCACGAATACCTTTTGCACCATGAGAGCCCATAACTATTAAATCTATTTTAAGTGGGCTAATGTAGTTTTCAATTTTCTCATTTCCTTTATCAAAAACTAAAACCGGGGTGGCTGTTAAACCTGCCTTGGAAGCTAAGGCAACTAATAAGCTAAGCTCAGCGCGTGCACGAACTTCCTGCATATCCTTAATCGGAATATCTTTGGAATGTGGTACATGAGCCACCGAAGGATCTTCCATTATGTGAAGGAAGTGAATCTCAGCGTTTAACTTTGACGCAAGAGCAAGAGCTGCCAGAGTCGCGCTTTTTGCACAATCAGAAAAATCAGTTGGAACTAAGATACTTTTCATAAGTTAATTAAAGCTATAAAAGGCACAAAAATTTACTTCTTCAAAGCATAGGTCCACACTGGACATTCAATGTGATTCACTACATCTTCAGTAATGCTACCCGAAATAAAATGGGACAATCCTTTTCTTCCATGAGTTGGCATGGCCAGCATATCAGCCTTGATCTCCTTTGAAAAGGAAATAATGCCATCTGGCTCGTAGCGATCCTGCCGAAGATTGAGAGTAAAGTTTGTGAATCTGTGCTTAGCGGCATACTCCTTTAATTCATTATCTCGGATAAAATTGAAAGGAGTGTTAAGGAAAAGTATATGCAACTTGGCCCCGAAAAACTCCTGAATCACTTTTAGTCTTTTAATAAAATCAGATTGATCAGACTGCATGGAGGTCGGGAAAACAATATTCTTGATAGAAGAAACAGGCACAGTCTTCCGTATAACAAACACCGGCACAGTGGAGAATCTGACAATCTTCTCAGCATTTGAGCCCACAAAAAATTCCTGCAAACCAGAAGATCCGTGCGTACCCATGATTACCAGACTAAATTTTTTCTCCTCAATAACTTCTCGGATCATAACAGAAGTAGGCCCTTGAATCACGGATAATTTTACGTCCGGATAACCTTTGCCATATTTCTTTACCAATCTTTCAAAGTTTCTCCTGGCATCGTTGCGCAACTCCGCAATCAATCCTGAATTATCAATATAAGTGGGCATCCCAAATGCAGTGTCATGGACAATGGGTATGTCTATTACTTTCAAAACTGTAATTGAACCCTCACTTTTACTGGCTATGTCGATTGCAAATCGAAAGGCCTCTATAGCGGGACTAGAAAAATCGCAGGGAACAAGTATTTTTTTCATTTGCTTAAAAGTTTAATTAAAAATAGTTTTTGATATAGTCTGTCTCCATGACTTTTGTTAACCCACAAAATGATTATTATCATATACTAGCGGGCGATGGATTTGATATAAACATGATAAAATAACGCTCCAATGAGTTATCTTGCCATACATCATATTGCTCCAGAAATTAAGAAGAAAATGAGTTTCCCGATCTCAAAACAGAATCGAATGGTTATGGGAGAAAATGATCCCTACTTGCGAATTCTTAAGTACCTCCTTTTCGGTTCAGTTGTTCTCTATCTGGGTCGCGATCTCTTTATACCAATAAGCTTTGCCGCTCTCATTAGCTTTATTTTATATCCAATTTGCTCCTGGCTTGAGAAAAAAAAACTAGGAAGGGCTACAGCTATTTTTATTAGCCTCCTACTTCTTTCTATTGTAGCTGTTGGAGTGCTTCTGCTCCTCGCAAGCCAATTCAGCATGTTTCTAAAAGAATGGCCAACCATTCAATTAAAAATTCAAGAACTATTTAAAGAAGTTACACAATCAGTGGTTAGCTACTACTCGATTACTGAAACACAACAAGATAGATGGGTACAAGAATTTGCCGGTCGTGCGGCCAATTTTTTGGTTGGCAGCGTACCATCATTTTTAAGTGCTTCTGCTTACTCAGCGGTGTTAGTAGTGATCGTCCCCGTATTTGCAGCCTTGATTTTGTTCCATAGATCTAAACTCGTAGAAATAGTATGCCATCTATTTCCCAAAGAAAGAAAAGATGATTTGAGAATGATCTTGTCCTTAACGATTGAGACCTACTATAATTTTATAAAAGGAATGGCGATTGTATACCTTATAGTGGGCACTCTAAACAGTATTGGATTGCTAATCATTGGCGTTCCACATGCGATTTTCTTTGGCTTCATAGCCTCTGTGCTCACATTCATTCCCTACCTCGGCATTATGATCGGCTCGCTTTTACCCATTACTATGGCGTGGATTACTTTTAACTCCGCCTGGTACCCACTCGCAGTGATACTCATTTTCATTATTGTTCAATACCTAGAAGCTAATTTGATTTTCCCATTTGCCGTTAGTAAAAAGTTAAACATAAATACATTGGCTACACTTGTAGCCATTATTGCTGGCGGAATCATTTGGGGCGTAGCCGGTATGATTCTGTTTGTTCCTTTTGTTGGAATAATAAAGCTTATCGCTGATCGACACCCAAAAATGAAAGTCTGGTCGTTGATGATTGGGGTCTAATCACCCTTACAAAAAAATCAATACTTGTATGGATTAATAATAATGCTCAAGGCCGGTAATTTGACTCCTTCAAGAAGATTATCGCTTGGAAAAAAATGCTTTTACAAAGGCATGCTGTTGGTTTTCTGTCATTTTATCAGCTTGGGTAACCGTTATCTTTACTTTTGCAAAATGCTGATCCTTCCTTAAGAAGTTAAATAGTTCAACCTTAGCATCAGTGGGGCCAAAGAGAATTACCTCTTCGTAATTTTTTATTAGTTGCCCCAGTTTTTTGTAATACTCTTGTGCCTGATGTTGTTCCTTGTGATGGATTAGGTTTTCGTTCTTGCCGAAATTGTGAGAGTGATGGGGAATGTTTGTTTCAATCGTTTTGGTCACAATTGGGTCGACTGTAAACTCCATTAAATGAGCACTTGCATGATCCATCCAAATGCCTAAATGCTTTGCTTTATTCATAGTTTTACTGCTCTGTTTATCCAATACAAACCTAAAGGGTGAAGCATTGATTCATAATGACAAAAATTTGGAACCCAGCTGACTTTTATCAGTTCCCTTAAAGAGTTCATCTACTTGGCTCTTTCTTCAATGGGCCATAGATAATACGTTAGCTTTATGGAGGATTATTTTTTGTTTTCTACCCTATTGTAACAGTGCCGCCATTTAAGAAATGGTCATATAATTATGCTTTTGGAATCGAGTTAAAAATCCTAACTTGATCAGCCGCAAAAGCTCAAGCAAGGCATGAAACAAAACCGAAGAAATTTTATTAAAATATCTAGTTTGTCAGGATTAAGCATATTAGGTTTCTCTGAAGGCTATTCTCTTGAGTCAAGTCCAGATTCAATTATTAATCTAACCACCAGGCATATTATGGCAGAAGAAAATCTCAGCATTATTGGTCAGTATGGCAATTGGGCTGCTTCACTTAATGAAGGTAAGCTTCCTAGTCTTTCATTTAGAAGGCAAGAGTGGACACAGATAGAAACCTGGAGGGTAGCTGCAAAAAATAGGCTACTTGAGCGATTAGCCATTCCTGATATTGGTGGTTTGCCCGAAGTAAAAATCAATAAGCAATACTCTTACGATGGGTTACATATTGAAGAACTTACCTGGCAGTTACCCTACGGCAGACCTACCGAAGGTATTTTACTAAAACCTCAAAATGCGAAAGGGAAATTGCCCGGCATCCTTGCCTTCCATGACCATGGTGGGAATAAATATTTTGGAACACGTAAAATTACCCGAACATCCGATGCCCAGCATCCGATGATGAAAATCCATCAGACTGAATATTATGAAAATTACGCATGGGCCAATGAAATTGCCAAACGTGGATACGTTGTCTTAGTTTCTGATGCTTTTCCGTTTGCGAGTAGAAGAGTGCAGATGCAAGATATACCGAATCAATTCCGTCAAGGTTTAACAGACTCCAATCCAGAAAAACAGGAAAACATTGACGCCTACAATGACTGGGCTGGCCAGCATGAACATATTATGGCAAAGTCATTATTTTGTGCGGGCACCACTTGGCCATCGGTATTTTATGCAGAAGATAAAAAAGCACTGGATATCTTGTGTTCTCGAAACGATGTGGATGCCAACAATATTGGGTGTGGCGGATTATCGGGTGGTGGCATGAGAACTGTATTCATGGCGGGTCTTGATCCAAGAATAAAGTGTGCAGTACCAGTTGGATTTATGACCACCTGGAAGGATTTCTTAATGAACAAATCATTTACGCATACCTGGATGACCTATGTACCACTTCTTCCCAATGAATTAGATTTTCCTGAGATACTCGGATTGCGTGTTCCTTTAGCTACACTCGTTCTAAACGATATTGATGACCAACTTTACACGTTGCCAGAAATGAAAAACGCAGATAAAATTCTAACTGAAATCTATAAAAAGGCAAATGCTGAAGATCATTATAAATGTTCCTATTATCCGGGTCCGCACAAGTTTGATGCAAAAATGCAGGCAGAGGCTTTTGACTGGTTTGATAAATGGCTAAAAAAGTAATTCAATCTCATATTTAACTAAACTGCACTACTTAATAATAAAGACATGAATAGTAATAGAAGAAAATTTTTGAAACTCTCAGGCCTGGCTGGAATAAGTTTGGCAAGTGCTAACCTTTTAGAAAGTAATGCAGCCATTCCAGAATTAAGTAAACCCAAATTTACTTCCGACAATGCGGCAGAAGAACATTTTAATATGAGTGGATTTGCTGCTCCTAAATTGGAAATCGTAAGAATAGGATTTATCGGTTTAGGTAATCGTGGACCAGGAGCAGTAGAACGAATGAGCAAAATTGAAGGTGTAGAAATTAAAGCGCTCTGTGACATCCGGCCAGAAAAAGCAACTGCTGCAAAAAAAATACTAGAGAAAACTAGTCACCAGCCAGACCTATATTCCGGTAATGAAAACGAATGGAAAAAAGTCTGTGAAAGAAAAGATATTGACCTGATATACATCGCAACACCTTGGAGTCTTCACACTCCTATGGCTGTTTATGCTATGGAAAATGGTAAACACGCTGCCTCTGAAGTTCCAGCTGCAGTAACTATTGACGAGTGTTGGCAGTTAGTAAAGACATCCGAAAGAACCCGCAAGCATTGCATCATACTAGAGAATTGCTGTTATGATTTTTTTGAGCTGCTAACTTTAAACATGGCCAGACAAGGCTTTTTTGGTGAG
Source organism: Bacteroidia bacterium (assembly GCA_031384515.1). Classification (GTDB taxonomy): domain Bacteria; phylum Bacteroidota; class Bacteroidia; order Cytophagales; family Cyclobacteriaceae; genus ELB16-189. The sequence goes on from JANNAQ010000027.1 coordinate 20,140, forward strand.
ATCGTACATACCGAAGGAGCATACATTCACGCCCTTATGGAGAGTAACTTCTCAAAAACAACCTATTACGATATGTGGCGCTTAAAGGAAAACATGAGAAATGGTAGCTTATATCCCACCCATGGGCTTGGCCCCATTGCGCAGGTACTTGACATCAATAGAGGAGACAGAATGGACTATCTAGTTTCTGTGTCAAGCAATGATTTTATGATGAGTGCACGTGCTAAAGAGCTTGCAGCAAGTGACCCTTTCTACAAACCCTATGAAAACAAAAGTTACCGCGGAAATATGAACACCACCACCATCCGAACGATAAAGGGTAAGACGATGATGATACAACATGATGTAACATCCATACGACCTTATTCCCGCATTCACCTGGTAAGCGGCACAAAAGGTGCGGCCTTAAAATATCCAGAGCCAGGTCGCATAGCTGCAGGCCATGAAGATTGGGTGTCTGAAACTGAATACAAATTGCTCGAAGAAAAATATTCTCCTCCAATTGTAAGAATAGTAGGCGAAATGGCAAAACAAATTGGTGGGCACGGAGGCATGGACTTTTTAATGGATTGGAGATTGATCGATTGCTTGAGAAACGGATTACCACTTGATATTGATGTTTATGATGCAGCTGTGTGGAGTGCCATTGCACCGTTAAGTGAAAAATCAGTGGCTAATCGTTCCAGTGCTGTTGATGTTCCTGATTTTACTTCCGGTTCATGGAAAACAAATCAGCCTGTTGATGTCCTCCTTAAAAAAGGAGGTAACACGAAGGTAAAATTGAATTAAAACTATTCAGCTCGCTCGATAAAATAGCACTCCATGAATTTACGAATTTTGGAAAGCCCGCAGGAACTAGGCAAAGCTGCTGGTGCTGCCGCTGCTGACCTGATCAGGGAAGCAATTTCCACCAAGGATAGTGCAAACATCATAGTAGCCACGGGCACCAGTCAGTTTGAAACATTAAATCAACTTATTGCTGAACAGAATATCGATTGGAGTAAAGTGGTTATGTTTCATCTGGATGAATACATTGGATTATCCATAAAGCATGCAGCAAGCTTTAGAAAATATCTGAAGGAAAGATTTCTTTCCAAAGTACCCGCTCTAAGAGCCACTTACTTAATAAATGGTGAAACTAATACGAGCAATGAATGTAAGCGACTTGGAGAACTAATCTCTCAACACGCAATAGATGTAGCACTGGTAGGCATTGGAGAAAACGGCCACTTGGCTTTTAATGATCCACCCGCTAATTTTGAAACGGAAGATCCTTATATCGTTGTTGAATTGGATGAAGCTTGCCGCAAACAACAATTGGGTGAAGGTTGGTTTAAAAGTTTGGAGGAAGTACCCCAAAGCGCAATTAGCATGTCAATCAAGCAAATTTTAAAGTCAAAGAATATTATCTGTTCCGTGCCTGATCATAGAAAGGCGATGGCTGTAAAGAATTCCACCAGACAGCCTGTAAGTAATTTGTTTCCGGCCACAGCCTTACAATTGCATTCAAGTTGTACTTGTTTTTTAGATAAAGAGTCTTCCTCACTCCTTTCCAATTAAAAGTTCGTAAGTAATTCATAAATTGAACATCAACAAAAAATTGTATGACAACAAGAAGAGATTTTGTAAAACTAGCTGGAGCGGGTGCTTTGGCTACATGGCCTCTATTGCAAACGCAGGCGGGTACACAGGCCGATCCAAAAGTAAAATCGACATTCAACATCGGCATTGCCGGCTACACGTTTCTGGCTTACAATAATAATATTGAAAAGATTATTGAAGTGATGAAGGCGGTAGACGTAAGGTATATTTCATTGAAAAACTTTCAATTGCCGTATGAAAGTAACAAACAGCAAACGGATGAAGTTATCGGAAAATTTAAAGCTGCTGGAATAGAAGTTTACGGTCTGGGCGTGATCTACCTGAAAACCGAAACGGAAGTAGACAACGCTTTCCGATATGCACAACAGGCTGGAGTGAAAATTATTATTGCAGCTCCGGCTTACGAAGTGTTAAGTTATGTAGAGAAGAAAGCGAAGGAATACAATATCAAAGTCGCCATTCATAACCATGGCCCCGAAGACAAACTCTTCCCCGATATTGACACAGTTTTTGAGAAGATCAAAACAATGGATCCGCTAATAGGCATATGCCTTGATATTGGCCATACCTTTCGCTGTGGGCACGACCCTGCAGCCATGCTGTTAAAATATAAGAACCGAATCTATGACATGCATGTGAAAGACGTTGATTCGCCCGTTGAGAAAGGGCAAACAGTTGTCAATGGTCGCGGTAAAATGAATTTTGTCAGTCTTGTTAAAGCGTTGAACAAGTCAGGGTACACGGGCGTATGCAGTTTGGAATTCGAACAAAAAGGCGATCCCGCGATGGGGCTTGCTGAAAGTGTTGGTCACTTTAAAGGAGTTGTTAGTTGCGGTTAGAGATAGATGCTATTTCTGCTTCATCAAGCTTCATACTTTAATAAAAATTTTCAGCCTGTATAAAATGTAAAGGAAAATCCAAACCAAGCCCAGTGCCCCCAGGCTTTCAAAAACGGGATGCCACTTTTCAGGGCTATACATATATAAGCCACTAAAAAGTAAGTGTGAGGTATATCCGAAATCGATAAATCGATAACTCATGTAGATCGTAAGGCTATTCATACCAATGACGGTAAAGAAGAAAGCCCATCTTTGAAAATTGAGTATATCTATGAACCAATAGAAGAGGCCAATAGCAAGAAACGACATGCCGCCTGTGAGCATAATGAAAGAGCTACTCCACAAATGTTTATTGATAGGAAAATGTAAACTCCAGAGTAAGCCAACACAGACACAAATTATCCCGGTGACTATCAGATTGAGAAGCTTACGATAATCAGAAAGTGTTTTACTTCTAAATATATCGCCAGCCAAACTCCCCATAAGGGTAAGGCACAGTGCTGGCAGTTGGGTTAAAATACCATTCTCATCATAGGTTTTTTGAATCAATCGCCCCGGAAGGATTGCTCTATCAATCCAGCCGTGAAGATTACCTTCAAAAGAAAGATCACCAGAGCCAAAGCCCGGCACAGGGATTAGATACATGACAGCATAGTAACCCAACAGCAGCCCTGCTACCCAAAATAGTCTGTGTCTGAAATTGAAATTCAAGTATAGCACGGTAACAATAAATCCTGCAAACCCAATACGTTGAAGCACGCCCACAATGCGAATTTGAGACCATTCGAAAAAAGGCACAGGGGCATTCTTATCGAGTATCCCCAATGCAATTAAAATAAGCATTCTGATAAACGCCTTTTTATAGAGCTGCTGTTTGGAGAGCCCTTGCTCAAGTCCTTTGTTTAACGAAAACGGTAGTGATACTCCGGCAATAAAAAGAAAGAGGGGAAAAATGAAATCATAAAATGTAAATCCATTCCATGCAGGATGCTCAAACTGAAGGGAGAGTGAATCCACCCACCACCAATCTGTTTTGCCATGTAACAACGATATGAATGTCCCTAACCCCGCAATCATGAGCATATCAAACCCACGCAGAGCGTCAATAGAAAGAAATCTTCTGGAAGGCTGTTGAATCTTTTCCGATCTCACATACTTATACATTTAATCAGAGAACACTTCATAATATAGGTATTTGATCTCAGAACTAAAAGGAAGATTATGGTCAAGTTTATGAACTGCCATGTAATTGGATAAACGGTGTTACAAATCCGAAAACAACAATTACTTTAGTAGAAATATTAGAGGCATTGTGTCATATATAGTAAGCTCCATTCAAAGAATAATGATCGTCAGAAACTAAAACCTAATCAAGTTATGAAACCTACCCTATTACTACTCATGATGTTGATTTGCTTTTTCTCTATCGCACAGAGCGGAATGAATCCAGGAAAAATTTATAATCTTCTGGTTGGCACGTATACCGTAGCGGGCAAAAGTCAAGGCATCTATGTGTACTCGTTTAACACTGAAACGGGTGAGTTTACCTATAAAGCTGAAGAAGGCAGTATTACTAATCCATCTTTCTTCGCCATCACAGAAGACCATAAAAATATTTATTCCGTCAGCGAAGAGGCTGGTGGCACTATCAGCGCATTTTCCTTTGATGCAAAAACGGGGAAATTAGTTTTCCTTAATAGCGTAAGTTCCGGTGGCAGCGATCCATGCTATGTTTCGATCGATTCAAAAAATAAATTTGTCTTTGTCGGCAACTACAGTGGGGGAAGTGTGTCAGCAATACCCATCAATTCTAATCGCTCATTAAGTGCAAATATTCAAACCTTTCAACATGAGGGCAGTGGCGCTTTGAGCAATCAGGAGAAGGCACACGTTCATGCTGCAGTCTTGTCAAAGGACAACCGTTATCTGTTTGTGCCAGATTTAGGAACAGATAAAGTTAACATCTATGCTGTTGATGTTTCAAAACCGAAACCACTTACCATAGCAGAACAAGCCTATGTAAGTGTGGCTGCCGGAGGTGGTCCAAGGCATTTTACGTTTGATCCTTCAGAAAAATACGCCTACCTGATTCAGGAAATGAGTGGAATCGTTACCGTATATGATTATACGAATGGAAAACTAAGGGAAAAACAAACCGTCTCTATGCCAGCAGATGGATTTATCGGAAAGATCGATGCTGCTGATATACATATCTCACCGGATGGAAAATTCCTATACGGGTCCATGCGCGGGGATATAAATGAATTAGGCATATACGCAATTGACCAGACAGGAAATTTAACTTTTGTAGGAAGACAATCTACACTTGGAAGAACGCCACGTAATTTTAGTATTGATCCATCCGGAAATTTTTTGTTGGTGGCCAATCAAAACACCGATGAGATAATTGTATTCAAGCGCGATAAAAAAACCGGGTTACTTACTTCCACTGGAAAAAAGATTACTGTAGGCAAGCCAGTCTGTTTGAAGTTCGTTCCAATTAAATGAAAGGCCCGATAACAAGGGTTCTAAGAGGAAACCTATTCAAGTACCCGGTTCAATGCCAACATCTAAGATCGAGTAGTTGCCGAATCATTCATGAGTAAAGCCTTAGGAGACATACCAACGGATTCTTTAAGCAAACGCGATACGCGAATTTCTATTCTCACTATAGGTATTTTATTCTTTATTTTTGGATTTGTCTCATGGGTAAATGCCATTCTTATTCCCTACTTTAAAATAGCCTGTGAGCTTACTAATTTTAAAGCGTACCTCGTCACATTCGCTTTCTATATTTCTTACTTCGTTATGGCGGTGCCATCTTCCTATCTACTTAAGAAAGTAGGGTTCAAAAAAGGAATGATGATTGGTTTTTGGACGATGTCCGTTGGAGCTTTTATTTTTGTGCCTGCTGCTCTTGGGCGCGTCTATGAAATTTTTCTTGTTGGGCTTTTTACCATCGGAGCTGGCTTATCCACCCTGCAAACCGCGGCCAATCCATACATTACTGTACTTGGTCCAATTGAAAGAGCTGCTCAACGGATTAGCATCATGGGGATTTTTAATAAAGGGGCGGGAATCCTTGCTCCCATTGTATTTGCAGCTGTTGTATTAAAAGCAACAGACACTGATCTATCCAAAGCATTAGGAGAAATGAGTGACACCGAAAGAAGTGCAGCTCTGGATGAATTGATAAGAAGGGTTATCCCTCCATACGTTATTGTTGGAATAGTTTTATTCATGCTAGGGTTGATGGTCCGTTACTCGCCCCTACCAGAAATAGACACCGGACATGAAACCGCAGAAGTAGCATCTGCAAATTCAGATAAAAAAAATATTTTTCAATTCCCTCATTTGATCCTTGGCGCTATTGGAATTTTTCTTCATGTAGGTACACAGGTTATTGCCATCGATACCGTTATCGGGTATGCCAACTCTATGCAAATTGATCTGATGGAAGCAAAAGTATTTCCATCATACACCTTATTCGCCACTATTTGTGGTTACATACTCGGTATAATTTGCATACCAAAATTCATCAGGCAGGTCAACGCCTTAAGAATTTGCACCAGCCTAGGAATCATTCTTACCCTGCTAATAATTTTTACTAAAGGAGAGGTAATTTTTTTAAATCATAAAGTTGACGTTTCCATTTGGTTTGTGGTATTACTAGGACTGGCCAACTCCTTGGTGTGGGCAGGCATTTGGCCACTTGCTCTGGATGGCCTTGGAAGGTTCACAAAACTAGGAGCTTCTATAATGATTATGGGTTTGTGTGGTAATGCCATCTTGCCACTTTGTTATGGATATGTTGCTGATCTATATAATGTACGAAGCGCGTACTGGGTATTATTTCCCTGTTATCTGTATCTTGTATTTTATGCCTTTTACGGTCATCGAATAAGACGTTGGGCATTCTAAAAATGTTTCAGGAATGAATCAGCAACAAATAAAAATATTCAACGGTAAGATCATTACCCCTAATCGACTTATTCCTCAGGGTTGTATTCTTATAAGCGGAGATAAAATTATTGCGATAGAGGAAAAAGATATAAAGATTGAAGGTGCCATTGAAATAAACGCACAAGGAAAGTATGTGTCGCCAGGTTTTATCGATATCCATGTTCATGGCGGAGGTGGGCATGACTTCATGGATGGCACAGAGAATGCCTTTCTAAAAATAGCAGAAACGCACGCGAAATACGGAACTACTTCCATGTTGCCCACTACTCTATCCAGCAGCCGAGAAGAATTGTTGCAAACGCTTTCAGTATACGAAGTGGCTCATCAAAATAATAAAAATGGAACACAGTTTCTGGGACTACATCTGGAAGGTCCTTACTTTGCTATGAACCAACGAGGAGCACAAGACCCAAAATATATCAGAGATCCAAATCCTGAAGAGTATAAAGATATTGTAGCACGCTCTTCTTCCATTAAACGATGGAGTGCAGCTCCTGAATTAAAGGGTGCCATTGAATTTGGAAAGTACATGAAATCGAAAGGCATACTACCTGCAGTTGCCCACACTGATGCTATATATGAAGAGGTGCTAGTAGCTTTTGAAAACGGGTTCACCCTTGCCACTCATTTATATTCGGGAATGTCAGGCGTTACAAGAAGAAATGCCTATCGCTTTGCCGGTGTAATTGAAAGTGCTTATATCATTGATGAAATGGATGTTGAAATCATAGCCGATGGCATTCACCTTCCCGCCCCATTGCTTAAGTTAGTGTATAAAATTAAGGGAGCAGACAGAACAGCTTTAATTACAGATGCCATGCGTGCTGCGGGAATGCCACCCGGAGAAAGTACACTTGGAAGCATTCATAACGGATTGAAAGTTATTGTAGAAGATGGGGTTGCAAAATTACCAGACCGAAGTTCTTTTGCAGGCAGTGTTGCAACTGCTGATCGATTAATAAGAAGCATGATCCTAATGGCAGACGTTCCTTTACTGGAAGCCGTAAGAATGATGACAGCCACACCCGCCCGTATTCTTCAGGTAGAAGATAAGAAAGGTTCAATCACCATTGGTAAAGAAGCTGATCTTGTGATTTTTGATAACGAAATCAATATTGAAATGACTATCATAAAAGGTCGGGTGATTTATAACCGTCAGGGAAAACACTTCTGACCATGATTGACCATTTCTTATTCCGGATAAATGCTCAAAATCACCATCAACACCGATATACAAATATCCGTCAGGCCCCTGCATCACATTACGAACTCTCCACTTCATACCTTTTAATATCCGTTCTTCATTTGCCGCCAACTCATCCCTAATCGATTAAGATGTATCAATACCATCGAGTCAATAAATAGATTCCCCAGGACAAGAGGGAATTTTAGTTTTACTTAGAAATCATTGTTGTTTTACAATTCTTCGCTTTGTACTCTATTTCCATCTCACTCTTTGTTCACAGCCTTACGAACTTTACACACCTTTAAAGTATTACCCGGAAACGATGTATTGCCAAAGTTCAATCTGATATAACGTTAGAATGGAAGCAATGGCATGATCATCCAAATGACTGCTCGCAGGTATCAAACCATTGTACGCTTTCCCATTCCCTTTTATCTCACCTTGCAAGCCATTCACTACAATGCCAAATCAAAAACTATTTAAAATTCAAAATAATCCGGGACAGAAGAATGTTTGGTGAGTCCAAAAGATTCTGAGTTCTACAAGATAAATTTAGTCTATTTTAATATAACTTCCCTACTAGATCTCTGCAAAATTGTACTTCAACCTCACTGACTATGAATAGTTTCAAAATTTATCAGCTTGTACTTCCCTTTGTATTTTTCTGCTCCTTATCAAGTTGCGAGAGGCCTCATTCGTCCGAAACTAAAAAAGAAATTGAACTTCTTGCCAATGAAAAATGGTGGGGAGGAGTAGTGTTGGATGGCGATAAAATGCCTTTTGACAATACCTATACGTACAACCTGAATTCAGACTGCGGCACAAACCAAGCCCAGCCGTTATTCCTGTCCAACAAAGGTCGTTACATCTGGAGCGAAGAACCCATCAAGATTAATTTAAACGATAACAAGATTACCGTTGAGGTTTCAATGGGAACAATCAATGCAGGTAGTGAAGGTGAATCCTTGCGCGATGCGTTCAAGCATGCGAGCCGACAATTTTTTCCTCCTTCTGGTAAAATTCCCGATTCCTTATTCTTCACCAATCCACAATATAATACCTGGATTGAATTACAGTACAACCAGAATGAAAAGGATATTCTGAAGTATGCGCAATCTATTATTGATAATGGTTTTCCGGCAGGTGTTTTAATGATTGATGATAACTGGCAGGAAGCTTACGGTACATGGGAGTTTTCAGGCAAGAGGTTTCAGGATCCTAAGGGAATGATTGAGAAACTACATAAAATGGGTTTCAAAGTAATGTTGTGGGTGGTGCCTTTTGTAAGTCCTGACACACGAGTTTTTCGCCAACTGGAGAATAGAAAGGTTTTCATGTTTGCCGATAAAGAAAAAACGAAACCAGCGATTGTGAATTGGTGGAATGGATACAGCGCTCTCCTAGATATGTCGAATCCCGATGCTGTAAATTGGTACAAAGGTCAGTTAAAAAACTTAGTTGAGAAATACGGAGTTGATGGATTCAAGTTTGATGCCGGTGATCCCGAACGATACATTGGCACCTTCCCCTTAAACGATATTAGCCCAAATGAGCAGTGTGAACGCCATGCCAGATTAGGCCTTGACTTTCCTCTAAATGAATTCCGTGCTTCCTGGAAGTTAGGTGGCCAACCACTTGCACAGCGCCTGCGAGATAAAGCACATAGCTGGAAAGATGTGCAAACCTTAATCCCTCATATGGTGGCATTGGGTCTTATTGGTCACCCCTTTGGATGCCCCGATATGATTGGAGGAGGAGATTATATTTCATTTAATGATTCAGCAATTATGGATGAGGAATTGGTAGTTCGTTCCGCTCAGGTGAGCGCCTTAATGCCAATGATGCAATTTTCTGTAGCCCCATGGAGAATATTAAGTAAAGAGAATTTAGCCATTTGCAAAGACATGGCTTTGCTACACGCTAAGTTGGGCAATAAAATTCTCGTATTAGCTAAACAGTCTGCCCAATCCGGTGAGCCCATTGTCCGTCATCTGGAATATGTTTTCCCGGGGAAAGGATATGAGTTAATCAAGGATCAGTTTATGTTGGGTGATGATATTCTTGTTGCCCCTGTGGTTGAAAAAGGAGTAAGAGAAAAAGAAGTTTATTTCCCCGCAGGAAAATGGCAAGGTGACGATGAAAGCATAGTGGAAGGGCCGGTTAAGAAAACTATTGCCGTACCGTTGACAAGATTACCTTGGTATAGAAAGATGAATTGATCAAGAGGTGGACGCCAACCTAAATTTATTTGCGCTGGAATTTGTCTATCCTCCGCTCGTGAAATTATTTACATAGCAAAATGTTGATTCATACAAATCGTCAGCCATCCATTAAAAATAAATCTACCTGCTCCATACTCCTCCTCGTTTACCTATTTTCTAGTCTAAGTAAATCTTCAAAATCATTCCACCATCAACACCGATATATAAATATCCGTCAGGCCCTTGAATCACATTGCGGACTCTCCACTTCATTCCCTTTAATATCCGTTCTTCATTTACCACCAACCCATCCCTAATCGTTAATCGATTAAGATGCATTAATACCATAGAACCAATAAATAAATTCCCCTTCCACTTGGGGTACTTATCCCCCGTATAAAAGACCATCCCACTTGGCGCGATTGAAGGAACGTAGTAGTGAAAGGGCTGCTCCATTCCTTCTTTCGCCATAAGGCCATCACCCACAAATTTATCATCATAGTCTCTTCCATACGTAATTACTGGCCAGCCATAATTTTTACCAGCCTTAATAATGTTTATTTCATCACCTCCCTTTGGTCCATGTTCATGTTCCCATATTTCATTAGTAAAAGGATTGATCGCTAATCCCTGGCCATTGCGCGTTCCATAACACCATATTTCGGGGAGAGCCCCAGGAGTAGCAACAAATGGATTATCCCCTGGAACGCTTCCATCTTCTTTAATGCGCATGATTTTGCCAAGATGATTGGTCAGTACCTGGGATGAATCCTGTTTTGATTTGTCAACACCCGTGCTGATGAAAAGATATCCATCCTGATAAAGAAGGCGTGAGCCATAAAAACTTGCACGATCATAATATGGCTGAGCCGTAAATAATCTTTTAAGGATAATTAAACTATCGCCTTCCAGTTTAGCTCGTTCTACTGCAAGACTGTATCCGAGCTCACTCTTAAATGAATATACAAAAAACAACTCATGATTAGTTTGGTATAGAGGATGTGGGAGAATATCGAGGAGCCCTCCATCGCCTTTATTGTTAACAACAGGAACGCCCTTCACTTTTGTTCGGTCTCCATCAGTAACATTAACCAAGATCATTTCACCCGATGGCCTGTCAGAAACAATCATCGTATTGTTATCCAGAAAAGCCATGGCAAAAGGTAACGTGATACTATCGGTCACTAGTTCTAACCTCAATGGGCCCTGTTCACTTTCAACTATCCAGTGTTCCTTTTCGTTTTTAGTTTCCTTGCACGAGATACATACCATGCAATAGCTGATGATTATAAGAAGCGAAATTTTGAGTTTCATTTAGAAATAGTTATTGCTAGCGTTTATTAATATTATTTTCACTTTTTACTCATTCCTGCCTTACGAACTTTACTCACCTTTAACGCACTAACTAGAGAAGATGTATTGCCAAAGTTCATTCTGATGTAGGTTAAAATAGAAGCAATGGCATGATCATCCAAATGATTGTTCGCAGGCATCAAACCATTGTACGTTTTCCCATTCACTTTTATCTCACCCTGCAATCCATTCAGTACAATTGCAATTAATCTCTCTTCTTCTCCGGTAACCCAATCTGAACCTGCCAATGGTGGAAACCGATTATTGTCGCCTTTGCCATTCTCCTGATGACAGCTGGCACAATAAGTAGTATACAATATGCTCCCCTCTAACTCATTGCCCCTGTGAAGATCATCGCGCCCTTCTTCAGGTGTTTTTATATAGGAACGCGATTTCCTTTTTTCCATGAGAGCCAATTCAGCTTCTCCAAATTTATCATTATCTCCTTTGTACATCACGCGCCAGATTTTTCCTTTGTTCGATTCGCTGATATATAAGGAACCATCTGGTCCGGTGGCAAGGCCCATCGGTCTGTAAACAGCATCGCTTGTATTTACCACGGTATCAACACCCGTAAAACCATCCGCAAAAACTTCCCAGGTTCCATTTGGCTTTCCCTCTTCAAAAGGATAGAAACATACAATGTATCCGGCTTGAGGATAAGGGGAACGATCGGTGGAACCATGAAACGCTACAAAGACTCCATGTTTGTACCGCTCTGGGAATTGATCTCCCTGATAGAACAAAACATCCATCGGAGCCCAATGACCTGAAAAGCCAATCACTGGCTCATCAAAATCAGCAGCCCTTCCAATCTTTTTTCCATCTCCACCATAACCAGGTTGCAACACATTTTTTTCCAGCATCTGATCATAATAAGCATAAGGCCAACCAAAGTCTGATCCCTCTGTTACTTTAAGAAGAGTCTCTGCTGGAAGCACAGCAGCTTGCCATCCTGTAAATAACTTAGGAAATAATGTATGAAAATTGTCAATTCCATTTCCCACTGCATATATACTTTCATCCATCGGATTCCATTGCATGCCAACGACACTTCTGATTCCAGTGGCATACTTATATCCATCTTTTTGTGTGAGCCCAGTTCCATTCTCATCAAATCTCCAAATGCCAGCATGCTCTTCAAGTTCAGGACACGGGTCCAATCCTTGTCCGCCCGGAATTCCAACCGGGCCGTATTTCTTAATATCCTGACATGCATCAGAGGGAGAGCCAAAAGGGATGTACATGTTTCCTTTATTATCGAAGGCAAGAGGTTTTGTGGTGTGCCAATTCTTTACAACATTTTGATCCACATCGGTAAGCACCAATTCAGTCTCGCTTTCAGGTACTAATTTTCCAAGAGTAAGTTTATTCCTATACACCTTTCTTACTGTGCTGGTAAATAAAAATCCATTATGGATAGTTACCCCAACAGCTGAGCCTCCTTCGTCAATATAATCTCCAAAGTAAGCTATTGTATCTGCTTTGCCGTCTGCATTAGTATCTCGGAGACCGATAGTTCCTCCTGATCCATGCATCGCATCGTTGAAGGTTAATTTAACATAGATATCTCCATTATCATTCACTGCAATGTGTCTGGCACGCCCAATAGAATCCACAACTACAAGCGCCTCGAAATTTCCGGGAAGAATAAGACCTCCATTATCGGGATCACCTTTAGGCAATTCAGGTAATCTTTCACAGTGAATAAAGAGTGTGGCAATCAATCCGAACAGCAGCACCCTTACGACAAATGGTTTTGACATTATACTTAATGGAATTTATTAAATGCTACTTCTTAAAACTTTCAGCTGAAATGCCATTCAGGTCCCACACAATTTTTCCCTCGCGGATAGTGAGTTCAGCTTCAAATTTTTCCTTTCCTTCAATTTTATTACCGCCTGCGTCAGTAAAACCAAAGTTTCCTTTTCGCACATTCAAAATGGTAAGGTCTGCCACTGCTCCTTCACTCAATTGGCCAAGGTCCTCTCGCTTGATTGATTTTGCAGGATACCATGTCGCCCGAAGGATAACATCTTCCTTGGTCATCCCCATGGCTAAATACTTGGACATCACGTTAAGCATATCTTTCATGCCGGCATTCATGCTGAAACGATGAAGGTCGGTACCAAAAGAATTCGGTATCAGTCCCTGTTGCAACGCGGGTATTGCTTCACTAAACCAAAACCCTGCACCTCCATGACCAACATCGAATAAAATTCCTCTTTTCTTAGCTTCCACAACAAATGGTCTAACCTTTCCTTGCTCATCTATCACTGACATTCGTTCTGAAACTCTCTCAAAAGAATGAGTTATAATATCTCCGGGACGCATTCGGTTTAGTTGATCTTCTAATGAATATTGTGGAAGATGACACTCCACAAAAAGAGGCCTGTTAGATTTCTTGGATGCCGAAAGAGCATTATCAAAAGGAGTCCATTCCTTACCTTCATAGTGGCCAATTTTTATCCCAACAATGATATCCGGATAGTTAAGTAGTAATTCTACCGCCTTATCAGGATTCATGTCCAGGATATCTTCTTGAGCAGGCTTGCCACTTAACCCAACTCCTGCGATATTTAAAAATGCAAGAATACGGGTTTTGGATTTATCTATGACCTGCTCTTTGAAGACCGGGAAATTTCTCCAGCCAGCAGTGCCTGCATCTACTACCGTGGTAACTCCTGACCTTAACGTAAAATCATCTGGAGACAAACTGTAAATCCCATCAGCAAAAATATCTGGCTTGCTGCCAACAAAAACATGTGTATGAATATCTATTAAACCTGGTGTGACTAAGTATCCAGTTGCGTCAATAACTTTTTTGGATTGTGCAACAGGAATATCTTTGGTCACTTTGGTGATTTTGCCATCTGCTATAGCAATATCTATTTTAGTATCAATTCCATTTTTCGGATCAATGACGCGACCATTTTTGATAAGCAAATCATAGGGCTGAGCGAGAACACCAAAAAAGGTGAACACGAAAAACAGAATGAAAAAAGTAATTCTCATGTCTACTTTTTCTGTAGCTCAGTTTCCCAGGCTGGGGCACTAATTCCATTTAAGTCCCAGACAATCCTTCCTGCACGCACTGTCAACTCCGCTTCGAGTTTTTGTGTGCCCTTAAGTTTCATTTTTCTGATATCTAGAAAACCAAAATCCCCTTTCCGAAGATTAAGCACAGTCACATCCGCTTCGGCACCAACGCTAAGGTTTCCAAGCTCAGGTCGCTTGATTGCATTAGCGGGGTTCACTGTAGTTCTAACAATAACATCTTGCAAAGACATGCCCATGCCTAGAAACTTTGACATTACATTAGTTAGATCTTTCATTCCTCCGTTCATGCTGTCGGCATGTAGGTCGGTACTAATTACATTGGGCTGAAATCCTTGTTGCATGGCAGGCATCGCTTGTCGCCATGAAAATGCTCCACCACCATGGCCGACATCAAAGATAATTCCACGCTTCTGAGCTTCGAATACAAATGGTTTCACTTTTCCGTTTTCATCAACTACCGTTTCACGGTTTGCGGGTCCGTATGCGAACGTATGAGTAAACATGTCTCCAGGCCGGAGTTTTTTCATAAATAAATCCTCAATAGAGTTGGTAGGATTATGCTCGCCAAAATCTACCATCACAGGAACATTGGCAAGTTTACCAGCTTCAACCGCTCGCTCTACTTGGGTAAAGTCTCCCCAATAATGCGCTGACTTAATACCGACTAGAATTTCGGGGAATAGCCTATTGATCATATAAGCTGTTTGGGAAGGATTCATATCATTAGTATCCTGTTCTTCAAAGCGACTTGCCATGCCGGTGCCCACGATATTCAGCAATGCAAGTATGCGCGTCTGACTTTTGTCAATGGTTTGTTTTTTGAAGTCACGGAAGTTTCTCCAGCCAGAACTTCCCGCATCAACAACAGTGGTTACACCGGCTCTGAATGTAAAACCATCCGGTGGCAAACTGGTAAAGCCATTAGCAATATAAGCATCAGGCACGTTTCCCTGAAAGGCATGAACGTGCATATCGATCAGGCCGGGGGTAACATAAAGTCCAGTTACATCCAAGACAGTTTTTGCCTTTTGTGTTGAAATGTTAGGGGCCACCTGATAAATCTTTCCGCTTGTGATGGCCACATCCATCTTTGCATTGATTTGATTTTTTGGATCGATTACGTGGCCGCCTTTTAGCAGCAAATCGATATCCTGAGCAAAAGCAAATGTTCCGCCAAAAATAATTGAGCAGACTGACAATGCTGTTGCAAGCAACTTGGTAAGTTGAAATTCTCTCATAAATAAATCTATTTGAAAAATTGAATTTTATGTTGCTAATGGTGGACCAGAAGGAACCACAATACGTTCGCGTTTACTCTTGTATTTGTATTTCGTTGCTGTAAATTTTGCTGTACGGTATTCGCCCATATAAATCTCCCCGGAAAATGAATCGCCTGAAACTGTGCCTGAGAAAATAAATGGAACTTGATCGGCATCGCCTCTTTCCACACTACGAAGTATAATTTTATCTCCCTCAATGGTGCCCACCAGATCGCGTACAGTAAAGTCACCTTTATGTGATCCCACAATCCAATTACCCTCTTGTTCCATATTAAGCATGTGCTTGCTCTTGCTGCTGAAGAACTCGATGGCTGCTTCCCATCGGCCTGTAATTACAGCCACAGGAGCTGACATTGAATTGGCTTTGGCACTTCTCTGTTGTGTAAGTATTTCAAAAATTCTATCGGCTACTACTTTGTCATTACTCGGTTGCATCTGACCAGAGGTGATTTGAACAGATGTTTTATTGTCTTCTGACTCTGCACCTATGGCAATACGAGGTTTTGTTCTTCCCGTAATCTCGGCTAGTTCCTCGCCCGTGATATTCAGTTTGGAAGGATCCCACATGATGTTGAGCACCGGTGACTTATTCGAAAGCTCGGTTGGCTCGAATATGGAAGTTGTTACCCCTGGAATAGTGTTTACTTTTTTTGAAATGTTAGTTAACCACGAAAGCCAGGTCTTCCACTCTGCTGCATGATCGCGCTTCTTCCATGTTTCTACTGCGGCCATCATACCGATCATTTCTTCACGACCTACTTTATTATCCCGACCAGGACCATGATGTGGTGAACTGGCTTGCCATGCCGACATTAAAATATCTTTTTGCCCCAATAATAATCCAGCACACTGAGGTCCGCAGATTGCTTTGCCACCACTGTAGGCAACAATCGTTGCTCCTTGTTGGAGATGTATGTTTGGAATAGTTAGTACCTCGGCTGCCGCATCCACTAGGATTGGAATATTTTTTGGTTTGGCAATTTTTGCAATTGTCTCTGTTGACATGGGCTGACCTGGCTGTGATGCCCCATAGGCCATAATATAAATCAAGGCAGTTTTCGGATTGATTGCTTTCTCCAATTCTTCAATGGTATCAACCGTGATAATTTTGACTCCAATATTTCGGATGCCATGATCATAGGTATTGCGTGAATGCCTTGGGATGATCACTTCCGTCTTTTCAAAGCCAGTAAGGTCAGGAATACGGACCAATTTTTCAGGATTGCCTCCTGTTACGCATGCCGCTGTAACGTGCTTCATCGCAGCAGCACATCCTGACGAAACCATTCCCCACTCGGCCCCGGTAAGTTCAGCCAGTCTGCGTCCGATGCCATCTGCTAGTTCATCATATTGCACAAAATTTTGTGACGCGGCCTCCATGGCAGCGCGAACTTCAGGGCGTTCAATAGAACCACCGATAATGGTGAAGGTGCCACGACAATTGATGATCGGCTCAACACCAATCGATCTAAAAATATTTTGCTGGGGTTCATCCTTTAAACCCGTGTCGACCTGCTGATTGGAATTCTCCGCAAAAGCCGATTGAATAGGAAAGGAAGTTCCAGCCAAGGGCAATAAGGCAAGGCTCTTAATGTAATCTCTACGTTTCATATGCACTATCTTTTTTTAGTCAGTAATCAATAAAAGAAATTTAACTTATTTTACTGTCAATTCCATCGTTTTTTACACGACTTAAAAACAATTTACTCCAACCTATTTGCTTACTGATTAGCAAGAATAGCACTCATAATTTGCAGGCATAAGAACATTTATTATTCCTCGTAATATGCCAGAATTTGTACACGTCCTTTACCGGAAAATCTTTAATTTGTGGGCTTGCCAAACCGATCATTTTAAGTATGAACACCTTTATTTTATGGGACCAAAGTGCCGAATTACTTTCATGGGGCTCCTTCACCTTGCGGTGGGATGGTGTTCTATTGCTGCTCGCTTTTCTGGTGGGCAAGCAAATGCTTACCTATATTTATAAAAGAGAAAATAAATCACCCAAAGATGCTGATGTTCTGGTAACCTATCTCGTCATTGCTGTCTTTATAAGCTCTCGTTTAGGCCACGCTCTATTCTATCAGCCAGAGCTTTGGAAAAGGCCATTGTCCATTTTTCTCCCCTTTGAATTTAAGCCGTTTCAACTCGTTGGGATGACTGGGTTTTCAAGCGTGGGAGCAGTTATTGGAATCTTAGTCGCAATATGGGTTTATTCTCGAAAGAAAAAAGATGGTCAAAATTTTCTTCAAACGTTGGATCGGGTTTCCATTTTATCAGTATGGATCGCAGCCCTTATCTTAGTTGGGTCATTTCTAAATTCAAAAATAGAGGGCAAGCCCACTAATTCTTTTTTTGGAACGGTCTTCACCAACCCGATTGCTAAAGGCATATTAGAGCTTCCCTGTTGCATCATGCGAAATCCAGGAGGAAAAAATCCTTTGACAAAGGTAGTGGCCTTAAAGGATAATAAGCAACCAAGCGAAACCAATACTGGCTTCAAGTCTATTGCATTCTATCTATTCATTAAGCCCGGAACAACCCAAAGAGTAGTCGAGGAATTTTTGCAAGGTGATGTAAAAACATATTTGTATGAGATGTCACAGTGGGTAGTTGAACCTGGGACGAAACCATTGCAGTATACGATTTTCAACGAGCCGAATGGCGATATCGAAGTAAGAGTAGCAACTATAGGTATTGCCCGCCATCCCGTCCAACTTTACGAATCAATTTCTACATTGTTTCTTTTAGTCGTACTATTTTGGTATTGGAATAAACACAAATTGAATTTACATCAAGGAACTATGGCAGGTATCTGCCTGATAACATTTTGGACCCTCCGATTTATGTTCGAATTCCTTAAACAAGATCAAGCTTCATTCCTAAATGGTCTTGAAATAAACAAAAGTCAGGTATTGTGTATTCCCTTAATTCTGGTTGGAGTCGCTATACTATTTGCTTCTAAAAAAGAATCAATTAGTACCAAAGGGTAAAAGAACTTAAATTGTTTTTTAAGGCTTTATTGCTAATGGTCTTTCCTTACCCATAAAATCGAATACCTTGAAGGAGACAACTTGAGTTCCCAACTTAAGCGATCGTGAGGATTGAGATAGGTAGGTTGAGCCGAAATAGAATTCATGCTTATACACTTTACCATTTGCAAGCGTAACCATGGCGTAGGCATCTTGATTACTTGCTTTGTAAAAATTCGTTTTAGTTTTTGTTGAATACATTCTAGTGGCTCCAAAGTTATTACCTACTATTGTCACCTCATGTCCGTCAGCTCCAATTAAACTAGCCATACCTTTAGAATCACCATCTGCCAAAAATCCACTGGAATTAACAGTCACCGCCTTAAATTTCCCACTGCCATCACCCTTCATGTACAATCCAATCGATGCGTCATCACGGCCAGAAATAACCTCAGTTGAATATGAATTACCTACAAGCAACGCATCCAAATTCCCATCATCATCATAATCCCCAGCTAGCATTCCATAGACAGGAGAGAATTGAGCTTCTATGGGCAAAGTTGAAATTCTAAATTTGCCATTACTCAAATTTTCAAGGTAACTACTTTCAAAGCGTTGTGCGCAAACTACATAAGCGTCTTCCAATTCTTCTTGAGTAAATGACTCTTCAAAGTTGGCATTGGCATAATCCGTATGCGTGCGAAACCTACCGCGGATGTTATTAATTTGCTCAACAAGGTTACTGCGTGGATGCCCAACATGTTTTACTCCTTCCACATAATAACTCATCACAGGATCGAGGAGTCCGTCTTTATTGTAATCATTCGCATAAATACAAAGAGGCTCATCTACAGAAGCGTGAAAATGAGAATTCGTTCCGCGATTGCCAGCTAAATAATCTATGTCTCCGTCCTGGTCAAAGTCGCCAGCCACCATACTATTCCACCAGCCAGACGTGTTCTCTAATCCAGTTTTATCTGTTGCCTCAATTAGTTTCCCATGATCGTTTTGAAAAAATCGAATTGGCATGAATTCACCTAGTAATATTAAATCAAGCCATCCGTCATTATTATAGTCTGTCCATAAGGCAGAGCATGCCATGCCCAAATTTTCTCCGGCAAAATAATCCTGTGTCGCTTCCCTGAAAACTCCGCTTCCATCATTATCTAATAAATAACTTTTCACGGGTTTAGGATATTCTCCAGGGGCAACACGTCCACCAACGAAAAGATCAAGATCACCGTCTCGATCGTAGTCACCTGCTATTACGCAAGATCCACTAACTGACATTTCAGGCAAGGCATTATCTTTCAAGGTCATTAACCCATGTCCATCATTGAAATACAAATGGTCATTATATTGGGCTACACCTTTCGTAAGCTCTGAGCCACCTGTTGCGACATACAAATCAACATCCATGTCATTGTCTGCGTCAAAGAATAAAACGCCCAAATGATCAGCAAGGGTATCACTTTCGGCAATTGACTTTCGCTCGAACTTACCATCTTGCGTTTGTAAGAACATGCCTCCGGTTTGCCCTAGCGCTCCCCCTACAAAAAAATCCTCTAAGCCATCACCGTTAACATCCCCCACTGTAACTCCTGGTCCGTTACGAGAATGCATATGTGGTACGATAGGTTGTACTTTAAAGTCAACAAAAGAATTTTCCTTGTGTGTAAAATTTACTCCCGATAGTTCGGTTACGTCTTCGAAAATTGGAGTGACAATTTTAGGTTGGTTTTTAATTAGCTCGGTTGCAAATGAATAGTCCAGATTTAGAATTTGATTTGCCTTGACCATCCTAAGTAACTGATACTTACCATTAGGCCAAATTACTTCAACACTGTCAACCATATCGTTATTGCCCAAACCAAAATGAAGCTGGGGCTCTACTGATGACAAGTATCCACGAACAGGAGTAAAGTACTGATACTGTAAAGTTCCTCGATCCTTTATATAAACCTTTGCGCCATATCCTTCCTTATTCTGCGATGGACCAGTAAACGAAAATCGGAGAAAGTTAGATTTCTTACCTGACGTACTTTTATTCAAGCGACTTTCCATTACAGTAGCTTCATTATCAATATTGTTGATAACTAAATCAAGATCTCCATCATTATCAAGATCTGCGTAAGCTGCTCCATTGGAATAGTTTGGAGCCGAGAATCCCCATGCTTCGGTCACATCTTCAAAAGTCAGATCGCCTTTGTTTCTGTACATGTAATCATGAATTTTGATTCCCGGAAGTTCATTCAGCAAATCACGTCTCTCCTGATCTCTAACAGCCGGCAAGCCCATTGTCTCGGTTTGGTCAGCATACACCATAAAGTCAAGGTTGGTAATGTCTTTGCCATAGCCATTAGAAATGAATAAATCCTTCCATCCATCGTTATCATAGTCGGCTAACAAGGCGCTCCAACTCCACTCAGTAGCCTCAATTCCGGCAAGCTGTCCGATTTCACTAAAGGTTCCATTGTCATTGTTCAACTGCAGTGTATTGCGAACATACTGATGTTCGTAACCAGCATTTAGGCCATTTTGAAATTCGTCATAGCTACTTCCTCTTGGTGTAAGTTTCCACCGTTTATTATCCTCTGGCAACATATCAAGTACCACAATATCAACAGCTCCATCGTTATTATAATCCGCTACTTCATTGCCCATGCCGTTAAATGTCTGGTGTTTTAGATACTCGCCTGCCTTATTAGTAAAAGTTCCATTTCCATTATTGATCCAAATCAGGTCATTGGTAATAAAATCATTTGAAACATAAACATCAGGGAAGCCGTCTCCATTTATATCGGATATCGTTACGCCTAATCCAAATCCTTCTATCTGTATGCCGGCTTCTGCCGAAACATCCGTAAAGGTCAAGTCGCCATTGTTGCGAAAGAGCTTGTCGTTGGAAGCGCCTTCTCCATGAACTGCCTTTGGCTTTGGAATATTCCGACTATAACTAACAAATGAATTGCGTAGCAAATACATGTCAAGGTCACCGTCCATGTCATAGTCAAAAAAAGTACTTTGAATTCCATATCCCTTATCTGCCAAGCCATACTGCTCAGCAGACTCCGTAAAAGTCTGATCACCATTATTTACAAATAGAAGGTTGGACCTATTCTCTTCCGGTGTATGGCCTGTTCCTCCCACAGCAACGTAGATATCTTTAAAGCCATCTTGGTTGATATCAACCATACTAACACCATTTGCCCAGGTGGTTGTGGCGACCTTAGCTGTCTCAGTTATATCTTCGAAATTCAAATTACCTTTATTAAGATACAATCTACTTGAAACCATGTTTCCAGTAAAGTAAATATCCTGCAACCCATCGTTATTAATGTCTCCAATCGCTACGCCCCCACCATTGTAGATATATTCATAACCATTTAATGTCAGAGAATCGCCAATACTAATATTATTTGAGAAATGAATACCGGTTCTAGTTGAATCGGCCGCTATAAATAATTTTTCCGAACGATCCGAGCACCGAAAAAATATGATTGAAAGAAGTAGCAAACAAACACGGCCAAGCATATAATCAACTATTGAGTTGAATTTGAATTACTCTTACTGGTTAATGTAAATTCTCTGATGGTCCTCCCCATCTCACCAACAAGCAAATCGGTTCTGTTTTTGGTTGGGATAAACAAGAGTTGCCTGATATCTCCACCTAAATTTAATCCTGATTTATTTTGTGTAACATAGGTGAATCTACCATTGCCGTTGTTTAAAAGCAGAACGCCTTTATTCGCATCTGATTTACCAATGCGAGCACGTACAAAAGTCTCATTACCTGCCATAACTATATCTTGATCTCCATCATCGTCTACATCATGAGTTGCCATGGTGTAGACTGGTGAAAATTGTGCCTGGATAGGTAAATCTACTATCTCAAATTTATCGCCTTTGTTCTCCAGATAAACAGACTTCAATAGGTCAGCTCTGAGGGTTGTTGCACCGCTTAACTCTTCCGCTGTAAATATAGTCTCCATAGTAGCATTCGCGTAAGACGTATAATCCGGAAACCGGGGCTTCAAAAAACTAACTTGTCCGAGTGCTTCATCCCGGCTAGCGTAGGGATAAGATGTTCCATTAATATAATAACAGAAAAATGGATCGACCTGGGTATCGTTGTTAAAATCTTTGTAAATAAGGGTGGCTGGGTATTCGTTCGATACATTGAATTGGTTATTCTGACCATAATTTCCAACTACTAAATCAGTATCACCATCCTTGTCAAAATCCTCAGCGATGATGCAATTCCACCAGCCCATGGTAGAAGAAGAAAACCATTTGTCGGTTTCGTCCACCAACACTCCACCTTGGTTAACAAAAATCTTAATGGAAGTCCATTCACCAACTACTATCAAGTCTTGTTTACTATCATTATTTATATCCGCAACGATTGCATCACTTACCATTCCTGTATTTTTCATTCCAGGCATTACAAGGTCAGTGGAGTTACTATAATTACCCCTTCCATCATTGATTAAGAAAAGACTCTTAGGAGGAAGTGGATATTGACCCGGAATTATTCTAGTTCCAATAAATAAATCCAAATCCTGATCCCCATCTACGTCAATGGCTTTCACGCACGAGCCAGCCAATAGTTCCTTAGGTAATCCGCTCACGCTTTTTTTGAGTCCACCCTGCCCATCATTTAAATAAAGTCGGTCTTGAAGTAGTGGATCATTTTGCTCAAAAGCATAACCCCCGCTGACAACATAAAGATCCACATCGCCATCTTTATCCGCATCAAAGAAAACAGCGTCTTCATCCTGGTGCTCTTTGTCACTTTCGAATGGAATCATCTTCTTATTTTTAAATTCTCCATCCTGTTGTTGCACAAATAAAGCTCCGCTTTGATGCTGAGGCCCACAGACATAAAAATCAAGCAGCCCATCATTATTGACATCACCAGAAGTAATTTTGGGACCGGTGGCGGAATACATTCTAGGAAGTAGAAATTGCCTTTTGAAATCATTAGTTCCTGCCAATGAATGCTTCCAACCCAAGGAGTCAATCTCTGTAAACAAAGGTTTGGTCGGATTCGGATAAACATATGTATCCTTTGCTTCCTCATGTTTCGGAGCTAATACAGTACGGGAAGGGATGTTAATCAACAACTGAGTCTTGTTGTCCGGCCAGATGATTCTTATTGAATCCACATTTTCTATGTTATTTAATCCGATAATCAATGGCACGACCATACAAGATTGAAATCCACGAGTTGAGGAGTATTCATGATATTGCGACATTCCACCGGAAGACACAATCAACTTGGTACCCGTAATGACCGTGGAAGAGTTGAATTTTAAAAGGTCAATTGTAAGAAAGGATGCCTTATTATTTTCGACAGCATTATTTCTATAAATAATTGAGGGCTGATTCATTGCATTAATCACCAGATCTAAATCTCCATCTAAATCAAGATCTGCGTAAGCAGCACCATTGGATTTAAACTTCCTTGTGATGCCCCATTGTTCCGTATTGTTTTTGAATGTAAGATCGCCATTGTTTTTAAAGAGAAAATTCCCTTCTTCTATCGAAGGCATTTTATCTAGAATCGTATTCATATCAGGAGCAATACCAGTCTGACTGGCGTTGATTCTTTCATCCACCGTAAACTTCAAAAATTGCATATTGGTAAAATCCTTCTCATACCCATTAGTGATCAGAAGATCCTTCCATCCATCACCATCAAAGTCTGCAAATAGAGATGCCCAGCTCCAATCCGTATTTGAAATGCCTGCCAACTGGCCGATCTCTGAAAAAGTGCCGTCTCCATTATTCAATTGAAGCATGTTGCGCATGGTCTGGTGATGAAAACCTGCATCAATCAGGATTTGGTATTTATCATAATTATCATCTCCGGAAGAAAGTTTGATGCGTTCGTTAGAAATCGGCATCATATCCAACGTTACCAAATCAGGAAGTCCATCATTGTTAATATCCGCAACGTCAGAGCCCATTGAAAAAAGGGAGACGTGTCCGGTTGCTTTCTTAATTTCATTTCTGAACGTACCATCCTGATTATTCAGATAGAGGTAATCATCTTCGTTAAAGTCATTTGAAACATATAAATCCGTCCATCCGTCACCATCTATATCCGATGTAGCTACCCCCAGCCCAAAACTCAGCACATTATTTATAATTCCAGATCGCTCAGATACATCCGTAAATTTTCCCCCATTATTTTGATAAAGCTTACTTCCAAACTTACCTCCCTTCTGTTTTCGGTTGACAACAACATTACTGAGCCTTGCGTATTGAGGCAGAGAATGGTTCAGTACAAACAAGTCTAAATCGTTATCCTTGTCATAATCAAAAAAAGAAGCGTGTGACGTATATGAATTGTCATCTACACCAGCCTCTGTTGACTGTTCAGAAAAAGTAAGATCCTTATTATTAATGAAGAGCAAATTTTTTCGCAGAATAGAGTCACTCATGGCAGACCGGCATACATAAATATCCAACCAACCATCTTGATTAACATCAGCCATTGTGATGCCCGTTTTCCATCCTTCTGTTACTGCCACACCAGCTTGCTCTGTAATGTCCTCAAACTGCAGATCACCCTTATTTAAATATAATTTGTTAGCAACCAGATTTCCAGTAAAATAAACATCTGGCAATCCATCGTTATTAATATCACCCACAGCCACGCCTCCTCCATTGAAATAATAGGAATAGTTTAATACGTTATTGTCACCATTCTGGATAACCTTATTCTCGAAGGTGACTCCTGTCTCATCTGAAGGAAGTTCTTCGAAAAGCGTGGCCTTCCGTTTTCCATCACAGCTCACTAAAGCTACAATCAAGAGTAGCCCCATTGAAGTTGAAAAGATACTTCGGCTGATTAACTTAGAAGACATAAATAAATATTATAGTTATTGTTGCCGTGGAATAAACAGAACAGCGTCAGCTAATGCATATCCTCCTTCTGTCTTGGAAGATTCTATTTCAACAAAGTGTTTTTTGTCACTTTTTATTTCAAATTGCCCAAGAGCAACCCATTCATCTGGATAAAGCGATGGATTGATCGCTACTTTTGTCGTCCGCTCAAGTTGTAATTTTATGTTCTGTTTCTTGGAAACATTCTTCCATGCTGGGCAGTAGACATAAATCGAATACATACCTGAAACAGCATTTGGCGGCAAGGAGAATTGTGCAGATGCCTTTTTGTCATCTGTATACATTACAGAGGGACCATAAATTCCATGCAATTTTTCAGCTTTAACCCAGCGACCCTTGAACTTTACATTTACTGAGTCCTCATTGTCAATTAATAGTTCAGGTTGGCTACCGTTAGCAAGTGGGTTTGATTCTAATACTTTCTGAAGCTTCTTAACTTCAACACGTTGCACGTTACTCTTATTGTCAATGGCAAGGCTAGCGGCAACTGCTGCTGACTGAGCCAACACCATAAACACTGGTTCCATTCGAATAGATCCATAAGCAATATGAGAAGCGGACAGACAAACGGGTACTAATAGATTTGCACATTCATTTTCCTTAGGAATAATGGCTCTATATGAAATTGGGTATGGGCCAAATCCCCCAACCTGAACATCGCCTTCATTCTTCACCTGGCCATTGACAACAATCCGTTTACAATTGTGAGAGTCCATCGTATAGGCAGCCATACCTACTCCATCAGTTACCTTCTCGCTCCCCTCGCAATTATGTTGTGTCATCACATAGGATCCAATCATACGTCTGGCCTCTCGTACATAAAGTTGCGGTGAAAAATGGTTGTTACTTTTAAACTCATCTGCTGGATAGCTCCAGGTCAGCATTTCCATTCTCAAATGCAATGGTACGCGAGGATCATGTCCAAGAAAATACAGCCAGCCTTTCGTATATAGCTCATGTGCTTCAATGATTTCTTTTCGTTTTTCAAAATCGGCTTCCACATATTCGTAGTTCATTCCAATCATGTCAGATGAAAAGCCACCGCAATTGTTAATGTCTGTTTTTTGGTTTGGCATATTAGCAATGTGAAGTAATTGCCAATTTAAAGAATCTGGCGTGTAGGCGGCAATTTGACGAAGGAGTAGTTCATACTTGGTGGAATCATATCTGTCTGGTCGTGAAATAGGAATACTATTTTGTGGATCGTTAGTAAGGCAAAGTCTAAAATTATAGGCCTGTATTGATTTGTCTCCCGAACCATTGTGCATCAAAGCATCATTACTAATTCCCCATAGTAATCCACTAGTAGGATTGCCGGGAATTTTATAGGGATCTACGCCATCTGGAAATTGGTGCTTAGTAAGTAACTGAACTCCATTCCAAGTCTCGCCATATGTTTCATTTGACTCCCTTCCGATTGCATATGAAACTTCTGCTTTTGCCATTAAATCGCCCTCGTAAGTGCAATCAATAAACATGGCAGCCTTAATAATTTTATGGTGGCTATTTGAAAACCCAGCTGTACTCTGAACTTCTACTTCCCTAATCCATCCGTTTTGTTTAGTTAGCCCTACAATCTTATGCTCAAGCAATACCTCAACTTCACCTTCAACAATAAATTGCTTAAAAACATTATCCGCCACATGTGGTTCAAAAGTCCATTGCTCAAAGCGGCCATAATACTTTCCGATTCGCCTGTAAAAATCTCGCGACAAACCAGTGATGGCATATTTATTACCAATATCTGTCTGTCCCAATCCGCCTGATGTCAAGCCTCCAATATGTTTTCCCGGGTCAATAAGGATCACAGACTTACCCATTTTAGTTGCCGTGTACGCAGCAATGATTCCTGCAGAAGTTGCCCCATAAATGCAAACATCTACTTCTTGTATCTTTTGCTGGCCCGTGGCTGTTGTTGCCACCTGCACAAACAATAGGAGCCAACACGTGATTGCTTTATGGTAAGAAGTAATAGTCAATGGATTTATGGACAAACGTTCACACAGCAAAAATACAATTCAATAGTCATGGTTTATCAGCAGTAAAGAAAGAAGTCTGGTAACGAAGTAAAAAAAAGGGTCAGCAGTTACGCTGACCCTTAATTCAAACTAGAACTAAACTATACTCAACTAAACAAAAACTCAATTTTTATCCCACCACAACTTGGTGGTAATCTTATCACCGCCTTCTCCTAAAAGAGGCACTGCTGCGTCTACCGCTGCACCATTCGTTACTTTTTCATCAGCGATAAAAGGAATTCTTCTAATCCAATTATTGGTAGGTACATTGATATTAGCTTCGGTAGGCAAATCAGTATTATCTGATTGCTTTACAGGGTAAAGTTTGAATGCCCGACTTCTACGAATATCAGCCCAAGCTTCCACTCCCTCTGGAAACAAGGCCAACCACTTTTGTATAGTGATCTGCTCTTGTCGCTCAGCCAGTGTCCCGGCTACACGATACTTAATCGGTGCAGTGGAAAGCGCTGGAGAATTCTGAGCGTCACCAGGCGCAACTGGTGTATTGGGGCTATTGACATAAGCCGTAATAGCTGCAGCATCCGTAATGCCCCATTGCTTCATTGATTCAGTAATACCTTGATTATAAAACGATTCAGCAGTTCCTGCACCCATATTCCAACCTAGAAGCACACCCTCAGCTTTCAAAAACCAAGCTTCAGCTGTTGCCATTACATTAGAAGGCGTTTCCAATGTTCCAGGCTTTGACTTATCCCAACGAGGACCTTTATTGGAGTTGTTATCGGCCTTATTAAGAGTAACAGCCATATCAGCAGAAGTCAAACCATTACGGAGACCATGATAGCCACCAGTAGCAGCAGGCGAGTAATAAACCCCAATGCGAGGGTCGTTATATCCTTTCAAAACAGACTCCATAGCTGAACTCATACGGAATTCATTCCAATCCATTACAGTAAGTCCATTGAAGTCATCGCCTTTCTGTGTTCTGAAAATTAACGCATCGTCTGCAGGGCTTGTTGCCAAAAGACCACCAGCTGCTGCTGCTTCACCTTCTGTTTTAGCTCTTGCTGGGTCAGCCTTAGACATACGGACAGCAAGACGAAGTCTTAGCGTGTTGGCAAATTTGACCCACTTACTCACATTACCACTATAGATAAGATCGAATGAACCATAAGGAGTTTCACTGGTTTTGCCATTTAAAACGGTTATTGCAGCGGCCAGGCGCTTCAACATGTCATCATAAATTTTATCTTGTGGATCGTAAGGGATGCTCTTGTCAGATTTACCTGCATTGAAATAAGGAACAGCTCCCCAAGTATCAGTCAACCTGTGGAAGGTATACACCCACATTACCTGTGCAATCGCATATTCAGCTGAAGCTGGATCATATTGATCAAGCAGGGTTTGCAATTGAGGTACGACATCACTGTAAATTGGATTCCATGCTGCCCTAATCCAATCCATACGAATCACAAGACGATCCGAAGGAAAGTAAGTAGTGGTGTTAGAAAAATATTGGCAATACTGATCGTGAAACAAGTTCTGCGCAACTTGATAATTCCAGCCATTGTTTGTTGCCGTAGATTGAGCCTTTGAAAAGAGAAAAGGAAGCTGGGATGTTTCCAACTTAGATAGCGCGTTCTTATTGGTATTAAAGTCGTCAAACTCTTTGGTACACGACACCACCAGTACTATGCTGCATAGAAGCAGTGTGCCTCCATACATGCTTAACAGGTTTTGTATTTTTTTCATATTAATTTTTTTCTGTTTAAATTTTCTGAGCTTAGAAGGTTAATTGTACGTTGAATCCTAAACTGCGTGTAGAAGGCAGAGTTCCGTAAGATATACCTTGCCAGTTACCGTTACCCAATGACATATCAGGGTCGAACGCCATTTTACGCTTTTCAAGTCCAGGAATTTCCAACTTTGAATACCCTCTGTATAAGAAGAAAAGGTTACGTGCCACAGCTGAGATACGAACTGCTTTGAAAACAGAGTTGTCAGAAACAGGAACTGAATATCCAATAGAAAGTTCACGAACTCTAAAATTCGTAGCATCATAGGTAAAGAATTCTGCGCTTCCATAACGGCCACCTGAAGCAGTTGTCCAGAAAGCTTGTGAATTAATGGCAGTGCTTACCGCTGCACCGGCAGTGGTTTTACCACCTAAATTCCAGCCGCCTTCTCTGAATTGAGAGGTTACTTCAGGCGTTCCATTGTAGGCAAGAAACATCTCCGTTCCATCTACAACAGTACCTCCGATTCGACCATCCACTAATAAGCGCAAAGAAAAGCTTTTGTAGTTGAAAGTATTGGTCCAACCAAGTGTAGCCTTTGGATTGAAGTTACCAATATATCCTTGCTCGCCCGTAGTAATAGAAGAAAGGGGCAATCCAGTAGGCGTCACAAATGGAGTGCCTCCTGTCTTATGTTCAATTACTTTACCAGTAGCATCAGTAACATCAGCTGAATTCTTCCAATAAAAGCCTTGCATGTCTCCATAGCTTCCGCCTTCCTTTACAATTGGTGTTGCTGACCGACCGAATCCGCCATCAGAAACAACGAAAGACTTAATGGTTTCAGTTAGTTCAACAACCTTGTTCCTGTTTAGACCAAAATTGAAGCCCATATCCCATTTAAGGGGGCCGTCTTTGAGCGGAGAACCATTGATAACAACTTCAATACCTTGGTTTTGGATATTACCAGCGTTGATGTACTGATTATTGAAACCAGTTGCAACTGGTAAGCCTACCCTAAGAAGTTGGTTAAAAGAGTTACTCTTATAGTATGTGAACTGCATTCCAAGCCTATTCTCCAAAAACTTGGCCTCAAAGCCCAGTTCAATGTTTTTCACAATCTCTGGCTTCAAATTAGGAATAGCCTGAGTAGCATTTCTACTAATAAATCCATTTTTGCCACCGTTACCATAATTATAAGTGTTAAAACGCAGGTTAGGTTGGCCACCGTTACCCACTTCGGCATAAGTTCCATTCAATTTCAAAAATGAAATAGCATCTGGTATTGTAAATAAATCAGAGAGGATAGCCGAAACACCAACAGAAGGATAACTAAAACCATAAGGAGATGGTAAAGTAGAACTCCAGTCATTTCTCAAACTGGCATCTAAGAAGATGGCTTCCTTAAAGGATAAGTTAACCTGTCCGAATACTGCCTGTGTTTGAACATGAGTAGCGTCCTGGCTATATACTGGATTAGTTGCGAAATTCAAACCAAACTTATTAGTTACATTCAGCCCATCCGCATTATTATTCAAGCCATCATATTTATTATCCTGAAGAATAGTTCCTACACGATAATCAATTTTAAAATTGTCACTTAATGTGTTTTTACCTTCCAACATGGCATCAAACCAATATTGGCTCACATTAATTTCTTGTAGTCTATAAGCACCACCAGATCCTCCAATACCAACAGTTCCAGCATAAAATGATCTTTCCAACTTGTCGGTATACTTATCCATATTTGCTCTTCCGCTTACCTTCAACCAATCGGTAATATCATATTGAGCAGACATAAATCCCGTCACTCTGTTTCTTACTTCATTGGTTTGTGTATTGTTCACAATCCAATAGGGATTTTGATAAAGAGCAGGGTTGGTAACAGGATATGGCGAACGTACAGGTACCCCTACGTTGTCTAGGGTTTGATACGTCTTAGCATCATCAAGACTCACATTGCGCGGAATCTGATAAATAGCTAGTACCGGGCTCAATGCCGACTCACCTGTTTCATACTTACTATCGATGTTTTGAAGTATGTAAGTCACTTTCGCATCAGTTCTTAATCTCTTAGTAATATTATTTGTGACGCGAAGCGTAACGGTATGGCGATTCAAATCATTGCTGGGCTGTATGCCTTGTATTTTATTATTCGTATAAGACAGATAGGTTTGAGCTTTTTCTGTACCTCCAGAAATACCCACTGAATTGTTTAATGAAACCCCAGTTCTAAAGAAGTCCTTTACGTTATCTTCCTGTGCAGAATAAGGACGAGTTTCACCTCCACCCATATATCCAGCTTTAGCAGATCCATCCAAT
The DNA here is from genome assembly GCA_031384515.1 of Bacteroidia bacterium. Lineage (GTDB taxonomy): Bacteria > Bacteroidota > Bacteroidia > Cytophagales > Cyclobacteriaceae > ELB16-189. The sequence continues at coordinate 51,551 of JANNAQ010000027.1, forward strand.
TTAGGACCCCAGTTTTCACCAGAATTTGCATTGTAAACTCCTGAATTTCCTTGTCCATATTGGTTCTGAAAATTAGGGAGAACAAAAGGTTTCTCTGTTGTTACTCCGGAGTTGATTGTAACAGAAACCCTATCCTTTGATCCTTTCTTGGTTGTAATCACAATTACACCGTTACCAGCAGCACTTCCATAAAGAGCAGCTGCAGAAGCACCTCTCAAGATAGTCATGGATTCAATATCATCAGGGTTAATATTTGATGCCCCATCAGATCCTTGCAAACCACCAAAGTCACTACCGATTGTACCATTGGTACCGTTTGTAATAGGAACACCATCCACTACGATAAGGGCGTTATTGTTTCCTTGTATAGAACGATTTCCACGAAGCACGACACGTACACCTGAACCAGGACCGCCTGAACCTTGCGTAATCACTGCATTGGCAATCTTACCTTGCAATGAGTTCACAACGTTGTTAGCATCTCTTACCTCAATCAATTGAGAAGCTTTAACTTGTTGGGTAGCATACACAAGCGTTTTTGTTTCGCGGGCGATACCCAAGGCAGTAACCACAACCTCTCCAAGTTCGGTTGCGTCTTCTTCCAGACTAACGTCAATTACAGATCTGCCTGCTACCGCAATTTCCTGGCTGGCAAAGCCAATAAATGTTACAATCAAAACTTGATTGCTCGCGTCCGAAACATTAATGACGAACTTACCGTCAGAGTCAGTTGATGTTCCGGTTGATGTTCCTTTTACCAATACCGATGCTCCTGGTATTGAGGCTCCGTCAACGCTTGAGGTCACTTTTCCCGAGACAGTCTGCGCCATTGCAGAGGCACCTGCCAACAGAAGAAGAACCGCGAGGTTCAGTAAACGTTTTTTCATTTAATTTTTTGGTTTAGTTAATTGATGATTTGCCTATTGAATCACCTAGAAATGGTTCGAGTTGAAGAATTGCCAGAGATTCAATTGTTAAATGAAAAGAAAAGAAAAACAAAAAGCAAAAATATTTTAAATTGTGCACGCACACATTTTAATTGTGCACGCACACACAGGGTTTGATGGCTTTTTTTTGTGCTTAAAAAATTGTTCATTAGAGCAGTGAACGCCAAAAACCTAAGAATAAAAGATATTGCAAAACTTGCCGGAGTTTCAGCTGGTACTGTCGACAGGGTGTTGCACGATAGGGGGAAGGTGTCCGAAAAGGCGTTGGAAAAGGTAATGAAGGTGATGAATGAGATTGAGTATAAGCCCAATCTTATTGCCCGATCACTAAGCTCTAGTAAAAAGTACAGAATAGGAGTAATGATTCCCAATCCAGAATCAGATCCCTACTGGGCACAAACAGAACAGGGGATATTGCAGGCAAAAGCGGACTGGGCACAATATGGAATCATAATCGATTCATTTTTTTTTGAGCAATACAACAAAGAGTCCTTTAACTTAAAGACACTCGAAGTATTGAGCTCTAAACTGGACGGCATAGTAGTTGCACCCATATTTTATGACGAGGCCTTGCTGTTATTTAAACTCCTTGAAAACAACAATATTCCTTACGTGCTATTTAATACCAATATTCCTGTTGCCCATGCCCTAAGCTTTATCGGACAGGATTTATTTCATAGCGGCCTTCTCGCGGCTAAACTTTTATCTTTAGGCCAGGTGGACGGGGGCAAACTGGCAGTGGTGCATATGGATGAAGACATACACAATTCAATTCACTTGTTGGAGAAGGAAAGAGGTTTCTGTGACTATTTCAACAACAAAAATAATTTCCATTTTGAAATTCAAGAATTTAATCTGAGCCCAAAGGATCCCCACCTGAATAATCAATTCAATAATTTATTGGGTGATTCAAATCTAAGAGGGATTTTTGTGAGCACCTCAAAAGGAACTTCAATAGTTGCTTCGATGCTGGAGAACCACGGGAAGAAAAATATCGGACTTATAGGATACGATATGCTGGACGATAATTTAAAATATTTAAGCTCTGGGATAATTGATTTTCTAATCAATCAAAACCCAAAGCGTCAATCATTTTTAGGAATAAGTCATATGGTTAATTACTTGCTTTTTAAAAAACTGGCCCCAAAAACTGAGCTCTTCCCTCTTGAAATTATTACCCAGCAAAATGTTGATTCCTACAAATCGTCAGCCATCCATTAAAATAGATTTACTAATTATTAACTCTAAAGAAAAATAATAACACTTTAACCAATTCACCAGACTATGAAAATTCTAATTACTTCACTCCTGCTTATCGTCTTTGGAGGACTATCCGTCCAATCTCAAACAATAGACCTCCTGATCAAGAACGGACATGTCATTGATCCAAAAAATAACATTGATGCCATAATGGATGTGGCAATCGTGGGAAATAAAATCTCAGAAGTAGCTGCTAAAATTTCAAAGCCAGCAAAAAAAACAGTTGATGCCACTGGCTTATACGTGATGCCAGGGCTTATTGACATACATGGCCATCACTATTTTGGAACAGAACAAAACAAGTACTTAAGTGATAGCTATTCTGCACTTCCTCCAGATGGATTCACCTTCCGGGCTGGCGTTACCACTGTAGTCGATGCAGGAGGAGCTGGGTGGAGAAATTTCGAAGATTTCAAAAATCAGGCGTTTGCAAATTCTAAAACAAGAATGTTTGCGTTCCTAAATATAGTCGGAGCAGGTATGAGCGGTGGAGCTTATGAACAAAATCTTGTCGATATGGATCCTAAACTTACTGCAATGGTTGCGAAACAATATTCCGACTTGATTGTAGGAATTAAATTAGCACACTATTATACCTCGGAATGGGCGCCAACGGACCGCGCAGTGGAAGCTGGCCGACTGGCAGGTATTCCAGTAATGATTGACTTTGGTGCGGCTAACCCTATACTATCTTGGGAGACTTTACTATTGGAAAAATTACGACCAGGAGACATTGTTACTCATTGTTACGGACAAACGGAAGGAAGAATGCATGTTGTTGAAAATGGGAAAGTACAAGCGTATGCTACGGCTGCCCAAAAAAGGGGAGTTAATTTCGATGTAGGTCATGGTGGTGGAAGCTTTATGTATGAACAGGCTATACCAGCTATAAAGCAAGGACTAAAACCTAACTCTATCAGCACTGACCTCCACACTGGAAGTATGAATGGAGGAATGAAAGATATGACCAACGTGATGTCAAAATTATTAAACATTGGAATGACCCTAAATGAAATAATTGCATGCTCAACCTGGAACCCGGCACAGGAAATCAACCGAAAAGAACTAGGTCATTTGACAGTAGGTGCACTGGCCGATGTAGCAATCTTAAGTCTCGATAAAGGAACCTTTGGATTTGTAGATGTTGGAGGCAACAAAGTAATGGGCGATAAGAAATTGACTTGTCAGTTTACAGTGCTGAATGGTGAAATCGTATGGGATTTAAATGGATTAGCTGCCCCTTTGTATAAATAAGGAATTGCCGGAATGAGAAATTCAATTATCAAAATCATAATCTTAGCAAATTCATTATGTATCATCAGTGGCTGCGAAAATAAACCCGAACTACCCAAAGGTGATTCGGACAATGGCGGCCTGATTGTTCCAAATGGATTTGAAGTGTTGGTAGTTGCAGATAGCATCGGCAGCGCACGCCACATGGCGGTTAGTAGCAATGGAGATATTTACGTGAAGTTAAGAGGTGGTGAACCTAAAGGCATTGTCGCCTTGCGCGATGTAAACGAAGATGGAAAGGCAGACTCCGTAAAATACTTTGGTAATTATGAGGATGTTGGCAATTATGGAACTGCCATGCGTATTCACAATGGCTATATGTATTTCAGCACAGCAGGCGAAGTCTATAGAACCAAACTTACACCCGGTCAACTCACCCCTGAAGGGCCATTTGAAAAAATCGTAATTGACGATTATAAAAACGACAAGCACGGCTACGAACATATTGCCAAGCCTATTGGATTGGATAATGACGGCAATTTATACGTTCC
>JANNAQ010000032.1:0-30204 GCA_031384515.1 Bacteroidia bacterium
ATGCTAATACCACAATCAAAACCAGATTTCACTTCTGAAGCATCGTCTTTATGACGTTTCAAGGCACCCATTTCACCAGAATACACTACAATACCATCACGAATTAATCGAATAGGATTGTTACGCTTGATATAGCCGTCCGTTACCATACAACCTGCCACTGTTCCTACTTTGGTGATCTTAAATACTTCACGAACTTCCGCATTACCCACAATCACTTCCTCCATTTCTTTCTCCAGCATACCTTCCATAGCAGCCTTCACATCATTGATTGCATCGTAGATGATAGAGTATAAACGAATTTCAATTTCTTCTTTTTCAGCAAGTCTGCGTGAAGAAACGGAAGGTCTTACCTGGAATCCAAGGATAATCGCATCGGAGGCAGACGCTAACAACACATCTGATTCTGAAATTTGACCTACTGCCTTATGAATTATCGCTACCTGAACCTTAGGATTAGAAAGTTTTAACAAAGAATCCGAAAGAGCTTCAATAGAACCATCCACATCTCCTTTAACAATTACATTCAATTGCTTGAATGAACCGATTGCCAATCTCCTTCCAATCTCATCCAGCGTAATGTGCTTCTTAGTCCGTATGCTCTGTTCGCGCTGAATCTGACTGCGTTTGTTTGCAACTTCCCTTGCTTCACGGTCTGTTTCAAATACAGAAAACTTTTCACCAGCTTGTGGAGCACCATCCAATCCTAAAATAACAACAGGTGTAGCAGGACCAACTTCTTTCACTTTTTTGCCTGTATCATCAAACATAGCTTTCACACGGCCATAGTTTGATCCCGCCAACATAATGTCACCAACTTTTAATGATCCGTTCTGAACCATAACTGTCGTAACATATCCTCTTCCTTTATCAAGAGTGGCTTCAATGATCGAGCCTGATGCTGGTTTATCTGGGTTTGCTCTCAGAACTAGCAACTCAGCCTCGAGCAACACTTTTTCTAATAAGCCTTCAATTCCTAAACCTGTCTTGGCTGAAATTTCTTGAACCTGGTATTTTCCACCCCAATCCTCCACAAGAATGTTTAACTTAGAAAGTGATTCTCTCACTTTTTGTGGATTAGCAGTTGGTTTATCAATTTTGTTAATCGCTATCACGATAGGAACACCTGCAACCTGAGCATGATTAATCGCTTCTTTCGTTTGAGGCATTACATCATCATCAGCAGCCACCACAATAATAGCCACGTCCGTAATTTTAGCACCTCGTGCCCGCATCGCAGTAAACGCTTCGTGGCCAGGAGTATCAAGGAATGCTATTTTATTTCCACTTTTAGTTGTTACATCGTAGGCTCCTATATGCTGGGTGATTCCACCGGCTTCTTGCGCTGTAACTTTAGTATTACGAATGTAATCAAGCAACGATGTCTTACCATGGTCAACGTGACCCATAATCGTAACAATAGGAGCACGTGGCTTTAGATCTTCCTCATTATCATCATTCTCCTCTATTTCTTCCTCTTCTTCGTTTGTTGTGAATTGAATTTCGTAACCAAACTCATCGGCAATTACCGTGATCGCTTCTGCATCCAGTCGCTGGTTGATGGAAACGAACATACCTAACCCCAAACACGTTGAGATCACATCGTTTACAGAAACATTCATCAGAGAAGCAAGATCGTTGGCCGAAATAAATTCCGTGACCTTTAAGGTTTTTGATTCCTCCTGCTCCTGAATTATTCTCTCCTCCTCGGCATCAGAAACAGCTTGCCTTTTTTCCTTTCTGTACTTCGCTCCAGTAAATTTCTTTTGGCCGCCACTAAGTTTAGCCAGTGTAGCCCGAATTTGTTCTTGTACTTCCTTTTCTGTTGGCTCAGCCTTTGGTGTTCTGGCTGGCATTGGTCTTTTCTGACCTTGACTTGGACCTGTACTTGTTGTATTGCCACCCGGGCCAGGACTTCTTCGATTGTCCCTGTTATCTGTAGCATTAGGTAGCCGCTTGCGAGGACGCTTCTTGTTAGCATCCTTAAGGTCAGAAGAAGCTACTGGTTGGTCTTTCTTTTTTTCTGAAGGAAGCTCAATTCTATCAACCACCTTTAATCCCTGTAATTTTTCTGCCTTTGCCTTGATAAGTTCTTGCTCAGGCTTCTCAACAAGTGGTTCAATCACCGTGATAACCTCAGACTTTTCCTCCACCTGTTTAATCTCCGAAGGCTTTTCAACCTCTTCCTTTTCAACAGTTGGCTTTTTCTTCTCTAACTCAATTTTTCCAACAACCTTAAAGCCTTCAAGCTTTGGTTTCTCACGTTCAACTTTTTCAAGTTTAGGTTCTTCCTTGTGCTTGATTTCTGTTGACCCGAGGTTTTTGATCAGTACATTCTCTTCTTCCTCTACTTTCTTGCGATGCACTTCAACTTCTGGCACTATCGTAACATTCTCGACATGCTTTGCTCCAATAGTAAGACCGGAAGCCTCTAATTTTTCCGAGGCTGAGGTTGCATACTCTTTTGAAAGCATCAAGAATTGCTCAGCAGAAAGTTTGGCGTTAGGGTTATTCTCAACCACAAATCCCTTTTTGGCTAAGAAATCCAAAATGGTATTATGGCCCACGTTCAGTTTCCGTGATGCTTGACCTAACCGTATCATTTTTTCTTCTGCCATGCTCAAATATCTTGCTTTTTAATCGATTATTAAGATTTCCCTATGCTTAAGAAGTTATTCAAACTCTTTCTTCAACACATTTAATAAGCCCTCTACTGTTTCTTCTTCAAGATCAGTTCTACGAACTAACTCTTCTTTATTTAAGGCCAAAACACTCTTGGCGCTGTCTAATCCAATTCGTTTCAACTCATCAATCACCCAGCTTTCAATCTCATCCCCAAATTCATCCAAGTCAACATCTTCTTCCTGGAGAGTGTCAACATCTCTAAAGACATCAATTTCCATTTCTACTAACCTGCTTGCCAATCGAATGTTCAATCCACCTTTACCAATCGCCAGCGATACTTGATCGGGGCGCAAATGAACAGAAACCCGACCGTTTTCTTTGTCGATTTTAATGCTTGACACTTTAGCAGGACTTAAAGCTCTAGTGATATACAACTCAAGATTTTCTGTGTAATTAATTACATCGATATTTTCATTTTGTAATTCTCTTACGACAGCATGAATACGTGATCCCTTCATTCCAACGCATGCACCTACTGGATCAATGCGATCGTCATAAGATTCAACTGCCACTTTAGCCCGTTCTCCTGGCTCGCGAACTACTTTTTTGATTGTAATTAATCCGTCAAATACTTCAGGGACTTCTTGTTCAAAAAGCCTTTCTAAGAATACTGGAGAGGTGCGGGAAAGAATAATTTTTGGGTTGCCATTCACCATTTCTACTTTGTGAACAATGGAGCGAACATTCTCTCCTTTGCGATACCTGTCTTTGGGAATTTGCTCGCCTCTTGGAATGGCAATTTCATTTCCTTCTCCGTCAATAAGAAGAACCTCACGGCTTAGGACTTGGTAAACTTCGCCCGTGATGATCTCTCCGACAATGTCTTTATACTTTTGAAATAATATGTCTTTCTCCAGATCCTTCACTTTTTGCAATAGTGTTTGGCGAGCCGTAGTGACTGCCCTTCTGCCAAAATCTTCTAAGTGAATCTCTTCGGCTACTTCCTCGCCTACTTCAAAATCAGGTTCAATTTTTTGGGCTTCTGCCAAACTGATCTTATCATGCTCCCAAATATCTTCGGAATCGTTATCAACAATCTCACGGAAACGCCAGATTTCAAGGTCACCCTTGTCGGCATTTACGATAATGTCAAAGTTGTCGTCCTGCACATACTTCTTACGAATCATGTTGCGAAATACATCCTCCAGGATGCGGATCATGGTTGGACGATCGATGTTCTTTTGCTTGGCAAAATCTGCAAACGATTCTATCAGGGTTGAGGTATCCATCATTGTTCTATTATTTAAACGAAACCATTACAAATGCTTTTTCTATTTCTTCAAAAGGTATTTCAATTGACTTTATTTCTATTTTTTTTCCTTCTTTAATTTCCTGTTGAAGGGTAATCTTTTGATCATTCACTTCAGCAAGTTTACCTTCCACCAATCCTTTACTCTTCGTGTGAACCTTAAATCCTCGTCCCACATTTTTATAATACTGACGCTTCAACTTAAGCGGATGATCTAACCCAGGAGTGGTCACTTCAAGGGTGTAGTTTTCATCTATCAAATCCGACTCATCTAACATCGTAGCTAACGCACGACTCACCTTTGTACAAACTTCTACAGTAACTCCTTTGTCTCCATCCAATATTATCAATACTCTTGCGCCTGTCCTGGAAGAAATTTTCGCTTCTACCAAAAAAAGGCTTTCATCAACAAGACAGTTTTGTGCTAATTCCCGGACTTTATCAACTAAATCCATATAACTGTCAAATAAAAGAGGGGACTTTTCGGTCCCCTCTTGCATTACTGATTAGAAGTTGATGCAAAGCTAGCTGATTTTTACTTTATCACAAATTATTATGTTCTTTGATTCGCAAATCCTTAAAATTCCAGTCAAAAATGCTATTCCGACTATTCATATTTTTCATAATAGGATTTTTGCTATCATGCAGTGGTGAAAGGAAAAAGGATGAAAAGGAATCTCCAACCCGAATCGTAAATGTCCCTCTGTTTAATGGCGACTCTGCATATTCCTTTGTAGAGAAACAGGTAAAATTTGGCCCAAGGGTTCCAAATTCCAAAGCTCACCAACTGGCAGGAGATTACTTTGTAAGTCAATTTAGGAAACATGGAGCTTTTGTAGTAGAACAAAAATTCGAAGCGATTTCTTTTGATGGACAGCGTTTAGCACTGCGTAACATTATTGCAAGCTTTAATCCAGATCAACAAAAAAGAATATTACTTGCTTCACATTGGGACACCCGCCCGTTTGCCGACAAAGACAAAATTAAACCTGATGCTCCTATGGATGGTGCTGATGATGGCGCTAGTGGAGTAGCTGTCCTTCTTGAGGTCGCTCGTTTATTAAGCCAGCAAACAACCAATGTTGGGATAGATATAATTTTGTTTGACGGAGAAGACTGGGGAGAGAAAGACCACATGCAAAATCAGGTCGATCTTCCAGAAGGGTTGCAATCTTGGTATTGTCTAGGCTCACAGTATTGGTCCAAAAACAAGCACAAGAAAAACTATTCTGCCTATTACGGAATTCTTTTAGATATGGTGGGCTCAAAACGTGCTCACTTCTATCGAGAAGGTTTGTCCGTAGAGTTTGCACCTTCCGTTGTAGACAAAGTTTGGAATACTGCCACCCGATTAGGCTTCTCAGATTATTTTGTAAAGCAAAATGCTGGAGAAATAACAGATGACCACCAATTTGTTAATCGGATTGCAAACATACCGATGATAGACATTGTTCACTATCATCCAGTACTAGGGTATTTTGGAGATTATCATCACACCCAAAAAGATAACCTGGATCTAATCAGTAAGGAAACGCTTCAGGCGGTTGGCGCTACGGTTATAACTGTTATTTACTCAGAAGAGTAAGGTTAATCTTCTACTAACTTTTTCAGGTAAATTCCATAACCACTTTTCTCAAGAGGCTTAGCAAGAGAAAGCAGCTGCTCTTTGTTGATAAAACCTCTTCGGTAAGCAATTTCTTCAATGCAGCCAATCTTTAGTCCCTGTCTTTGTTCTATAACTTGAACGAAATTTCCGGCTTGCATGAGTGAATCAAAAGTTCCAGTATCAAGCCAAGCAGTTCCGCGGCTCATAATCCCAACTTTTAATTTTCCTTTTTGCAAATAGACTTTATTGACATCCGTTATTTCGAGTTCTCCTCGAGGACTAGGTTTAATTGATTTCGCGATGGAAACAACATCATTGTCATAAAAATAAAGGCCAGGAACTGCATAGTTCGATTTTGGGTTCCTTGGTTTTTCTTCAATCGAAATTGCTTTTTGATCTTTATCAAATTCAACCACACCGTAACGCTCCGGATCATTCACATGATAAGCAAAGATGACACCTCCATCTGGATCAGTGTTATCCTGTAACAAGTTGATTAATCCAGATCCATAAAAAACATTATCTCCCAAAACTAGTGCTACCTTGTCTTTCCCAATGAATTTTTCTCCAATAATAAATGCTTTGGCAAGCCCATCTGGCTGGGGTTGAACTTCATAGTAAAACTGACAGCCTAGTTGGGTTCCATCTCCAAGTAATTTTTGAAAATGAGGAAGATCTTGGGGGGTAGAAATGATAAGAATTTCTCTTATCCCAGACATCATTAATACAGACAATGGATAATAAATCATTGGCTTGTCATACAACGGCATCAACTGCTTGCTCATTACCAATGTTAGAGGATGTAAGCGGGTGCCTGAGCCTCCGGCTAGAATAATTCCTTTCATTATTTATCTGTTTTGATACATCCCTGAATAATAATCTTTATAAGCCCCCGAGGTGACATGATTGAGCCAATTCCTATTGGACAAGTACCAATCCACTGTCTTCTCTAAACCTGTTTCAAAATCAACAGCTGGAGACCACCCAAGAGTTTTTTGAAGCTTTGATGAATCAATAGCGTAACGTAGATCATGACCAGCCCTGTCCTTGACATACGTAATTAACTCTGCTGACTTCCCTTTCTGGCGCTTCAATTTTTTATCCATTATCTCACACAGCAAATTAATAAGATCAATGTTTTTCCACTCGTTGTTTCCACCAATATTGTAAACCTCACCGATGTTCCCCGTGTGAAAGATAACGTCTATTGCTGTCGCGTGATCATGCACATAAAGCCAGTCTCTAATGTTTTCACCTTTACCATAAACAGGCAATGGCTTTTCATTGAGGATATTGTTAATCATTAATGGAATCAACTTTTCCGGAAAGTGATTAGGGCCATAGTTGTTTGAGCATCGGCTAATCAGTGTTGGTAATTTAAAACTGTTCTGATAGGCGCTTACGAAATGATCGGCAGCTGCCTTAGAGGCAGAATAAGGGGATCTTGGATCGATAGAAGTTTTTTCTGTGAAGAAATCACCGTGCTCCGCAGAACCATATACTTCATCTGTTGAAACTTGATAAAATCGCTTTCCCTCAAAATTTCCATTCCAAGATTTCAAAGCTGCTTGTAGCAGATTCATGGTGCCCAGCACATTTGTATTGACAAATTCTGCAGGATTTTCAAGAGAGCGGTCTACATGAGATTCTGCTGCAAGATGTATAACTCCATCAATGGGCTCTTGATGAAAGAGATTGTTTAAAAAGCTGATATCTACAATATCTCCTTTTATGAATTGGTAATTTGGAGAAGACTCTATGTCTCGAAGATTTTCAAGATTGGCTGCGTAGGTCAGCTTATCCAAATTTATTATGGAGTAATCAGGGTACTTAGTTACAAAAAGCCTTACAACGTGTGATCCGATAAACCCTGCGCCTCCAGTTATTAAAATCTTTCTTTTCATTCAGTCTTATTTTTTAAATCCTGAAAAATCCTTGTGGTCTTTTTTGTAAAGCTCATCGTTCGATAAAGACTTAAAATAGTCGTAGGTAATTTTTAACCCCTCAGCGCGAGACACTTTGGGTTGCCAACCTAAAATTGATTTAGCCTTGCTAATATCGGGCTGTCGTTGCTTGGGGTCGTCCTTTGGAAGCGGCTGGAATATTATTTTCTGATTTGTTCCCGTCAGCTTTATTATCTCTTTACCAAAATCAAGTATGGAGATTTCGTCTGGATTTCCAATGTTGACTGGAAAGGCATAATCGGACATTAACAACTTGAAAATTCCTTCCACTAAGTCATCAACATAACAGAATGATCGTGTTTGTGAACCGTCTCCGAAAACAGTAAGATCTTCGCCTCTCAAAGCTTGACCAATCATGGCTGGCAAAACTCGCCCATCATTAAGGCGCATACGAGGTCCATACGTATTAAAAATTCGAATGATTCTGGTCTCTAAGCCATGATACGTGTGATAGGCCATAGTGATTGCTTCCTGAAAACGTTTAGCTTCATCATAAACTCCACGAGGGCCAATCGGATTCACATTTCCATAATACTCTTCAGTCTGCGGATGAACCAATGGATCACCGTATACCTCTGATGTGGATGCCACTAATATTCTTGCCTTTTTGGATTTCGCAAGGCCTAATAGATTGTGAGTACCTAAAGAACTAACCTTTAATGTTTGTATCGGTATTTTAAGATAATCGATAGGACTTGCGGGTGAGGCGAAGTGAAGAATATAATGAAGTTCGCCAGGAACATGCACAAATTTTGAAACATCGTGGTGATAAAACTCAAACTCGGGGTGCTTGAAAAGATGTTCGATATTTTTAAGGTCACCCGTGATAAGATTATCCATAGCGATGACACTGAACCCTTCTTTAATAAAACGATCGCACAAGTGAGAGCCTAAAAATCCTGCTCCTCCAGTAATTAATATTCTTTTCTTAGCCATAAATTGTTTTTCTTCCAATGCTGTAATAGGTGTAACCAAGTTCTTTTAGGGATTGAGTATCGTACAGATTGCGACCATCAAATATGACCTTACTTTTCATTATCTGAGATAGCATTTCAAAGTCGGGTGTTCGAAACTCTGGCCATTCCGTGGCGATAAATATGGCATCTGCTCCTTGGGCAGCCTCATATGGAGTTTCGCAATATTGAATTTTCGATCCCAATATTGCGCGAACATTGTTCATTGATTCAGGATCATGAGCTTTCACAATTGCCCCAGCTTTAAGAAGTTCTTCAATGTTATATAAAGAAGGGGCTTCACGAATATCATCGGTATGTGGCTTAAATGACAATCCCCAAATAGCAAAGACTTTCCCTTTTAGATCATTATTAAAATGCTTTTTAATACCCGGGATCAGTTTGGTCTTCTGATAATCATTTACATCCATTACTGCTTTCAGAATTTTGAAGTCATACGCTGAATCCTCTGAAGACTTAGCCAACGCCTGCACATCTTTTGGAAAACAACTCCCGCCATACCCTATTCCTGGAAACAAGAAGCGCTTACCAATTCTACTATCGGTTCCTATTCCTTTGCGAACTGAATCGACATCTGCTCCAAGCAATTCGCAGAGATTGGCAATTTCATTCATAAAAGAAATCTTGGTGGCGAGAAAAGAATTAGCAGCGTATTTTGTAAGCTCAGCCGATCGCTCATCCATAAAAATCATCGGATTTCCTTGACGAACAAAAGGAGAATACAACGTCTCCAATATTTTTTTTGCCTTTACAGACTCTGTTCCAATTACCACTCTGTCTGGTTTCATGAAATCTTCAACAGCCATTCCTTCCCTTAAGAACTCAGGGTTGGACACCACATCAAAGTCAACTTGTGCATTGGCACGGATTCTCTTCGAGACCTTTTCAGCCGTTCCAACAGGTACAGTACTTTTATCAATTATTACTGTATACTCTTTTAGAAGTGGACCAAGGTCATCAGCCACTTTAAGTATATACTTTAAATCAGCAGAGCCGTCTTCACCTGGTGGTGTTGGCAATGCCAAAAAAATGATATTAGCACCCTCAATGCCCTCCTTCAAATTAGTGGTGAAGGTGAGACGTTTCTGCTTCAAATTTCTTTCAAACAATAGTTCAAGACCCGGCTCATAAATTGTAATCTTTCCAGAAGATAGACTATTGACTTTTTTTTCGTCAATATCTACGCAGGTAACAGTATTTCCTGTCTCCGCAAAACATGTCCCTGTAACCAGACCTACATAACCCGTTCCTACAACTGCTATCTTCATAACTAAAATTGGCTTTTGGACGGCAAAAGTAAGGTTTTATAATACAAAGACATAAAATCAATATACAAACTAACACTCGTTTGCTTGGTGGTTCTAATTGCTGTAATCTTGCATTCCAATTTTAATGATTATGGTGTCAGCAGAGGTAGAACTACCAGGAATAAGCTTTGAAGAAACAGAAAATCAAAAGATGATTGCTGAAATGATTCAGGACTTCGGGGCGATTGAGATTAAGCCAAAGATGATGGAATGGGATGAAAGCCAGGAATTCCCGATTGCTCTATTAAAAAAAATGGGAGGATTGGGACTTATGGGTGTATTAGTGCCACATGAGTATGGCGGTGCCGGATTCGGATATTCGGAATATGTAACTGTTATTTCCGAAGTGGCTAAAATAGATGGATCAATCGGGCTAAGTGTAGCGGCTCATAACTCACTTTGTACTGGTCACATCCTTCAATTTGGGAGTGAAGAACAAAAACAAAAATACCTTCCTAAGTTAGCAACTGCTGAATGGATTGGAGCCTGGGGTCTCACCGAACCGAATACGGGTTCAGATGCAGGAAACATGAGAACTGTTGCTATCAAAGATGGTGACTATTATGTCATTAATGGTGCTAAAAACTTCATAACCCACGGAAGGTCTGGCAATGTTGCTGTAGTAATTGTAAGAACAGGGGAGGTTGGCGATTCACATGGTATGACCGCTTTCATTATTGAAAAAGGTACCTCTGGTTTTTCATCTGGAAAAAAAGAGAATAAACTGGGTATGCGAGCCTCCGAGACTGCCGAGTTAATCTTTACAGATTGCAGGGTTCATAAAAGCCAAATCCTAGGCAAAGTAGGAGAAGGATTTATCCAATCTTTAAAAGTATTGGATGGTGGAAGGATTTCAATTGCAGCCTTAAGCTTGGGTATCGCTCAAGGTGCATTTAATGCTGCTTTAACTTATTCAAAAGAACGACATCAGTTTAATAAGCCTATTTCGAGTTTCCAGGGCATTTCATTTAAACTGGCCGATATGGCAACTAAAATTGAAGCGGCAAAACTGTTAACCTTCAGAGCAGCAGACCTCAAAAACAAGGGTAAAAACGTAAATATCGAATCTGCTATGGCTAAACTTTACGCCTCCGAAATTGCTGTAGAGGTCGCTAATGATGGCGTACAGATATTTGGCGGTTACGGATACACAAAAGATTTCCCTGCTGAAAAGTATTACAGAGACGCCAAACTCTGTACAATTGGTGAAGGCACCTCAGAAATACAAAAACTGGTTATTTCAAGGGCTCTTTTGAAGTAGTCTTGCATATTTGAATCAAATAACCATATATTTGCAGCCCTAAAGAATAATCGCATGCTGATCATCAACATCAAAGAAAACGAGTCAATTGACAAAGCTTTAAAGCGCTTCAAGAAAAAATTTGAAAAAACTGGCGTTCTAAAGCAATTACGCTCTAGAACATCTTTTACTAAGCCATCTGTTAGGCGCAGGACTGAGATGATTAAAGCAGCTTATATTGAAAAGAAATTCATGACTGAGAATTCTTAATATTTAATAGATATTCCTCGCAAATAACCCCCTTGGTTCTTTACCGAAGGGGTTATTTTTTTTATATTGCTTCTACACTTAGGGGCTGTGGGGTAATGATTGATTCCTTTCTCAAGTATCTTCAATTCGAAAAACGATTAAGTCCAAACACAGTTCTTGCCTATGAGACCGACCTTGGGCAATTTGAAGATTTTCTCACCGTCACCTTTCCAGAATTTAAAACAGAGTCGGCAGATTACGGAGTCATAAGAGCATGGATTGTTCAGCTCGTGGAATCTGAAATTGATAGCCTTTCTATCAACAGAAAAATAGCCTGCCTTCGGAGTTACTATAAATTCTTAATGCGTCAGGAATACATTGAGAAAGACCCAATGATGAAAATAAAAGTGCTGAAGACAAAAAAGAAGCTCCCGCATTTTGTTAAAGAAAATGACATGGTAAAGTTGCTTGACCATGGACTATTTGAAAATTCACACGAGGGCTGGAGAGACCGGTTAATAATAGAACTTTTTTATGGCACGGGTATTCGACTTTCGGAACTTATTGATCTTAAAGAATCAAAACTCAATCTGAAGGAACGAACTATCAAGGTTCTTGGAAAAAGAAACAAGGAAAGGGTAATCCCTTTCGGGGAAAGCCTCGTTTCAATGATTGAGACCTATCGTAGTGTGAGGAATAGCGAAGTAGATGTGAAAAATCATGGCAACTTATTTGTCACCGATTCTGGAGAGCGCTGTTATCCGATGATGATTAATCGAGTTGTGAAGAAGTACCTAAAGCTTTTTTCATCGATTGAAAAGAAAAGTCCTCATGTCTTGCGACATAGTTATGCAACACACTTGCTTGACAAGGGAGCGGAAATAAATGCGGTAAAAGATCTGTTAGGTCATAGCAGCCTTGCGGCAACACAAGTGTACACACACAACTCGATGGAAAAACTGAAAAAAGTATTTGAACAGGCTCACCCTAAAGCTTAGAATCTATGATTTGAATTGCCTATGATAAGATGACTACAAACAATGATCCTTCGGTTGGTCAATTTTTTAGCCGGAAATGGTTTTATGTTTTACTTTAAATCTTTAATCTTATGAAGTTACAAGTTCATTCCATCCATTTTGATGCAGATAGTAAGTTGATCGATTTTATCCAAAAGAGATTAGACAAGCTAGAGACCTTTTATGATCGCCTTGTGGATGGAGAAGTCTTTCTCCGACTCAATAATGAAGGTGTAGAAAATAAAACCGTTGAAATAAAACTCAATGTTCCAGGAAGTCATCTGTTTGCAAAAGAACAAGCAAGGACATTTGAAGCCGCCACAGATCTTGCTTCGGAGGCTTTGAAAGCTCAATTAAAAAAATTCAAGACTAAAGTTAAGAATGGTCGTGCGTAAAAATGACTCGATATAAAAAAAGGTCACCATTCGGTGACCTTTTTTATTGCCATTATTTCGACAACCATTAAAGCTTGAATGCTTTCTTTACTGGATTGATGTAATCTAATTTTTCCCAAGGAAAGAGCTCAACCTTCACTCGTTTTTCTGTTTTCTTTCCTTCATTAAAAGTCTTAACAACAACTTTCGTCTCACGACCCATGTGGCCGTAGGCTGCTGTCTCAGAATAAATAGGTGTGCGAAGCTTAAAGCGTTGTTCAATGAAATAAGGGCGCATGTCAAAAATCTTTGAAATCTTTGCGGCTATTTCCCCATCATTCAATTTTACCTTAGAGGTGCCATATGTATTTACATAAAGTCCAACAGGCTTAGCAACTCCAATAGCATATGCCACTTGTACTAAAACCTCGTCACAAACACCTGAAGCAACCATGTTCTTTGCAATATGCCTCGTTGCGTAGGCGGCAGAACGGTCAACTTTCGAAGGATCTTTTCCCGAGAAAGCACCTCCACCATGAGCTCCTTTGCCTCCGTAGGTGTCTACGATTATCTTACGACCTGTTAAACCAGTGTCGCCATGAGGGCCACCGATAACAAACTTACCGGTAGGATTTACGAAATACTTAATCTCGCCTTTGAAAAGTTTCTGTACCCGCTTAGGAAGTTTTTTTAAGATGCGTGGAACAAGGATGTTAATTACGTCATCCTTTATCTTCTTCAACATGATCGCGTCCTTAGCAAAGTCATCATGTTGTGTAGAAATAACGATGGTATCAACACGGCTAGGCTTATTATCATCTCCGTATTCAACGGTCACTTGAGATTTAGCATCTGGCCTTAGATATGTCATCACTTTTCCTTCTCTTCTGATGACAGCCAGTTCTCTCAACAACAAATGAGCAAGCTCTAAAGGCAATGGCATGTAATTATCTGTCTCGTTAGTAGCATAGCCAAACATCATTCCTTGATCGCCCGCGCCCTGATCTTCTTTTTTTCTGCGCTCAACACCTTGGTTAATGTCAGCTGATTGTTCGTGAATGGCTGAGAATATGCCGCAGCTATTCGCTTCGAACATATATTCGCTTTTGGTATAGCCAATCTTTCTGATTACCTCACGCGCAATGTCCTGTACATCCAAATAAGCTTCTGACTTAACTTCTCCTGCCAATACAACCTGGCCTGTGGTTACCAGTGTTTCGCATGCCACTTTCGAATTGGCATCATAGGCTAAGAAATAATCGATCAAAGCATCTGAAATCTGATCCGCAACTTTATCGGGATGACCTTCGGATACCGATTCTGAGGTAAATAAATGAGGCATATTGGTTTATAATTTTTTATTAAGCGGCAAAAATAGAGTAAAGTCCTTAAATCCAAAAAGATTATGCCAACGCATTTCTAATAACACAGAAAAGAGAAGATAGCGGGCTCTTTTGGCAACGTTGGCTTCTCCAATTTCCAATCCTTAACAGTTTTAGTTTGAATGAATTGGTTTTGGCCTGTCAAATCAACTGCAATGCTCACGAGTGAAGTTGGTTTCAATGAGTTTAACAAGTGATCCAACAACTGATTGTTACGATAAGGCGTCTCGATAAACAATTGAGTTTGATGCTTGATACTTGACTCACGTTCGAAATCCTTTATTGCTTTAGCGGCCTCCTTTGCATCTACTGGAAGGTAGCCATGAAACGCAAAGCTTTGGCCATTAAGCCCAGATGCCATCAAAGCCAACAATATTGAAGAAGGTCCAACTAAAGGCACAACCTGAATATGATTTCGATGCGCAAACTCCACTGCCAGTGCACCCGGATCGGCAATGCCCGGGCAGCCTGACTCTGAAATAATACCCATGTTACTACCTGCAAGTAATGGAGCCATTAAAGAGCCCAACTCTGTTTCCTTTGTTTCTTTATCCAAAACTTGAATTGTCAATAATTCAATTGAATCATAGATCTTAAGACTACTCAAGTATCTTCTTGCTGTGCGAGCGTTTTCTACAAGGAAAAATTGAATGTCCTTGAGTGACGATAAAACATGCGGTGGAATCACAGCCTTTGAAGTGTCTTCGGCTATGGTTGTTGGAATAAGGAATAGCTTTCCCTTCGTTGACATTATTTTTGAGCTAAAAATTCCATAACCGTGTTGGCAAACTCAATTGGTTTTTCAGCCTGCACCCAATGGCCAGTATCTAATGTGGAAAAAGTTGAATTTGTAAAGATTGATCGTATCAACTCTTCATCCCCATCTGAATAGTAATTCGACTTTGATCCTTTGATAAATAATGACGGCTTATCAAATTTTCCATGGTATTGCATTCCTTGTCCTATTTCCTCAATATGGTGATCGATCGATTTGAAGTTAATCTTCCACTCAAAACCGCCATCTGTTTTACGCGTCAGATTTTTTAGTAAAAACTGGCGCACATCTGACTCCGGAATGAACTTTGATAAAATTAGATCGGCCTCTGTTCTTGATGTCAACTTGGCAAGATCAATTGCTTCCAATCCATCCAAAATATGATCGTGATGAACAGGATAAGTCTTTGGTACAATGTCAACTACTATTAACTTACTTATCATGTCTGGTCTCTTTACCGCAATATTCATTGCTGCCTTGCCTCCCATTGAATGCCCTATGACAATAGAATCTGCAATTGCATTAGACAATAAAAAATTCTCAATATCCTCAGTCAAAAGCTTATAATTGAACTCTTCCGTATGTGGCGATTGGCCATGATTGCGCTGATCCACCAAATAGACTTTATAATGCTGAAAAAAAGTTTTGGCCAAAGTAAACCAGTTGTCGGATGAGCCAAATAAGCCATGCAGAATTACTAATGGAATACCTTGGCCCGATTCGCGGAAAAATAAATTCATGCAGCAAGATATTAAAAAGTGGGCCATGCCTACGCTAACGCTTCGGCAGGCAGGCAGCGGTAAACGATAAAAAAAAGTTATCAAGCATTAAAAAAATAGTAGACAATCGGCAGTGGGCAGTAGGCAAGTGATCGGTATATTTGAGGATTACACATTTATAAAATGGAATTAGTTAATAACTCTTATCAGATCCAAGGCCTTGACGTAAAGGAAATTTGCAAAGAATTTGGTACGCCACTTTATGTTTATGATGCCGAAAAAATCGTAACTCAATTAACAAGTTTAAAAAATGCTTTTTCTGAAAATGATGTGAAAGTAAAGTATGCGGCAAAAGCCCTGACCAATCTTTCCATTTTGAGATTGCTGAAAAAAAATGGCTCTGGCGTAGATGTGGTTTCAATACAAGAGGCCAATCTGGTGTTGCGGGCAGGCTTTGAGCCCGAGAACATTATGTACACTCCAAATTGTGTTGATTTTGAAGAGATCGTTCAAGGCGTTGAGCTAGGGTTAAATATTAACTTGGATAATCTTTCGGTTCTCGAAAAATTCGGGAAAAAATACGGAAGCACTTATCCCTGCTGCATTCGTCTTAACCCGCATATCATGGCCGGTGGGAATTATAAAATATCAACAGGTCATGGCAACTCAAAGTTTGGTATTTCGGTCTATCAACTTCCACAAATCAGACAACTAGTTGATCAGTATAAAATCAATGTAAACGGATTGCATATCCATACGGGTTCTGAGATCACTGAGTCTGATGTATTTATTAAGATGGCAGAAATACTTTTTGGTATTGCTCAGGATTTTCCAAGCCTGAAGTTTATTGACTTTGGGGGAGGATTTAAGGTTTCCTATAAAGAAGGTGACCTTATTACCAACATCTATGACCTAGGTCTGAAGCTTGGCAAAACCTTTAAGGAGTTTTATCAAAGTTACGGTCGGAAACTAGAGTTATGGATCGAACCCGGAAAATATTTGGTGAGTGAAGCAGGCTATCTATTTGTTAACGCCAATGTTGTAAAAGCAACTCCAACGATAACTTTTGTCGGGGTAAACTCCGGACTCAATCATTTAATACGACCAATGATGTATGATTCTTATCATGAAATCGTGAACGTGTCCAACTCATCCGGCACGCAAAAAATCTATACTGTTGTTGGAAATATTTGCGAAACTGATACACTAGGTTCAGATCGTAAATTAAGTGAAGTGAGTGAAGGTAATTTACTGGCAATTAAAAATGCTGGTGCTTATGGGTACTCTATGGCTTCTAACTATAACTCTCGTTTTCGACCGGCTGAGGTATTGGTTTTGAATGGAGAGGCTAAACTCATTCGGCAGCGCGATACGTTTGAGGATCTGATCAGAGGACAAGTAGAGATTGATATCTGATTAGCTGTAAAAGCCCATCTTCTTTTCAAGATCAATCTTTTCTCTTTTTCTTTTCATACGCCTCGTTAAAAGCCCAAATACTTAGCATTCCCATTATCGGGTAAATCAAGAAAAATCTATTTGTCTGAAGGTTAATGACATCAAAATAAAACAAGCACGATACAGAGAAAAGCACCAACGCGATTAATGACAGCGCAATGCGCTTGTTCCTTATTTGCCAAAGTGCATATAAGCCCAGAAAAAAAAGGGCTAAAAGTAATAGTGTATCGGCAGGATAGGGCATAAATTTTTACGCTTCTTTTATGTTCCGTTGTAAAAAATAAAAAAAGATAAGACCAATAACCGGAGATGTACCACGACAAAATATAGTAAGATTTTTGCGTCATTACTTATTCTTAATTTTCGAATTTGAAATATTAAAATAATACTTGCAATAATCGAGAGGATGAGTATAATTGTTATTTGGCTCATATGTTTTTAGTTTGCTATGATACATGCTTTCACTTAGTTTCATATAATAAAAGCACGTTCCTCTCAGCCATTTTCACTCTTGCCATTGTCTGTATCAAGAATTCTTTCTGCATATCCATTTCCCAGACAATGTTCTTAAAATAAAAATCTTCCCACGTTTGGTCAATCATTTTTTCTTCTTCCAGCGGACTTATTCTAAGATGTCGGCTAAAGTCCTGATACTTATAAGTTGTGTCAATTGCGCTCACTAAGCTATCTATAAAAATAAGCCTTCCTTTTAATCGAAGTGGAAACCTATTATCAATGTAACGCTTTCGTAGCGCCTTTTTTCTATTAAACAGTAATTTATCATCCAGGGAGTCTAAAGATTGAATTTCCCTGCCTATGGCTAGCTCTACTAATTGTATAGTATCTCTTAATCCCATTAGCGGAATATCGATTTTACCTTTTAGCTTTTTATATGATATTGTGTTGCCGAACGCTTTCATTTCGGTTTTATAATCATGCAAGTTTCGGTCTTCTATTTGATAACAACCGCTAAGCAGAATTAAAATAAATGTTACTCTATACATCATGGCCTTGGTTCGTTATAAAAAGTAAAGTGTAGATTCAAAAGCAACCCGAATTAAAAAAAGTGCTAATTTAATCAGGTTCTTTGCTACGACTTTCTGCCTCTTCCACTTTCACCAGCTGCTTTGATTTCGTAATAGTTTTGGCACTTACTACTAAACCGTTGACGTTCATTTTCATTATCATTGTTAACTCCGATTCATCCCAGGTTATCGTATTGCTTACCATGTCAAATTCTGAAACTCCAAAACCTTCGCCAGTCGCTGAAATACCAGGCGTGTCGTTTGCAACGTCCATAGTTACCTTTGATAGTACGTCAAAGATTGCTATACTTCCATTTATCTCTACAAGTTTATAGTTGGTAACAATTACCACTCCTGCCGCACCGTATCCCACAATTGGAATTTTCATTGGTAATTTTTGTTCAAAACTTTCACCAACTTTCAAAGGGGTTTCGGGAAACTTGATTTGCTGCAGCCCTACATCTAAGGTCGACCTGAATATTTTCATTGCTGTTTTATCCATCGTTTCACTAATCATTGTATCAATCTCTAGTTTATTTTCTTTATTGTAGAACCCCATGATAATTAGTCCAGAGAAAGGCTGGTCTCTCCTCGTTTCTTGATCATGCAACTTTTGGGTTGCTGTCGTTTTGCCATAAACTATTTTTGCCGGAAAGCTCATGTCGGCTGAATATTCTCCTGTCGTGGTGGTTGTGATCATCTCACTTGAAACTGACATAATCATAGGGATATTTGTTCCGCTGGCTTTCATCTTGTCAATGATTTCCTGGTTTCCAGAAAAATTAACTTCTGACTTTGAGGATGTTGTAATTGTGGTCTTGTAAATCATATTTGGTTTAAAATATGATTTAAACGGAACGCCATCTTGTGCTGAACAAGTAAGCGATGTAATTATAAAAGATATTATGCCCAAATTTCTCATATTGCAATTTTAAGAGAGATTCCTTTCTAAAGGTCAACTTTAGCTTTATTCTTCTAATAATTGACTTATTTCCTAATTGTCAATCAAGAGAAACCATTATTTGAATTCTCATAATTTTAAGAGTAAAATTATGAACATCTAACTCTCCACACTCAAAACAATCCTTAATTGTGAAATAAACCCTAATTTTCAATTCAAACTAGAGCTTATTTCTCAATAAGGATCAATTACATTAAGTTCTTTTCTTAGGGTGCGCAACAATCGTCATAGAAACGAATACAGTTAGAATTATCCACTGACCAATTTAGGGTAACACCCGCCTGACAAAGGACATAAGCAGGCATGTAATAAACAAGGGTAAAACACATTGCTGATCCTAAACTAAAATCTGCATCAGCTGCATTCGTGCAGTTAATCATCGACTGTAAACAGTAGCCCCCAACGCAACCCTTAGTCCTTCCATTAAACTTTTGCTCTACCCCACTATCATTTTCATTTTTAATGTAAGCATCCACTATTGATTTAAATTGTTGAACGTTGAGTCCATTTTCACCATTAAGGGTAGGGTATTTTGCTAAAAACCTATCGAAGGCAGCCTTTTGATTAGAGCCGAATTTATCTAACTCTTGAAGGCTATTAAAACCCAGCTTCTCAGATATTTTCTGTAAATCTGAAGTCTCAACAGTGGATCTGAAAACTTCGATAGATTTTTCAGTTTGATTTGTCTTTAAAAAACGCGACTTAAGATTGGCGTTATTTGTCATGAATGATTTGAGGTCTTGATCTAGATATGCCTTAGACAAATCCTCAATTTTAACGCTTTCTTCGCAGCCATTAATTCCTATTCCTAGAACAAGAATCAAAAGGATGATTATTTTATTCATCTGATAAAAGAAAACGATCTGTTCTACTAAATCAACCCGTAGACTTACGGTATTTTCAATACTTGTACCTTTGATGTACTATTTTCTGTAAAACTCTAAGCCAAATTCCGTTTGAACGCCTCCCTGAGTAATTCTTCCTTGTTACTCACTCCAAATTTTTTATAAAGTTTGGTTCGATGTTCTTCGATTGTCCTAGCGCTTCTGCAAAGACATTTGCCTATATCTGAACTACTTTGTCCCTTACATATTGCTTTCAAAAGGTATTCTTCAAATTCAGTAAGGTTTGATGGTTTTTCTAATGGCTGTAAGTAAGAAAGCTTACGTTGAATAATCTCGGCAGAATGACTGGTCATATATGCTCCACCGTTATGCACAATTCGGATTGCTTTAACTAATTCCTCAGAATCATCATCTTTACCTATAAAACTTTTTACACCGTGCGTGTACATCTCTAGGACGTTAGATTCAAAATCGTACTGGGAGAGTGCGATAATCTTAATTTCAGGATAAAGTTCTTTTACCTTGTCTGTAGCCTCAACACCGTTCATCTCTGGCATTCGAATATCCATTAAAATTATGTCAGGCGTTTTTGTTTGGAGTTGCTGAAGTAAATCCTTGCCATTAACAGCTTGCAACACTACCCGAAAGTCATCATACGTATGCAACAGTTGACAGACCGCCATTCTGAATTTTGGGTGATCATCGGCTATCGCGATTTTTATTTTGTCCACAGAGTAATAATAGTCACAAAATGATAATGTGCAATATATGCCGTAATATATCTTTGGGGTAAGCACTCCTTTTGCTTCTGAATGAGAGCAAAGGCTAAAAGAAGAAG
The DNA here is from genome assembly GCA_031384515.1 of Bacteroidia bacterium. Classification (GTDB taxonomy): domain Bacteria; phylum Bacteroidota; class Bacteroidia; order Cytophagales; family Cyclobacteriaceae; genus ELB16-189. Next base: position 20,665 of record JANNAQ010000032.1, read on the forward strand.
CGAAGAGGAATGGATTGCTCTTGTGGCCAATAAATTAAAGCAGCTGCGTAAGGAGAAAGGCTATTTGCTCTTGACAATGGCTTGGACAGGAAGCAGTATTGGGGAATAGAAAATGGATCAAACCTTACTCTAAAGAGCATTTTAAAAATATTAGCTATTCACAACAAAGACCTTTCTGAATTTTTTAAAGAGCTTTAAAATGTCTTCCCGCCAAAGGGATTTGGGGTAAACTTGACTAATTTACTTTTGATTTCTTTTTTCGAAATGGTTCTATCAACCTGTAAATAATAAGTATTGCAACTACCGGATAAGCTATATTTACTTTTTTACCCACATCTATCACATTGAAGTAAAAGAGGGCTGAAATACCAAGTAGGGCCCCTATTATAAGTGATTTGATAATGTTCTTACTCTTTAGGCGAATAAGTGCATAGATACCAAAAATGAATAACACCAAAGGCAATACTGTTTCAGCAAAAAGTCGGATTAGGCTGGACAAATTGCCGTATCTGCCCCATATCATAATTACCACCATGAATACAATAGCTACTGCAAGGCTTATATTGGAATTGCTCAATTTTTTCATTTTACTCAAGACATATTTTGAAATTTACGCATCAACTACATTTGGAATTAGCTTGGATATATGAGTTTATCTGAAATTATAACAGAGATATAAACCCGGTCCATTACCATAGGTTGGCATTAAAACTGTTCTCCCTTTTTTCTTTGACCATTTATAACGATGCGTGTAATAAACAAGGTGAGTAGAAACAATCCCAATTCCTGCGCCTACCAGCACATCCGAAAGCCAATGACGATTATTTAGCATTCGAATGGTGCCTACTGCGGTGGCGCATGTGTATGCTCCAATACTATACCAAATACTTTTTTTGCCAAACTCTTTATGTAAAAAGGTTGCTGCCACAAAAGCCTGTGCCGTATGACCGGAAGGAAATGAATTGGATGAACTACTATCAGGCCGCAGAACATTTGAATATTTTTTCATGGGAAAAATTATTGCGGACATCAAGAGCTCTGATTTAATGAGTAGTACTGTTCTGTTTCCAAAACTATTCTGGCCCTTTATACCCGCCAAATTAAACCCGTAAACAGCTACAATAGGAAGGTATTGGAGATAATCCTCAATATGCGTTTGAAAATAAGGAAGATCTTCGCTCTTATCGTTCCTTATTGCCTTATCAAAATCATCTCCTTTTATGATTAAACCTGCACCAATTAAAGCCACAGGAATAATCAGGCTTTTATAAAACTCTTGCTTTTGATTCGCTTTTTGCACTAAACTATCTTGACCCAACAAATCAATGTTTGCCAAAAGAGTTATAACCAGTAGCACAACCAAAACCTTTTTGCTAATTCGCATAATCAAAAGTAACAGTTTTGAGGTGTTATGTTGAACCATTTGAAATGAATCGGAGATCGCAGTTTGTAATTTGGATCTTATTATTAACCACTATCCTTTGTCACGGACAGGCGTATGATACCTTGATGATAAAAGACTCTATTGGTATTAAAATGATGGCTTATTCTCTTGAGGATAAATTATTCATCTACCCGAAACCTAAAGTTTACACCTTTATTCAATACTTGCCCGGCACGTTTAAAGGTGCAGCGAAAATATCATTTCAAAAAACCAGCTTGAAAGGTTGGGGTGTGGTGGCGGGATCAACCGCATTTCTATTACTAGTTGATCAAGAGATATTGGATGGCGTTCAGCAGTTTTCAAAGCAAATTGGATTGGATGCCGAGAGGAGGTATAAGGATTTTGTCCCGTTCAAATTTGGAGGAAAAGATGTAAGTCTATACGATGTTCCTGATAACCTGAACTCTGCCGTCTATTCAATTGGTGAAGGTTTGCCTTCTATTTTTCTGTCTTTAGGAATCCTTACATATGGCGTAATAAAAAAAGATTACCGTTCTATTTCCACAGCCAGTCAAGTATTTCAAGCAACTTTAGCGATGGGGATAACTACACAAATTTTAAAACGAATAACAGGACGCGAAAGTCCTTTTGTTGCCACACAACCCGGTGGAGCCTGGCATCCATTACCAGGTTTAAAAACATACCAACAAAACGTGCCAAGCTATGATGCCTTTCCATCAGGCCACATGGGAACTATGATGTCAACAACGGTCGTGATTGCGGCCAACTATCCAGAAAAAAAATGGATTAAGCCAGTTGGGTATTCCATTATGGGATTAGTTGGATTGGCCATGATCAACAATGGGGTTCATTGGGCAAGTGACTATCCCTTAGCAATCGGTATGGGCTATGTATTCGGTCATGCCACTGTGAAAATGAATAGGTTGATGAAAGAATCATGGAAAAGAAAATAAGCTGAATGCAAAAGTCATTAACCGAATTTGATCTTATTGTAATTGGTGGCGGTGCTGCCGGTTTTTTCGGGGCTATCATTGCTGCCGAGAAAAAATCCGGACTATCTATTCTTATTTTGGAAAAAACCTCTAAGCTGTTGTCCAAAGTAAAAGTGTCGGGTGGCGGCCGATGCAATGTAACACACAACTGCTTTGAACCAACTCCGCTATCAAAACACTATCCTCGAGGAAGTAAAGAATTAAAATCACTCTTCCGAAAATTTCAGGCAAAAGACACAGTGTCATGGTTTGAATCAAAGCAGGTACAACTGAAAACTGAAGCAGACGGAAGAATGTTTCCGGTAACGGATAATTCGCAGACCATCATTGATTGCTTTCTAAAAGAAGCTGATCGTCTTCAAATTCAAATAAAAATGAATTCAGAAGTAACAAATATCACTTCTACCAAAAATGGATATACTGTTATGCTGGGTAAGGGTGAACTATTCCTCACAAACAAAATTTTGGTTGCTACAGGAGGGTATAATAATTTGCATAGCTACCAATGGATAGCACGAACATCTCATCCCATTATCAATCCCATTCCTTCTCTTTTCACGTTCAACGATTCAGAAAAAAAAATGAGTGATCTGATGGGTATTGCTGTTGCAAATGCACAGGTAAAAATAGTTGGAACAAAATTTTTGGAAGAAGGCCCTGTGCTGATTACACATTGGGGGTTAAGTGGTCCGGCAGTAATCAAACTCTCAGCCTGGGCAGCTGATTACTTGCACAAGCTTCATTATGAATTTACTGTTCTTATCAACTGGACGGGGAGTACAAGCGAGGAAGCCTTGCGGCAAGTCTTTTCTGAGATGAAAAGTAAACACGGAAAACAAAAGGTGTTTAATAACCCTATGTTTTCTATTCCTCAACGATTGTGGCAGCGCCTATGTGAATTATCCGAAATTCCAGAAGCAAAAATCTGGGCGGAGCTTCCACAAAAAAATATGAATAAGTTGATAGAATCCTTGATCAGATGTCCTTTTCTAATCAAAGGTAAAACTACTTTTAAAGAAGAGTTTGTAACCTGTGGGGGTGTTGATCTAAATTCGATTGACCTGGAAACCATGGAGAGCAAAAAAATGAAGGGACTTTATTTTGCAGGTGAAGTCATAAATGTAGACGGGGAAACGGGTGGATTTAATTTTCAGTCGGCTTGGACTACCGCCTATGTTGCAGGGACAGCCATCGCGGCTAACCATTGAATTTTGACTGATCCATACTGATTGTGAAAATACTTCCTGAACCTGGTTTTGATTTTAGGGTTATTGTACCATTAACTTTATCAAGAACCTCCTTTACCAAATACAGACCCAACCCTGTTCCATCAGAATTTGTTGAAGCCCTGTAAAACATTTCGAATATTTTCTCTTGATGTTCTTCTTCAATGCCTTCACCATTATCAGCTATTGAAATATCAACTTGATCCTGATCTTTTCTAAATTCAATGGAAACATAAGGATTCGGCTCATTTGAGCGATGATATTTTACTGCATTGTAAACCAAGTTGCTTAAGACAATCTTCATTTGACCGTAATCCGCAAAAAAGACATGGAGTGGATTTGGGGTAAACCGGAATGAAATCAATTCGGATTTTTTACTAAACCGTATATCAGAAAATATCTCTTCTACCAACGCATTAAAATCAATCATTTCAACTTTTGGTTCTGCCTTTGTACTACGCGAGAGATCTAAAATATCGGAAATAACCAGATCGAGTTTTTTTACCCGATCTTCAATCATGGCTATGTATTCCAGATTCTTTGGTTCACGCATTTCAAGTCTAGCTAAATTGGTCAGCCCTAATACAGAAGCAATGGGCGATCGAAGATCATGCGAAGTGCGGTAAAGAAAATTATCAAGTTCTTGGTTGGCCTTTTTCAGCTTACTTCGCTCGTCTTCCAACAAACCGATAATCATGCTTAGACCCATGCACGACATAAGGATGAGATCAGCCACCCCAAAAAAGGCGGGTATTGCGAGATGGCCACCAGTTGAGTTTACTAGCACCACAATAAAATAATAGCCTTGCATTAACCCAAACAAAACAAGTGAGACATACAGCATACGGTGACCAAGCCCGTGACCCAAAACCGCCCTTCTTAACAACAAAATTCCGGTTGAGATAAAACTTATACTTGTTATCAAATTCTTGAATCCAACCCGTAAAAAGTATCGTTCCGAACTTGCCGCAGGATCATTATAAAACAAAAATGTTGTAAGGATAGAAACGCCAATAATCAGAAGTCCAAAAAACCAATAATTATGACTTGGTATTTTGTCTTCTTTAAGCACCTGCCTCGTGCCAACTAATAAAAAAAGAATATAAAAATAGGTGTAGGCCTGAACTGAAAATGTAAGCGCTAATCGGGTATAATCTTCGCGAGTGCCATCAATTGAAAGCGCTATGGCTTGGGCAATCATTGCCAGGGAGAAAGCAAGCCAGGACCATGACCAAGTATTTAAGAATCTACGGCTATATAGCTTGCTGAAATGTTGAAATACAATATACAGGATAAGGCCAAATGTAAACTGGGCTATATAGATGATAAAAAAGGAGTTCACATTTTGATAATTAGAAAGCCAAACATAAAGTCCGGAAGCTAAAGAAACTAGTCCTTTTCAGAACCGGAAGAAGGCAATCAATACGGATTCTCTTTTGACAAAAAGAAAAGCCCTCGAATTTAGAGGGCTTTTGTAGTGGTGACGGAGGGAATTGAATGCTGACGCTTCGGTCAGCATCCTGGCTAGCGCGCAGGCGCCACGTCAGGACCCCCTACTATTTTATCGATAGGGTATTTTTTGATCAGTTCTAATGTTCTTTTAAAGGAGAGATTTTTCAGTTTTTTTTCCAGCACCAATGATTCTGATCGCTCCTCTTTCTGGGTATACCAAACCAAATCCCAAGGCACATACCGAAACGTAGAAGGAACATTACCATCATTATGTTCTTTAAATCTCCTTAGGATGTCATTGGTTGATCCTTTGTAAAAGGAGTTATTATGTCGACTTTGTAAAATGTAAACATAAAACATAACAAAAAATGCTGATCTAAAATCAGCATTTTTAAGTGGTGACGGAGGGAATTGAACCCCCGACACAAGGATTTTCAGTCCTTTGCTCTACCAACTGAGCTACGTCACCGAAAAAATACCGCTTATTAGGCTAGACGGGGCGACAAAAGTAATAGAATAATGTCAATTTGAAAACCTGACTTGCTAAGAATACCTCGAATTTTTTTGGAAGACATTGGCACAGTGAATCCCAATTCCTATGTTTGAGTATGGCAATCCTTCAACAAGTTCTCTTTCTTATTATACTGGGTATAGCAGGGTATTTCATCCGTAAAAGGGTATTGCGGATACGAGACAATATCAGGTTAGGTAAAAATCAAGAGATAACTGATCACAAAAGCGAACGCCTCAATAACATGTTGATGGTAGCATTTGGGCAAAAGAAAATGTTCAAGCGTATTATTCCTGCCACACTTCATTTTTTCATTTACATAGGATTTCTGGTGATCAATCTGGAGGTACTTGAGTTTGTGATTGATGGACTTGCCGGAACGCATAGAATTTTCGCACCATTTTTAGGCGGGTTTTATAATATATTAATGAACGTCTTCGAATTTCTCGCGATAGCTGTGCTCTTAGCATGTGTAGTATTTCTCACGCGTAGAAACATTATTAAGGTTCCTCGTTTCCAATCAGCGGAAATGACCAAATGGCCTAAGCTTGATGGCAACCTGATTCTCATAATCGAAATCGTATTGATGTTTGCCATTCTGTTTATGAATGCATCCGATCAAATTTTGCAAACGAGGGATGATCATTATACATCTACAGGAGTATTATTCTTTAGCAATCTATTAGCACCCGTGCTTCAACACATGAGTACCCCAACTCTTATAATTATCGAGCGTTTTGCTTGGTGGTTTCACATCATAGGCATTCTTGGCTTCACTATATATGTTACCTACTCCAAGCACCTTCACATCTTTATGGCATTCCCGAATACCTATTATGCAAACCTTGAACCGAAAGGTCATATCAATAATATGCCAGTTGTGACAAGAGAAGTAAAGTCAATGCTGGGTTTAACTACTGCTGACACTGCAACTACTCCTCCAGAGCCAGGAAGGTTTGGCGCTAAAGATATTAATGACCTCAGCTGGAATAATCTAATGGCCGCCTATTCCTGTACCGAATGTGGCCGGTGTACCTCCGAATGTCCGGCAAACCTGACAGGAAAAAAGTTATCTCCACGCAAAATCATGATGGACACGCGCGATCGGATGGAGCAAGTAGGCAAGAGTTTGGAAACCGGAGGTCCTGGATTAAACGATGGAAAATTTTTATTGGGCGACTACATCACCAAGGAAGAGATCAATGCCTGCACGAGTTGCAATGCTTGTGTAGAAGCCTGTCCGATCCTCATTAATCCGCTTGAAATTATTTTAGAGCTGCGCAGATATGTAGCCATGGAAGAATCAGGGTCACCGGCTCAGTGGAATTCTATGTTTCAAAATATTGAAACCAGTTTTGCCCCTTGGAAATTTTCTGCTGCAGATCGATTTAATTGGAGCAAGGATGAAAAATAATTTTATCCCATGAAAAGTCTTTTCGAAAAATCTGCTGTTGATGAGATTGCGGTGCGATTGGAAAAGATTACCCCCAATAGCCAACGACAGTGGGGGGAGATGAATGTTGATCAAATGCTGGCACATTGTGGAAATGGTTTGGAGATGGCCATGGGCATTATTAATCCGCGTAGAGTTTTTATTGGCAGACTTATCGGTGGACTTTTAAAATCAGCTTATACGAATGAGAAGCCTTTCTCTAAAGACAGCCCTACTAGTAAAGAAATAAAAGTCAGTACACCCAAAAATTTTGCAACTGAAAAACCCAGGCTGAGTAAATTGGTAAAACAATTTTCAGATGGTGGTGAATCGATATGCACCAAACAGCCTCATCCATTCTTCGGAAAACTTACTCCATTAGAATGGAGTATTGGCATGTACAAACACATTGATCATCATTTTAAACAATTTGGAGTTTAGCTAAACCATAAATTATGAATGTTCCTACGCTTGCTGAGTTGACTGCCAAAGGCGAATCACCTGATGTTTTGTTTTGGGTGGGCTGTTCAGGTTCATATGACGATCGCGCCAAGCGAGTAACCAAGGCTTTTGTGAAAATTCTGAATGCTGTGGGGACAAAGTTCGCTGTGCTGGGAGCAGAAGAAACATGTACTGGTGACCCAGCGCGGAGAGCAGGAAACGAGTTTCTTTTTCAAATGCAGGCGATGAACAACATCACTGTGTTAAATGGATATAACGTGAAGAAGATTGTCACCGCGTGTCCACATTGTTTTAATACCCTAAAAAATGAGTATCCCGAACTGGGCGGAAATTATGAAGTAATCCATCACACTACCTTCATCAACCAGTTGATCACCGAAGGCAAAATAAAAATCAAAGATGGTGGAGTCTTTAAAGGAAAAAAAATTACCTATCACGACTCCTGCTACCTGGGCCGTGCAAACAATATTTATGAAGCACCACGTGAAGTACTTGAATCACTTGATGCTGATTTGATTGAAATGAAACGTTGTAAGACGACAGGTTTGTGTTGCGGAGCTGGCGGTGCGCAAATGTTTAAAGAACCTGAAAAGGGCAAAAAAGACATTAATATTGATAGAGCAGAAGAAGCACTGGCCACTGGCGCAACCACTATTGCAGTTGCGTGCCCGTTTTGTATGACGATGATGAGTGACGGAGTAAAGAACAAAGAGAAAGAAGCCGAAGTAAATGTGAAAGACATTGCCGAACTAATTGCAGAAGCACAAGGTTTATAAGTGGGTACTGGATTTCAGCATCCCCAAACTCTAAACTAAAATTTATAAATCGAGTATGTTCGTTCCTTTTGAAACTCTTCCGTCCAACGCGCGACTTTGGATTTACCAGTCTGATAAATCGTTAAATATAAACGAAGAAAAAAATGTGTCAGTTGAGCTAGAACAGTTTTGCGAACAATGGAAGGCACACGGCCAGGATTTGAAAACTTCATTTACGATTAAGTATCACCAATTTATAATACTTGCAGTGGATGAGAATTATAATGACGCCAGCGGATGCTCAATTGATGGATCCGTTCGCATTCTCAAATCGTTGCACGAAAGGTCGGGCATAAATTTTCTAGATAGGAGCAGGGTGGCTTTTAGCATTGACAATGTGGTCCAAACATTCACGCTTCCTGAGTTAAAAAATTTGTTTTCTTCTGGCAGACTTAGGGCATCCACTCAAACGTTTAATAACCTGGTAGCAACGAAGTTGGACTTTGATAAAGAATGGCTTACAACAGTGGAGAAATCGTGGTTGATCAAATACCTACCCAAGCCTGCGGTAGTATAGCCCTTAAAACATCAAAATATCAACCTAAATCAACGATAACGTAGTTTCCCGATCGGTGCTGGCTTGCATCTTTTTAGTACCTTTAATCGCTTTATGTGTAGCACTTTATGAAGATTGCTCATTCCTATATACTGATTGCTCTTCTCCTGTTATTTTCCTGTAGTCCTGAAAAAAAGATTCAGAAAAAATTCAGATTGGGTAAATACCAAACGGTTATCAATTACTACCAGGATGCCTTGCAAAAGCAGCCTTCCAATGGTAAGGCAAACTACTATGTTGCAGAATCCTATCGTCTTTCTAATCGAATAAAAGAAGCAGAACGATTTTACGAAAAAGCAGGTGGAGTAGGAATAGATAAAGATTCAGTTCAACTCTATTATTCTCAATCACTCCGAGCCAATGGCAAGTATGAAGAAGCGCGAAAGCAGCTGGAAGATATTCGTAACAATGCAGCCGATGAAAAAATGAAAGAACGGGCATCGACCGAATTAGATGGCCTCGATTATCTGGAAAAATTGGCAGAGAAAAAAAGCTACTATAAGATTAAAAACCTGGAAACTATCAATACGCCATTGAGTGAATACTCGCCTGTTTATATGAACAGCGAATTATATTTCACCTCGTCTCGCGGAACCGGAAAAATTTACGAGGCTACAGGTACGCCATTTTCCGACATCTATAAAGCCTCCACGAAAGGAGCGGTAGTGGATGTAAATACAATCACCACC
>JANNAQ010000045.1:0-97667 GCA_031384515.1 Bacteroidia bacterium
GCAGAGCCATCGGCTCGACTTAATTTTGTAAGAATGGACTTCAGTCCATTTTCACTATACCGGTAAATGCATAGAGCCGTAGGCTCGGTACATAGTTTTTCCTTTCTGACCTCACTTAAAAATTGAAGACAATATGCGGGTGTCAAACGATAGCTTCAGTCACAGGTTGATTGATATGCTCCAGAGGAGCAACCTGTTTATAGACGTAGAATACAAGTTGAAGTGTCTGGCTCCAGAGGAGCCACCTGTTATCCCGAGCTAGTGTAAAAAATGGGAGTTGGATTTATCTTTCTCTATCACTTTTTCCTTTCTGCCACAAGGGGTTTCAATTTTAATCCCTTGCAAGCCAATAGTGTAAGCTTTTTGCAGAGCCATCGGCTCGACTTAATTTTGTAAGGAATGGACTTCAGTCCATTTTCACTATACCGGTAAATGCATAGAGCCGTAGGCTCGGTACATAGTTTTTCCTTTCTGACCTCACTTAAAAATCGAAGACAATATGTCGGTGTCAACGATAGCTTCAGGCACATGTTGATAGATATGCTCCAGAGGAGCATCCTGTTTATAGAAGTAGAATACAAGTTGAAGAATCTGGCTCCATAGGAGCCACCTGTTATCCCGAGCTGATGTCGAAAATGGAATTTGGATTCGTCCTATCCTTTTTCCTTTATGCAACAAGGGGTTTCAATTTTAGTCCCCCTCAAGCCAATAGTCGTAAGCTTTTTGCAGAGCCATCGGCTCGACTTAATTTTGTAAGAATGGACTTCAGTCCATTTTCACTAGACCAGTAAGATGCATAGAGCCGTAGGCTCGGTAAATCTGTTTTTGCTATCTAACTTCCCTTAAAATAGAAAGACAATATGTCGGTGTCAACGATAGCTTCAGGCGCAGGTTGATAGCTATGCTCCAGAGGATCACCCTGTTTATAGAAGTAGAAACAAGTTGAAGAGTTTGGCTCCGGAGGAGCCACCGTCTTGCCTACCTGTAATTGAGGGTATTATGATTTAGCGCTCTAAAAACCAGGTTGTCAGGCTGAGTTTGTCGAAGCCGAAGCCTATTCGGAGAATTTCCCTAACTCCAACCTGAGTTGTGAATGATCAGGTGTCCTTCAATGCAGCTTTGTAAACTCCTGTATCAAAAGTAATTGATAACCAATGATTTGAGCCCTGCATTAAATTCGTAATCACCTATTTCGAGACATCTATGATACCAAAACTTTAGAAGGGTCTTGCTTCCGGATTCATAGGCCAAAAGGGTTGCCCAAATGTTATCATTTTTGAAAGGGAAAAAGAAGGGGGTTACAAGTGAGATTTACAATGCATTAACAATAGTTTAGAAAAGGAAATTTGTTAGTTTTGTAAATTAGATCGAACTGAATAATATGAATAGATTAATACTGTTGCTCCTCCTATCTATTCCCTTTGTATCGTTTTCACAAACGGTTTCTTCTGGTTTAGGTACCCTCTGGAATGACCCGCTCTCATGGACGCCTAATATTGTTCCAACATCGACCAACACGACTTCCATCACCATCAACCACGCAATAACTGTAACGGCTAATGTAACCATCGATCAGACAACAATAGGCGCTTTAGGTTCTATTTTTGTAGATCCGTTAATTACCTTAACAATAAATAATGGTACCGGCACGGATTTGACAATTACAGGAGGTCTCATTGTCAATGGTACCTTAACAAACACCGGTACAGCTGCTTTAACGATAGTGAATAACGGAACGAATTTTGTAAACAACGGAACAATAAACCTTACCTCTGGAACGCTTACACTAGGCGGAACTTCCATAACTACATTGTCAGATCCTTCTTCCACAACTGTAAGTGCCCTTACGTTAAGCACAACAACTGGTGCGAGCCTTATCGCCAACTCAGCTTTAACAATTACGGGTGTATTAACAATAAATGCTGGAGCTTCAATTACGGCTGGGGCAACTTCTACCGTTACCAAAGGTGCTGGTAATTTTGTAGGCACAGGCTCATTCGTATCAACAGGCGCAACAATATTCAACGGTACTTCCACAGTATCAGGTGCAGGCTTGAAAACGTTTAACAATCTTACTGTAAATGCAACTTTTACCATGACACCCAATGCGGCCTACACAGTAAATGGTAATATCAATGTTGCGGGTACTCTTGCAGCAGGCACTAACACCGCTACCTTTGGTGGAACCACAACCATTTCAGGGGCAGGGGCAACTACTTTTAATAATGTTGTTATCAGTGGCACACTGACACTTCCGGCAACAACTGTTCGGGTAAATGGAAACCTCACTAACAACGGCATCTTTAATCATGGAAGCGGAACTCTTCAATTCGGTGGGACAACTGTAATCACAAATACGACAACACTTAATTTAAACAATGTTTCGTTTAATGCGGGTGCAAATTCTATGACAGCTCCTGCAGGCAATATGGGTATAGCAGGAAACTTTACATCCATTGGAACTTTTAACAATGGTGGGGGAACCATAGTATTCAATGGATCGGGCACCAGCATTCTAAGTGATGTTGAGACATATAATAATGTTACCGTAAACAGTTTGGCTACTATTCAAAGTGCATTTGGACAGACCATCAATGGTACGTTCAACAATAATGGTAGTGTAAACTTTACTGCCGGTACACTTACGCTGGGTGGAACCTCGGTAACAACATTGGCCAATCCTTCTTCTACCACAGTAAGTGCCCTTACATTAAACACAACAACAGGTGCTACTATTGCCGCCAACTCCGCTTTAACGATTACCGGTGTTTTAACAATAAACGCTGGAGCTTCCATCACGGCCAGTTCAACGTCAACTGTGACAAAAGGTGCTGGCAATTTTGTTGGAACAGGTTCTTACATTTCTACTGGCACAACGACCTTCAGTGGCGCATCTACCTTATCGGGGGCTGGGCAGAAGACCTTTAACGACCTGATCGTGAATGCAACTGTTACGCCTAATGTTTCATACACAGTTACAGGTGATATATCAGGAACCGGTACGCTTGCTGCCGGCACGGGCGTAGCAACATTTAATGCTACGGATGGTACTATCTTGATTTCAGGTACTGGCCCAAAAAACTTTTTCGATGTCACCATTAACCTCGGTACAACGGTCACATACAGCACGAATGTCACGGTCAGTGGGGCAAACCTGATTGGCAATGGAAATCTTTCGACAGATGTCTCAGCCCCTCTTTTAACAACAATAACATTCACTACGTTGACTCTATCAGGGACTGGAACAAAAGATTTTACCAATGTTACAATAGGTGCCGGAGCAAGCACGATACCTAATGCAGATTATACCATCAGCAGAGATCTGGTCATCACGGGCACACTTGCGGCAGGATCCGGCCTCACCACTTTTGCGGGAACCACAGTTATATCAGGCGCTGGTGTCTCAACATTTAACAATGTTACGGTTAATCTAGGTGCTAACGTTTCAGGCGTTTCTTTGGGCACAATCAATGGCATTTTCGATAACAATGGTACTGTCAACTTTACAAGCGGAACATTAAACCTGGGAGCAGCTTCTGCCACAGATTTAACGAGTTCAACATCCACAACATTTAACGCACTAACTACGGTACTAGGGGCAACCATTACAGATGCTCCAGGCACAACTCTAACCATTACAGGTAATTTTGTGGGAGGAGCCGATTATACGTCACTGGGTACAACAACCTTTGACGGAACGGTTGCCATGTCGGGCGCAGGAACCAAAACCTTTAACAATCTAATAGTGAATGGCACCTCGCTTACTCCGGCTGCTAATATTTCATACACCGTTACCGGAAGCATTTCGGGAACAGGATTATTAAATGACGGAAGTGGAACATCATCAACCACTTTTAGTGGAACTACCATCCCTATAACAGGGAGTGGTGTTAAAGATTTTTTTGATATCATCATCAATGGCGGCACATCCGTAACCTACATATCTAGCATCTCGGTAAATGGTGCTACCCTTGTCGGGACAGGAAATCTTGCTTCAGCAAGTCCAACGTCTACAATTACGTTTACCAGCGTGGCTATTTCTGGTGCCGGCACCAGGGACTTTGCTAACGTTACGATAGCAACAGGTGCAAGCACTATCTCCGGTGCATATAGTATTGCTGGAAATCCTACTACTCTAACCATGACGGGAAGCCTTGTTTCGTCAGGTGTTCCAACCTTTAATGGGGCTACTACTATCGTTGGTGTTGGTGCTTTAACATTCAGCAGTGATATTAATATAACCAGCTCAAACAGCCTTACCCTGGGCTCTGGAACAGTGACTGTGAATGGAAATATTAATAACAGTGGAACAATTAATCCAGGTTCTGGCACGCTTGCATTTAGCGGAACATCTATAATTACCAATACAGGTACGATGAACCTGAACAATGTTACACTTAATAGTGCCAGTACAGTAACGGCTCCGTCAACTGTCATGGGCATTGCAGGTGTATTCACTTTTACGGGTGGTGGCACACCAGCAGTATTCAACCACGGTGGTGGTACAATTGAATTTAACACGGCCAACGCAGTTGCGTCCAGGTTAGGGGGCACAGCCGCAAAAGTATTTAACGACATTCAGGCTACCGGCACATTTAACAACACACAAGATTTTACAGTTATCGATATAGATGTAACTGTAACTGGAACGTTCACTAATAACGGTGCAATTACAGTGAATGGAAATATATCTAACTCAGGCACTATTAATTGCACTGCAGCAGCAGTGACCTGGGGCGTAAGTGGAGCCCTTTCAGGAACGGGTACACCAACCACAACCTTCTTTAATTTGATTGTAGCCGCCAGCCAAACATTGAGCATTAGCACCTTCCCTGTAGCGTCACCGATTACGATTTCATCAGACCTTACCCTCACAGGTAATTTAAATCACACAGCGCTTAACACAATTATTATTGGCGATGATCAACTAGGTGCAACGGGTACGTTAACAAGCTCCGGGATAATCCAATTTAATGGTGCCGCCAGTGCATTTACAGTAGGTGGTACAAAAACATTTACCAACTTATCTGTTGGAGGTGCGGGTGTATTAAGTGTAGGCGCAGCTTCTTCTTTTTCAATAGATGGAATACTGAATGTAGCGGGAACATTAAATGCTGGCACGGGTGTTTCTGTTACCACTTTTGGAAATGGATTTGCAGGCACAACACCAAGTATAACCGGTGCTGGAACAATCAACCTCGATGATGTGGTCATTGCAGGTGGCCACACACTCACTTCGGCATCGGGCACTGTACAGATAACGGGTAACTTAACAATTACAGGGTCATTTGTCCATAACTCCGGAACGGTTCTATTTAGAACGGTCGGCCCTAATAACATTACCGGAACACCATCCACATTCTTTAACATCACAGTGGGCAATGGTGCTGGCAATACGACAGTTACAAACTCATTGACACCATTGAGTTTAGCGGGGAGACTAAACATGAATGGAACGGCCACCAATGTTTTCAATACAGGGGGAGCAAGTAATTTTATTTTATTATCAACCACTGATAATCCAACAACTGACGGAAGTATAGGAATATTGACTAATGGGTTCTCTAGTATAAGTGGTGCGATGACAGTGCAGCGTCATATGGATAGTGAGAGTCGTATATACAGATATATTGCATCACCTGTTGTTGGTGCTACAGTGGCTGATCTCCAGGCAGCTTTTCCTGTTTCTGGAACTTTTACTGATCCATCGGCCTGCCCCCTTTGCCCTGGTAGTCCTGTGTATAATCCCGCTTCTCCATCTCTCAATTTTTACAATGAGACAACACAAGCATACGTAGCATATCCGTCCTCAGGTTTGGCAAGTGCAGCTGCCTTAACGAATGGCATAGGTTATTCTGCTTTTGTTCGACAAGATGGAATCGCTGGACCGGCAACAATCAATTTCCCAGGAACTCACCCGAGCACGGCTGGATTGTCTTTGCCAGTTGCTTCGGCAGCAAATGGATTTAGCCTGGTCGGAAACCCTTATCCTTCTGCAATACTTTGGGATCCTGCGGGAGCTGGCTACACGGGTACCGCTAATATCGTCACCACAGTTAAGGTAAGGAACAATGGTGGAGGCGGTGGGTTTGTGGATGTTTTACCAGGCCAAACAATTGCGGCTGGTCAAGCATTTTGGGTAACAACATCCGCTGGTGGCGGTGGTGTTCTTAATATAAATGAAAATGCAAAGACAACTTCTTCAAGTATTTTTTATAAGGTAGAAGGAGAGATTAATGATGAAATAGAAATCAACTTGAGCAAAGCGTCAACAGGTTTTATTGATATTACTAGAGTTATAATTCAGGATGGCTCGTTACTGAATCTTGATAATTTTGATGCTAAAAAATCCAATAATGCAATGGAAGGAGTGGCTAATCAATTTGATCTCTCTACTTTAACTTCCGACAATATTTCTTTGAGTACAAACTTCCTTCCATCAGTAGGTTGCACACAACAAATAAATTTGAAGGTCGCGGATTTACTTTTTAGCCCAACGGGAACGACTGAAGCTTCTGCGGAGTATACATTTAACTTCAATCCTTCTGGCGCGATGCAGAGCTTAATATGGACTCTTCATGATAACCACCTAAATACAGATGTTAATATCTCATCTTCCCCGACCTACACATTTACAGTCGATAATTCAATAGCCAGTTCGAAGGCACCTACTAGATTTTATATAAAGGCTTCTAGTATATTGATTAATGAAACTCTTCCAATTACTTCTCCTAATCAAGTCTGCGAATCAAGCAGCGCGTCAATTGCAGTAGTTGGTAGTCAGTTGAACATGATGTACGGTGTGGAGGTAAATGGAACGTTCTACCCTAATGTAGCGCAAGGCACGGGCAGTGATTTAAACGTTCCACTTAAAAGTGAATGGCTAAATGTAACTACTAACACTATCAAAGTAAAAGTCAACTCTGGCTGTGATGCACAGTTCCTTACAGCCACGGCTCAAATAACCAAAGAAAGTCTTTATACCGCTATTCCGGTGGCCGTGCAAAGTTGTATAGCAGGAGCTGTTACCTTAGCAGCATCAGGTGCCCTCGCCACTACCAATTACAAGTGGTATGATTCGCAAACCTCATCTACTCCGTTGGCAACGGGCTACCAATTTGTTACTCCGGCTCTTTCCGACAATACCACCTATTATGTATCCGCATTTAATTCGCTAGGGTGTGAAGGTGCCAGGGTAGCCATAACAGCGAATATCAGTGATGCAGGTGCGCTAGTAAGTGTAGTGCCAAGTGCCACATCCGTTTGCCGCAATAGTACCATTACATTCAATGCCACTAGCAGTTTGTCAGGCACTTTTAAATGGTATGAGAGTTTAACGTCAACAAGTATACTCTCAACCTCTGATCAATTTACAACGCCACAGCTTTTAAAGACAAAAAAGTATTATGTGTCATTTGTGAATGCAAATGGCTGCGAAGGTGGGAGGATAGAAGCCCTTGCTCAAATTTCAAACTTTACCCCTGTGCTGAGTTGGGATACGGGCCTTGGCACCAAAACTATTTGCACTAACGGTTCATATACATTCACGGCCAACGGAGCCCCGGTTAGTTCAGAGTACGCATGGTTTGATTCCGAGGACAGCACCACCCCCCTGCTAGTAGCAAATGAATTTACGACACCAGCTTTGTCGGCCACCAGAATTTATTACCTGGCGGCCAAAAACGAATTGGGTTGTTATACAGAACGAGAAAAGATTGAAGCAGTTGTGGATCTCACTGACCCGTCTACTGGTATTACCTTTACGGGCGACAACGCTTGTTTGAATAATAACGCAGTCATCAAATTGAGCCATGCCTCTGCTGGTACCACCTACAATTGGTATGAGTCGGAGACAAGTACAGACCGCATCAGCAGCGGGGCTGAGTATGCAACAGACTTCCTAACAGAGAGCAAATCATTTTATGCTGCCGCTGTCAATGCCAATGGATGTGAAGGCACCCGCAAGCCAATTGAGGTGAAGGTTTCAAATTTCAACCAGACGTTATTAGTAGATAGAGGAATAGGTGAGAAGCAGGTTTGTCCCCAGGGTTCATATACCTTCACTGCTAGCGGAGCCTTGTCAGGTGCAAGCTATGCCTGGTTTGATTCCCAAGAGAGCATCACACCATTACGGGAAACAGCAACATTTACAACACCTGCCTTGTCAGAATCGATGAGTTATTACCTGGCAGCTAAAAATGCGTTGGGATGTTATTCTTCTAACAGGATTAAAGTGGAGGCGTTGGTCGATGTGGAAGATCCATCCTCAGGCATTGCTGCCATAGCAGAAACTACGTGTAAGAATGGCAGAGCAAACATTATAGTAAACGATGGCCTGCTTAATACAACGTATAAATGGTATGATTCACAGACCAGCACAACCAAGATTGGTGAAGGCAAATTGTACAAAACCGAGGACCTGATCGATAGCAAGACCTATTATGTTTCTGCCGTTAACAAGAATGGATGCGAAGGTTCTAGAACAGAAGCCATGGTTGAGGTGACCTCATTTGAAGATGCCAGCATCAGCCAGGTGTCAGATGAGGTGTTGGAATCCAGCTACGAAGAAGGCAATCAATGGTATTTTAACGATATTCTTTTAACAGGAGAGAACAAACAGACGTTGACCGTTTCTGAATCCGGAAATTACGCTGTTAAGGTTTCAGTGAATGGATGTACCGCTAGTGCTGCTCCTTTCAAAGTTGAGCTGGTAACGGGCTTCGATGATCCAACGAAAACGATAAGCGTGTATCCGAATCCTGCATCAGAGGTAGTCTCTATCCGTTTTGTGGGTAATGAAGATGTGAACGTAAGCTTTATTGATCAGCGAGGAGTTATTTTAGCGCCAGTAAAGCTACAGCAAGAGGGAAGAGTGAGGGTTGGAGAGTTGGATGTACGATCCTTTAGCAGAGGATTATATTTTATAAGGATATATTCTGAGACCAGGTCCATTACTCACAAAGTGATTATTAAGTAACATGAATATTCGCCTTATTTTCATCGCTATACTATTCTTCCTCCCTGGATTTATTTTTGCTCAGCCTGGAGATCCAGGAGGAGACCCAGACGTGCCCATTACCGGCATTGAAATACTTCTTTTGGCAGGTGGTGCCCTTGGTATCAAGCGCCTGATAGGAAGCAAGAAATCTAAAAATTAATAACGTGCTCACGAACTCAATCCGGAGGCTAAAGATCCTGCCACGTTGGGTGATCATTGCTCTTGATTTGGCGATAGTTGGCTTTTCCTGTTTTATCGGCTATCTTCTTCGTTTTAACTTTTCTATTGAGGACCTGATTAAGTATAGGTTTATTCAGGGAATAGGGCTGTATATGCTTTGTGGCTTTGTGGCTATTCTGGTAACGGAAAGCTATAAAGGTATTATTAGATATACGGGTGTTCAGGATGGAGCCCGCATCATTTTCATGGTAAGTTTAAATACATTATTAACCTGCCTGATAAATCTTGTATCATTCAGTAATCAAAAGGGTAATGTCATCCCATACTCGGTTGTATTAATCAGCTTCTTATCTTCATTTCTTTTCCTGTTCAATTACAGATTATTGGTTAAGTACATCTTCACCTATTACAAAAATGCTATCTTAAAAAAATCCATGGTACTTATTTTTGGTGCCGGTCAAACTGGAATCATCACCCGTCACGTAATTGATTCTTCTCCGCGCATGAGGATTGCTGGCTATCTCGAAGACGATAAAAATAAAGTGGGAAAAGTATTGGATGGAGCGAAAATATACAGTGGAGAATCCAGTGAGTTGGATCTTATTTTAAAAGAGCTGAGCATCGATGAATTGATTTTTACGGTCAAAGATATTTCGCTGGAGCGAAAGAATGAGGTGGTGGACGTTTGCATTAAGAACCAGGTGAAGATCAGGACAATCCCTCCTATAGAAAAATGGGTGCGTGGTGAGCTTAGCTTCAACCAGATAAAAGAAATAAACATCGAAGACTTACTGGGCAGAGAGTCAATTAAGATTAAGAATGAGAATGTGGAATCTAATATCCGTGGTAAACGGATATTGATCACGGGTGCTGCTGGTTCAATTGGCAGTGAACTGGCAAGGCAGGCACTGCAATATAATCCCGAGACCATGGTCTTAGTCGACCAAGCCGAATCTCCACTGTATGAGATGGAGCGCGAATTAAAACTTCATACGGGTGTTACAAAAATAGCGTTGTACCTGGCGGACATTACCAACAAGGAAAGGATGTCAGCTATCTTTAAAGATCATCGTCCGGAAATAGTCTATCATGCGGCAGCGTATAAACATGTTCCACTGATGGAAAGTAATCCATCAGAAGCAGTATCGTGTAATGTGTTAGGTACAAAATTAATGGCCGACTTAGCCGCAGAAGTGAAGGCCATTAAATTCGTTATGATTTCCACGGACAAGGCGGTGAATCCAACCAATGTGATGGGCTGCTCAAAGCGAATCGCAGAGATTTATGTGCAATCTTTGAATAGCCATTTGCAAACAGAAGCTATTGCCCGAACCAGCTTTGTGACCACAAGATTTGGAAATGTATTAGGATCCAATGGCTCTGTAATTCCGTTGTTTAAAAAGCAGATCAAAATGGGTGGCCCCATTACAGTGACACATCCGGAGGTTTCTCGCTTTTTTATGACCATACCTGAGGCGTGTCAGTTGGTGATTGAAGCGGGTACGATGGGCAAGGGGGGCGAGATTTTCATTTTTGACATGGGAAAGTCAGTTAAGATATTAGACCTGGCAAAAAAGATGATTCACCTATCTGGACTTGACCCCCAACGCGACATTAATATTGTATTTACGGGCTTAAGAGAGGGGGAGAAATTATATGAAGAATTGCTTACAAAGTCAGAAAACACCTTGCCCACGCACCATCATAAAATTATGATTGCTAAGGTGCAGGAATATGAATATATAGAAATCAATAAATACATTGAGCTCTTCAATGATTTAGTGAATGATCGCAACGAGTTGAAGATGGTAGCACTAATGAAAGAACTGGTGCCGGAATTTGTAAGTAATTATTCCAGATACGAGGTACTGGACGTGCAAAAGTAATAGCTTACTTGCGTCTCAGACCACCACCTTTTTTATATCGGTAGCTGGAAGATTTTTTCTTCTTATAATTACCAGGGTTATTTGATCGTCTGGAAAAGTCCATGGGTAAGTAGTACTCTAGTTTTGCATTGAGCAACATATATCCGTCATTGGTTTTAGGATTGCCTCGGATAGCACCATCAGTCCGCCTTGTATAACCTATTTCTGGCCCACGGTCATTTAAAGCTAAGGCTAGTGGATCGGTGAATTTAGAAGGATCTTTGATGGTAGTACTTACATCATCCAGGTAGTCCGTGAAAGTAGTGCGGTATCCCCCTTCAATGGAAATATTGAAAATAGGGGTCACTTTTAGCCGTAGCCCAAGACCATAGGGAATAACTAAGCCAAATCGGTTGTAAGCAACAAGCTCTGTTTGCAAAGGCTGAAGAGCTACTTTGTCCCCATTATATTCCGTAGTGGGATTAAAAAATATAAACCCAAAACCGGCAAATCCGTAAATATTTATCCCGGGTCTTCGGTAAAAGCGGTCCCCATTGGAGAAAAGGCTATAGGCGGCAGTTCCGCTGATCTCGTAGTTATTTGAGTTAAAAGAAAGATTCCGTGGCACTCTACCAGGGTCTCCAGCTATGGCATCAGAGCCTTTTAAGGAGAACCAGGTTATTTCTGCCCTGGCACTGATATGATTGCCAAAGAAGTATTGAAGTCCGGCATTAAGGTTAGGTTTTGCATCTATATAATCTCCATCGTTCGCTAATTCACCAAAATAGGTGGAGGTACCCGTGCCAGCAACAAGAATCAAGGATCGCTCTCTTCGCACAGAATAAAAACTCTGAGCATCTGCTACGGAAGCAAAGAGATTGGCAACTAAGGCTATAAATAGAAGGTGTCTCATCAGAAAATAAAAGTACTAATTATTTACTAAATTTTGAAAGAATAGGTTCGATTTTGATGTCCTTATGTCTATTGAACTCCTTATTAAAAAGTAACCCTTATTACACAAATTAAGACGTGGTGGATAAGTCAGTTCAATACCTTAAGCCAGCACCTCCTTGATCTTCTGCGCAGCATCTTTTAAAATGATGGCAGAAAACACCTTCAATCCTGATTCCTTGATAATCTTGGCACCTTCCTCCGCATTTGTTCCTTGCAACCTCACGATAATGGGAACAGGAATATTACCCACTTTTTTGTAAGCCTCCACAACACCACTGGCAACCCGGTCGCACCGTACAATGCCACCAAAAATATTGATCAATATGGCCTTCACGTTAGGGTCCTTAAGGATAATCCTAAATCCAGCCTCTACCGTTTCGGCATTTGCGCCACCACCCACGTCAAGGAAATTAGCGGGCTCTCCACCGGAAAGCTTAATGATGTCCATGGTGGCCATTGCCAACCCGGCTCCATTCACCATGCAACCAACATTGCCATCCAGCTTCACGTAATTAAGTCCCGATTTACCGGCTTCAACTTCCAATGGATCTTCCTCCGATAAATCTCTGAGTTCTTCGAGATCTTTGTGGCGATAAAGTGCATTGTCATCCAGATTTACTTTACCATCTACTGCAAGTATTTTATTGTCTGAAGTTTTAAGCACCGGATTGATTTCAAACATGGACGCATCCAGACCCATGTAGGCTGTGTAGAGGGATTGAATAAACTTCAACATTTCTTTATAAGCATTGCCCGTCAATCCCAATGCAAACGCAACTTTGCGCGCCTGAAAGGGCTGAAGTCCTATGGCTGGGTCAATCCATTCTTTAAAGATTTTCTCAGGGTGTTTCTCAGCTACTTCTTCTATATTCATTCCTCCTTCGGTGGAGGCCATAATAACGGGCATACTCTTGGAGCGATCCAAAAGTATGCTCATATAATATTCCTTAGGTTCACTTTCTCCCGGATAATAAACATCTTCTGCAATCAATACTTTGTTTACTCGCTTACCCGCAGCCCCGGTCTGAATGGTAACTAATGTTCCTCCAAGAATGGCCTTTGACTTTTCAAAAACTTCATCGATGCTTTTGGCAAGCACTACACCTTTTGAGCCTGTCTCTTTTACCGTGCCTTTGCCTCGCCCACCGGCATGTATCTGCGATTTAATCACAAACCATTTCGAACCGGTCTCCGCTTGAATTTCTTTAGCGGCAGCAACAGCCTTGTCTGGTGTATCAGCAACCACTCCTCGCTGCACGGCTACACCAAATTTTTTGAGGATATCTTTTGCCTGGTATTCGTGTATGTTCATAAAGCGTTAGTTTTGGAGGCAATCTACTTTTTTTAAACCTTTATTTCAAGATTAATGCAAAGGCAAATGTTAATAGCGGAAGGAGTTCATAAATCATACGGTTCACTGAAAGTACTAAAGGGGGTTAATGTAGAGGTAAAGAAGGGCGAAGTGGTTGCCTTTGTTGGCTCATCTGGGGCGGGTAAAAGCACATTGCTTCATATCTTAGGTACATTAGATTCCCCGGATTCTGGGAAAGTCTTGATCGATGGCAAAGATGTATTTAAGGAACCTGGGAAAGAAATTGCGCTTTTTCGAAATAAGAATATCGGTTTTGTATTCCAGTTTCACAATCTTCTCCCGGAATTTACGGCCATGGAAAACGTAATGATTCCTGGTCTTATTGCTAAAAGTAAAGATTCCCTTGTTAAGTCTAAAGCATTGGATTTGTTGAAGTTACTAGGACTTAGTGAAAGAGTTAATCACAAGCCATCCGAACTCTCTGGCGGAGAGCAACAACGTGTAGCGGTAGCAAGGGCGCTAATAAACTCACCCTCATTAGTTTTTGCGGATGAGCCGAGTGGCAACCTGGATTCCAAAAACGCGGAAGAATTGCACCAGCTATTTTTTAAACTTAGAAATGACTTCGGCCATACATTCGTAATTGTAACGCACAATTCCGGGTTTGCTGCTATGGCGGACCGTAAAATTGAAATTAAGGATGGCGTGGTGATGCCCTGAATGTTAATGGGAAAGAACCTCTGATTCAACTTCCTCCACCTCTACAAATCCTTTGTTGCTTATGGAAGTGAGTCGAACTTTCTTTATTTCGTTAATCAAAAGCGGATCGTATTTGGCTGATACTCTTACATAATTCTGAGTGAACCCGTGCATGAAGCCTTCTTCGATATCGTTCTCGAAAAGAACATCCATTTCCTGACCAAGATTTTCCTCATAAAAGACCCTTCTTTTCTTATCAGAAAGAATATGCAGCATTTTTGACCGTTCGCTCCGTTCTTTCATAGGTACAACTTCTGGCATTTCCGCAGCCAGGGTATTGTCTCTTTGAGAATACGTGAAGACATGTAAATAAGAGATGTTCAGCTCGTTAAGAAATTGATAGGTCTCTAAAAAATCTTCCTTAGTCTCTCCAGGAAAACCGACAATGACATCGACACCAATACAACAAGTAGGTAGGAAGGATTTAATGGTGTTTACGCGATCCAGATAAAGTTCTCTCTGGTAGCGCCTCTTCATGAGTTTGAGAATCTTATTGGAGCCGGATTGCAGCGGGATATGGAAATGAGGTACGAAGCTCTTTGATGTGGCTACAAATCCAATAATTTCATTCGTAAGCAAATTAGGTTCGATGGAAGATATTCTAAACCGGTTAATCCCTTCAACCTGGTCTAGAGCCTTTACGAGATCAATGAATCGATCATGTCTAACCCCTTGACGGATTCCAAAGTCTCCGGTATTTACTCCTGTTAATACAATTTCTTTGACACCGGTCTTTGCTATTTCAATGGCTGATTGAACAATGTTTTCAATACTATCGCTTCTGCTTCCACCGCGGGCGAGAGGTATGGTACAAAAGGAACAAGAGTAATCACAGCCGTCCTGCACTTTTAGAAAGGTGCGGGTTCGGTCAAACATCGAATAGGAGGTATTAAACGTTTGAGCCTGTTCAATTGGATTCGATAAAACAACTGGTTGAGGTTGGCGAACAAAACCATCCAGCAGTTCAACTAGTCTGAATTTTTCGGAGGCACCAAGCACCGCGTCAACACCCGGTATTTCCGAAATCTCTTTTGGCTTTAGCTGAGCATAACATCCGATAATGGCCACATAGGCATCGGGGGAGATGCTTCTGGCTTCGCGCACAATCTTATGACATTTCTTGTCGGCATTCTCAGTAACTGAGCAGGTATTGATAATAAAAATATCAGGAGTGTCAGTGAAGTCTACTTTGAGGTAGCCCTTTTCCTCAAACTTTCTTGAGATGGTAGACGTCTCTGAATAATTGAGTTTGCAGCCAAGTGTATAAAATGCGACTTTTTTCATGAAATGAATCACAAAGGTAATGAGGGCAGTTCAAAATTCAAGGTTCAAAATTCCTAGGTTTTGAGTCTATTCCTTGATTAGACTGATATTTTCAGAGCCGTAGCGCTCGACAGATAGTATAACAACGGATTTTTAATCCGTTGATTAAAACCTGAAAGACTATTCCTCGGTTCGTGTCCTCACGAACCGAAATGCCAAACATCCAGATGTTGAATGCTATCCTCGGTTTGTGTCCTCACAAACCGAAAATGACTGACACACAGATGTTGTATCAAAAACACTCTTAAACCAGCCGCCTATGATAATTAACCTGACCCAAATGATAACCAAGGTGGGTGCATAAGTGTATCAGGAAGTATTGAGTAGTCATGGGGTCATTAAAAACTTTTTCTGGATATTCCCTTTCTTTATCCTCGGTTCGTGTCCCCACAAACCGAAATACCAAACGTCCAGATGTTGAATCAATAATCCGCTATCCTCGGTTTGTGTCCTCACAAACCGAAAATGACTGACACACAGATGTTGTATCAAAAACACTCTTAAACCAGCCGCCTATGATAGTTAACCTGACCCAAATGATAACCAAGGTGAGCGGATAGATGAACCAAAAAATACTGCGTAGTCATTGGATCAGCAAAAACTTTTTCTGGATATTCCGTTTCTAATTCAGCCTGATCAATTTTTGGGAAAGTGCTTCGAATAGCCTCTTTCGTTCTTATGATTTCTAATACCAAATCTTTTGCTGAGATATCTTTCAAACTGAATTCTTTTGGTCGATCGCGCACATATCCGGTCTTACCCAGAACAGCGCCAATATAGTGCTGAAGGTTGCCACACAAGTGCAAGGCAAGGTTGCCTGCAGAATTCTTTATTTCGCCTTTCACAACCCAAATAGAATCTGTTGTTGGATATAGCGCAATCTCTCTTTCAAGTGAATCTAAATCACGCAGAATGATGTTAGAAATGGAACTAAGAAAGGAATTCATTGTAGAATATCATGTTCAAGTACGTTGATCTTTTTGTCAAGGTAGGCGCTTGCTGATTCAAAATTCGCTTTTGAATCCAGTTTGGTATGGACGCTGATGTAGAACTTTATCTTTGGCTCAGTGCCGGAAGGGCGTACCGAAATCTTACTCCCGTCTTCCGTGTAAAATTGAATCACATCAGAGGTGGGAAGGGCAATTTTTTTTGTTGACCCAGTTTGAAAATTCGTCTCAATGCTTGTTTTGTAATCCAGGCTTCGAATGACGTTGTCACCGCCAATTGTTTTTGGTGGATCGGCCCGATACGTTGTCATCATGTCCTTTATCTGCTGTTCTCCTTCTGCGCCTTTACGTACCAGGTTGACCAGACCTTCTTTATAATACCCATGATCGACATACATCTGCAATAACCAATCATAAAGTGTTTGCTTTTCATCTTTGGCAACTGCTGCCATAGCAGCAAAGAAAGCACAAGCTGAAACCGCGTCCTTATCCCGTACGAAATCACCTACCATATATCCGTAGCTTTCCTCCCCGGCAGCAATGAATTTTTCTTTGCCTTCTCGCTCTCCCATTAGCTCAGCAATGTATTTGAATCCTGTTAAGGTATTATAACAGGTAATTCCAAATTGAGCTGCCATTGCGTCCACTAGCTCCGATGTTACAATTGTCTTTGCGATGTATGAGTTTTTCTTCTCGTTTAGATTTTTCATGATAAACCACATCATCAAACTAAACGCTTGATTGCCATTTAAGAGAAAGAACTCGCCTGCACTATCTTTAATGCCAATTCCAACACGATCTGTGTCGGGGTCAGTTGCCATAACTAATTCAGCATGGGTTTCCTTTGCTTTTTGCAGGGCTAACTTCATGGCGGATTGCTCTTCCGGATTGGGCGATTGGATGGTGGGAAAATTTCCATCTGGCTCGCGCTGTTCCTCAACCACCTGAAGGTTAGTAAACCCCAATCTTTTCAGGCATTCTGGTACCATGGTAATTCCAGCACCGTGTAGGCTGGAATAAACTAACGTGATATCATGTTGTCGTGCAATGCTATCCTGCCTGGGGATTACCTGATTAACTTCGCGGTAATAGGCGTCTTCAACCTCTTTGCCGATGGAATGTATCAGGGCTTTGTTAGGTGTGAAGTTGATTTGATCGAAACCTGTAATAGCGCTTACTTCTGTGATTACATTTTTATCATGAGGAGGAACAATCTGTGCGCCATCTGACCAGTACGCCTTATAACCATTGTATTCCTTAGGATTATGGGATGCGGTGACCACCACGCCAGAATCGCACTTCAAATATCGGATGGCGAAGGAAAGGAGTGGAGTAGGCCTTAATTCTGGAAAAAGGTAAACCGTTATGCCATTTGCAGAGAACACATCAGCAGTTATTTGAGCAAAGTAGTGGCTGTTATTCCGGCAGTCATAAGCTATGGCCACTTTGATTTCTCTATTGGGCAAAACCTTTTTTAAATAGTTAGCCAGCCCTTGCGTAGCAGTTCCGATGGTGTACTTGTTAATACAATTTGAACCAGCACCCATAATACCCCGAAGCCCACCTGTGCCAAATTCTAAATCCTTGTAAAACGAATCAATCAATTCTTTAGGATCGGGTTGATTGATCATTCGTGTAATCTCTTGTTTGGTTGGAGCGTCCACGGTTGAGCTTGCCAACCAGCTATTTGCTTTAACTTTTGCGTTTGTTAGTAACTCTGACATGATAATTGTCGTTTATAGATCAAAACTATAAAACTAAAATCACATGAACGCTAAAAATGTAATTGCTCTCGTTGCCTTCGCCCTAGTGTCAGTCTTCTCCGCAGCTGCCCAGGAATATAAAGTGGTAACTATTGTAGAATCCATTGTTCCTGCGGGAATCGGCCGATCCAGAATGATTGAATCGAAGCAAAAGGTAGATTATAAGAATTTTACAACTGAGCGCACCGATGGAACCAAGAGTGATCAAGGCGATATTAAACGGGACGACATCAAGATCGACAACTTTCAAGAAACAAAGCTCTTGAACTTCTACAGTATTGCCGGGATCAATTTTCAGAACATTGCATCAAATGATGCTGTAATTTCATCCAAAATCAACGAGCTATCTGTTGAGGGTTGGCAACTTCTTTTCGTTACAAGTGGTGTAGAGAGTGATGGGGGTAAAGGTGATGGCAATGGAATCTTTATTACCCGTCTGATTTTCAAAAAATAGCTTAAAAGAAAGACTGTTTTTCCGGTAAAATCAATCGGAGAAACAGTCTTTCTTACAAATTACCTCTTAATTCTTGCTCACGCTCAATTGATTCAAAAAGAGCTTTAAAGTTGCCTTTGCCAAATGATTTGGCGCCATTCCTTTCAATGATTTCGAAAAACAGGGTGGGCCTGTCTTGAACTGGCTTTGTAAAAATTTGGAGAAGATAACCTTCTTCATCCCGGTCAGCCAGAATATTCAACTTTTTAAGATCCTTCATGTCTTCATCAATCTTACCCACACGACCAACAACTTCTTCGTAATAGCTATCAGGAACTCGTAAGAATTCTACCCCACGTTTTTTTAGTTCTGAAACAGTTTGTAAAATATCATCTGTGGCGATGGCGATATGTTGAACGCCAGCTCCATTATAAAAATCTAAGTATTCTTCAATCTGTGATTTTTTCTTGCCGGAGGCAGGTTCATTGATGGGGAACTTAATATAACCATTTCCATTTGAGACCACCTTTGACATCAAGGAACTATATTCTGTAGAGATATCTTTGTCATCAAAGGTGATAAGGAGTTTGAAGCCCAACACGTCTTCATAAAACTTGACCCATTTATTCATGGCCCCCAATTCAACATTGCCTACACAATGATCAACGTATTTTAGTCCAATAGGAGTAACATGCAAGGTGCTCCTTCTTGGTTGATAGCCAGGAAGAAAACAGCCACTATAATTTTTGCGTTCCACAAACGTGTGAACGGTCTCTCCATAAGTTTTAATGGAGGACATGACCACTTCTCCAAATTCATCCTTTAAGGTCCGAGGCTCTTCGGAAACTTCGGCACCACGCAGGGTTGTTTCATAAAATGACTTCTTGGCATCGTCAACCCAAAGAGCTAAGACTTTTACCCCATCACCATGTTTTTTTACATGCTCAGCAATCAGGCTGTCTTTTTGCATAGAGGAGGTCAGTACCAACCTTATTTTATTTTGCTGTAGCACATAGGATGCCCTGTCGCGAACTCCAGTTTCGGGGCCTGCATAGGCTATCAAATCAAAGCCAAAAGCATGCTGATAGAAGTGTGCGGATTGTTTGGCGTTACCCACGTACAGTTCGATGTAGTCGGTGCCATTCAAGGGAAGAAAGTCTTGTTCCATATGGTGTGCCGTTGAATACGGTAAATTTAAACATTCTCCTTTCTTTTGTTTTTAAAAGACATGGCATTTCGATAATCTTGAAAAAAATTTAGGAATGGACTTAAAAGCACTGGATAAGGCTCTTCACGACATTGTCAAAAAAAGGGCTGACTTGAGTAAATTGGACTATAACAACCCAAAATATGATGAGTTGGAGGAGCAACTTCACGATCAGGAAGATGATTTCCATGACGAGTTTGGTGAATATTTAGAAGAAGTCCTTCAAACGGTGCATGATGAAATTTGCCCGGACATTGATGTTCTCTTTCCGGTAGCTTATATCGCTAAGACGTACAAACTAAATGATAAGAATGAATTGGTAGTAAAAAATACCGATGGTGTGTTCGTGGAGATTGATAAATACCCGGGTAAAGAAACCAAGCTTGTTCTGGTTCCAATGCCACCTAGAGTGGTCCTGAATATTGGTGAAGAGAAACAAGTTGTTGTTTGGACTGCAAATAAGTAGGATTGGGCATCTGGCCTTGTTAATACAAATTCCTAAGCCCCGATGCCTAATTCCTAATGCCCAATGCCTATTTTAATACCCAAGTTTGCCTCTTACACTAGTCAAAACTTCTCTGGCTATTACCCGGGCTCTGGATTCTCCCAATTGTAGCTTCCTTTCAAGCTCCTCAGGGTTGTTGATGTAGTAATTGAACGTCTCACGCTCTTTGGGATATTTACTTACAATCAATTCAAAGAGCTCTTGCTTGGCGTGACCGTAACCGAAATTTCCAGCGAGATATTTTTTGCGAAGCGCTTCGGTTTGATCAGAGGAAGCAATCAATTTATAAATGGCAAATACATGGTCTGTGTCTGGGTTCTTTGGTGATTCCAGTGGAGTGCTATCCGTAACAATAGTTCCAATTTGTTTTTTTAATTCTTTGTCGGATACAAAAATGTCAATAATGTTTCCATAAGACTTACTCATTTTCTGACCATCTGTGCCTGGTATGGTCATTACACTTTCTTCTATTTTGGCTTCGGGTACGACAAAGGTTTCTCCGAATTGATTATTGAAAGCAGTGGTAATATCTCTGGCCATTTCCAGATGTTGCCGTTGGTCTTTACCTACCGGAACATAATTGGCATTGTACAGAATGATATCGGCCGTCATCAATACAGGATATGTAAAGAGTCCAGCGTTTACATCTGCAAGTCTGTCCGATTTATCTTTGAATGAATGCGCATTGGCCAACATGGGATAAGGCGCAAGGCAATTTAAATACCAGGTAAGTTCACATACTTCCGGAATCTGACTTTGGCGATATAATAGATTCTTTTCCACATCAAATCCAAATGCAAGCCAGGCCGCTGCCACAGCTCTTGTATTTTCGGCTCGTAGTTGAGGATCTTTTATGCTGATTAGAGAGTGAAGATCGGCAATGAAGAAAAATGATTCATTACCTGGTTGTTGAGAAAGCCTGATGGCAGGTATAATAGCCCCCAATAAGTTGCCCAGGTGGGGTTTGCCGCTGCTTTGTATTCCGGTTAATATTCTTGCCATAGTCTCGCAAAGAAAAGAAAAATACCTCACCCCAAGCAAGCTGATTATTCGAACTCATGGAAAGGGATGACTAAAAAGTCAATCTGTCATCGCGGCCTTGTGTCGCGATCCCTTAAAACTATCAGGTATCGCAATTGAATTAGCTTATTGGCGTTTTATATTTTTTACTTTTGCAGCCATATGAAGAATTGGTTTTTACTTTCCGTCAGCCTTTTGTTTTTTACAAACTCGCTTGCACAGCAGGCAGATCCCTTGTTGTTCAAAGAGAAAATATTTGATTTCGGGGAGATCACCGAAGAATCTGGCAATGCGGATCATGAATTCAGATTTACTAATAATAGCGGTCGACCAATTAAAATCGTTTCTGTTCAAACCTCATGTGGCTGCACGACACCCGGCTGGTCGAAAGAAACAATCGCAAATGGAAAGGAAGGCTTTGTGAAAGCTAGCTACAATCCAAAAGGCCGTCCTGGTTATTTTAATAAGTCATTGACGGTGACAACTGACTTTAATGGAAGTCCTTTGGTAATACAGATCAAAGGCCAAGTGATTAATCAAAAATTGAAAAGTAATACAGAATTAAGTACTTCTATCGGAAACTTAAAATTGAAATCCAGTTCCTTCAATTTGGGTAAGGTCTTTATTAATAAAGAGCCACAATCAAAAGAATTTGCTATTATGAATTCAGGAGCCAAGCCGATTAGATTGATAAATGTAATAGGCCCAGCCTACTTAACAGTACAGATGCCTGCCTCGTTAGCTCCAAATGAACTTGGTGCTATTAAATTGACTTATGATGCTGCATCAAGAAACCAATATGGATTTGTATCGGATAATATTCAAATTGAAACAGATGATGCTGATGTTCCCTTAAAATCGTTTCCAGTCTATGCCACCATTGAGGAATCTTTTCCATCATTAAGTGCCACGGAATTAGCAAAAGCTCCAAAGCTGAAGCCTGACTCCTCGTTGGTTGATTTTGGAAGAATAAAATCGGGTACACTTGGTCAGCAAGAACTAACCTTGAAAAATACCGGAAAGAAAGAACTTATTATCCGATCGCTTCAACCGAATTGTTCATGTGTAACCGCCTCAGTTGACCAGATGGCCTTGAAGCCTGGAGCGGTAGCTAAATTGAAAATCGTTTTTAATACTCAAGGAAGAAAAGATACGCAACAGAAGTCATTGACGATCTATTCCAATGATCCTCAAAATCCAGTGCAGCGAATTACATTGATGGTGTATATTGAATAATAGAATGCAACGGATATATAAATCAATTAATCAGTTGATATATCGGTATTTAAACTAGTAGTTGAAGTAGGCAGCTATTAATTCCGCAGCATTTCCTTCCCCATACAATGGTTTTGGCGCTGCCAGTTTCAACTTTTTATAGGTGTGGTAGGCTGTGAGTATCTTTGACTTGTCAGCACCAACGATCGAATTAGCCTTTGCTTCAACCAATTCAACCCACTCAGTTTGATCTCGTAGTGTAATGCAATATTTATTAAAGAAGTAAGCTTCTTTTTGTAGCCCACCACTATCTGTCATCACTAGGCTACAGTTTTCAAGCAATGCCAACATGTCGAAATAGCCAACCGGGTCAATTATTTTGGCAGTCAATTTTAAGTTCTGAGATTGCAAGTAGGCCTTAGTGCGGGGATGTAAAGGAAGAACCACTTGTGTCTCTTTCTGAATTTCATTCAACGCTTCGCAGATTTCTTTTAATCTTGTTGGATCATTTGTGTTTTCTGCACGATGTATCGTAACGAGTACAAAAGACGTGCCTTCCAATTTCTCTTTTTGAAGAATAGTGGAATGCGTTTTTATTCTCTGCTTGTAAAAAAGAACAGCATCGTACATCACATCGCCTGACAAAACGATTTCACAATCAATGTTCTTATAGCCTTCTTTGTTGAGATTGTCAATTGAAGTTTGGGTGGGACAGAAGAGGACTTTACTGATTCGGTCTGTCAGTATTCTATTCACCTCTTCAGGCATTTTCATTTCAAAACTTCTTAATCCTGCCTCCACATGCGCCACAGGAATATGTAGTTTAACTGCAGCAAGCGCGCCAGCCAATGTAGAGTTGGTGTCACCATAAACCAATACATAATCTGGTTTTTCTTTGACCAGCACTTCTTCAATCTTCTCAAGCATTCGGCCTGTCATAGCCCCATGATTTAATCCCTGAATCTCTAGATTGTAATGAGGTGTTGGTATCTCCATCTCATCAAAAAACACCTGCGACATATTTTGATCATGATGTTGTCCAGTATGGACAATCACCTCTTCAATGCCATTTTTTAACAAGGCACGCGATACAGTGGCTGCTTTAACAAACTGCGGGCGTGCGCCAATTACAGTTACGATTTTCATCAAACAAAAGCCGGGATGCCTGTAATCTCATTACCCAGGATAAGCAAGTGAATATCATGCGTTCCTTCGTAGGTGACTACAGATTCAAGATTCATCATGTGGCGCATGATAGGATACTCACCTGTGATACCCATTCCACCATGCATTTGCCGAGCTTCGCGTGCAATCTCCAAGGCAAGATTTACATTGTTTCTTTTTGCTAGTGATATTTGTGGTGTTGTCGCTTTGCCTTCGTTCATCAAACTACCTAGTCGCCAGTTCAATAATTGCGCTTTGGTAATTTCAGTAAGCATCTCTGCTAACTTTTTTTGTTGAAGCTGAAAGGATGCAATTGGTTTACCGAATTGAATTCTTTCAGCTGTGTACCTTCTTGCCGATTCATAACAATCCATAGCAGCACCTAATGCTCCCCATGCAATTCCATAGCGCGCAGAATCGAGACACATCATGGGAGCACCTAATCCTGTCTTGCCTGCCAATAAATTTTCCTTTGGAACTTTCACATTATCAAATACTAGTTCGCCTGTAGTGCTTGCCCGCAACGACCACTTGCCATGTGTTTCAGGAGTTGAGAACCCGGGCATGCCTCGTTCAACAATTAGCCCATGAATCCGTCCAGCCTCATTCTTGGCCCAGACTACCGCAACATCTGCCTTTGGTGAGTTTGATATCCACATCTTAGCGCCATTCAACAAATAATGATCGCCCATGTCTTTGAAGTTGGTGACCATGCCGCTTGGGTTCGATCCGTGATCCGGCTCGGTCAATCCGAAACAACCAAGCCATTCACCAGATGCTAGTTTCGGTAAATATTTTTTGCGTTGTGCCTCCGAACCAAACTTATAGATGGGATACATTACCAATGATCCTTGCACCGATGCTGTTGAGCGCATGCCTGAATCGCCTCGCTCTATCTCTTGCATAATAATCCCGTATGAAATATAATCAAGACCACCACAGCCATATTCCACAGGCAGCGTGGGTCCAAACGCTCCGATTTCTCCAAACTTTTTTACAATCTCATAAGGGAAGTGTGCGCGTTGCGCCCAATCTTCAATGTATGGGCTGATTTCCCTTTTTACAAAATCACGGATTGAGCTTCGGATGAGTTTATGCTCTTCCGTAAGCAAACTGTCTACCGAGTAGAAATCAGGTTGTTCGTAAAGGTCCTGCTTTAATGATTTTTTTGCTTTCGACTCAGATGTAGTGGTTGGAATAGACATAAAGATTTTGGTTATTCTTTCTTAATGACTCAAATTTACTCAAGAATTATAAATCTATGGACAAATCTTCGCTCGATCCGGCTCTGATTGAACAACTAAAAAAACTTCAGCAAAAATATGCCGTAATGGGGCAAGATTTATCCTCTTACCTCGATGGGTTACTTCATTCCGAATACTTGACATATTGGGATTATATCCATTTGGAGACATTGCTTAGTTTACAAAACCCTAAGACGAGTTTCCCGGATGAAAAGATATTTATTGTCTATCATCAGATCACAGAATTGTACTTTAATCTCATCCTATGGGAGATTGAACAAATTGCTGAGCGAGAAAAGATGGATGAAAAGTTTTTCACCCAACGCCTTGATCGAATCATCAACTATTTTCGACAGCTCGACAGTTCATTTGGAGTGATGGTAGATGGGATGGAGAAAGAACAGTTTTTGAAATTCAGAATGTCGCTTCTTCCTGCCAGTGGATTTCAATCGGCCCAATATCGGTTAATTGAGATCTGTTCCACTGACATGATTAACTTAGTAAATGTTCATGATCGTGAAGCGATGGAGGAATATAGTGACCTAGAACTTCAGGCTGAAAACCTTTATTGGAAAAGCGGGGCAACTGAACTAGCGAAAGGAAAAAAAACCCTTACTCTTCAGCAGTTTGAGGAAAAGTACATGAAGCAGTTCAAAGCAACAGGACTGAAATACAGGGACAAGAACATCAAGAGAATTTTTGAAAAGCATTTCGCTTCATCACAAGAAGTGATTGGTAAGTTGCGTGAATTTGACCAATTGGCAAATGTTATTTGGCCATTGGCTCACCTTAAATCGGCTGGTAGGTATTTACAAAAAGCCCCCGATGATATTAAAGCAACAGGCGGCACCAATTGGCAAAAATATCTGCCGCCTCGCTTTCAGAAAATTATGTTTTTTCCCGAGTTATGGTCTGAAAAAGAGAGAGAAGAATGGGGGAAGGCTGCTGTGTTGAAGGCATTTCCTGCTTAGTTAATCCTTTAATTCTAAGTAACTTTACACACTATTTATAGAGGGCTGTGAAAAAGTTAATTGAGATTTCTTTCGTGGTATTTCTTTTGCCCCTGAGTGTATTTTCTCAAGGTTTTACCCGCTTTACATATCATGATGCCGCCAAAAAAAACCTGAAAGAAATCTATCAGGTAAAAGACACCCTCCAAAATATTTTGCACGGTCGTTACATTTCCTACTTTTTGAATGGCAACATCGAATCTAAGGGTCAGTTTATGAACAATGAGACAACTGGTGTTTGGGAATTCTATTTTGAAACCGGAAACTTGAAAATGCGAGGTATTCTGCGCCAAAACTCCAACTATGGAAGGTGGGAATATTTTTTTGAGAGCGGCTCTAAGAGCATGGAAGGTACCATTGATGGAAAAAATAAAACGGGCGAATGGAAGATTTATTATGAGAGTGGAGATTTGAAGGAGTTGGGTGAATATGTGGATAATAAACGTAGCGGCCTTTGGAAAACGTATTTTGAAGACGGTACACTTCGAGGTGAAATTGAGTATGTTGATGATCATGGAAGATACATTGAGTATTTTCATTCAGGTAAAGTATTTGCAGAAGGCCCGAGGTCGGGATCTCGTAATGTGGGACATTGGCGTTACTTTTCAGAGGATGGGATATTGGATAGCGAGGGTGATTATGCAAATGGAAAGAAAATAGGCGAGTGGAAGCACTACTACTCGACAGGAAAGGTTGCATCAACTGGTAATTATGAAAATGATCAACCAAACGGAAAATGGAACTATTTTTTCGAGGATGGTTCACCAAGTTCTTCAGGTGAATATATAGGTGGAAAGAAAGATGGTTATTGGAGTACACTAACGAAAGATGGTAAAGTGAATAGCGAGATTACGTATACCAATGGGTCAGGGGAATATCGTGAATACTATCCCGATGGTAAGTTAAAAGTGAAGGGACCAGTTGTGGATGGAAAGAGTCAAGGTCACTGGCAATACTTCTTTCAGAATGGTAAGACTGAAGGTGTGTGTGATTTTGATAAGGGCAAAGGAACCTATCGTGGATTTTATCCGAGTGGTACGTTGCAAACGAAAGGCCAGATAGAGGACAATGTTCGGGTCGGTACGTGGGATTTATACGAGCAAGATGGAACGTTATCGGGCTATTACAAACCATTTTATGAGGATAAGGAGATTGCAGGTGATATCAATTCCTTACTCAATAAAGGCAAGGCAGCGGCTGTACCAAGCACCATAAAGAAAGGGTTCTATTACTTTACGCCTCGGTTTCCGGAGTACCGCGGAGTTATACTTTCTTCAAATCCATTTTATACGTTTATTGGAAAAATTCCGCTTGGAATTGAGTTTTACAATCAATCAAGATTAGGCCATGAATTTGAGTTTGAGGGTATTCGCAATCCATTTTATACCGCTGACTCGGAAGTGCCCGAGAATAAAATTTTTAAGCGTGGTTATAGCATGGCTGTCAAGCAAAAATTCTACAACAATCTTCCCATTGGATTGTGGTATTTTGCTCACGAAGTACGGTTTACTAATCTAGGCTATTTCTCTAATGTATCAATTGTTAAATCGCCTACTCTAATTACGGCAAGTGCATCTGAACAGCGATTTGAATATGGAGTTTTACTAGGGTCGAGGTTAATGCAAAAGAATAACGGGGATGGTTTTACTATCGATGCTTTTGTGGGTTACGGATTGGGTTACAGATTCACAGATATAGAACCTGTCTTTAAAGATGTGTTTAGAACCATGAACACCGATACATTTTCACATACATTTCGTTTTGGATTAACATTTGGATATTCTCTTTCATTCGATGGGAATCGGTAGGTAAAATTTAGTTTTGAAGTGTGATTGCGTGCCTCGATTAGAAATTTAATCGAGTAAAAAAATGAAGGGATAACTACCTTTCCTTATGAATAAGACAATAGAAATTTCGCTTTCGCCAGAAGAGGCATTTGACGAGTTAACGTTCAAGAAAGCTCTTTATCAAAAGAGCAACTTGTCAGAGGATGGTAACATTTTCCCTAAAGTACTCAAGCGTTCTATTGATGCCAGAAGCAGAAATGTTCTAGTAAAAATACTAGTAGAACTTGTCCCTGAAGACGGTGATCGTTCGCTTATTAGTTTCAAAAAGGATTATCCGAATATAAATAATTCAAAGCCTGTCATTATTGTTGGTTCAGGCCCCGCAGGACTATTTGCTGCATTGCGCTTGATTGAGTTAGGAATCAAGCCAATTGTATTGGAGCGAGGAAAGGATAACAAAGCTCGAAGGCGTGATATTGCGGCCATTAACAAAAATCATATTGTTAACCCCGAATCTAATTATTGCTTTGGTGAAGGTGGGGCAGGCACCTACTCTGATGGAAAGTTATACACGCGCTCAAAAAAGAGAGGTGATATTAAACGGATATTAGAAATTCTGGTAGCCCATGGTGCAGCAACTGATATTTTATTTGATGCACATCCCCATATTGGCACCAACAAACTTCCAAAATTGGTTGAAGCCTTACGAGAAAGCATTAAGGAAGCAGGTGGAGAGATTCATTTCAATACGAAGGTTACTGGGTTCATTCTTGAAAAAGATGAAATGAAAGGTGTGGTAACTGATCAGGGGGAACGATTAAAAGGAGAAGCAGTGATTCTTGCTACGGGTCATTCGGCTCGTGATATATTCGAATTGCTCCATACTCAAAATATTCACATTGAAGCCAAACCTTTTGCATTGGGTGTTCGCGTTGAACATCAACAAAATTTAATAGACCGAATTCAATATCATTGTGGTGTTGATCGTGGTGCATATTTGCCAGCATCCTCTTATGCGCTTGTTCATCAGGCTAAGGTTCAGGGAAAGGAGCGGGGTGTATTTTCCTTTTGTATGTGCCCTGGAGGATTTATTGTGCCTTCTGCAACTTCTCCAGGCGAAATTGTGGTTAACGGCATGAGTCCATCTCGAAGAGATTCTAAATACGCCAACTCAGGGATAGTAGTTTCTGTAGAAGCGGATGATTTCAAGAGTTATAGTAAGTATGGCCCATTGGCAGCGATGTATTTTCAAAAAGAAATAGAGCAAAAGGCGTGTTCGGTGGCTGGCGGCAGACAGACAGCACCTGCGCAGCGATTATTAGATTTTGTAGATAAGAGAACTTCTGCTTCCTTGTTGGAAACATCCTACCAGCCAGGCTTGTCTTCAGTAGACATTCGAGAAGTTTTGCCGCCATTTATTTCAGAGAGTTTAAGACAGGGGTTTCTTAACTTTGGAAGTAAGATGAAAGGGTATCTTTCTAATGACGCTCAAATTGTTGGGGTTGAAAGCCGAACATCTTCTACCGTAAGAATTCCAAGAGATAAAGAAACATTGGAGCACATTCACTTGAAAAGATTATTCCCGTGTGGAGAAGGAGCAGGTTATGCAGGGGGGATTGTTTCAGCGGCAATGGATGGAGAGCGTTGTGCTGAGGCGGCAATAAAAATTCTAAACATCAAATGATTAATGAAGACGGTTATAATAGGGGCAACCCCAAATTCATCTCGGTATGCTTTTCTGGCAGCAGAAATGTTAGATCGTAATAAAATTGAATTCGTTCCACTAGGCATCAAGAAAGGTCAAGTTCTTGGTCGAACAATTCTTGATATACGGGAACGACCTATTTTAAAAGACGTGCACACCGTGACCTTATACATTGGGCCACAGCATCAGCCCGAGTGGTATAAATATATACTAAGTCTGAAGCCGACAAGAATCATTTTTAATCCAGGATCAGAGAATCAAGAATTTGAAAAACTTGTAAATTCATCGGGTATAGACGCTATTCAAGCCTGCACATTAGTGATGCTTCGAACAGGACAATTCTGAATTGTTGGGTTTAATTAGGGTATTTGGCAATAATGCCTACATAAACTATTTTCCATTTGCCATCTTTACCCTTTTCCAAAACTCGGATCTGAGAAGTTTCATCACGATTGATCAAACCGTCTTTTACTTTTTGAACATACTGAGCGAAGGCACCAGTTTTATAGACTCGAATTTCTCCCCATTGCCGCTCAATTTTAAGTCCTTTTCCAGCCACATCAATTTGACGATTTGCCACTTGGGTATTGAAGTAGGTATCGAAAGACTTATTGATAGAATCCCATCCTTCAACAAAGCTTGTACCCGTTGAATCTGAATAAGACCAATAGGCATATGGAACCTGTAGCCATGATCCAGCCCAACTTTTCCTATCAACATTTTGAAATGAAAAAGTCTCTTTTTCAATGACCGCCTTAATTGCCGCTATTTCATCTTGCGCTGAAACGGTAAGGGTGGCTAAGCAAAATAAACTTAAGGCCAATAGGAAGGATCTAGTTTTCATAAAAAAGGGTTGGGTTGGTACGTGTAGGAAATGTAATAAAAAAAGGATAAACAACCATTACCTTGATTCAATAATTTATGCCCGTATTGAGCCGCTAAAATTGATTAGTTCCTGCCCAAATCATTTTATCATTACATTTCAAACCTCGCTTTTGAGGGGG
The DNA here is from genome assembly GCA_031384515.1 of Bacteroidia bacterium. GTDB lineage: Bacteria > Bacteroidota > Bacteroidia > Cytophagales > Cyclobacteriaceae > ELB16-189. The sequence goes on from JANNAQ010000045.1 coordinate 30,396, forward strand.
TTAGTTTCTCAGAAGGCAAGCCTCAAGGAAAGAGCATTATGGGATTGAAATTCTATCAAACTTTCAGAGTTAAAAAACTTCATTTTTATATCTTAAAAATGCTGAAAATGAGGCGAAAAACCTTATTTTTGACCTTTTCTAAAAGGTACTCATGAGCGAAAAACAAGACAGAGACGAAACTAATTATTCAGCGAGTAATATTCAGGTTTTAGAGGGTTTGGAAGCAGTCCGAAAAAGACCTTCCATGTATATTGGTGATACAGGCGTAAAGGGACTCCATCACCTGGTTTGGGAAGTTGTTGACAACTCTATTGACGAGGCTCTTGGTGGCTATTGTGACACGATTGATGTCACTGTAAATACAGATAACTCTGTTACGGTTGAGGATAATGGAAGGGGTATTCCTACCGACATGCATGAAAAAGAGAAACGTTCAGCATTAGAGGTTGTTATGACGGTACTCCATGCCGGTGGAAAGTTTGATAAGAATACATATAAGGTATCTGGGGGTTTGCACGGGGTAGGCGTCTCTTGCGTCAATGCCTTGTCAGAGTTACTTCACGTTACTGTGTATCGTGAAGGCAAAATATTTGAACAGGAGTATGAAAGAGGTGCTCCAAAGTATTCCGTTAGGGTAATCGGGCAATCTGAGCGCAGGGGTACAACGGTGCTTTTCAAGCCAGATACTGAAATTTTTACCCTTACCTCTGAATACAATTACGAAACTATTTCATCCCGCCTCCGGGAACTGGCTTTCTTAAATCCTGGCATAAGGCTTAATCTCAAAGATCTGCGCGATAAGGATGAAAAGGGAGAGCCAAAATCAACATCGTTTTTTTCTGAAGGAGGATTGCGTGAATTTGTGGAATATCTTGATTCCACAAGGGAGAAATTGATTCCTCGTCCGATCTACATCGAGAATGACAAGGGTGAAATTCCAGTTCAGGTTGCCATGGGGTACAACACAGCCTATAGTGAGAATCTTATTTCCTATGTGAATAACATTAATACACATGAAGGTGGCACACATGTGGCCGGCTTTCGAAGAGCACTTACAAGAACGTTGAAAAGCTATGCTGATAAATCTGGATTGCTTGAAAAGGCAAAGGTTGAGATAAGCGGTGATGACTTTCGTGAAGGTTTGACTGCAGTTATTTCTATAAAAGTAGCTGAGCCTCAATTTGAAGGCCAAACCAAAACAAAACTGGGCAACTCAGAAGCAATGGGTGTTGTTGATCAGGCTGTGGGTGAGATGCTTCAAAATTATTTAGAGGAAAATCCACGAGAAGCAAAACTGATTGTTAATAAAGTTATTCTTGCCGCCCAAGCCCGGATTGCTGCGCGAAAGGCCCGCGAGATGGTGCAAAGAAAAAATGTACTTTCTGGAACTGGTCTACCTGGAAAATTGGCAGACTGCGCAAGTTCTGACCCTGCTATTTGTGAACTCTACTTGGTCGAGGGTGATTCAGCAGGCGGGTCTGCCAAGCAAGGCCGTGAAAGACATTTTCAAGCCATACTTCCACTTAGGGGAAAAATCTTGAATGTAGAAAAAGCCCAAGAGCACAGAATTTATGAGAATGAGGAAATCAAGAATATGATTACTGCTCTTGGTGTAAGTTTTGGAACGGAGGAAGATCAGAAGGCCTTAAACCTAACCAAGCTTCGTTATCATAAAGTAATCATCATGACGGATGCAGACATTGATGGTAGCCACATCCGTACGCTTATCCTAACTTTCTTCTTCCGTTACATGCGGCAGTTAATTGAGCAAGGGTTTGTTTATATAGCCTTGCCACCACTTTATCTGCTTAAGAAAGGAAAAGATGAACGGTATTGCTGGAACGAAGAAGAGAGGCAGATTCTTATTAAAGAAATGAGCAAGGATGGTAAGGAAGACAGCGTAGGTATACAACGCTATAAAGGCTTAGGCGAAATGAACCCAGAACAGTTGTGGAGTACGACAATGGACCCTGCACGGAGAACATTAAAGCAAGTAAATATTGAATCAGCTGCGGAAGCAGATCATTTATTTTCAATGCTTATGGGAGATGAGGTTGCTCCAAGGAGAGAATTTATTGAAAAGAATGCGAAGTATGCCAAGGTTGATGTATAACATTGACATAATCTCCAGTTAATACCTGACATTTATTTTCACTCGGACAAAATTGTAAATCATTGTGAATACACCAGAAGTTCAACCAGCGATTGGTGAAAAATTTTATCAACAGATATTTGATAGCAATTATATTAGTCGCGACTTAAGTTGGCTCAAGTTCAATTATCGTGTTCTAGATCAGGCTAAACATATTGATCGGAGTATTTTCGATCGGTTAAAGTTCTTCGCAATTACCTCTTCCAATCTGGATGAATTTTGTACGATCCGACTAGGTAGTTTATATAATTACCTTGATTATGGAAAAGAACGATTTGATTACAGTGGCCTTCGCGAAAACCCCTTTCGACAATTGCTGCTTGATGAACTAAGATTGTTTGTTCATGATCAGAATGATTATTACATCAAAAAACTGAAACCGCTTTTTGAAAAGAATGGTTTTAAGATATCAGACTATAAGTCGTTATCACTTGATCATTCAAATCTTGTAGATGAATATTTTAAAAGGACAGTCTATCCGATGCTTACACCAATGGTGTTCGATGGATATCATGCCTTTCCAACCCTTAAAAACAACAGACTTTTATTTGGAGTAGTTACCAAAGTAGCAGGTGAGACTGTTAATTATCAGAGAGCATGTTTTATTCAGGTGCCAAGTAATATTCCTAGGTTCTTTGAAATTTTGCATCCGGATGGACTGATTCTATTTGTTCCAATTGAGGAGATCATCCGCCATAATGTTCACATACTCTTTCGTAATGTTGAGATATTAAGTGTCAATCTTTTCAGAATCAATCGAAATGGAGATTTCACATTAGAGGAAAGTGAAGACATTGAGTCTAATTTTCTAGTTGAGCTTAAAAGAAAGTTACAAACTCGAAGGACTGGCCGGGTTGTCCGACTTGATATGTGTGAAAACCCTGATCCTTGGCTTTTGCGCTTGTTGAAAATACAATGGGATCTTGCAGAGGATAACGTTATGCAAATACCAGCTGAAGGGTTGATTGATTTTGGAGGCCTTGGACAGATCATCAATCATAAGGAGTTTAAAGATAAGAAGGCTTCATTACCTGAACCCAGAAGGCCTGTTTCCTTTCCAGAATATGGATCGCGTGAATTATTTGATGTCTTAAAGGAGCGTGATATACTTCTTCACCACCCATATGATTCCATTAACCCGGTACTTGAATTAGTGGAAAAAGCGGCTGATGATCCTAAAGTGTTGTCGATAAAGATAACCATATACAGGGTTGCTAAGGAATCGCGTATTACTGCAGCTCTGTTGAGGGCTGCCGAAAATGGGAAGCACGTTTCAGTCCTATTCGAAGTAAAAGCTCGTTTTGATGAAGAGAATAATTTACGTGAAGCTCAGCGTCTTCAAAAGGCTGGTTGCTTCGTGATTTATGGAGTCAGTAGTTTAAAGACTCATACGAAACTTCTGATGATCGTACGGCAGGAGCCAGAACGCGTTTATCGATATGTACACCTTGCAACTGGAAATTATAACGAGGTCACCTCACGGCTATATACCGATGTCGGGTTGCTTACAGCTAGCGAAGCATATGGTAATGATGTGTCAGAGTTTTTTAATGTTATCACTGGACATTCTCAACCTACTTCATATAGAAATCTGATTACATCTCCCAGGGATATGCGCATTCAGCTGTGTAATTTGATTAAGATAGAAGCTGAGAATGCCAGAAATGGACTCCCATCAGGAATTATTATTAAGTTTAATTCGATTCAGGATAAAGAATTAATTGATTCTTTGTACGAGGCTTCTCAGGCTGGCGTATCCATTAAACTAATTGTGCGAGGTATGTGCTGCTTACGACCAGGAAGAAAAGGATTAAGTGAGAATATTGAGGTGATTTCCATAGTTGGCGAGTATCTTGAACATTCCAGGATTTATTATTTCCACAATGGTGGAATGCCGAAAGTATACATTGGTAGCGCAGATGCCATGGTAAGAAGTTTTGATCGAAGAGTAGAGTCATTATTCCTATTGGAACAGGACTCGTTGAAGAAACAAGCGATGAACATTTTGCGATACAATCTTAAAGACAACGTCAACTCGTACACCATGAAAGAGGATGGGTGTTATGTGATCAAAGAACAGAATGGCGAGCCTCCATTTAACTTACACAAAGAATTTTACCATGTGACGCAGGAAATTGTACAGGATGTTAAGTTGTTTTGAGTTTAAAATGACCCGATAAATTCAATTTTCTTTTGACTTCTGTGTTTGTCGTGTAGGTATAATAGCATGCCGTCTTTCAAGCCAACCTCAGGTACAATAATCGATCGGGAGCGAGCCCATTCCATTACTTTTATGTAGATATCACTGGCTGGGACTATTACATCAGCGCGGTCCGGATTCATTTGTAGATCATAGATTCGCTGCTCGATACTATGACTCTCTACTAATTTTTTTATCAGTTTTACTCGATTCAACGTCATCGATTTTCCAGGCTTTAGCTTAGCGAGTTCAAATATCTTGCTGATATTACCCCCGGTTCCCACTGCAGTCACTTTTCCGTACTGCTTTTTTACATTCTCCTTTACCCAGCGTTCCATATCTTCCCACATGATTGGAGAATCATGATGCTCAAGGACACGTACGGAACCTACCTTGAATGATCTCGTCTTGATTTTTTTACCCTCCGTGTATAAGTTTAATTCAGTACTTCCACCTCCCACGTCAATATGTAAATATGTTTTGTCACCAAGGTAGGAGCTAATTGCCCTATTGATCAAGTCTGCCTCTCGATGGCCATCGATCACATGAATTGTTACTCCAAGTTCATCTAGCACTTCTTGAACTAATTGCTCACCGTTTTCAGATTCACGCATGGCCGATGTGGCGCAAAACATGTAGTCATCCACTTCATATAGTTCCAACAGCAACTTGTAGGTCTTCATCAGCTTCTTAAATTTATCCATACTGCCTTTACTAATGCGATTAGTCGAAAAGACATCGTGGCCTAGTCGAAGAGGAAACCGCACGTATTCAAGTTTCTTGAAGATAGTAGTAGGACCATGATCAAGTACGGTGGATATCTGAAGACGTATGGCATTAGATCCGATGTCGATAGCAGCTAGTTTCAAAAGGTGTGAATGTGTTTTGGTCACCACAAAATAAGCGGTTTGAAAGTTCATTTTTACGAACATATTGAGTTTCTTTGTGTTGCTTATTCAGAAAGACTGAGGGATTGGGCCCGATGACGTCTTAGCAACTTGTGCCAAATAGAAGGTATGTTGTGCTAACTCCCTCCACTGATTTGGTGGAAAAGATAAGCGGCCACTCTTTATACGGCTCTTTCTGAATAACACAAAACATAAATTCAGTAAAGAGTGAAAATACAAGACATTTTAAAAGAAAGGATTTTAGTTCTCGATGGTGCTATGGGTACTATGATCCAAAGGCATCCGCTTGAGGAGGTTGATTTCAGAGGAGAGCGATTTAAAGATCATCCGCATTTGGTAAAGGGAAACAACGATCTCTTATCCATTACTCGTCCTGATATTATCAAAGAGATTCATCGCCAATACTTTGAGGCTGGAGCCGACATCATTGAAACTAATACGTTCAGCAGTACTACTATTGCGCAGGCAGATTATCATCTTGAGAGCATTGCCTACGAGCTAAACTTTCAATCAGCCAAAATTGCCAAAGAAGTAGCTGAAGAATTTACTAAAATGGATCCGTCTAAGCCTCGGTTTGTTGCAGGTGCATTAGGCCCCACAAATCGTACGCTTTCATTGTCTCCCGATGTAAATAATCCAGGTTATCGAGCTGTAACATTTGATGAATTAAGGATAGCTTACAAGGAGCAAGCTCTGGGCCTGTTGGATGGAGGAGCCGATCTCTTGTTGGTGGAGACAATTTTCGATACACTAAATGCCAAGGCCTGCCTCTTTGCTATTCAAGAACTTTTTGAAGAGATAGGAAAAGAAGTTCCCATCATGGTTTCTGGTACCATAACAGATGCAAGTGGGCGTACGCTTTCTGGTCAGACTACTGATGCTTTTTTAATTTCGGTTTCGCATGTGCCTCTTCTTAGTGTAGGTTTAAATTGTGCACTTGGAGCCAAACAATTACGGCCTTATCTACAGGTTCTAAATGAGCAGGCTCCATTCTTTGTTAGTGCTTATCCAAATGCTGGGTTGCCAAATGAGTTTGGTCATTACGATCAAAGCCCCGCTGAGATGGCAGATCAAATCGAAGAATTCTTAAAAGAAGGTTTAGTGAATATTGTTGGTGGTTGTTGTGGCACTACTCCGGAGCATATTAGAAAGATTGCTGAAGTGGCAAAGAAATTTAAACCAAGGGAGGTGGTCGCTCATGCCTGATTTTTTGAAGTTAAGTGGATTAGAGTCTGTTATTCTTACTGCAAATTCGAATTTTGTAAACATAGGAGAGCGAACCAATGTAACGGGCTCGGCTAAGTTTCTGAAATTTATCAAAGAGGACAAATTTGATGAAGCACTTGAAGTTGCTCTTGATCAGGTAAGGGGAGGAGCCCAGGTGATCGATGTAAATATGGATGAAGGGATGCTTGATTCAAAAGCTGCCATGGTTAGGTACTTGAACCTCATGGCTTCTGAACCTGAGATTTCACGAATACCAGTAATGATCGACTCTTCAAAATGGGAAGTGATTGAAGCTGGGTTAAAGTGTATTCAGGGTAAAGGAATTGTAAACTCCATCAGCATGAAAGGTGGTGTAGAGGAGTTTAAACGGCAGGCAAAGCTTGTGAAGCGTTATGGAGCTGCAACGGTTGTCATGGCTTTTGACGAAGACGGCCAGGCGGATACCTACCAGCGCAGGATTGATATCTGTAAGCGAGCTTATGATATACTCGTCAATGAAGTTCACTTCCCTCCACAGGATATAATATTTGATCCAAACATTTTTCCAGTTGCTACGGGTATTGACGAACACCGGAATTACGCCTTAGATTTTTTTAGAGCCACCAAATGGATTCGAGAAAACCTTTCTGGGGCACATGTAAGTGGTGGAGTAAGCAATGTTTCATTCAGCTTTAGGGGTAATCAGAAAGTAAGAGAAGCCATGCATTCGGTATTTCTGTATCACGCAATTCAGAATGGTATGGACATGGGTATTGTCAATCCTACTATGCTTGAGGTTTATGATGAGATACCAAAAGACCTTCTTGAAAGAGTTGAAGATGTGTTGTTGAACAGGAGAGAGGATGCTACCGAAAGACTACTTGAGTTTGCTGAGACAGTAAAAGGATCAGCCAAGAAAAAGGAAGTGGATGACGAGTGGAGAAGTGGAACAGTGGAAGAGCGTATCACCCATTCACTGGTGAAAGGTATTATTGATTTTGTGGATGCAGATACGGAAGAAGCCCGATTAAAATATGGTAAGCCGTTGAACGTAATTGAGGGGCCGTTAATGGCGGGTATGAATGTAGTGGGTGACCTTTTTGGTGCCGGTAAGATGTTCCTACCACAAGTAGTGAAGAGCGCTAGAGTGATGAAAAAATCTGTTGCCTATCTTACCCCTTTTTTGGAAGAAGAGAAAAGAAGAAGCGGGAATACTGGCCAAGCTGCCCCCAAGATATTACTAGCTACTGTAAAGGGTGATGTGCACGATATCGGTAAGAATATTGTAGGCGTAGTATTAGCGTGCAACAATTACGATGTAATAGATTTGGGTGTGATGGTGCCTGCAGATAAAATTCTAGAAGCTGCCAAGAGGGAGAAGGTAGATGTTATTGGCTTGAGTGGTTTAATAACTCCTTCTTTAGACGAGATGGTTCATTTTGCAAAAGAAATGGAGCGTGAAAAAATGACACTGCCATTACTCATTGGTGGAGCAACGACATCCCGAATTCATACTGCTGTTAAGATTGATCCTGTTTACTCCGGACCAGTTGTCCATGTACTAGATGCTTCTCGTTCTGTGCCTGTTGCCAGCGAATTGATCAACCCTAAAACGCGTAATGACTTTCAGGCAAAGATCAAGTTGGAATATACAATCATGCGGAAGGATCATGAGAATAGACAGCAGGAAAAGAATTACATCAGCTTGTCCGAAGCTCGTAAAAACAAGGTAAAGATTGATTGGGGCAAGTTTGAGTCTCACAAGCCCTCATTTATGGGAAAGAAAGTATTGATTGATTTTTCATTATCAGAAATAAGTGAATATATCGACTGGACTCCCTTTTTCCAGACCTGGATGTTAGCAGGACGTTACCCTGCAATTCTTAAGGATCCTGTAGTTGGTGTCGAAGCAACGAAGCTTTTTGCAGATGCTCAGTTAATGCTGAAGAAAATAATCACGGAGAAGAGATTACATGCGAATGGAGTCTTTGCTTTTTATGAGGCAAATAGTACTGACAAGGATGACGTAATCCTTTATGATGCCGGTAAGGAATTCAAAAAGCTTCATTTTTTGAGACAACAAAATAAGAAGGCTCAAAACCTCCCTAATTTTTGTTTGTCTGATTTTATAGCACCAAAGTCAACTGGTAAAAAGGATTACATAGGCATGTTTGCTGTTACAACAGGAGTTGGGATTGAAGCGATATTGGATGAATTCAAAAAGCAACAGGATGATTATTCAGATATCATGGTGAAGGCATTGGCAGATCGATTGGCTGAAGCTTTCGCTGAATGTTTACACGCAAAAGTGAGGAAGGAATATTGGGGATATGCTTTTGGAGAAAGTATAAGTAATGAACAAATGATTAAGGAAGAGTATGACGGAATACGGCCTGCCCCTGGTTACCCTGCTTGCCCTGATCACACAGAAAAGGGAAGTATTTTTGAATTGCTTGATGCTGAAAAAGTGGCTGAGATAAAATTAACTGAATCATTTGCCATGTATCCGGCCTCATCTGTAAGCGGATATTATTTTGCGAATGTTGAATCTAAATATTTCGGTCTTGGAAAAATTGAAAAAGATCAGGTAGTGGAGTACTCTGTCCGCAAGGGGATGGCATTAGAAGAGACCGAAAAATGGCTAAGCCCGAATCTTGCATATGATTAATTAACTATGGTTTAATTCAAGACTAACTAGTAGCCTGACTTAGACCCAGATTATGCGATAGCCCCGACCCTGCCTAGCGGACAGGCAGGCTTCAGGTCGGGGGAAATAAAGGGCAAAATATTTGGCTTTAGCCAAAATCATATTTAGGCTAAAGCCCTTTTGGTATGTTTTCATTTGTTCTACTACCTGACGGTCGTGGCTATTTTTTCTAATGCATAATCTAGGTTAAATAGCTTTTTGAAAGCTCACTTTAAGCTCATAAAAAAAGTCCTGAACATTGTCCAGGACTTTTTTTATGTAATTATTAATTCTTATTGAGCGCTCACAGGCAAGCCGGTTCCTTTGTAATCAGCTATACTAGCCTTAGGAATAGTTGCTCCGAACTTTGCATTGATGGCATCAATTATCACATTAGCCATAAAGGAATATCCTCTGCTATTCGGATGTACACCATCCTCTGAAAATACACCAGTAGGAGGAGCAAAGTTTGGAGTAATCGTCACTCCATTATACACACCAGCTTTATTGGTAACCAATGCAGTGAAAGTTGCATTTACGTCTGCAAATGCCAACCGAGTAGAGTTTGCATCGGCAATGCCTTTTATGATATTGTTAAAGGCGATTGTACGATCTTTAATCTCAGATATCTCCGTTGGGATCAAAACATATTGATCGGTAACTGGAAAGGAGACACCATAAACAGCTGTTCCTCCTGAACCTGGAAGCGCGGTGCCTAAAATACCACCTGCTGATAATGTAATGAGATCAGCAGCGGTGGCCTGTCTAGCTCTTGCATATGGCAAAAGTGGTTTGGTGGCTGGGTTCGCATTCATATAGGGTGACAAATCGGTTAATGTTTCGTCTGTTAATAGTACCCCATTTTTACCTAAGATGTAGGTCAGTTTTCTTTTATCTGCTTCTGCCTGTGTAATAAATCCTCCTGCTTTCATACCATCCAGAAAAGCATTATACCCATTGGCTAAATTCGTTGTGAGAGTAGCTGCAGTAGCTGCATCCAATGCTATTACATTCCAGGTTACTGTTAGAAAGAATGGAATAGTCGTTACATCTGGGATGTTTGCAACAACACCTTTTGCGTTAGGCAATGTGCCTAGTAGAGTGGCGATAGCCCCGCCATATTGAGCCTGAAAGTTTGCTACTGAAGTAAATATAGCTGGGTTTGAGCCTCCACCTGTAGCATAACCAAGAACGTCATTGTTTCCAAGATCAAACATGAAAAAGGAGGGTTGTGCAGCAATTGCATCACCTAGAATGGTAGATGTGCCAGGGTTTGACGCGAATCTTTCATACAAGGCATTGTATGCAGGATTAGTGGCTGGTGGAATTGGTCTAGTACCTGTAAGTGGTGTTAAAGCCTGGCCAAGTAAGATACCAGGTACTCCAAAATTATTCAACTTGGTTTTGTCACCAGTATATGCGGTAGGAAGGTCACCACCAGTATAAGGAGCTGGCATTCCTACGGAGCCTGCCGGAGCTGGAGCCACTGTTCTTGGGCCTGCACCATCAGCATCGAATAAAATTAACCTTCCGAGCACCTTAGTACCAGCAACTCCAAAATAACCATTTACTGAATTGATATCAGGCTGGTTGAAGGCAAGTGGGGTGCCTTGCGCAATGGAAAACTGCTTCGACATAATTAAAGGCAAAGAATTCTGTTGCCCTTCATTAAACAATGCACCGGATTGGTACCCAGCTGTAAGGGAGTTTCCGATAGCAACAAACTTTGTGAAATCAGCGGTGCCTTTTGAACCAGTTGGAGGTATAACCTCAACTGGTGTTGGTGGCTCTAACGTAATTGGTTCTTGTTCGCATGATATGGTTATCAGCAAGGCAAGAGGGAGTATGTATAAAATTTTAAACTTTTTCATGTTGATTAATTATTTAGTTCGTCAACTTATTTTAAGAACTCATCAAACGTCAATGATAAATAATACTGCTGTCCAACAAATGGTGACCCAAGGTTGGTGCGGTAATCGCCTCCACCAAGATTGGTTGCGCCAATCTTAATCATCGATTTGAGTGCTGAAATCTTGTAATTTATTTGAGCATCTAATACACCAAACTCAGGCACATTCCATACTCCATAATTTGATTGCCATACGAAGCTTTCTTGGTAGCGGAAGTTGATGTTGAATCCTAAGTTCTCGATGATTTTTCTGTTACTGATACCAATGTTAAATTTATTGGTTGGAGTGTTGAACCCTGCTCTAAAGTCAGCACTTTCAGTTGCATCAAAAGTAGCGTAGCTGTAATTACCACTCAGAATGAAATTCTTAGGTAAGCTGTAGGTAAAACCTAATCCGGCACCAAAGGAAGTAACATCCTGGGAAGAGTTGACATATGGTGCATATAGCGTACCAGCTCCAACTGCTTTTCCTTGGTGTGTGGTGGCATTCTTATTAACTACAATTTGATTGGCAATAAAGTTAGTATAAGCTGTATAGTATCCATTCAAATCGATAAGTAACTTCTTCATAAATACTCCTTTATAGCCCACTTCAAATGACTTCAATTGTTCGGGTTGAACAAAGTCAAAATCCGCTGTCTCTAGTAAGGCAGCATTTCCGGTAACGGCTCCTGTGGTTGGGTTAATGCTTCCGCCTGACGCCCGAAGAGCTTGGAAGGAAGTATTTGTATAGGCACCACCATTGTGTATTCCATATCGTGCAGCATTTGCTTCAGTGCTACCCACTAATGTACCTCCTGAGGAAGGGAAATAAATGAATTGAGCTTGCGTATCAGGGTTTCTAAAACCAGTTTGGAAGGAGGCCCTGATATTATGATCAGTAGATACAGCATATACTGCTGAAACTCTTGGAGTGATTTGGCCTTCGAAGTTTTCATTTTTATCATAGCGTAGTGACCCGGTCAACTTTAAGGCATCAGCCACTGTTTTCGCGATTTGACCATATACCCCAAATTCATCAATTGTTATCCTGTCAAAGTTTACTCCGTCATCAGGTCCTTCATTAAAGATAGTTCCATCAGAGAATAAATCGTATCGCCTAACATTTCCACCAAACTGAACTTCAGCAAACTCAATTTTATCGGCAAAGTTGTAATTGAATTCTGCGTGATACAGTTTAGAGTTGTCGCTAAATGACGCACCCCCAGCAGCGCCTGTTGGTGCCTTTTGGAAGAAGTTATCGCGAACTGCCTGAGCCTTGTCAATAAATTCCTGAGAATCAGGTGCAGGACGGGTACCATCTGCGGCAATACGGGCAGCGGCATGAGCAGCAGCAACATTACCAGCAGGAACACCAGGAACATATCCCTGAAGTCCTAGTACATAGGTTTGTGCATAACGTGGCGCCCATTGCGCTGCTGTAGGACTGATCGTTTCGTTTAAGAATCCACCTAAGGCTGATAAGTTATAAGATTTACCAGCATCAGTTGCTGTTTGATAAGCTCTTACAAAGAAGTGATCGCCTTTAAGTTCTAGCTTGTGAAACTGCTGGGAAAAATCTCGCAAAGCATATTTTTCTGTTCCCTGATATATTGAACTTCCTCCTCCATATCTGTAATTATAGATGAGTTCCATTTTATCATTAATTCTGTAGTTCAATCCCACATCTCCTTTGATGCTTTTAGCGTCACGATTATCGGAGAAGGCTTTAAGAAAATCTTCTTCCTTATAACCCGTTCTTCTAAGATCCAAGGTTCCAAATGTGCCTCCTATGGGAACAGGAATTGGGGTCTCATCGCCATAGGTGTTAAGACCATCAAAATTTGGATTGCCGCTTAAATCGGTAGTCGATTCAGGTTTATTGCGATCTGTCTTGTAGTCATTACCAAGCCAGTCAGTTGCCTGCATGTATGAAAAATTAACCTTAAAGGCGAACTTATTGTTGAAGGCTTTTGCATATCGAATGCTGTATTGAGATAGGGGATCTGATCCAGCGGCCGTTGAATTGGTCATGCCTAACTTTACCTGAGCGCTTAAGCCCTGATATTCGAATGGACTTTTACTTCTCATAATCATTATTCCATTGAAGGCATTTGGTCCATAGAGGGCAGAAGCTGCACCGGGAACTACTTCAACGCTTTCTGCATCGAGTTCTCCGATGCCAATCAAGTTACCTGTAGGAAAGTTGAGAAGAGGAGCTTGAGTATCCATTCCATCAACCAACTGAACAAAACGGGTGTTGGCAATAGTTGCAAAACCTCTCGTGTTAACTGATGTTAAAGTTAAGCTACCTGAATTTACCTGAATGCCTTTTACGTTTGCCAAAGCATCGTAAAAGTCGGGTGTTGCAGCCTGACGAATTGTAAGAAGATCCATTTTTTCGATTGTAACCGGTGACTTAAGAATGCTTTCCTCTACACGAGAAGCAGAGATAACCACTTCTTGTCCCAACAATGATTGCTCAAGCATCGAAATTTCTAAGGCAGCTGTAGTTGCATCTTTAATCTCAACATCCTGAGTTGCGAAACCGATGAATGAAAGTGATAAGATGAAAGGTGGAGCTTGACTAACACTAAGGTTAAATTGGCCTTTTGTATCAGTGATGGTTCCTATAACTCTGCCCTTAACTATAATGTTTACACCGGGCAAGGGCTGTCCAGATCCTCCGTCTTTTACCGTGCCGGATACGGTGCTCTGCGCCAGGGCAGTCGCAGCACCCATCATCAAAAAGAAGATGGGTAAGAGTGACTTAAAGTAAAGCTTATTCATACGCACATAGTTTAATTTTAATAAAACTAAACCATTTTTAGGTAATTACAAACGTTTGTGGAAGGGCTTTTTTTGCTTCCCAGCCTAGAAAGTTACTTATTGTTGTGGCTGATTTCGTACATATTTGACAAGTCTTTCACAGAGGGCATTTATTTCAGAGGACATGTGCTCGTCTCCAGTAGAACTAAGTACACTTTGGCTTAATCCACCGATGCAATCAATATAAAACTTCTTCATTTCTTCCACTGGCATATCTTTGGACCACAAATCGATGCGCATCGTATTTTTTTGCTCGTGATCCCATAGTGAAATGCTGATTGACTTTGCTTCCGTAAACCCTGCTTCTGGTTTATCAGTAGCATCCCACATAATTTTTTCGGGTACGTTATTTTGATCGAGTTCTATGTTGAAATTGATTTCTGTTTTTCTCATGGTTAGAAATTAGAGGTCAAAATTATTCAAAAAATTCAGACTTTACTTTTTAGTTGAGTCTCGTATAATCTGGTGAAGAAGTTAATGGACTCTGGATTTCTTAACGCACCGAGGTTCAAGATTTGGTTTGCATCCTTGCCCATCAATATTTTTTTTACGGGGGTCTCCGTTTTTTTTCCGCTTATCGTATAAGGTATATCCGGTACCGCTATAATTTCATCGGGTATATGTCGTGGACTATAATCCGACCGAATTGTATTAACTATCTTTTTACGTACTTCATTGGTTAGCTGTTGGGCGCCAGCCATTACAACAAATAACGGCATGTAAAACTCACCCTTTTCTTTTTCAATACATATGATCAAACTGTCTTGGACTTCGGAAATCTTATCCATGGCCCGATAGATTTCACTCGTTCCAATGCGCACCCCACCTCGGTTGAGTGTAGCATCCGATCTTCCGTAGATAATTATTCCTTTTCTGGAAGTAATTTCAATCCAATCACCATGACGCCATTTTCCAGGAAACATTTCAAAGTAACTTTCCAGATATCGTTTATGGTTGGGATCATTCCAAAAATAAATGGGCATGGAAGGCATTGGACTGCTGATCACCATTTCGCCTACTTCCTGCTCCACCGATTCACCGTTTTCATTGAACGCTTCTAGTAGACACCCCAACGCACGACACTGGATTTCACCTGCGAAGACTGGCAGCATTGGATTGCCCCCCACGAAGGCGCTGCAAACGTCTGTTCCTCCGCTCATCGAAGCAAGCCACAAATCTTTCTTTACATAAGAGTAAACCCAATTGAAAGCTTCTGAAGGAAGACTGCTCCCAGTTGAACTTATAGATCGAAGTGTTGATAAGTTAAAATCCTTTCCTGGATTAACACCAACTTTCATGCAGGCGAGCAAAAATCCAGCGCTAGTTCCAACATGATGAATGCCTGCTAATTCAATGAATTTCCAAATGGAATTCATATTGGGATGTGCAGGACTGCCATCATACAAGACCAAAGTTGCACCACAAAGTAATGATCCCTGTATATAGTTCCACATCATCCATCCCGTAGTGGTGTACCAAAAGAACCGTTCTCCTGGTTTAACATCATTATGGAAAGTAAGGTACTTGAGTTGTTCAATTAAGATGCCACCATGAGAATGAACAATTGCTTTTGGAAGGCCGGTAGTTCCGGATGAATACAGCACCCAGATGGGATGATCAAATGGAACCCGCTTGAAGGTTAACTCAATCTCTTTATTTAATAAAGCATCTTTCCAATCGATGTGTTGAAGTGAATGTTGCACCTTACCTGTCTTTATTAAGACAACTTTCGTTGTGCCGGGCAATGCCTTTGTGATTTCCTCAAGGGCATCCTTTTTGTTGAAAAATTTCCCCCCATACTCGTATCCATCAACAGCGATAAATACCTTAGGATTAATCTGGGCAAATCGATCGATAACAGATTGCGCTCCGAAATCAGGTGAGCAACTCGACCAGATCGCGCCAATAGAATTGACTGCAAGAAAAGCAACGGTTGCTTCTGGTATGCATTGGATATAGGCAGCAACGCAATCTCCTGTTGATACTCCTGCGTCCAACAAGAATTTTTGAAAGCTGGCCACTTGTTGTTTTAATTCAAACCAGCTTATTTCCTTTAAGGGCGATGTCTCGGATTGAAAAAGAATTGCAGGCGTTTTGTCTTGGTAGTTTCTGAAAATATGTTCCGAGTAATTAAGCGAAACTCCTTCAAACCATTTTACCTCAGGCATCACCCCGGTCATCACTTCCTCGTATGATCCTTCTGTTACAAGATTAAAATATTCGGAAACGATTTTCCAAAAGTTGGAAGGTTGACCTACTGACCAGTTCCACAATTCATCATATGACTTGAACTGTAGACCTTTAACACTTTCTAGCCACGTGACAAACCGCATCAGATTGGAATCCACAACAAAAGATTCTGATGGTGTCCAAAGAAGTTGTGGCAGACTCATTACAAGTTATGTGAGGATGGAGAGAGCATCTTTTTTATCTTTCGTCAATTGTTGTTTGAGTTGTTCCAGGTCCTCGAATTTGATATCATGACGAATGAGTTTGATGAAGTTGACTGTTAAATCTTCTCCGTAGATATCCTTATTAAAATCGAATATATTGACCTCTATATTTCGCTTTGTTCCATTAACGGTTGGCCGATTTCCAATATACAACATGCCATCAAATTCCTGATGCGCATAGTTTACCTTAACGGCATAGATGCCCTCCATTGGAATAAGTTTGTGGTGTGTTTCCAATTCAATATTGGCAGTCGGAAATCCCATTAGCCTTCCGAGTTTGTCTCCTTTAACAACCCTGCCGCTAATTGAGTAAGTCCTGCCTAGCAAATGCTGAGCATTTTTGAGGTCACCGATTTCAAGGGCCTGTCTTATTTTGGTGGAACTCACTGCTATGTGGTCAACATCTTGGCTTGGAATTTCTTCCACATCAAATCCATAGGTAGGACCATTCACCCTTAGTTGCTCGAAGCTTCCTTCACGGTTTTTTCCAAACCGGTGGTCATAGCCAATTACTAATTTTTTTGTTCCAATTATATTTACAAGGATGTTGGTGATAAACTTTTCGGATGTAAGCTGGGAAAACTCTTTTGTAAAAGGGATTCTAATAAGATGTTGAATACCTTGTTCTTTGAGAAGTTCTGCTTTTTCTTCAAATGTATTCAACAGTTTTAATGTCTGGTCTTCGGGGCGAAGGATAAACCGAGGGTGTGGCCAAAAGGTAATCACCACTGTTTCCCCATTATTTTTTCCGGCAATCTCTTTAAGTCTCCCGAGTATTTTTTGATGGCCTAGATGCACACCATCGAATGTGCCACTGGTAACAATGGCATAATCCAGTGGAGTAAAATCATCGAGGCTATGATAAATTTTCATTATATGTTCTCAGTATATGTTTTTTCAACATCATTGATGGTCAACGCATCCTCCAATTTAAAAATTCCAATTCGCGTTCTGCAAAGTTCCGAAAGATATGCGCCTACTCCAAGAATGTTCCCGAAATCGCGGGCTAAACTTCTTATATAAGTTCCCTTTGAACAGATAATTCTAAAGCTTACTTCTGGAAGTAATACATTTGTAATTTCAAATTCACTAACAGTTACTTCTCTGGGCTTAAGTTCAGCTTCCTTACCTTTTCTGGCTAACTTGTAGGACCGTTTTCCATCAACTTTAATCGCAGAGTGAATGGGTGGTACTTGCTGTATGTTTCCTATAAGAGGAGAAGTGGCTGATTTAATTTCTGATTCTGAAAGATGTGAAAAGTCTATTGGTGGGCTTACCTCAGTCTCCAAATCATGAGAAGGGGTTGTTTGCCCTATAATAAATTTGCCTGTGTACTCTTTTTCCATTCCCTGATATTGCTCTATCTGCTTGGTCATATTGCCAGTGCAAATAATCAATAGGCCTGTAGCCAGTGGATCAAGAGTTCCAGCATGCCCAATTTTTCTAATTCCTAATTTATATCGCAGTTTATGGACAACATCAAAGGACGTCCATCGAAGAGGCTTCTTAATTAATAGGACGCGATCTGTGACCAGTTCCATTTATACAACGGAAAGCTGAATCCCTAAATAATAAAGGATAAGGATAATAGAACCAAGCAGTATCCTGTAATATCCAAATACCTTGAACCCGTGACGAGTAAGGAACCCTATGAATGACTTTATAGCCAAAAGCGCAACTATGAAAGCTACCAAGTTGCCTACAGCTAGTAGTGCGATTTGATCAGATTCAAAACTATTTCCTGCGGTGTAGAATTTTAAGAGTTTATAAGCAGTTGCTGCAAACATTGTAGGAACAGCCAGAAAGAATGAGAATTCAGCTGCAGTTTTTTTATTAAGTTTTTGAGTTAAGCCCCCGATGATTGTTGCGGCAGATCGGGAAACACCTGGTATCAGTGCTATGGTCTGAAACAATCCGATTTTAAGAGCAATAGAGTAGGAGACTTCTGATTCCCCTTTTTCTTCCGTCTCATTGAAGAGTTTATCGATAAACAGAAAAATTATTCCACCAATAATCAATGTGTAAGCCACTACATCAACACGCTCCAAAAGACCATCGATCATATCATTTAGTAAGAATCCTAATACAGCTGCAGGAATAAAAGCTACTCCGAGCTTGATGTAGAAATTCCAGGATTGAAAGAATCGGTTCCAGTATAACGAAATAACGGAAAGAATAGCTCCTAACTGTATGGCTACGGTAAAAGTCTTTGTGAATGGATCAGATGCTATTCCCATCAGGGAAGAGACGACTATCATATGACCCGTTGAAGATACTGGGAGAAATTCAGTAAGCCCTTCTACTATTGCTAATATGATGGCTTGAATAATAGACATAATAGGCTGTTTTTATTGAAGATCAGGAATCCCAAGAATCAACGATCAATTGTTGACAAATAAAATCTAATTTTTGAATGCTACTCCTTAATTTTTGGAGTATGCAATATGGCAGCGATCTCAATAATAAAACCGGCAACAACAACTATTGGACTAAGTGTAATCCCCATGAAACCAAATCCATGAGGTTCTTTATCGAGTGACATGATTATAAATCCAAGTACGATCACCAAAAATCCTGTGATCATCAATTGATAATTCTTTTTTCCAAAAGGTAGTTTGCTCATTGTGTTATAATTCTAGTATAATTCGTCTAGGGATAATTTCAAATACTTTCTTACAGCTCGAAATGTGCTAGCAAAGGCTACTAATATGCCAACTATTGTTAAGCCCAAGAAAAGAAACGCTATTCGATTGGTGTTTTGTATCAAGATTAAGTCTTCTACCCGTTTATTAGCAAACGAAATAACGGTTGCCAATAGCCCCGATGCAATCAACCCGGCTAAGAACCCATGAAAAGATGCTCGCAATAAAAACGGCCACTGAATGAACCAACGGGTTGCACCTACTAATTGCATGCTTCTGATTAAGAAACGTTGTGAAAAAAGGGCAAGACGCAAGGTGTTATTTATTAATAACACGACCGTTACCAGCAGTAATGCGGATAGGCCAAGCAACAGTAATCCAATTTTAGCGACATTTTTATTGATAGAGTCGATCAAGTTCTCAATGTAATAGACTTGAAACACACCATTTATTTTTTCTACTTCCGCTTTTATCTTAGTCATGCTTTTCTTGTCCTGATAAAGAGGGCTTACGCTTACTAAGAATGCATCTCGCAATGGATTTTCACCCAAAAATTTCTGAAAATCTTCTCCTGTTTCTTTAATAAATTGTTTAGCCGCCTCTTCTTTTGAAATAAATTGGATTGGCTTAGCCGATCCATCGGAATTATTTTTTGGTAAAAAATAGCGCGTTGATAAGCTCTTTTCAACTTCCTTCTTCTGATTTTCAGAAAGCTGACTCTTTAGGTAAACCTGAATTTTTACGTTCTCCAATACTACTCGTTCCAACTCCTTAGAATAGATCATTAGAAGTCCAAAAACACCAATCATAAATAAAGCCAATGTGATACTTAATACTACGCTGACATAGGGGTAGCTACCTAGCTTTTTCTTTCTGACTTTGAATTTAGATACTGAACTCATAAACAGGGCAAATATAATGAGTCTAGGGATTGATTATGCCAACAATTGATCAATATCGCAGATTCATTCCGTATTTCGGTATCTTTTAAAATAAAAAAACCCTTGCCAAATAAGGGTTTTTGATAGGATCAGGAAAGGAGCTAATTACCTTCCTCTATATTCTTTTAACATCTTAATCACCCCGCCATCTTTGATTAAGGGAAGTTTAGTGATTTGAGTTTGATTTTCATCTAGCAGATAGAAATTTTCCTTATAGAAAAGGAATATGGAGTGACTGTCCCCGTTGATCTCAAGTATCTCATACAAGCTTTTATCAAACGGTCCGAAAAGTTGCAGCTTCCCATTGTTAAACTGATAATGGAAGTTATACTTTTTAGTAGAGGTATTAGTCTCTACTTGAATGTGCGATGGAATAACTGCTGAATTTGAATTTTGGATTGCTGTTTCATTCTGATTTTCATCAGAGGACATTTCTTCTGTAGGGTCAATAACATCTATTTTTGGCTGGTTAACTTTAGATGGTATTTTATTTTCAACCTTGTTGGGCTCTGCCTTTGCTTCTTCTTTTTGCTTAACTACTACTTCCTTAGTAGAAGTAGGTGGTTCTTCTATAGGAATAATTCTTTCAGGATTCTCTGCTGGTTGATTACCATTCACTGAATCTTGTATCGAGGTTGAAAGATTTGGGCTATCTGTTAGGGCCTCTGGTTTTAAATAGTAATAAAGCGAACCAATCAAAATTCCAGCTCCAATAATTCCAGCTGCTATTTTAAAATTGTAAAAGCCGGTAGAGGCTGGAGGTGCGATTGAAACATTATTGAGCATTGCTTTTAATTCGGCAGCTCTTGCCTTCTTAATGCTCTCAATAATTTTTTTCTGTAAGTCTACATCTGCCTTCAAAGAAGGATCTGAGTTGACTTTCAAGTCAAAGGCCGCCTTCTCACTCTCGGTAAGTCGGTTGGTTAAATAATTTTCTACTAATTCGGAGTTGGTCATTCTATCAATCTAAAAAATCTTGTTCTGAATATTGGGTTTTAACAAGTTCATCCAATTTTTGTTTGCACTTATACTTTTTTGTTTTGGCTGTATCAGTGTTCGCGAATCCAAGTTTGTCAGCGATTTCCTGCATAGACATTTCATCAAAGTAATAATACATTAAAACCTTTCTGCACGTATCACCAAGCTGATCCATACACTTGGCAATAATCTTCTCCCGTTCTGGACTATCCATGTCCATAGAAACCGAAGTATCTTTTTCTTCATTGGATAATCTCTTCTTTCTTTCCAGCTCTTTTCTCCACAGATTTTGACAAATACTGTAGATATAAGTACTCATTTTTGAAGTCATTACAAGATTGCCAGATCTTGCCTTTTGCCAGAAAACTACTAGAGCATCCTGGTAAACATCTCTGGCCTCATCTTCAGTTCCGCTATTGGTGATCACCAATTTGGTCATCATCCTGTAATATTTCTTGTAAATGAGCTCCAAAGCCTTCTCATCGCCTCCTTTGATCCTTTCAAAGACCTCAGGTTCACTCATTTCTGATTTCAATTTGAATACTCTGTATGCCACAGTTGGTAACCTTAGATTAATGATTGATGTAAGTTTTTCGTCTTAAAGTACATTTTTTTCGATAAGTAGACTTACTCTACCTTCAACCAGCTCTGGGTACGGTAAAATGGACCTAAGTAACCTCTTACCTTTAACTGTTTATCTTCTACCCAAATTTTACACCGATAGACCTTTCCATTGTCGGGGTCAAGAATACTCCCTCCGCTATACTCCTCATTTTCTTTTGAGAGACCCTCCATGATTTCCATGCCTATTACTTTTTTGTGAAAGCGTGGATCATCTGACTCACACTCCTCGCAAATTGGATCGGGGTCTTCACCACCTTTGGGAAAAAGCTTGATGACTTTGCCGTATAGTTTATTATTCTTTAGGAAGATTTCAACAACTGACCTTGGTTCTCCAGTGCTGTCATCGATTGTTTTCCATTTGCCGATTACATTCTGAGAGAAGGTCGGCAGAAATAAAAAGCAAAGAATGATGATAAGGAAGTATTTCATAGCTTTCTCTTTCCCGAAAATAATAAAAAAGAGCCATGCTTTTACATGGCTCTTTTGATTGAATGTATTGCTTAAAATTACTTTGCCTCAGATGATTGGGTTGTAGTTATTGAACTAACAACATCAACTTTAGGTTTAGTTACTTCTTTCTTAGCAGATGCTTTATCATCAGGAACCAAAAGAGGTGCAATTACCAATGCAACAACGGACATCAACTTTAGCAAGATGTTTAAAGAAGGACCAGAAGTATCTTTAAATGGATCTCCAACTGTATCGCCTACAACCGCTGCTTTATGCGGATCAGATTTTTTGTAGTACATCTTACCATTGATTTCAACACCTTCCTCAAAGCTTTTCTTAGCATTGTCCCATGCGCCACCAGCATTGGATTGGAAAATTGCCATTAATACACCAGTAACTGTTACTCCAGCTAGTAGTCCACCGAGAGCCTCAACTCCAAGACCGGGCATAAAAGCAACGGCAACAGGAACAACAACAGCCATTACACCAGGTAGAACCATTTCTCTTAGTGCTGCTTTTGTAGAAATCTCAACGCATTTACCGTACTCAGCGGATCCATCAGCTGCCTGGAAGACTTTTTGTTCTTCCGCAGGCCACTCTGAAACTGGAGTGTCGCCATTCTTCTTCATCAATGCTAAAGCTGCTTTTAAGGTAGGTATATCATTAAATTGCCTTCTAACTTCTTCTATCATCGCCATAGCAGCGCGACCCACTGCACCCATTGCTAATGCAGAGAATACAAATGGGAGCATACCACCTATGAACAAACCTGCCATAACATTAGCTTTTGATACGTCAATCGTGCTGATTTTCGCTGTTGTCATGAAGGCACCAAATAATGCAAGCGCAGTAAGAGCTGCTGAGGCAATGGCAAAACCTTTTCCGATAGCCGCGGTAGTATTACCTACTGCGTCTAGTTTATCTGTGCGTTGACGAACTTCTTTAGGTAGATCAGACATTTCTGCAATACCACCAGCATTGTCAGAGATTGGCCCATACGCATCAACAGCTAGCTGAATACCAAGGTTTGAAAGCATACCAACGGCAGCTATTGCAATACCATAGAGACCACCAAAATGGAAAGCACCAATGATAGAAGCTGCAATAATTAAGATTGGCCACATAGTTGACATCATACCAACACCAAGCCCAGCGATAATATTGGTTGCAGCACCTGTAGAAGATTGTCTAACTATAGAAAGAACAGGCTTCTTGCCCATAGCTGTGTAATATTCTGTTATCAATCCGATAGCGACACCTGCCACCAATCCAATTACAGTTGCAACGAAAATACCGGTTGATGTATAATGATTTCCTAACTCTGGGTCAGTCCAAGCGTAAAGAGGATCCTGAAACCACCATTCGGCTGGCAACATCCACTTAATAATGAACCATGAAGCAGCGATCATGATAACGGAGGAGACAATTTCTCCCATGTTCAAGGCTGCTTGAGGATTTCCACCCTCTTTCACTTTCACAAAGAATGTTCCGAGGAAAGACATAACTATACCAACACCTGCAAGAACTAAAGGTAAAAGAACTGCCGAGAGTCCGTCAAAGTTATCACTGAAACCAGGTACCATAAAGGCAGCACCAAGAACCATGGTACCCACAATTGACCCTACATAAGATTCAAATAAGTCTGCACCCATACCAGCCACATCGCCAACATTGTCTCCAACATTGTCAGCAATCGTTGCAGGGTTAAGTGGGTGATCTTCAGGTATTCCAGCTTCTACTTTACCTACTAGATCAGCGCCAACATCGGCAGCTTTTGTATAAATACCACCTCCAACACGAGCAAATAATGCTATTGATGATGCTCCGAAGGAAAATCCAGTGATAATGGTAATTACTTGATTCAGGCCTGCCTGAGTATCTACACCATATATTTTAGCATAAATGATAAACAGTACGCTTAGGCCTAATACGCCTATACCTACGACACCCATACCCATTACAGATCCGCCTACAAAAGCGACCTCTAGTGCTTTTCCAAGACTGGTTCTTGCTGCGTTCGTAGTTCTTACGTTAGCCTTTGTCGCTACTCGCATTCCGATAAATCCAGCCAAAGCTGAACAGAATGCTCCAAGTGCAAACGAAACACCAACTAATGGCGAAGAGGTTTCACTATTGGCTGTTACGGCAAGTAAAACCGCTACACAGACAACGAAGATGGCGAGTACTTTATACTCGGCTTTTAAAAAGGCCATAGCACCTTCAGCTATGTGGCCTGCAATTTTTTTCATTTTATCTGTGCCGGCATCTTGCTTGGCTACCCAAGCGCTTTTCCACACGACATACAGAAGCCCCATAACTCCAAACAGGGGAAGAACATACAGTAAATTTTGCATACAGGTTAATAGGTTTTATAATTCAAATAAATCCCGCTAACGCGGAATGTGCCTTAAAAAAGCCCCGCAAAGATAGAAGAAGGTCTAATAAATTAAAATAGAACAAAAAATGCCTTTTCTAGACTAAAAAAAGCTGTTTTAGTGCAAGCCAGAGCTTCCTCCTACTAGCTTCATCGTTGATTAGTTCATTCAATGAATTTGACAACACCAAGGAGGTGCCATCCGCTTCAATCACCTCATACTTGGTTAGACCATCGAAGCCTGGGCTGAAACTTATTACCTTATAAGGCTTTTCAATCCAGGTGCTCAAGTTGAATTTCTGTTGTTCAATGATCTTTACTGACTCTAGACTCAGCTTTACAGATCCTAGGATTTTGGAAAGTAGCTGTTGCTCTTCTTCTCCAACTTTATTCCAAGCTGTAGGAATCACAACTGAAGTCTTCAAGGTTGGTTGATAAAGTTCCTCTGAATATAAACTTTCGAAAAAGGGATCGGCCATCAGTTGTTTATATCAAAGAGAGATTTGAGCTCATTCGCTTCATGAGGTTTCATTCGGCCAGATAAGATCAACCTAAGTTGTCTTCTGCGCAATGCACCGTTATAATATTCCCTTTCATCATCAGTTTCTGGAACAACTTCTGGTACTTCAACAGGGCTACCATTTTTATCCACAGCAACGAATGTAAAGTACGCAGAGTTACTAGCGACCTTTTTTCCTTCTGGTATGTTCTCAGCATCCACGTCAATCCGGATTTCAACAGAAGAGTTAAATGCCCGTGTAGCCTTTGCTCTAAGTGTGACCACGTTTCCTAATTGAATAGGTGAACGAAATGAGATATTATCCACAGAAGCAGTTACAACAATGCTATTACAATGCTTTTGTCCAGCTATTGCCGATACCACATCCATCCAGTGCATGAGCCTGCCTCCCATGAGGTTGTTCAATGTATTGGTGTCGTTAGGCAACACAAGTTCTGTCATGCTGACAAAGGATTCGCTGGCAAATTTTTTCTTTTTAGACATCTTGTTCAATCGTTAGCAATTACTACTAACCGTTAGTTTGTTTTAATCTTTACAAAAATCAGTAAAAATTCTTTGCAATCCATGAATGCATTTCTGTAATTCGAAACTTCTTATGCAAGCGACACGATTTTTATCGACCAGAATCACCTCAACATTGGTTGTTAGTGCCTGCATTACCATCACTACCATTATTACGGGGTAACCCGTTATACTACCATATCGCCCCGCCAAAAAAGGATACTACCATCTCCAGGAGATGAGTGTGTTTGAAAATTCAGAGTTTAAATTATCAGATAAAAAGTAGTCATGAAGGTATTAAAATTTGGTGGTTCTTCGGTTTCCACTCCACAGAGAATAAAGTCCGTTATTGAAATTGTAAAGCCCCGACTAGGCAAGCATGATATTGCATTGGTATTTTCCGCATTTGGAGGAGTTACCGACTCGATCATTAATCTAAGTGGCCTTGCCTTATCCGGAAGCCCCGAATACAAAGACCAGCTTGCGCAATTGGAGAAAAGGCATCTTGATGCTGTACGCGAATTGATCGACATGCAACATCAAAGCCGAGTATTGGCGCAGGTAAAATTCATGATGAATGAATTGGAGGATGTTCTACATGGAGTTTATCTGGTTAAGGAAAGGACACCTCGTTCATTAGATTACATAATGAGTTTTGGTGAACGGCTTTCTGCTTATATTATTTCAGAAGCGTTTAAGAATGAAGGCATTGCCTCTGAGTTCCTGGATGCACGAAAAGTAGTAAGGACGGATAATCATTTTGGGTACGCTAAAATTAATTTTGAGGTTACGAACAAACTTATTAGCGATTACTTCCGGCACCATCAGGATCTGCAAATTATTACAGGCTTTATTGGAACCTCTGAAAGCGGAGAGACAACGACCATTGGAAGAAGTGGCTCTGATTACACTGGGGCAATTTTTGCTGGGGCACTTCAGGCAAGCTCACTTGAAATATGGACTGATGTTGATGGTATGATGACGGCTGATCCACGCAAAGTGAAGAAAGCGTTTACGGTCAAAGAAATGACATACGAGGAGGCAATGGAGCTTTCACACTTTGGGGCTAAAGTTATTTTCCCTGCCACCATGCAACCGGCAATGATTAATAAGATTCCGATATGGATTAAAAACACTTTCAATCCAACTTTTGACGGAACGATAATCAGTGATCAAGCCAATGGAAAGAATCTGATTATTAAAGGCATCTCATCAATCAGCAATATTAGTTTGCTAAATGTGCAAGGTAGTGGGCTTATTGGAGTGGTTGGTGTTTCGATGAGGTTATTTGGAACTCTGGCTAAGGAGAAGATCAATGTCATTTTAATAAGCCAGGCATCCAGTGAGCATTCGATATGTTTTGCTGTAGAAAGCCAGTTTTCGAAGCAAGCGAAATCAGCAATTGAAAAGGAATTTCAGTATGAAATATTAAACAACGAAATGAATCCGGTGGTGGTGGAGATGGAACGAGCAATCGTTGCCATCGTGGGCGAAAACATGAAACACAATCCTGGTACAAGCGGAAAGATGTTTAATGCATTAGGTAAAAATGGGGTTAATGTCTATGCAATTGCCCAGGGATCGTCTGAATTAAACATATCGGTAGTTGTTAATCAGGCTGACGTAAGTAAAGCCTTAAACTCGTTGCATGAAGCCTTCTTCTTGTCTGACAGAAAAATACTTAGCATATTCCTAGTTGGCACGGGCTTAATTGGCAAAGAATTGCTAAAGATGATGAATCAGCAGTTTGCCCATTTGGCCGAGCATAATCACTTGGAGGTAAATGTGATTGGAGTAGCAAATAGTAAGAAGATGCTCTTCGCTGAAGATGGTTTAAATCTGGAAACTGCAGTTGATAAAATGAATGAAGGAGGAGAACCTATGAATATGACTTCCTTCGTGGATAGAATGAGTCAGTTGAATTTATCTAACAGTATTTTTGTGGATTGCACCTCAAGTGAGGCAGTCACTGAATCTTATGAAAATATTCTTAATGCTAACGTATCTATTGTTACGCCAAATAAAAAAGCAAATTCGGGTGCATTAGAAAAGTATAAACGATTAAGGAAGACTGCCTTTAAGAGAAGCGTTAAATTTTTGTACGAAACGAATGTTGGAGCTGGTTTGCCAGTTATCAATACATTGAACGACTTGTTGCTGAGTGGTGACAAAGTCATTCGCATTGAAGCTGTTCTTAGCGGTACAATGAATTTTATTTATAGCTCTTTCGCTTCAGGTAAAAAATTTAGTGATGTAGTGAAAGAAGCACGAGAGAAAGGATATACAGAGCCAGATCCTCGAGATGATTTAAATGGAATGGATGTGGCACGTAAGGCACTTATTCTCTCTCGGGAGGCAGGAAATGAACTAGAACTAAAAGACATTCAAGTTGAGAATCTTGTGCCAGACGATTGTCGTAAAGAATCAGAGATTGAAAGTTTTTTTAAGTTATTAGAAGCTCACGATAAATCATTCGAAGATTTAAGGGCAAAGGCAGAAGCGAAAGGAGAGAAGTTGCGCTACATGGCTGTTCTTGAAAACGGGCAGGCAAAAGTATCACTGGCTTCGGTCAATAGCTCGCATCCTTTTTTTTCTTTAGCAGGAAGTGATAACATCATCTTATTAACCACAGAGCGGTATCATGATAGGCCGATGGTGATACGGGGACCAGGTGCTGGCTCTACTGTAACGGCTGCAGGGGTATTTGCAGATATTATTAGAATAGGAAATTATACAAATTGAAATAATGAAAACTGTAAGGGCCTTTGCGCCTGCAACTGTTGCAAATGTTTGTTGTGGCTTTGATATCCTGGGCTTTGCAGTGGATTCACCTGGGGATGAAGTTATTCTTACCGAGAAGGCTGAGCCGGGAGTTGTGGTAAAAAGAATTGTTGGTGATGGTGGTCGATTGCCGCTGCATCCAAATCAAAATACAGCAAGTGTGGCAGTTCAATCTTTTTTGAATTCTATTGATAGTAACATTGGAATTGAAATTGATTTATTTAAACATCTTCCGTTGGGTAGCGGTATGGGTTCAAGCGCAGCAAGTGCAGTTGCAGCTTTGGTTGGTATTAACCATTTGTTTGGTAATCCACTTACCCGAGAACAACTAATACCACACGCCATGGAAGCAGAGAGAATCGCCTGTGGTTCTGCTCATGCTGATAATGTTGGACCATCACTTTTAGGAGGATTTGTTTTAGTTAGGGATTATCATCCTTTGGATGTTGTTAAGATACCGGTGGCAGCAAGTTTATATTGTACACTAGTTCATCCTCAAATCGAGCTCAAAACCGAGGATGCACGAAGGGTTTTAAAATCTTCTGTGGAGTTGAAAGATGCAATTACACAAAGCGGAAATACAGCCGGTTTAATGGTCGGTCTTATGAGTGGCGATAATAATTTAATTAGCCGATCGCTTAAGGACGTGATAGCGGAGCCAGTTAGGTCTGTTTTTATTCCCGGGTTTGAACCAGTGAGAAGCGAAGCCATAAAAGCTGGTGCTTTGGGCTGTGGAATTTCAGGATCAGGGCCAACCATGTTTGCGTTGAGCACCAGCCACAAAATTGCATTGGCTGTTGGAGAGAATATGCAAATACAGTTTTTAAAATACCACTTAAAAAGTGAAGCCTACGTATCCAAAATTAATTTGGAAGGAGCAAAGGTGTTTTGAATAAAAACAAAAAATGAATTACTACAGCACAAATGATAGGAAAGTACGAGTAAGCCTGGAGGAGGCAGTAATTAAAGGACTGGCACCAGACAATGGTTTATATATGCCCGAAGTAATTCCGAGGCTGTCTGATGATTTCTTTAAGTCATTGTATAAAAAGACTTTTATCCAAATCGCTAATGAAGTTACTACGAACTTAATTGGAAATGATTTACCAAAAAAAGAAGTAGAACGAATAGTGGAACATACCATTCAGTTCGAAGCTCCATTGGTTGAAATTGAAAAAAATATTTATTCTCTTGAATTATTTCATGGTCCGACATTAGCCTTTAAGGATTTCGGAGCTCGATTCTTATCTGGTTTACTTGGTTACTTTGCCGCTCAACAGAATAAAGAAATAACTATTCTAGTCGCCACATCTGGTGATACTGGTAGTGCGGTAGCAAATGGATTCTTAAATGTACCAGGAACAAAAGTGATTGTACTCTATCCTTCGGGCAAAGTAAGCAGCGTTCAGGAAATGCAATTCACTACCTTGGGTGGGAACGTGCAGGCGATAGAGGTCGATGGAACCTTTGATGATTGCCAAAAGATGGTTAAGCAGTGCTTTTTGGATAAAGAGTTGAATCAAAAGATTGCACTAACATCAGCCAACTCGATTAACATTGCTCGACTAATTCCTCAGTCATTTTATTATTTCAATGCAGTGGCTCAACTTCGGCAACCGGCAGAGGTAGTATTTTCTGTTCCAAGTGGAAACTTTGGAAACCTTACAGCGGGGCTTTTAGCAAAGCGAATGGGATTGCCGATCAGTCGTTTTGTAGCTGCAACAAATTCAAATGACATCGTTCCAGCTTATTTAAGGACGAATCAATTTAGGCCACGTCCTTCGGTTCAAACGATTAGTAATGCAATGGATGTTGGAAATCCAAGTAATTTCTATCGAATACTTGATTTATACGATCACAACTTTGATGCTCTATCCCAAGAGATTACCGGCTTTTCTTTTTCAGATGAGAAAACTAATGAAGCCATGAAAAAAGTTTTTAGTGAAGCGAATTATATACTCGATCCTCATGGTGCGATTGGTTATTTAGGATTGAAGGAGTATCTCAATGAAAGTGAAAATTTCACTGGAGTTTTCCTTGAGACTGCACATCCTGCTAAATTTCAAGATGTAGTTTCATCGGCACTTGGTGAAGCAATACCCTTACCCTCTTCTTTGGAAAAATTTATGTCTGAGAAGAAATTGACAACTCTGATGTCAAATCAATTTGATGACTTTAAGGCTTTCTTATTGAAGTAAGATTACTTCCATCCTTGTTCGCCTAACAACGGAACGAAAGCAAAATTGTCAAACTCTTCCTGGATTAATTTGCCTTTCGACTTTTTAATCTTTACCATCTTTTGTTTCTCTCGGTCACCAACAGGAATGATTAGAATTCCTTCATCGTCCAATTGATCTAAAAGTGCGGTAGGAACCACAGGCGCTCCAGCAGTTACAAGTATTTTATTGAAAGGTGCCTTTGTTGGAATTCCCTTAGAGCCATCTCCGAAAAAGAAGAATGGTTTGTAACCTAGCGTTGGAAGAAAATCCTTGGTCTTTTCATAGAGTTTGCGATTAAATTCTATCGTGTAAACTTTTGCTCCCATCTCAATAAGGATGGCGGCTTGATAGCCCGAGCCTGTACCAATCTCTAATACTTTATCTCCTTGTTTTAGTTCAAGCTTTTCGGTCTGAAAGGCAACTGTAAAAGGTTGAGAAATTGTTTGTCCTTCACCAATAGGGAAAGCCTTATCTTCGTAGGCATGACCAAGTAATGCTTCATCAAAAAAAACGTGACGAGGCATTTTTCCTATTGCCTGGAGAACGTGTTCATCTGAGATTCCTTTTATGGTTAATATCTTGACAAGCTTGTTTCGGAGGCCTCTTTGTTTGTAGTTATCTTCGACCATTAAATGTGGAATTCCTGTGGATAAGTTGTTGATAATATCTGTCCCGCTTTTTGGCCTAATTTCTCCTTTACTTGGGTAGAAAAGATGTAATTATTCTCAAAAAAGCGGAATTTTTATGTGCTTACAAAACTTTGGAAAAAGTATAGGAAAATTGAAACCTAACCCACTACTTTGGGGTTCTACTAGCACAGAGAAAAACTATTTTGCCATAGCGTTTTCTTGTGTTTATTGATCATAGCAGTGGGGGTAGCTTATGTTACCTCCTCCTGCATGACCAAGTAAAGACTTCAGTTGATATCAAGTCTCTCTTTCTCCCTTTATTGCATATTATTACTACTTCTGTTTCGTTAGATTAGCTTATTAGTTAGCAATGCTGACGTTGAAGGAGACTTCCAGTTTTTCCCAATAGATAACGATCTCGCCCTGCTCATCACCTTCCCGTTCGATTACATAACGCAATCTTTCCTGATGCGTCTCTTCTGTTTCGGGTTTTACCTTTACACGTACGATGTCAAGTTTTTGATCATATTCGTCTACTAAATGCTGGTCCCAATTTTTATTGATGATAATTGTCCATTCTTCCTTTCCGGGAATGGTGAATAAAGCATATTTGCCTGAAGCAATAGTGACTCCGCCAATTTCAACCTCCTGATTAAAATCAATACTTGTAGCGCGGTGTGCTCCGGTTACCCAAACATTATCAAATGGAATAAGACCTCCCCAAATAATTCGTCCTCTAACTGCAGGGGAGTAGTAATTGATTGTGATGCCAGTTGAGCCGATAGTTCCAATCGCCTTTGCCTTGAGGCTTCCTTTCAATGTATCTGGATCAGACTGCTCTTCGATGATTCGGGAATCATCCTCTGTTGGCGTTGTTATTAGTTTTGGTGATTCCTTGGTTTCGCTTTCATTTTTTTTGTGTGAGCAACTCGATAAAAATCCGACAAGAATTAAACTTCCAATTATAAATTTCATGTTGTTAATGTTCAGGTTTATTAAAGGGAGAGGGTTGCTATTTTAATATTCTTTTGTTTATCATCTGTCCAAGCGAAGATAAGTTGATTGCCTGATTTGGTCATTTGTGGGAACCCACTGGATCGTGATTCAGAAGTTGACGCAATCGTCACGGATGATTCCAGTCGGCCATCTGAATAGACTTTAATCGCCTTGATCTCAGTTCCTTCCATCCAACTCACCATAACACATTTGTCGTCTATCATGGCAATGTCAACACGTCCGATTGCACTTTTTTCATCTACGCGGATTGGCTTGCCAAAAGTAGCGCCTCCATCATTTGAGAAACTTACATTTACCTTAGAGGTATCTGATGCAACGGAATACCAAGCAACAGCAAGGTTATTTCCATCAGCCACCACACGCGGCCCATTGACAGGACATCCGGCAATTTTCCAATTGTCATTATGAATGGATTTTGGTTCTGTCCATTGACCGTCAATTAGTCTTACGATTGACATGTCCCTTACTTCCTTATCCGACCTGTCACGATAAATAACAATAGGTCCATTGGTGGTAATGGCTGCACTGGTTTGACAACAATCACAGGTCTTATTGTCGAGCTCCCATTCACTAATCTTGTTTCCTTTGCTATCGATTACGGCTGCTCTCAGGCTCATTGACCCATGATGACCTTCATGACCTTTCATACCTTCCATGCCTTCCATAACTGTATTTCGTCCATCAAGCCAGGTAACTAAAAAGTTGTCGCCATAGGGGAGAAGCGTAACAAAGCCATGCTCAGCTTGCTTTTTGTCATCATGAAGCACAAATGGTTCGCTCCAGGTCTTTCCTTTGTCTGCCGATGTGGTGAGCTTTACATCGTAGGCATACGTACTTTCTCCACTCTTATCAAGAAAGTGTGCAACCAGTTGCGGGCCATTCGAGGCGATCATGGGATAGTCAGCCCAATTGACAAACCATGTATTACCTGAGGCGATGATGATTGGCTCCGACCATACACCATTTTTAAGACTTGAAAACTTAAATGTGTTCGTGTCTTCACTTTTCTCTACCCACGATAAGTATACCGTGCTATCTTTATCAGTGAATAAAAAAGGCTCAGCGCTATTTGATTTTGCAGGAGATGTTAGGGGATTAATTTGAAGTGTTGTTTCATTGGTATTTTTCTTTGGGGAACAAGCGATGCCAATCACACACAGAAATACGAGGTACAATTTACTTTTCATGGTCATTCATAATTTTAGTTATCAATTCAATATTGGCGGGGTCATCCCATGTTCTAAATCCATTTTCCGAGAATTTCATCTTTCCTTCAGGGCTGAAAATAAAAGTAGTTGGTAATGCCTGAATATTCAGCGCTTCCATATTTTGGAGGTGCACATAGTGAAACGGATAAGAATGTTTTTTCATAAAGCTTTCAATTTGATCAGGCTCCTCGTTCGATGCGAATAGAAAAATTACATTTTCATTTTTTAGTTTTTCCTGTGCAGCTGCAATGGTTGGCATTTCCTGAATGCAGGGCTTACACCAGGTAGCCCAGAAATTGATGAAGACTGCTTTGCCTTCAAATTGAGCCATATCGATGGACTGACCAGTAAGTTCATTCAATTTAACTTTTGAAAGGTCATTGTCTGTACTTCCCGAGCAAGCTAAGAATCCAATGAAGAGCGAGACATAAAATAGGTTAGATTTCATTTGATAAGATGGTTAAATAATTTTTGTTCGTAATCTGAGGCTGTTTACTATTACTGAAACCGAGCTTAAACTCATCGCCAGGGCTGCCAGCATTGGGCTTAGCAACAATCCAAAAAATGGGTACAGAATACCTGCTGCTATGGGTATTCCAATAGCATTATAGAAAAAAGCAAAAAATAAGTTCTGCTTGATATTGCCCATTACTTCTGAACTGAGTTTTCTTGCCCTAATAATTCCCTGAAGATCTCCCTTTACTAAGGTGATGCCTGCACTTTGAATAGCCGCATCGGTTCCGGTGCCCATGGCTATACCTACATTCGCTTGAGCTAATGCAGGTGCATCATTTATTCCATCTCCGGCCATGGCCACAACGTTACCTGCGTGTTGGAGCTCTTTCACCTTATTGAGTTTATCGGCCGGGAGGTAGTCAGCCTCATACCCATCAAGCCCAAGTTCTTCGGCAACTCCTTTGGCTGTAATTTTATTGTCGCCTGTCAGCATGATCACACGTATCCCTTGCTTTTGTAATTCTTGAATGGCACTCTTTGAATTTTTCTTTATCGGATCAGCTACACTAATGTATCCTGCCATCTGGTTATCCATAACCACATACATGACCGTTTCACCTTTTGATTGTCTTTCTTCAATTTCCTTGAAATGATTTTCATCTACACTTAATTTTTGTGCTACTATCAATTTTGAGTTACCGATGGACACCTTCCTGCCATTGACAACTCCTGTAATACCTTGACCAGTAACGGAATTAAATTGTTCTACTTTTCCAGGCTCAAGTCTCTTAGCTTTGGCAGCACCTACAATTGCTTCAGCTAAGGGGTGTTCGCTACTTGATTCAAGTGAGGCAGCGTTGCTTAAAATATCGTCCTCGATGATTGAAGAGTTGAATGATTTTATAAATTTTAATGAAGGCTTACCTTCTGTGATTGTTCCTGTCTTGTCGATAACCAGCACATTTACACGTTTCATTTCTTCGATCACTTTTGCTTCTTTGATAAGGACGCCAAAAGTGGCGCCTCTGCCTGTTCCTACCATGATAGCCATGGGTGTTGCCAGACCTAATGCGCAGGGACAGGCAATAATCAAAACCGTTACAGCATTTGCGAAAGCAAAGACAAGAGCAGGATCGGGCCCCCAAACAGCCCACACAATAAAGGTAAGCACAGAAATGGATACGACCACTGGCACAAAATATCCTGAGATCTTGTCTGCCAAATTTTGAATAGGTGCTTTAGAGCGGCTTGCTTTATTGACCATGTCAATAATCTGTGCGAGTAACGTATCAGCTCCAATCTTTAACGCTTTCATTTCAAAACTTCCGGTACCGTTAACCGTGCCGCCCGTAACAAGATTACCTTCATTTTTTTCAACAGGCAATGGCTCACCGGTTATCATAGATTCATCCACTGAGCTATGACCTTTTGTTACTTCGCCATCCACGGGGATTTTTTCACCGGGCCTTATTTTCAAGATGTCATTTAATGCCACATGTTCCAGGGAGATTTTTTGTTCCTGACCATTTCGGATGACAGTAGCTTCTGGTGGCACTAGATTTAGCAAGGCGCGAATGGCACTGTTCGTTTGACCGTGAGCTTTCAACTCCAATACTTGTCCTAATAGTATGAGGGATAGGATTACCGTAGCTGCTTCAAAGTATAAGTGAACGGCTCCATCCATTTTAAATTCATCTGGGAATAACGCTGGGAATACCAAGGCCACGATACTAAACAGATATGCTGCACCGCCACCTAATGAAATGAGTGTCCACATATTTGGCGACCACCGTATCACAGATCGATACCCGCGCTTGAAAAAATCAGCACTGCAATAAAAAAGTACAGGTGTTGATAGAACAAACTGAATCCAACCCCAGGATGTTTTGGATGCTATTTGTGTAAGATGCAGTCCTATCATTTCGCCCATGGCAATTAGAAATACAGGTATCGTAAAGGCAGTCGCTATCCAAAATTTCTTAAGCATTGCTTTGTACGCTGCTTCCTCCTCTTCGTTGTCTCCTTGAACGATCCTTGGTACTAAATCCATTCCACAGATTGGACAACTTCCCGGTACATGTCGGACGATCTCGGGGTGCATCGGGCATGTATATTCCTTGATGACTGGTTTTAGTTTCTGTTCTTTCACCAAATGCATTCCGCATACCGGGCAATCACCCGGCTTTGCATATCGCTTATCTCCTTCGCATAGCATCGGGCAATAATATTCACCGCTATTACTTTGCGCCACCGGTGCTGCTCCTTGTTTGTTTTTTTTAATCAATGGGAGTGGGGCAAGCGATGGTTTCTGGGTTTCCTTTTCAACTATTCCTGCGACAGGGACTTTTACCAGATACATGCCGCATACCGGACATCTTCCCGGTTGGGAATATTTTTTATCCCCTTCGCACAGCATTGGGCAATAGTACTGATCCGCCATACTAATGTTTTCAGAAGGTGTTGTCATTTCGTGCTTGTGTGTATGTACTTCTCCATCCTCTCGTTCCGATGTAAGAGGCACTAAGTTCATGCCGCACTTGGTACATTTCCCAGGCTCATCCTTTACTATCTCCGGATGCATCGGGCAGGTGTACTTTTGATTGTGGTTATGCTCCATGATTTATTTCTTGTTTTTCCGTGTTATTGTAAAACCTATCGATTGACCTATCAGTGGTAAAAGCATAATCACAGAAAATAGAATAATGATTACCGCTATGCGTTTCTCAATTATCTGATACATGATGCCGTGCGCAAGTACTAAAGCAAACAGTAAATAATTCCACCGTTGAATACCTTTCCACTGTTTTGATCTAAGCCATTTTAGGGAAATATCATTTGATAGCGCCAGAAGCACAACCACCAACAGGCCGGCTATCAACCCAGCGTAATTAGCGAAGCCGAACAGGTCACTGCGAAGTTCATAACTGTCATCGCCCTTTACGGCCTTAAAAAAATACAACCAAATATTTCCCATATGTACTTGAATGCCAATTACAATATGAGCCAAGCCTGTAACTCCACACCAAATGCCCACGTCTCGTCTAAGATCGGTAGATACAGGGTTGAGACTTTTTGTGTAAACATTTAGCGGACCAATGAGTAATGTAGTGGCTAATAGGATAATGCTTGCATAACCCGTGCCCATACTCCACAAATACTTCAGATCATTACCTGGTATAAATTTGACAAGGACGAACAAAAGCGCACCGGTGCTTAACAGCAGAATTGCATGGTGCTTCGATCTTGTTCTAAATCGTGGAGATAAGATCATGTTAGATTCAATTAAATCTTGATTACTTAATGTTCATGCGTCTTAGTGCTGTCTGCGCCTTTTACTTGTTCTAATTTCATGCCGCACTTTGAACAGCTATCACCTTCTTTACCTGTTACTTCAGGGTGCATAGGACACGCATAGCCCATTGCCATCTCATCGTGTTGTTTAGTTGAGTCGCTATCCATGTGCTGGTGGTCTTGCTCGGTAGTTTGTTCTTTCTTGCCACCGCAACCGGTAATCACTAGTGAGGAAATAAATAATCCTGAGATAAGGATAGCAATTGTTAAGATTGACTTTTTCATAGTTCTTCATTTAAGTTTTTTAATTGTCGTTATAAAAAATAAAGATGATTATTGAATCATTTCTTTTACGCCTCCGCACTTCAGCATCTTATCACCGAAGTATGGATTCTTAATTTCTTTTGTATTGGAAAGCCAATAGGCACCGGTATTTCCATTGGCCATAGGGCAATAGTCGAGATACAGTGTTCCCATAGAAAGCTTTCCACCCTTTACCAGTGTAGCCATTTCATTGCTTAGTGTGCTAAATGCCTCGCGTTGCATATCCAAATCTGCTGAAGCAGCAATTTCTGAAGCAGCTTTGTTAGCAGCCGTTGATCCGCTGACGTCCTTAAGTGCTTTCTGCAATTCACCCGCTCCCTTTTTAGCCTCCTCACTCTTCGAGGCTATCAGCGCGTCCTTCACGAGAACATAATGTTCATAAGCGACACCTAGTTTGGCATCCTTGAACATAGCCATATTTTGATCCATTTTCTTGTCGTTGCTTGCTGCATGATCATGTTGCGCGAAAGCTCCCCAGCTACCTAGAACCAGGCAAAGCGTTATAATTTTTGTTTTCATAGTTATTCGGTTTTAGTGTTGTTATATTATTTTATAATTCAGCATCATGCCATCATCTTCGTGTTCCAGATTGTGGCAATGCAAGACAAATGTGCCTGTGTATTGTGGAAAAGTCATGATCAGTCTTACTTTTTCTCCGGGCATAAGCAGCACTGTATCTTTCCAGCCTTTATCTGTGGCTATCAATTCACTTCGCCCACCCATTCGCTCCAGCAATTGAAACTGCACGCCATGAATGTGCATGGGGTGAAACTCATCGCCCATCATATTATCAAACTCCCAAATCTCAGTTGTGCCGGCACGAACAGTTTCATCAATCCTTTCCATTTCAAATGTTTTTCCATTGATAGAGTGGCGCCCCATAGCACCATGTCCACCCATGCCACCCATTATTAAGCCAGCAATATCAAATACGCGCGTTTTGATAGCAGAAGCTGACGGAATTGATTGAATGGTTGATAAAGTTGTAGGTAAACTGAAGGTCTCCGTTGCTTCCCGGTCAATTTTGAATTTCATGATCTTGAAACTCTGCCTTCCTTGAAAGTTATATTTACTGAATTTGTTGCTTATCAGAAAGACTTCTTGCCCAATGGAAAATGAAGAAAAATCTGCCAATACATCCGCTCGCTCTCCGGGTGCCAGCATAATGCTCGACACACTTTCAGGTTTCGTCAGTAACCCTCCATCAGAACCAATCACATGCAGGGGCATGCCGTTTGAAAACGCGAGACTATAAACCCGTGCGGTAGATCCGTTAAGAATACGAAGGCGTTGCCATCCTTTGCTTACATTGGCAAATGGGGAATAAATTCCGTTCACTGTGATTTCCTCTCCCAGGTATCCGGTCATGATCTCATCTGCATTGGGAGAGTAATCCAATGTTGGTCCATCAAAGCGCTTGTCCTGAATGATCACTGGAATTTCTGCATCGCCTGAAGGAAGATTAAGTGACGCTTCTTCACTATCATTTACAATAAACATACCCGCAAGTCCCATGAACACTTGACGGGCGGTTGCTTCATGTGGATGAGGATGATACCAATAGGTGCCGGCCCGTTGTTGAATGGGTAATATATAATTGTATGAACTTCCGGAAGCAAAAATATCTTTCGGATGTCCATCCATGTTTTCTGGCAGAATCAATCCATGCCAATGAATATTTGTTTTTTCTGAAAGATTGTTCTGAAGCAGCGCGTTTACGGTATCCCCATTATTTACTTTAATAGTAGGCCCCAATAGTCCATTTCGGTAAGAGAGGGCTGAAGTCATTTGGCCGCTGAGCATTTCACTCGAATTAATTTGCGGTGTGAGCTGAATATTACTGTTTACTGTTGGAGGAATAGGTAACACCCGGTCAAAGTTTCCTTGTACGACCCAGTTAGGTTCGCCTATCATATCTTCTTCTGTAAAACATCCATTTAATAAGAGCGATGGTCCAACCAAAGCACTTAAGGTTGAAAGACCTGTTGATTTTATAAATTCTCTGCGTTTCATTTTAATTACTTTAGAGTTTCCTTTGTCTCACCACAGCGCAGCATTTGTTCTCCGAAATAAGGATTGCTGATTTCCTCGTCACGACTTATCCAGTAGGCACCCTTATTGTCGAAGGCCATCGGGCAGTACTGATAATACGCATGAAGATCATTTACAGCGTACATTTTGAAAGAGGTATATAGTGCATTCGATAAATCAGAAAATAAAGCTCGTTGTTTCTCCAGATCATTTTCATTCTGAATAGCGGTGCTTGTTCGTTGCATTACATTGAGTTTTTCCATCCAGTTGTTATGTGCTTCTCCCGGCAGGAGATTCATATCCACTTTTTTTAAAGCGACTGAGAAATTCTTACTCTCCAGACTTGTTGATTTTGTATTGGATGCCACCAACGCATCTTTCATTTTCAAATAAGGAACAAGTACAGAGGCCAGCTGAGTTGAAAATTTCGGATTAATTAAGACGGTTTGTTTTGCGTCATTGACCACTATTGGCCGAGGAACATTGCCTTTCTGCTTCTCCTTTTCCAGCGCACCACTATTCGTTACTTCATGTTGATGACCCGCCATTGGGCTGCCACCCTTCTTCAGCACGAGTTCGCTATACAGAAGGTATGCACCACTGACCACAACTATTTCATTCTCGACTAATCCATCAGTAATCTCTACTCTTTCAAAATCTTCGGTACCCGTTTTAACCATTCGAGGTTGAAATGTGTTGGTGTCTTTTTCCACATAAACGTGTGTTCCTTTTTCATCCCGAATCACCGCATCAGTTGGAACGGCCAGGGATTTTTTTTCGGAATGACTGAATAGTACTTGCGCTTGAGTTCCGGGTTTCAACTTCAAATCAAAGTTATCAATCAGTGCTCGCATTATAGTGATTTGTGTGTTGGCCCGATACTCAGGGCTTAGAAAGGTCACTTTGGTTTCCAGTGGTGAAGATTCAAAGCCACTTACTTTCACATTAATCTTGTCGCCAATTTTTACAAGCGAAGTTTCCTGTGGATAAAGTTCGGCTTCCAACCAAAGGTGCGTGATGTTCTCGATTTTATACAACATACCACCCTCCGGAAGGTATTGTCCTTCGGAAGCATTTATCTCTGTGATTATGCCGCCTGTGGGAGCAAGAAACGTAATGCGCTGTTGCACCGTCTTTGATTGCCCTAATTGTTCAACCTGATTTTTAGATAATCCATAGAGCTGCAATTTTTTTTCTGATGCCTTTAAAAATGATTCATAGCGGGTCTCGGTTTTCCCGAGTGTTTCATATTGATCTTTCGCCAGGAGATATTCTTTTTGCAGTGTGAGCAATGTCTCGCTATATAATTCATACAGCGGCTCACCTTTATTTACAATTCTCCCTGTTTCCTTAAAGAAGAGCCTTTCCACTCTTCCGGCAGCACGACTGGTGATTGCTTCAGAATAGTCTTGGGCAACCACCAATTTTGAGTTGATAACTACTGTTTGACCTACCGACTGAAGAGCTACTTTTTGTGTGGTGATATTTGCTAACCTGATTTGACTCTCATTTAACATGAGGTCTTTGCTATCTCCTGATGACTGACTTTTAAGGACGAGATCCATACCGCAGATTGGACATTTGCCCGGACCATCCTGTAAAACACTTGGATGCATGGGGCATGTGTATTTGGCAGCCGGTGTTTCGGCAGAATGATCATGAGTCATCTGTTCCTCTTTCTTATTGACTGAGCAGGCCAAGAGCGAAACAAAAAAGAGTGTATAAATAAATGCTTTCATATCAATTCACTTTAACAAAACTTTCTGAGTCTACTAAATACTGAGAGTTAGATGCAACTTCATCCGAAGTTGTCAGGCCTTGTTTGATTTCAGTCCAACCTTCTGCCTTAGTTCCTATTGTAACTCTCTTTGGTTTGAATACACCATTCTCCTTAACAAAAACAATATGATTAAGACCTAGATCAAGAACAGCTTCTTTAGGAAGCCATAGTGATTCAGCAGTCATCATATCGAGCCTTGCTTTTACCAAATGGCCGATATGCAATTCTTCTGATCTATTCGTGTATATCCAAAGTTTAACAAACTCTTCGCCTTGGCTAAAAAATGGCTGGATAAAATCAACAATGGCGTTCGTTTCAGTACCATTTCCAAAATCAAGTTGAATGCTTGCTCCTTTTTTGACGGCTCCGGCTTGTGATGCAGGAAGGTCAAGTTCTATTCGAAGTGATGAAGGGCTTACAACTTTAAATAATGTTTGGCCAGTGGAGACATAGCTGCCTTCACGCACCAATGAATTTTCAATAACAGATTGACTTGCATTGGCTGAAGACGAGCCAGAAGAAGCACCCATTTCATTCATACCATCAGAAGCAGCTGAACCGGTTGCTGACGCTCTATTTGTTGTCGGTGGCTTCGCACCTTCTGTTACCAGATAACCACTAACCGGACTATAAACTGGAAATGTATTGAGTACATCTTTTCGTTGAATGAGATCAGAAACCTGCGCCTCTGAAAATCCGAGTAATACAATCTTGTTTTTTGACGACTGAATCAATTCATTATTTTCTGCATCGTTTTCCAGCAGGTATAGTAATTCGCGTTGAGCAGTGATCAGTTCAGGGCTATAAATTTCTACTACTTTTTGCCCTTTATTCACCTGCTGAAAGGCGGACTTCAAAAACACCTTTTCGAGGCGACCACCGATACGTGCAGGGATTGTATAAATGTTGCGCGTGTCGTATGTAACGATTCCTTGTGCATCGATACTTAGTGACATTTGTTTGTATTCTGCCTTTATCGTTTTGATGGATGCCATTATAGTTTCATTGGGAGAGGTTAACGCCATCGCCAGGTCTTCCGTAATTTCCACTTCTTCTCCC
Source organism: Bacteroidia bacterium (assembly GCA_031384515.1). Classification (GTDB taxonomy): domain Bacteria; phylum Bacteroidota; class Bacteroidia; order Cytophagales; family Cyclobacteriaceae; genus ELB16-189. Next base: position 72,543 of record JANNAQ010000045.1, read on the forward strand.
TGACGTGCTTTGCGAACTAAGTCCATTCCGCACACGGGGCATGAACCCGGTTTATCGGAGATTACCGTGGGGTGCATTGGGCAGGTGTAGGTGTCGTGACTTGCATGATCTTTGTTCCCAGAGCAAGCCACTAACATTAACAACAGTATTGCTAGTAGGCCACGGACAACAGTCGACAGTCGATAGTCGACTTTGAACTGTGGACTGTTGACTGTGGACTTATTACTATTTCTCCAATTGTTTTTCATAACTCACGATCATAGTGTAATATTCTTCCAGCTTATTCAGGTATTCCATTTGCGCCATATTCATAGCTTCCCATCCGTCAATTACAATGGGCAATTGTTCGCGATTTTCTTCATATCCAATCATCATGGTCTGATAGTTTTTTCGAAGTGCCGGAATGATTTTGGTGTTGTAGTTAACTAATTGCTGTTGCATACGGTTTAGTTTAGCAGCCATGCCCGCCAGCATTCCGCGACTTTCGATCAGTATGGCTTCACGACCTTTCTTCATCGCCTGAATATCATATTGCATCCCTTTCACTTCCGATTTATACATTTTCGATGACCAGGGTGCTATTGGAATTGATACCATTGCCATAGCTGTGAATTGAGTCGGCATATTTCCCAGAGGTTGCATGTGATCAAATCTGATCCGGAAATCCGGCTTAGCCTGATAGCTTTGAAGCTGTTGGTTCAATTGCATTACCCTAATAGTTTTATCGATCTGCTTAATATCACTACGTTGTGAACTCATTGCAGCTGTATCGTAAGCAAGTTGATTGGCGTCATACGTTATCCGGGTTGCCGTGTCCACCATAATGATTGCGTCATGCGATAAGTTCATTAGTGTTTTTAGGCGGAAACTGCTTTCATCTATGTCACCTTGCGTCATGAGAATCATATTCTGAACTTCACTCAGTCTTCCTTCCACTTTGTACACATTTCCCAGGCTTCCCTGATTGTAGGGGTAACGCAACTTTGCAAGCTTTAACATTAATTCTATGATGCGCTCATTCTCATGCAACACGCGAACTTTCTCTTCTGACACCAGCCATCGATAGTAGAATGTTTTTGCCTCAGCGCGCAACATATTAAACTGATACGATCTGCCTTGTTCTTCCACAGCTGCTTTGGATGCAAAGTATTTCTTGTTCGCATTGAGTTTGGCTGGGTTAGGGATATCCTGTTCAAATGAAACCATGACTGAGCCTTTGTCCCGCTCATCCATCAACATCTGAGTAGGATAAGGTGTCATGAAGGTTCCTGCTCCAATCATGGGCGCCATCCAGCTTTTTGAGCCTTCTGTGTAGGCGTTTAATGCCTTTACTTTATTGTCATACTCCTGCAACATTGGGTTTTGCCGGTCAATGGTGCTTAGTACGCTGTCAAGGCTTATCACCTGGGCTGGAGATGGAATGGTTAAGAAAATCAAAATCGCTACCACTGCACTGCGGCAGGGATAGAAGTGGAAAGCCCACAGCCGGGTAGGTTGTGTGTTGGCGCGAGGACTTGTAACGGATAGCCCGGCCCGAAGGGAGCCGCCCAAAGGCCTCACCCTATATCCCTCTCCAGTGAAGAGGGACTTTAAGACTTTCAACTTCTTAATGTTTGATTTCATATACTTCCATTTTTCCGAATTTCTTTAATTCATATTCTTTCGTCATCAAGAAGATGAGCGGAGTGACAAGCAAAATATGGGTGGATGATGTGAGAACACCACCGATCATGGGCAATACAATGGGCAGCATCACATCACTGCCCACACCGGTTGACCATAACACAGGCACTAGGCCAAATAGCGCAACGCTAACCGTCATTAATTTTGGACGAAGACGTTTTGCGGCACCAGCAATAACAAATTCTTTTAACTCTTCTTTTGAAATGGTTTCACTGCTATTACCTCTGAGCTTGATCAATTGTTGCATGGCATCGTTGAGATAAATGATCATGACCACACCGGTTTCCACCGCGATGCCGAACAAGGCGATGAAACCAACGGCAACTGCTACTGATAAGTTGACGCCATAGAAGTAAACCATGTAGGCACCACCTATCAAAGCGAAGGGAACAGTAATGAGACTGAAGAACGCTTCGCGAATGGATTTGAACGCAAGGTACAAGGATATGAAAATGATGAGCAAGACAAGGGGAAGAATCATGATGAGCGTTTTTTCTCCGCGAATGAGATTCTCATATTGACCACTCCATTCAAAGTAGTAACCATTGGGAAGCACACCCATTTCAGTGTGGAGTTTTTCGACCGCCTCTTTCACCGTGCTTCCAAGATCGCGATCGCGAACGTTGAACAACACCGCTCCGCGAAGCATGGCATTTTCAGAAGTGATCATGGGCGGGCCATCTTCAAATCGTATGGTGGCCACTGAGGATAATGGAATGGTACCCAGTGATGGAGTTTTAATTGGAATCCTTTTCAAATGTTCAATGCTATTACGATAGTCTTGTGCGAGTCGGACGCTGATGGTAAACCGCTGCCTGCCTTCGATTGTCTGACCAACGGGTGATCCTCCAATGGCTGATTCCACAGTTGCATTCACATCATTTACCGAAAGGCCATATCGTCCAAGCTCTTGCCGGTTAATATCAATGACTAAATATTTTCCACCGGTGATTGGGTCAACGTATAAATCTTTCACACCTTCAATTCCAGCAAGTGCTGTCTTCACCTTTTCGGATAACACATAGATGCTATCGAGGTTCTGACCATAAACTTTTACACCAACATCAGTTCGGATACCGGTGGCAAGCATGTTGATACGGTTGATGATCGGCTGTGTCCAGCCGTTGACCACTCCTGGTATCTGCATCTTGGCATCGAGTTCATTAACGATGTCTTTCTTCGTTAGTCCTTCGCGCCACTGCGATTTTGGTTTCAGCATGATGATTGTTTCGATCATACTGATAGGGGAGTTGTCTGTAGCCGTACTTGCCCGGCCTGCTTTGCCCAACACCTTGTCTACCTCTGGAATTGATTTGATGATCTTATCTTGAACTTGAAGTATGCGTTTGGCTTCTTCATTGGAAACATCTGGTAAGGTGACCGGCATGAAAAGAATTGATTGCTCGTCTAAGGGAGGCATGAATTCACTTCCCAGGCTCATGAGTAATGGAACGCTGACGGCTAGTGCTAGAATATTTATTCCAAGGGTAGTTTTTCTCCATTTCATGCAAGTCCGAATGACGGGCTCATAGATTTTTTCGAGGACGCGGTTAATCGGATTTTTATGTTCACTAGTAAATTTCCCTTTCATGAAAAAAGAAATGATCACAGGCGCCAGTGTTACAACCAGAATAGCATCCACCAGCATAATGAATGTTTTGGTGTAAGCCAGTGGATGAAAGAGTTTCCCTTCTTGACCAGTCAGCATAAACACAGGCAAGAACGAAGTGATGATAATGATCGTTGAATAGAAGACACCGCGCGAGACCTGCTTGGACGATTTCTCGATGATCGCCAGGCGTTCGGACTCTTCGATCTTGTTATAGTTTCGTGAAAAAAGTTTTTTAACCATACCTTTATTTTTCAGTTTCGGGGTTTAACTCCGCAAAACGGGTGGATAAATTTTTGTAGGAATTTTCGGCCATAATTATCCCATTGTCTACTATCACGCCAATGGCCAGCGCAATACCGGTAAGCGACATAATGTTGGAGGTGATGCCGAACGCATTTAAAAGAATAAAGGCAGTGGCTAGGGTAATAGGTATCTGGATAATGATGCTGGCGGCACTTCTCCAGTGAAACAGAAAGATGATCACCACCAACGATACAACAATCATTTCTTCAATGAGTGTAGTCTTAATGGATGATACCGATTCCTGAATCAGCTTACTGCGATCATAAATAATATTGAACTTAACGCCTTGTGGAAATCCTTTGGCAACTTCTTCCATCTTCTTCTTGACGCCCGTAATTACTTCATCGGCATTTTCACCGTAGCGCATCACCACAATGCCCCCCACAACTTCACCTTCTCCATCGTAATCAAAAATACCAAGGCGAGTTTCACCGGTCATCTGAACGGTAGCCACGTCCCGAACGGTTACGGGAGTTGCATTCACTGTCTTTAAAGGTATGTTCTCAATTTCTTCAATAGATTTTAAGTAGCCCGTTGTCTTGATGATGTAACCAATGTCATTCATTTCAAACTTTCTTCCACCGGCTTCATTGTTATTAGCCCGCACCGATTGAATCACCTCCTGAGTGGAGAGTCCGTAATAATTTAATTTGTTTGGATTGAGTGTGACTTGGTATTGTTTCTGAAATCCTCCGAAGGAAGCGATCTCACTAACGCCTGGAGAATTTTGAAGTGCAAACTTGACATACCAGTCCTGAATGGCACGTTGTTCACCGAGATCCATCCCAGGAGCTTCCAACGTGTACCACAAGATATGTCCTACACCAGTTCCATCCGGTCCAAGAGTTGGTGTAACTCCTTCTGGTAACAGGCGAGTCGCGTAGTTGAGTCTTTCTAGTACACGTTCACGTGCCCAGTAAATATCTGTGTTGTCGTTGAAGATGACATAGACAAAACTCATTCCGAACATGGAAGATCCTCTTACATACTTTACTTGCGGTAATCCTTGTAGGTTCGTTACTAACGGATAAGTAACCTGATCTTCCATGATCTGCGGACTTCGGCCCATCCATTCGGTAAAGACGATTACCTGATTTTCAGAGAGGTCAGGTATGGCATCAATCTTATTCACCTTTACAGAGTATAGACCCCAGGCAAACAATCCGGAAGCAACCAGCAAGACCAGGAAGCGGTTGCGTAATGAGAATGAAATTATACTTTCAATCATGACGTTAAAAAAATAATAGAAAAGAGAAAGATTTGTATTCGCTGAGACAAAAGCGATTAGATGCCCTTCTAAGGGAAAGAAAAGATCAAATTAGAAAAACCTGAAAGGAAACGATACGGTCCAACTCTTTCAGTGGCTGTTTGTAATGAGAGTATTGTGGAGTGGAAATTGACGAATCTAAATCAATAATTGAATATAAGGCTGGAAGGATAACCGCAATCAGGTTGAAGGAAGGTGAAAGTTGTGTGGCTGTTTTTACCTCAGCAGTGGTTTCTTTTCCTTTCAGCACCAGACTTTCTTCTTTGCAACAGCCTTTTCGTTTGGATGAGTGTTTCTTGTTGTGACAAATTTTTGCCACATCCATCTTGCATGTAGCAGCTTTTATGTAGAGCGCAGTTGACTGAATTTGCCCGGCACAAAGGTGGGAATTAACCGTAGCTCCAATAGAGGCAACAAGCACAATGTTTGCCAGAAATAAGGATACTATGGAACGGAAGGAATTCATTTCTTTCAATACAAACCTACAAAACTTTTAGAATATACGTATTATGGCGGGTTTTAGTTCACTTCAAATATGCTTAAACGATTTTGTGGCAAAGCATTATCTTCCAATCAGGACAAATGGAGCCCAGTAATAAGGAGCAGCATATTTGCCTTCGCTGATCATCTTCACCTTAGCTTGCTGGAGGGTGGCGCTGAAACCCAGGTTTCTATTTTTGAGAAGGATCGAATAGAATTCAGTCATAAGCTGTGCTGTGGATGCATCGGCCACACTCCAAAAGGAGACAATAATATTTTTTGCGCCTGCATATACAAGTGCTCTGGAAAGACCAATCACGCCTTCACCTTTAGATAATTTTCCTAGCCCAGTCTGACAAGCAGAAAGTATAGCTAAGTTTGCGTTAAGGTTGAGATTGTAAATTTCCCCAGCAAATAGGTTCCCGTCTTCCGATTTGCTGTTATTCAAAAAAATTCTGGATAGCTCGGGATCAACTTCATCCACAATTCCATGAGTGGCGAAGTGCAAATAATTGTAAGTAGATAAGGTACCTGATTTAATTAGTGATTCGTTTGCTTCTTCAAATTTGGCCACTGTTGAATTGCCTTGAAATAAGCTGGCTATAGTAGTTACTTCAGATTCTGTGCCCGGCAGTTCATCCATGCGATCTTTTGCAGGAAACTTTATTGGTGCACAAAGAAAAATGGAGGGAGAATCATTTTTGCTTTTTGACTTTGCTTTCTGTGCTAATAATCCTGCAGAGAACTCGTAGCTTATGGCAAATCGCTTAATGAGGAAAGGAATTGATTTGAAGTCTTCGGACTTTATTTTATGACTGAGTAACGTTTCAAAAGGAAGTGTTCCAAGTCGGCCAGTTGGAATGATGATTAGTTCTTTAATAGCTGTTGGTAAGTGAGGAATCAATAGTCGGGACAAAGGGATTGCCGATTGCTTGAAGACGCTAAGATCATTGTAAAGCAAACTGTTGTTTAGTCCTTTCGTATATCGATCGAAATCTTCTGGTAATGTAAGATTCTTTATTTCAAAATTTTTCTTGGTAATGATGAAAATGTAGAGTCGCTTGCTTGAAATAAAATAACTCAATAACGCACTTTTTGAATCCAATTGTTTTTGAATGTCTACAACAGTTGGAGTGGTTTGGTTAAATTTAAGATTAAAATAATTGGGGTAATCTTGTTCAAGTTTCTTGATGAACGACTGGTACTCTCTATCTAAGTTAAATAGAGAAGCCCTTAGCTGTTGTTCCTCGTCTGTATTCGGTTTTTGCGCCAGCTTTTGCATGGCTAAAGCAATCTGAGATTTTAGACTTTTCTCTTCATCCAACAAGTTGTTTGGAATACCCGAAAAGGATTTTGCGTCTGAGTCAGCTATCGATTCCTGTAGTACAGCAGACTTACTTTTCTCTGCAAAATAAAATGCAACTTCTTTATAGACACTTGGCTTAATGATCATTTCGCTCATTGCTTGTGCAACGCGCACGCCATCTTCATATACTTCATTGGATAATGCGCCTAATGCAAGTTTGTCGGTTTCATCTGTGCTATGATGTCGAATTTCATCAATGAGTGAGTCACACGAAAAGAGACATGAAAGTGCGAGCTTTAGGTCATTAAACTTTAATGTTTCCTTGTAATACTTTTCTTCCAAAGCCTGTGCTTTGTATCTCAAGGAGTAGAGAAGCACTTTTGCGTTGTAGTAATCCGTGATGGAAGGATTCGTTGATATATCCAGGCTTTCGAAATGTGGTGAGTTTGCAACAATAGACTGCTGATAATTTTGCAAGGCCAAGTCATAATTGTTTTGTGATAGTCTTATGTTTCCAATTTGATTATAGGTTTGTGAAATATCGGAATGCTTCTCGCCAAAGTACTTCTTATAAATAGCCAGGGCTTTTTCTGAGTACTCCAAACCCACTTGTTGATTTCCCATTTGTCTATAAGTCCGACCTAAGTTTAGCAACGTAATAGCTTCGTTAGGGTGGCCATTTGGATAAATTTTTCTCCAGATTTTCAAGGCTGCTTCAAAGTTATTTATGGCGTCTCCGTATAGCTCCAAACTAGTATACATTAGTCCAATGTTGGTACTGGCAATGGCAATTTTGAAATGATCTTGGCCATGAAGTTTTTGATAAATAGGAAGAGCCATTTCATAATATTCGAGTGCCTTATCTGGGTCAGTTTGACTATAGACTAGTCCTAGGTCATTGTATGAAGCTGCAACTTCTTCGGATTGATCTCCAAAGATGCGAAGGCGTATTTGAAGAGCAATGTTTTGATTGCTCTCTGCTTGTTTGTACTTACCCGTGCTACTGTAAACTAAGCCTAGGCCTGAGAGGCACCGTGCACCTTCTTTGGTGTCACGGCTGTTTGATTCTTGAAATTTATTCAATGCTTCCTCCAGATTCTGTAAGGCAAGATCACTTCTTCCTTTGTTCAAATAAAGATAGCCGAGGTTGGTTAAAACCATGCCCTGTAGTTTCAGGCTCACCTCCATTGCACTTATGTAGTTTAATAAGATCTCAGCTTCGGACAATTGCCCTTGAGAAATAAGTACTTCTGATTTTTTTGTTTTTAGCCAAACGATTTCTTCTTTATCTTGTGCGATAGATAAATCTGACTCAATAAGTTGAAGTGAGTTTTCGAAATCACTGGTAGCAATAAGTGAATCGATTTTTGGAAATATTGACCTAAGACTTTGCCCTGTTAAGGAAAAAAAAGAAAGTATACCGATCAGGCCACAAAGAATCTTTTTCATCCTTTAAATCTGAAATAATAGGTGAAGGAGGAAACAAATTCGCGTGTAAGACCATCTGGATTCTCTGATCGTTGCACTATCCTATGTCCAAGAAGAAGTTTTATTCCAGATTGAGCATTTAAACTATAACCTGTTGAAAAAATTCCTGACATAGCAAGACCTTTGGCACCATCTGGCTCTACTCTTATTCCTGGTGGTAGCGTGATTTCATCATTGGTGATTCTATAAATCGAAAGTAAACCAAGCGTGAAATTTAATCGTGAAAAGCGAAAATTACGTTCCACTCTAAGCATCACATCAATTCCTCTCTTAAGTTCTTTCGCCCTGCTGTATTTTTCAATGTAAGCTGGGTCTTCATCACTTCCGCTCCACGCGCCCCATAAAAACTGATTGTTATTTTGATTGAGAGGAGCCTGAATTCCGGTAGCAAATAACCACTTCCGGTTAATCAGAGATAATCCAGAGATGAGATCATATGTTCCTAAACTGGTTTGGTAATACATAGGTAGTGGAAAGCCTTCGTTTGATGATTTATCCGATTTGTTAGAAGGTATTTTTCCTCCTAAAGAAAGATTAATATCAAACTGATCTGATGTATATATATTTCTGGTGTAGCAAAGGGAAATATCTCCCATGCCTCCTGTGTTAGCAAGTCTGCCTGTGATGGCTTGATAAGGCAACTTTATCTGAACCGAGTTTTTTGGGTTTAAGCTGAAGTTCATATCAGCTGTGGCAACATAAATGGTAGGAGTGAGGCTTGTTGTACCTCGATAGAAATTGAGATCGATCGAGCGAAGTTTCAGCGCAACCTTTTTATTGAAGGGCTGGTCCGGCTTCATGGCCCCCATGGTGCAAAAGCCTGCATCGCTACATCCTTGACCTAATACAGATAAGGTGACTGACCCAAATGCGATAAGAAATACAAGTCTCTTCATTTATTTAAACTTCTTGCTAAGTTATGAATGCTTGCGTCAATCGCAAAGGTGACTGATTTACATGAAAAATACCCGAAGGCTTCGGGTTAGGCAAGGGGGATAATTGTCACTTGAGAGATTGAGAATGTCAAGTAACTACATACCAAGTGATTGATTCTCAATGGATGCCAATTCGATAACTTTTTCGTAGTCGGCCGCATTTAAATCATTAAAGAAATAATACACAGGATTGACTTGCCGGCCATTTATAAATACCTCATAATGTAAATGTGGTGCTGTGGATAAGCCAGTATTGCCAACATAGCCAATAAGCTCACCTCTTTTTATATGCTGACCATTGCGAACTGTAAATCCATGCATATGAGCATATCTCGTTCGGTAACCAAAGCCGTGATCGATTTCTACTTTCTTTCCATAACCACTAAAGCTAACATCCAGGTCTGTGATCACTCCATCAGCAGTGGCGTAAATAGGAGTGCCGATTGGAGCAGCAAAGTCAATACCCGTGTGCATTTTTTTTACTTTATAAACGGGGTGAATACGCAATCCAAAGCCTGAAGCAAGCGCTATCAACTCTTTATTTGAAATGGGCTGAATGGCAGGTATGGCTGCAAACAACTTTTCTTTCTTCTCAGCAAGTTGCACTACATCATCCTGTGATTTCGATTCGATGTACACTTTTCTTCTAAGCTTATCGACATTTGTGTGAAGTTTGAGAATAAAATCTTCGTGGATAATATCTTTATTTTTGATGTCTTCATATCGATCTGCTCCACCGACACCGCCTTCCCGAATGGATTTTTCGATCGGCTCAGCCCCTAGAACTGCCCTATATATATTATCATCTCTATGTTCCATGTCTCTCAGGACACGATCCATTCTACTAATTTCCTTTTCCAGATTTTCGTAATAGAATTCTAACTCTTTTACTTCATTTTTGAGGATAAGCTCTTTAGGTGACTCGAAGTAACTACTATACATGAGAAGTAACCCAACAGCCATGGCTAAGGTAAGGGAGACTATCCCAAGAGTATTCAATACGATATCACTTGTGGTTGTGCGAACTCGTTCGTACTTACAAGTTTCCGTATCGTAGTAGTATTTTATTTTTGCCATATTTTTTGTTCAGAGAAGGAAAAGCTGGCATTAAATAGTTGCTTAAATTTCCTTTTATTTTTTGCTATTCTCTGGCCTAAAAACCTTAATCACTTCTTCGTTACACTCGATATATGGCCCTTCCAGAAGATCTATACAGTATGGAATGGCCGGGAAAACCGCATCCAGGCATTGCCGGATAGCTTTTGGTTTGCCGGGCAAATTTACAATTAAAGTTTGATTTCGTATTCCAGCTGTCTGCCTTGATAAAATGGCTGTTGGCACATAGGCAAGGCTTGTGGATCTCATGAGTTCTCCAAAACCATGTAAAATCTTGTTACAAACGGCTTCAGTTGCTTCCGGTGTAACGTCTCGTTTCGCTGGACCTGTTCCTCCGGATGTTATAATAATGCAGCATTTTTTAATATCAGCCATATCAATGAGTGCTTTCTCGAGTAGATCTTGTTCATCTGGAATAATCGCATACTCCTTTTCCCAGCCACCCTTGATGTATTCGTTCAGTGTAGCAACTATTGCCTTTCCGGGAATGTCTTCATAGATTCCTTGACTTGCACGGTCACTTACATTGATTATTCCTATTCTTATCATTTTTTTAATAGCTTAAAGCTTAAAGTAGACAGCATAAAGTAAAAGCTTTCAACTTTCCACTTTATGCTTTTTTAAGCTTTCTGCTCTTCCTTTTTTAAACACCTGCCTTCCTTTATTGATACCTTTTCTGATTTCTTTTTGGGCTTCTGCTGGTAAAGAGATGATCTCCTTGCATTCAGGTGAACAGCAATTATTGAATTTTTGTGAACACTCCTTACATTGTATAAAAAGAAGATGACATCCATCGTTCTTGCAATTCGTGTGATCGTCACAAGGTTTACCACATTGATGGCATTCGGAAATGATGTCGTCTGAAATACGTTCACCTAGCCGTTCATCGAAAACAAAGTTTTTACCTATGAATTTATTTTCCAGGCCTTGGTCTTTCACCTGCCTTGCATATTCAATAATTCCGCCATCTAGCTGGAATACATTTTTAAATCCTTGATGTTTCATCCAAGCACTTGCCTTCTCACACCTGATGCCACCAGTACAATACATTAATAGATTCTTATCTTTTTGATCTTTCATGAGATCTTCTGCAACTTGTAACTCTTCGCGAAAGGTATCTACATCTGGACAAATTGCATTCTTGAACCTCCCTACTTCGCTTTCGTAATGATTCCGCATATCTACTATTAAAGTATTAGGATCATTTGCGAGTGTATTGAATTCTTTTGCATTAACGTGAACACCTGAATTGGTTACGTCAAATGAATTATCATCCAACCCATCGGCTACAATCTTTTTGCGTACCAGAATCTTTAGTTTGAAGAATGATTTGCCATCATCTTGAATAGCAATATTTAGTCGGATATTAGTAAGGAAGGGTATGCTGTTTACATAGTGTCTAAATGTTTCAATGTCTTCCTCTTTTACATTTATCTGTGCATTCATTCCTTCTGGTGCGATGTAAATTCTCCCAAGCACGTTTAGCGAATCAAACCCAAGATAGAGTTCATCTCTAAAACTTTGAGGATTGAGAATGTGGTGATACTTATAAAATGAAATGGTGACCCTTTTATCGGGTAAGGATCGCATTTTTTCCTTCAAAACGCGGCCTTCAATTCGGTTGTATAATGCCATAGTAGCGGATTAATAGCAGGTTAATCTCGTTTTTGACTAAGATATTGCCACAAAGGTAAGGAAATGATATGAAATAAGATCGACTATGGAGTTTCTGGCTTGAGCTCTCCACGCAGAAGTTTATTGTAGTCTTCGCAGACAAGGAATCCAAGTTTGTGGCAATAACCACAGGTTTTATAGGTCTCTCCTAAATAGGTTTTCTTTACAATCACAGTTGAACCCATGCACACGGGGCACGTTACCTTGCCTGTAGGGCCACAATCGATATCATAATCTCTTGATAATACTTCCTGCATTTGCAAAGTTTGGGCTTGCTTTTCAACTAAGCGCTCTGCTTCAGCTCGCCTTAACCATTGAACAGCCTCTTGTGAATGTTGACCAGTAGTTCCTTTTAATTGAATGTACTTATTAAGCCAATCAATACTTTGTTTGTATTTACCTAGGTGAAATGAATTCTCCCCGAAGTAATATGCCAAATCAGAAGGAACACTTTTAATGTTCTTTAGTACATAGGTTAGTTTCTCATCAGCGGCCAGATACTCCTCCTTCTCCATCAACATAATTGCGGTGTCCAATTGTTGCCTAATGGCTCTTTGTTTTTGAGCATTGCGGTCCAGTTCCATTTCTTTGATTTTGTCACGTTCCTGTTGTTGGCCGAAAGCAACGACAGTAAACAGTGTACAAGCAACGATAACAAAGCACTTCATTCCGATACTCTTATTCATGTCATCAAATCAAATCTTTCTTTGACATCCCAAGCCATTCAAGTGTTGAGTTGGCAAAAATGTCTTCCTTCGTTTTTTTACTAAGCCCCATATCATCGATAAATTTTCCAATTGTCATATCACCTAATGGAAACGGGTAATCAGATCCAAGTGTTATCCTTTTTGATCCTTGCATTTTTATCACATACTCTAACACAAGAGGATCATGAGTAATACTATCTACCCAAAACTTTCCTAAGTAGTTTCTAGGATTAACGTTGTTATCAATTGCCACTAAATCCGGCCTACATTCAAATCCATGTTCAATTCTTCCTAACGTAAATAGGAATGATCCACCCGCATGGGCAAAATTGACTCTGAGTTTCGGAAACCTTTCAAAAATCCCGCCAAAAATCATCGAACAGACTGCTCGGGTGGTTTCGGCAGGCATACCAACTAACCAAGGAAGCCAATAGCGTTGCATTTTTTTCTCACCCATCATGTTCCATGGATGGACCAGTATAGCAAGATCTAGCTTTTCACATGCTTCAAAGATCGGTGTGAAGCGATTTTCATTTAAGTTGTCTTCGTTAATATTGGAACCTATTTGCACCCCCCTCAAACCTATCTTTTTACAACGCACTAATTCTTTTACTGCTAATTCAGTGTCTTGCATCGGCACGGTTCCCAGACCGATATATTGTTTGGGGTATTTTTCAACCACAGTAGCGATATGATCATTTAGAAATTGGGACAGCGAAAGGCAATCCATCGGCTTAGCCCAGTATGAAAACATAACAGGGATGGTGCACACCACTTGAACTTGAGTTTTGGATTGTGCATACTCCTTTATTCTTATTTCAGGGTTCCAACAGTTTTCTTTGATCTCCCTAAAGAACTGATTGCCGCGCATCATTTTGGCAAACCCCTTTTTATGGTGCTGTAAGTAAATGAAATCACCATAGCCAAACTTCTCACTCCAGTTGGGCATTTTCTTTGGAAGAATATGAGTATGGCTATCTATCTTAAGCACTGGATTAGATATAAAATCCCGAAATATCGAAGTTTTTCTCCTGTGTTCAACATTTCCTTTGAATTTGAAGAATTAGGATTGGATTAGGCCACCATTTATTTCAAAACTGCTACCTTCATCATTAACTTTTAGTAACTAGAATTAACATGAATAACCGAAGAGAATTTATTAAACGATCAACCTTAGCGGCTACCGGACTGTTTGTAGCTCCTCAAGTTTTTGGTTTTCACGGGTCGCCTTCCGAAAAGGTGGTGATCGGAGTGATGGGTACGAATAGTCGCGGATTATATCTTGCCAAAATGTTAGCAAGGTTGCCTAATGTGGAGATAGCATATATATGTGATCCTGACGAAAATGTTTTGGCAAAAACCATTGCTGAGATTGAAAAGCAGTCAGGTAAGAAACCCAAAGGTTTTAAGGATGTTCGAAAGATGCTAGAGACGAATGATTTGGATGCCATTACAATTGCCGCACCTGATCATTGGCATGCCCCTGCATCTATAATGGCCTTGAAGGCGGGCAAACATGTTTATATGGAGAAGCCTTGTTCCCACAATCCTGCGGAAGGAGAAATGTTGGTTGCGGCCGCTTCAAAGTATAACAAACTTGTTCAGATGGGAAGCCAGCGAAGATCATTTCCAAAAGTTATGGAAGGCATACAAGCTTTGCACGAAGGGATTATCGGGCGTGTCTATTTTGCAAAAGGTTGGTACTCCAATGCCAGAAAATCGATTGGTATTGGAAAAGTAGTGCCAGTACCAACAAACCTTGATTTTGACTTATGGCAGGGTCCTGCGCCACGTAAGTCATATAAAGACAATCTAGTTCATTACAACTGGCATTGGTTTTGGAATTGGGGAACTGGTGAAGCGCTCAACAATGGCACGCACGAAATAGATGTGATGCGCTGGGGACTTGGCGTAGACTATCCTAGTAAAGTTGTTTCAGCGGGCGGACGTTTTGCTTTTAAAGATGATTGGGAAACGCCAGATACACAAACCATCACATTTGAATTTTCGAATAATTCGGCCATGACTTGGGAAGGTCGAAGTTGCAATGACTTCAATGAGCAGGGAAGTGGCAGGGGTGTTATTTTCTATGGCGAAAAAGGAACCATGGTGTTACCTGGTGGAGATGACTATAAAGTCTATGAGTTAGGGAATAAACTAACCAAGGAGGTAAAGACAGACATTCAACAAGCAGACGCGACCAATACAATGGGAATGGGGGATAAACTGGATAGCATTCATTTGCTAAACTTTGTTGATTCGATTCGTGGAAAGGCAAAATTGAATGCTCCTATTTCCGAAGGCCACAAGTCCACGTTGTTGCCTCAGTTGGGTAATATAGCCTATCGTACTGGTCGCACAATTTATTGTGATCCTTCGAATGGATATATCATGTATGATATGGAAGCAACAAAACTTTGGAGCCGCGAATATGAGAAAGGGTGGGAGATGAAGTTATAACCAATTTTGAATTTTAAAATTGAATTTATTGATTGCTGATTGTATCTTTTGAACTTGATTCCCGAAACTAACTGATTAGACCATGAATAAATCAAGAAGAGAATTTATTAAGAAATCTGCTTTTGCAGCTGCTGGCGCAATGACCTTTAGTGCCAAAAGTTATTCCAATATAATAGGTGCAAATGACCGCGTACGTGTTGGTGTTGTAGGATTTTCGGATCGGTTCAAAGGCTCCTTGATGCCTTGCTTTATGAATCATTACAAGGCTATGAATTTTGATATTGTTGGCGTTTCTGACATTTGGAAAGTGAAGAGAGAAGCAGGGCAGGCTCAGCTTAAAGAAAAAATGGGACACGATGTAAATGCCTATAGAAACAATGATGAATTATACGGAGCAAAGGACATTGATGCAGTTATTATTAGTACAGCAGACTTTCAACATGCCCTTCATGGAATTGAAGCGGTTAAGGCAGGATGCGATGCCTATATTGAAAAACCTTTTGCTGAAACAATGGAGGATGCGCGGGCCGCACTAAAAGCAATTAACCAATCCAAGAAGATTGTTCAAATAGGTTCTCAAAGAAGGAGTGGTGCGAACTATCACGAAGCTGCAAATTTTATTAAGAGTGGAAAGTTTGGCACTATCACTATGGTAGAACTTACATGGAATGTAAACCAACCTGGCCGTTGGAGAAGGCTTGAGGCAGTTGCACAAATGAAGGAGGAAGAAACCGATTGGAAGCGTTTTTTAATGAATCGTCCATTCGAACCATTTAGTGCACGGAAGCATCTTGAGTTCAGATTGTTCTGGCCTTATTCTTCTGGCCTTCCTGGCCAATGGATGAGTCACCAAATTGATACGGTTCACTGGTTCTCAGGATTAAAACACCCACGAAGCGTGGTTGCCAATGGTGGAGTATATGTTTGGAAAGATGGACGTGAGAATTGGGATACTATGACAGCCGTTTTTGAATATGGGCCAGAGAATGATCTTAAGACTGGCTTTCAAGTTACGTTTGCTTCACGCATGCATAATGGAGAAGAGAATCCTAAAGAGCTTTACTATTCAAATGGGGGCGAATTGAATTTGAATACAAATATGGTGACTCCTGAAGGTGGATTAACTGAAGGGCATGCCAAGGCGATGAATCTTCAAGCTAACCTTTTACCAGAAGTAAATCTTAAAAAATCTGAAGAAAAAGTAGAGACATCTGCCAATACTGGTGGCGATAGTCTTACATCTGGGCATATGCTAAATTGGATGGAATGTGTAAGAAGCAGGAAGGAGACCAATGCTCCGGTTGAAGCAGGCTATTCACATGCTATTGCTTGTATAATGGCCAACGCTGCTGCTCGTACTGGCACTAAAGTGACGTTTGATGAAGCCAACCAAGAGGTAATGGCAGGAAATAAAATTTTCAGCATATAATATATAGGTCTGAATCATATTATCATGAAGAGATTGTTTTTGATATTTCTAATGAGTGCATTTTACCTCAGCAGTAATGCAGGTATTTATTTTACTGGTAAGGAGGAGCCAAATGCAGAAAAGGTAAATTGGAGTAAAGTAAGGGTCTTAGTGTATACCAAAAATGGAAAAGGATATATTCATGAAAATATTCCTTTTGCTGTAAAATGCATCCAGAAGTTAGGAGAACAAAATGGTTTCAGGGTAGATGTTTCTGAAAGCCCAACTGTGTTCAGTGAAGAAAACCTTAAACAATACTCAATGCTCGTTTTTCCAAGCACTAATAATGATGTGTTTGATACGGATGACCAACGCTTAGCCTTCCGTCATTTTATTGAAGCGGGAGGAGGATTTGTGGGTTTACATTCAGTAGTGGGCACCGAACGAAATTGGACTTGGTTTAAAATGATGCTAGGAGGGAGTTTTTCATGGCACGCGAAATTTCAGAAGTATAGTATTCAGGTAATGGATGCGAGTCACCCTTCTGTTGTGGGTCTACCCAACGTATGGGAGAAAGAAGATGAGTGTTATTTTCAGAAGGAATTATATCCAGGGATTCATCCAATATTAGCTCATGACTTAAGTACGCTAGACGTTGTGGATGATTCAGTTAAATTAAAATTAAACAGAGGAACATTCGGCAGATACTATCCAGCTGCATGGTATCATCAATTTGATGGTGGTACGATTTGGATTACAGCATTAGGTCATGACAAAAAGGATTATGAAGATCCGACTTACGTTCAACATATTTTTCAAGGTATAAAATTTGTAGCTGGTGAGGTTAAGTCAAAAGACTACTCAAAAGCTTACTCAAAATTGAATGGCGAACCAGTTAAGTATTGAAAGAGCTTTATTCAAATTATTTAAATATTAAGTTATGAGGACGAAATCCAATTCTAGGCAGTCAAGAAGATCATTCCTAAAGACATCCATTAAGGGAGCAGTTGGAACTTCCATTCTGGTTAGCGGGTTTCCAACTATTGTTCCCGCTAGTGTATTTGGAAAGAATGCGCCTAGCAATAAGATTAACATTGGTGCTATCGGTACAGGCCGTATTTCCCGTGGTCATGATTTACCGGGTGTATGGAAACATGATTTTGCTCAGGTGATTGCTGTTTGTGATCTGGATACAAAGCGAGCAAGCGAGGGTAAAGATTTGGTTAATGAGTATTATTCAGCGAAGAATGGAAAGCCCTTTAATGGTGTAAAGGTCTACCACGATTATAAAGAACTAATTAAGAGTAAAGACATTGATGCAGTAATCATCAGCACGCCTGATCATACGCACGCCATGATTGCTATAGCTGCTGCTAAGGCTGGAAAACATATTTACATGCAGAAGCCTGCATCCCTTACCATTTCTGAAGGAAGAATCGTAAGTGATATTGTTCAGAAAAGCGGAATCGTTTTTCAGATTGGCAGCCAACAGCGTTCTTCTGAACAGTTTCGTTATGCAGCAGAGTTAGTTCGCAATGGACGGATAGGGCAATTGAAGACGGTGTATGTGGGATTGCCTGGCGATCCATCAGGGGATGAAGAAGCTGAAATGCCGATTCCATCAAACCTAAACTATGATATGTGGCTGGGTTCTACTCCAGAAGTATATTACACAGAGAAAAGAGTTCATCCTCAAAAAGATTATGACCGACCAGGTTGGTTGCGTTGCGAACAGTTTGGTGCGGGCATGATCACGGGTTGGGGTTCTCATCATATTGATTCAGCTCATTGGGGTATGGGTATGGAACGTTCTGGTCCTATAGAAGTGTGGGGCCATGCAGATTTTCCTAAAAAAGGGTTGTGGAATGTTCACGGAATTTTTAAAACAGAAGCCCTTTATGCAAATGGTGTAAAGATGGTGGTGAGCAATGAGTTACCTAATGGAATAAAATATGAAGGAAGTGAAGGCTGGATATTTGTTACCCGTGGAAATTATCAAGCAACAGCAAGTGATCCGGTAAGTAATTCAGATGGAACAAAACCTCTTGATGCAAGCGATCCCAAAATTATTACTTCGGTTATCGGGCCCAAAGAATTCCATTTTATGGTCAGCAACGATCATCATGGCAATTGGCTTGAAAGTATTCGCGATAAAAAGCCAAACATCGCCCCGATGGAGGAGGCACATCGTTCTTGTTCAACATGCCTGGTCCATCATATTGTAATGAAGTTGGATAGGAAAGTGTATTGGGATCCTGCTAAGGAAAAGTTTAAGAATGACGAGGAGGCGAATAAACTTTTATCACGACCTCAACGCGCTCCTTACGGAATTTTGCAATAATCTGTTTCAATATCATATGCTTACTCTAAAACGTAGTCAGCTATTAGTTAGTAGCTTACAGCTCTTAGCATGCAGCTTTTTTGTATTTCTAGTTTCCTGCCAATTTTCAACTCCAGTGGAAGAGAAGAGCCCTTATCAGTTGATCACCCTTGACCCAGGTCATTTTCATGCCGCCTTGGTTCAAAAGACAATGTATGATAATGTTGATTCAGTGGTTCATGTGTATGCACCGGAGAGTACAGATCTAACGCTTCACTTAGGGAGGATTGAAGGATTCAATTCAAGAGCGGAGCAAGCAACTCATTGGAAGGAAGAGGTCTATACTGGTTCCGATTATTTTGAAAAAATGCTTTCCGGAAAGGCTGGTAATTTGGTTGTGCTTTCAGGAAACAACCAAAGGAAGGCAGAATACATTTCGAAATCGTTGACAGGGGGCTTTCATGTTTTGGCAGACAAGCCCATGATCATTGATGGAAAGGATTTTGAAACATTGAGAGCAGCATTTGAAACAGCTAAGAAGAATGATCTGCTCTTGTATGATATCATGACTGAACGTTATGAAATCACTACCCTTCTTCAGAAAGAATTTTCAATGTTAAAGGAGGTGTTTGGAACACTAGAAGAAGGTACACCTGAAAGCCCTTCTGTGACGAAGGAAAGCGTTCACCATTTTTATAAATATGTATCAGGAAATGTATTAACCCGTCCTGCATGGTTTATGGATGTGGCCCAGCAAGGTGAGGGGATCGTGGATGTTACCACACACTTAGTTGATTTGGTTCAATGGGAGTGTTTTCCAGAGGAGATACTGGATTATTCTAAGGACATTCAGATTGTCAATGCGAAACGATCATCAACTGACATGACCTTAAGTGAATTTAAGGCTATTACAAAATTTGACAATTTTCCGGAATACCTGAAAAAAGATATCGTTGATGATACTGTTCTGAGAATATATGCAAATGGAGAAATCAATTACAAACTAAAAAATATCCATGCTAAAGTTTCTGTGATTTGGAATTACAAAGCTCCAGAAGGAACAGGCGATACACATTACTCCATCATGCGGGGCACAAAAGCTAACTTGATTATTAAACAAGGTGCAGAGCAACAGTTTAAGCCCACCCTATACATTCAACCTATAGGTAATATGGCTTCGTTTGAAAACATATTGCATGAGCAGTTGAAGTCAGTTCAAACAAGATATCCAGGAGTCGACATTAAA
This sequence comes from Bacteroidia bacterium, assembly GCA_031384515.1. GTDB lineage: Bacteria > Bacteroidota > Bacteroidia > Cytophagales > Cyclobacteriaceae > ELB16-189. The sequence goes on from JANNAQ010000045.1 coordinate 92,548, forward strand.
AAATTAGACCTTCAATGGGAGGTGATTGTTCCTGATTCCTATAAAGAAGGACATGAGGCGCACTTCGGCCGAGTTATGCAAAAATTTCTGGAGTACCTTAAAGACAGAAACATGCCTGAATGGGAAGTGCCTAATATGCTAGCTAAATATTATACTACCACCAAAGCAAAGGAATTGGCAAACAAAAGATAGGTTGATTGTTATTCGAATGCACAGATAATCTGATTGATTGTAATGATGTGTAATTCAATGGTGTATAATTTCATTAACCTTTAGGTTCACTTGTTCTTGCATCCCCTTTATTTTCGTGAGGTCACGATCCCAGAAGGCAATATTGGCTAATACTTTCTGCACCACTCCGTCAACATCTTTTGTATTCCATGCCTCTTTAAAAAAAGATAACACCTCTGGTGAGTCCCTAAGCGGAATAGATTCACCACGCCAATTGCCTTTGTAGAATACAATTAATGCAGCCAGTGACTGAAGCAAACGTTCAGGCAATTTGCCGGTTCGCTTTTCATATGCTAAGATGGTTGGAAGAACTCGTACTTTAAACTTGGAAATGGAGTTGAGCGAAATGCTCATCAATTCGTGCCTGATAAATGGATTTTGAAATCGTTCAATAACATCGGCAGCAAATTTCTTTAGTTCCTTTTCTGGAAGATCAAGTGTTGGAAGAATCTCTTCGTGGATTGTGGTAAGAAGAAATTCATTTACATAAGGATCATGGATTGATTCCTTAACTGTTCTTAGTCCTCGCAAATAAGCAATAGGAACGAGGGCAGTGTGAGCTCCATTAAGTATTCTTACTTTGCTCAACCGGTAAGGAGTAATGTCTCTTACAAATTTTACATTAAGGCCTGCTTGTTCGGCTGGAAATATTGTTCTTACATGCTCAGGCGCCTCCATAATCAACGCATAATAAGGTTCCACCACAACAAGTTCTGTATCCTCGTATCCAATGCTTTGCTGAATAGCCATGGCATCTGTTGTTGGGAAGCCTGGAACAATTCGATCCACAAGGGTATTGCAGAAGGTATTGCATGTAATTACCCACTCTTTAAAGTCATTTGGTAAATTCCAGGAGTCTATGTATTGAAGAATAACTGCTCTCAAGGAATCTCCATTTTTTTCAATCAGCTCACAGGGAATAAAGACGACTCCTTTATTTATGTCTTTATTAAAGAAATTGTATCGGTGATAAAGCAGGAGTGTTGCTTTTCCGGGAAAGCTTTCAGGTATTGAATAGATACTCTTATCATTTGTACTAAAGGTTATCCCGGCTTCTGTTGTGTTGGATAGAATGATTTGTAGAACAGGATTTTCAGCGGATTTTAGAAATGGTGCAAAATCTGAGTAAGGATTAATTGCACTGGTAACACACGTTATTAATCTTGAATTAGAAATAACTTTTCCATTCAATAGACCTCTTTCGACTACATGATATAATCCATCTTGCTCAAACTTTCTAACATCTTTTGTATTTCTTAGGGGACGAATGATCTGAACAGCACCATTAAAATTTGTCCTTTCATTAAGAATATCAATAATCCAATCCATGAATCCTCTCATGAAATTGCCATCACCAAATTGCAGTACTTTGATGGGGTAGGTTTGATTTATTCCAGCCGTCTCCCGATTAAGCTTTTGTAACATGTAATTCAGCAAATGCTAAAAATTGAAATACGATTTAGCGTTTTGATAACAGATGTCTGTTACAATTTCACCAAGCCATTTTTCGTCAGTAGGTAACTCCCCGTTTTGCACATCTTTGCCTATCAGGTTGCATAAAATTCGCCTGAAGTATTCGTGTCTAGGGTAGGAGATGAAGCTTCGAGAATCAGTTAACATTCCAATAAAACAACTTAACAGCCCCATATTGGAAAGAGCATTGATTTGCTTTTCCATGCCATCTTTTTGGTCAAGGAACCACCAAGAAGATCCAAATTGAATCTTGCCTTTCACTGAACCATCGTTGTAATTTCCAATCATGGTTGCCATCACTTCGTTATCTGATGGATTGAGATTATATAATATGGTCTTGGTAAGTTGATTGGTGCTATCCAATTCATTCAGAAATCGGGAAAGGTTCCGGCTTTGCGAGAAATCGCCAATGGAATCAAATCCTGTATCTGGCCCTAAGGTTTTCAACATGCGGTCATTCGTATTTCGAAGTGCACCAAGATGAAACTGTTGGGTCCAGCCATTTTTATGGTAAAGTCTTCCCAATTCAATCAGTACACAATATTTGAAATACTGGGTTTCCTCCTTATTGATCTTTTCGTTCTTACTAATTTTTGTGAAGAGTTGTTCAATGTGTATTGAACTTCCTGGTTCAGGATAATAAAGTTGCTCCAGCCCATGATCGGAAAGATTGCATCCATTTGAATGGAAGTAATTGATTCGATTTTCTAGCGCACTTATTAGCGTGGAAAAGCTTGTGATTTCAATAGAGGAAACTTGCGATAATTTCTTTAGATAAGATGTATAGGTTTCTGAATTTTCAATGGCGTATGCTTTGTCTGGCCTAAATGTGGGTAATATTTTAATGCTGAAGTTGTCTCTCCTTATTTTTTGATGATGCTCAAGGGAATCAATCGGATCATCTGTGGTGCAAATGACTTCTACGTTCATTCCGGTAAGAAGCCCACGCGTGTGATGGGATTTGTCATTCAATTTCGCTGAACCCAGTGTATAGATTTCTTGTGCGGAATCTGGTGTTAGTAATTCATTTACCCCGAAGTATCGTCTGAGTTCCAGATGTGTCCAATGATATAGTGGATTCCGTAAGGTGTAAGGAACAGCGTAGGCCCACTTTTTGAACTTTTCTTCATCCGAAGCATTTCCTGTAATGTATTTTTCCTCGATGCCAAGTGTTCGCATGGCCCTCCATTTGTAATGATCTCCATCTAGCCAAATCTTGGTTAGATTATCAAATTGCCTGTCATTCGCAATGTCTTGTGGAGACAAATGACAGTGATAATCGATTATAGGTAGGTTCTTAGCGTAGTTATGATAAAGTGTTTTTGCGAAGTCGTTGGTTAGCAAAAAATCCTCTGTAAGAAAATTCATAGAAGGAGAGCTTGGAATCGGTTACTGATATGATTTGTCAAAGTGAAACGCCACGTTTCCATGGAATAAAATCATCTTGATTTAGTAAAACTGCTTTAGGCTTTATGTTCCCGCTCGCCACTTCAATAATGTGGTCAAGAATTTCTTCTCCCATCTGCTCAATGGTCTTTTCTCCAGAGATAACAGACCCGCAATCAACATCAATTATATCGGGCATTTTTAGCGCTAGCTTTGTATTAGAAGAAACTTTTATCACCGGGGCTACAGGATTTCCGGTTGGTGTACCAAGGCCCGTAGTAAATAGCATGATGTTAGCACCTGATCCAGCCATGGCTGTTGTACTTTCAACATCATTGCCTGGGGTGCACAGTAAGTTTAGTCCAGATCGCTTAACATATTCGGTATAGTCCAATACATCGGCTACAGGTGAAGTACCACCCTTCTTCGCTGCCCCTGCAGACTTCATCGCATCTGTGATTAACCCGTCTTTAATATTACCTGGCGATGGATTCATATCAAAGCCTGAACCGACAGCCTCTGCGGCCTTAGAATAAGCACGCATTAACTGAGAGAAGCGAGCCGCAGTTTTATCGTCTACTGTCCTATCAATTAGCTCTTGCTCCACACCACAAAGCTCAGGGAATTCGGAAAGAATAGTTGTTCCCCCTAGTGCAGCAACCAGATCTGAGGTATGACCAATAGCAGGGTTCGCGGATATGCCGGAGAAACCATCAGAGCCACCACATTCCAAGCCAACTACCAGTTTACTTAATGGCGCAGGCTTGCGTTCCAATTTGTTTACTTCTACAAGTCCGAGAAAAGTTTGACGTATAGCCTGAGCGAGCAGTTCTTGTTCTGTTCCTTCTTTTTGTTGCTCCAATACGATGAGTGGTTTTGAAAAATTTGGATTGAGCAGAGCAAGCTTTTGTTGCAAAATACTGACCTGTGCATTCTGGCATCCTAGACTTAGTACAGTTGCTCCAGCTACGTTTGGGTTATTTATATATCCTGCTAATAATGCACACAATGCCTCAGAATCCTGCCGTGTTCCGCCACAACCACCTTCGTGGGTTAGAAATTTTATCCCATCTAAGTTTTTAAAGAGCCTTTCGTTTTGAGCGGTAGTACTTTGGGTAATGGTCACGGATTGAATCGTGTCGGTTTTACCATTTTGATAGAGACCTACTAATTGTTTTACATAGTCTTTGTAAGTATTTTGTTTTCCGAAACCAAGTCCTTCTTCAAATGCTTCGCGGATTACATTAATATTTCTGTTTTCACAAAAGACCATCGGTAATACAATCCAGAAGTTTGCAGTTCCTACCTGACCATCTTGTCTGTGATAACCTTGAAACGTTTTCTCTTTCCATCGAGAAACATCGGGCGCATTCCACTGAAATGTTCCAGACCTTCCCGTGAAGTCGGCAGATTTGTGTTTTACATTGTGTGTTCCAATAGCTCCACCTGCAGGAATAACAGATAGTGCTTTACCTACCAATACGCCATACATGATTATTTCATCTTCTGGATTGAGTTTGTCTATTACAAATTTGTGTTTTGCCTGAATGGTGTCGATCAGCGTTATGATCCTTCCGTTTTCAGTTATTTGCTCTCCAGCCTTTAGGTCTGCAAGGGCGACCAACACATTATCGGAAGGATGAATTTTTAAGAATCTTTTTGGCATAATAAGAATGGAGTAAATCGATCAATTGATTGTGCAAGTTAATTCTTTTAGGTTATTTTTGAAGGTAAGCCAAAGCGTTAATCTTTATTTTATCCATTTTAATTTGATGACTCCCAAACCCATTTCTACTGCCTTACTTTCTTATGGAATGTCGGGGTTGGTTTTTCATGGCCCTTTGATCAACGTTCATTCAGGTTTTAATCTTTCAACAATTGTCCAACGTAAATCAACCGTTGCGCCAACTCTTTTCCCAAAAGCAAGAATAGTTCAGCGAGTTGAGGAAGTCTTTCAGGATCCATCGATTGAATTAGTTGTCGTTAATACTCCTAATTCGACTCATTACGATTTTACTGCCCAAGCTTTA